>NZ_JBIVJN010000017.1:0-216839 GCF_044750345.1 Streptomyces sp. NPDC088817
GCTGTTCCAGTAGTCCGACGACCGACGGCATTCGAGACCCCCCGGGGAGTGAAGACGTGACAGGCCACTACTCCCACGGACCTACCGCACCTATCCACGACCAGCGGAAACCTGCCGATCACGCACGGAAAGACAACAGCTTCTTAGCCGACCAGTTCAGGACAGGGATTCGGCTTCGCCGACGACCGCGGCGGCGGTCAGGGTCACCAGATGCTCGGTCCAGCAGTCCGATTGTTTGGTGGCGACCTCGGAACCACAGGCCGCGCAGACGAGATTGGGCCCGTCCAGACCGTCGAGTCCGCAGCAGCCGTTGTGACGCCGGTGGTCAGGGTGCGGAACCGTTCCCGGCACATCGTCGGGATGCACGATGAAGAGGCCGGCGTCATCGCTGATCGCGTAGGTGCCTCGGGCCATCCGCGGAGGAGCGATCCGGCGGCCGGACCGCGTTTCGGTGTCGCGCCGCGGCCGAGCTTCCTTGAGCTCTCCGGTGAGTGGCTGACGGCAGTTCGCGCAGGTGAAGAGGGTCATCGGGACATTGTGCCGGTCAGACAGCTCCGGCCCTGGAGAATTTCCCCGAGCGCCGAACTCTCGGTCGCTGTCAGAACCCGGGCTCTGACAGCGCTGGTGTGGAGGCGGTTGCTTCGTGGGTCCTGCATCATGGCACTCGGCGGCTGTCTAAGGTCACGTGCATGTCGAGAACCACACCGCCGCGCCCGCTCGATGTCGAGGCGCTCTTCCCGGAGTTGTCAGCCCACCGGGGCACCACCACTCGGCTCCACCCTCGCCCAGGCCGACCGGACGTGGCGGGCAGTTCCGTGGGCGGTCCCCTGTTGTGGCCGACGGACGAACCCTGGCCGGTGTGCACCGAGCCTCACCGTCACGTGCGTGGCCGACGCCCGGCGGACATCCACCAGCAGCGGCAGATCCTGACCTCCGCTTGGCTCCGTGAACCGAACCCCGGCCCCACGGACGAGGAACGGCAGCTGCTGAAGCGGCTGGAGCAGGAACACCGCGTTGACGAGGCCGTCGCAAACAATCCGCTGCCACTGGTCGGCCTTGCTCAGCTGTATCGGAGAGACGTCCCCGACCTGCCGGCCGGACCGGGCGACTGCGATCTGCTTCAGGTGTTCTGGTGCCCCTTTGACGCCCACGGCCCCAGCGGCTACGGCATGCTGCTGGACCTGCGCTGGCGCCGGTCGTGGGAGGTCGCCGAAGTGCAGACGGCGCCGCCGCAGCCGCAGGTCGTCGGCTTCGAGGGGTACGTGCCCGAGCCGTGCGTGCTGCTCCCGGAGCAGGTGACCACCTACCCGTTCGCCGGCCTCCTCCCGGACGACCTGCGCACCCGGATCCACGCCTGGGAAGAAGCGCTGGAGGAGGATGCGGAGCAGTCGGCGGACGAGGCTGCCGCCGAGCCGCTGAACTATCAGTGCGACCTGTCCCTCCCCCCAGGCTGGCGTGCGGGCGGTTTCGCCTCCTGGCACACCACCGATCCATCCCCCATGAACTGCCCGACTTGCTCGACGTCGATGCACCTGCTGCTGACCATCGACAGCTCGGAATGGGACGGCAGCAGCAGCTGGAAGCCCCTGGAAGAACAGGACCTGCCCACACACCTGTACGCCAGTCCGACCGAGGTCACCGTGGGCCGCTGGGGCGAACTCAATATCTTCGCCTGCCCCAAAGAGCCCAGCCATCCGCACCGCTGGAGCAGCCAGTAGGCCACTTGGCCATGACCGCGTAGTTGAGGAGCCGGGGCACAGGATGAGCAGCTGGTCACCAGAGGTGGATGAGGTGTTGGACGCGTCGGGATGGGCGGAAGGTGGATACAGGTCGCTGGCGGTCCATGTGACGGGTACTGGCCAGCGGGACAGGTGTCCGCCGCCGCGTTGGGAGGTGCGGTATGTCACGGCCCGCCCGGGTCAGACGCGGTCCAGGGGGCGGTGCGGGCCGCTGGGAAGTTCCGCTTCGATCGGGTCGCCGGGGCGCACCACGCCGCCTTCCCTCACGATGCTCATGATTCCGGCTTTGCGCACGATGTTCCCCGCCTCGTCGCGGCCGACGACCTGCTTCAGCAGTCCGTCCTGGAAGTTGTCGATCTGCAGGCAGGGATTGCGGAGACCGGTGACTTCCAGGACCGCGGAGTCCCCGATGCGCAGCAATGCGCCGACCGGCAGAGCGAGCAGATCGATGCCGCTCGTGGTGATGTTCTCGCCGAGTTCGCCGGGCGCCACCCTGAACCCTTTCTCACCGACCTCGGCGAAGAGCTCTTCGTGCATGAGGTGGACCTGGCGCAGATTCGGCTGGGTGGGATCCTGCGCGACGCGCGAGCGGTGCTTGACCGTCACGCCGGCGTGCACGTCCCCCTCCACACCGAGCCCGGCGAGCAGTTTGATGCTGCCCTGGTTCGGCTTGGTGAACGAGTACTCCCCGTTGCTGCTGACCGCCGTAACCCGCCCGCTCATACCTCGGAATCCCCTCGTCAACAACAATTGGTCAGCCACGAGCCTAGCCCTCGCCCCTCACTGCGCAGCAGCCGCGATCAATCATGGGTGGGTCGTCAGTCACGCCGCCCGCTCGGGCACGGCTGTGACGTCGCGGTTGACCGAGGTGGCCGGTCGCACGCCAGGTGCACGGTCGCGGGGCCGGAGGCGTCGGGGTCGGTGCCCGCGGCCGGGGCCCGGTCCAGCAGCCGTCCGGCCGGCCGCAGGACCAGGTGCACGGCGAGGACGGCGGCCGTGCCGAGGCCCGCGAGGTCCAGCCGGCCGGTGGCGGCCAGGACCCCGACCGCGGCCGAGCACCACAGGGTGGCGGCGGTGTTGAGACCGCGTACCACCGCGCCGTCGCGCAGGATCACACCGCCGCCCAGGAACGCGATCCCGGACACCACGTACGAGGCCACCCGGGTGGGGCTGCCCACGTCGCCGACCGCCTCGCTGTACAGCACGAACAAGGTGGCGCCGGTGGCGACCAGGGCGTTCGTGCGCAGGCCCGCCATCCGGGCGCGCCACTGCCGCTCGACGCCGATCAGCGCGCCGCAGGCCGCGCCGGCCGCGAGCCTGGTCAGGAACTCGAAAGTGGTCAGGGTGTGCACGGGGCGCCACCTTCAGGGCGGGCCGCACGCGCGGCCGGAGTGAACCGGGTGAACCTGCTTCAGGGGCGTTGCCGGCCGAGTCGGTGGGGTGGAACGCGTGGTGGTGGCCGGGCACGTCGTGGGGCGCCTGGTCCTCGGCGACGGCCCCGATCCGCCGCACCTGCCTCCCCCGGACGCCTCGCCGTCCCAGGGCGCCTGGCCTCCCCCGGACGCCTCGCCGTCCCAGGGCGCCTGGCCTCCCCCGGACGCCTCGCGTCACCGGATGGCTTTCGGTAGGCGCCCTCCAGCGATCAGTGGCCGAGCGCCACCTGGACGATCTTCAAGACCACCAGGACCATGGCGATCAGCAGATACGTGCGCAGCGCGCCCATGCCGATCCGGTGGGCGGTGGACATCACCGGCCGGGTCAGCGTCTCCAGGCGGGGCATCCGCCATGTGTCCCGATTCGTGCGGTCGATCGGCTGCTCCGCCGTCCGGCTGTGACGCCGGACGAAGGAGTATCCGGCGGCCAGCACCCCTGCGATGCCGCATCCGGCCATGATCCGCAGGATCGCGTGCGCGGAGATGTCCGGGAACAGCACGGAGGCGGTCAGGATGATCGACAGGGCGACCAGCACACCGACCACGGCGGCGGTGAACGCGTTGGTCCTGCGGCCGTTGACCCATGGGCCGAGGACGGCCCTGTCGTTGCACAGCAGCAGCAGGAACACCGACGCCGACGGCAGGAGCACCCCGGCCAGGGTCTGCACGCCCTCGGTCAGCAGGCCCAGCGGGGAACCGGGGATCAGCACGATCACCGCGGCGGCGGCCACCAGCCCGGCGTAGACGGCGTAGAAGCCCTTGGCGCCGCGGACGCCGCGGTGCAGGGAGTGCTTGAGCCCGAGCACGTCACCGATCGCGTAGGCGGTGGACAGGGACACCGCGAACGCGCCGATGATCGAGGCGTCCAGCAGCGCGATCGCGAACAGTACCCCGGCCACCTTGCCGGCCCTGTGCTCGAGGCCGGTGGCGATGCCCGCGCTGTCGGTGAACTGGCCGAAGCCGTGGGTGCCGGCGAACGCCGCGGCGGTGAAGCCCATCATCGCCGCGGCCCCGATCACCACCACCACGATGCCGATCCACAGGTCGGCCTTCTCGTAGCGCATGAACCGCGGGGTGATCCGCTTGTCGATCACGTACGACTGCTGGAAGAAGAGCTGCCACGGGGCCACCGTCGTCCCTACGATCCCGATGATCAGGAGCATCACCGTCGACAGCTGCCCGCTCCCGCCGGGAAGGCCCGGCAGCACGAAGTCCCGCGCCATCTGAGAGGCGTGCGGGTGGATCATGAAGTAGATCGGCACCAGGAGCAGCGAGGCCGCGCACAGTGCCATCGCCATCCGCTCGAACCGCCGGAACGATCCCGTGAACGCCGACGCGATGATGATCCCGGCCGCGAGGACCACGGCGGCGGTTTTGGGCAGCCCCAGGTAGCCGGCCGCCAGGGTGATGCCGATGAACTCCGTCACCAGGGTGAGCGCGTTGAGCAGGAACAGGTCGATCACGCTGAAGGCGCCCCAGAACTTCCCGAACCGCTCCAGGATCAGCCGGGCGTGGCCGACGCCGGTGACCGCGCCGAGCCTCAGCACCATCTCCTGGTTCACGTACAGCACAGGCACCAGGAGCAGCAGGGTCCACAGGAGGTGGGTGCCGTAGTTCTGGCCCGCCTGGCCATAGGTGGCGAAGGCGCCGGCGTCGTTGTCGCCGACCATCACGATCAGGCCGGGGCCGACGATCGCCAGAAGCGTCTTGAGCTTGGCCGACAGGCCGGTGCGAGGTGCGGTGTCGTCGAGCTTGATGGTGCCGAGCGCGCCGCGGATGTCGCCGACGTGCGCGTCGTCGAGAACCGCGAGGCGGGCTGCCGCGGCGGTGGTGTCGATGGTGGTGTTGGCCATGAGGTACCTCCCAATTCCCCCCACCGGGGGAGGCGTTCGGAGGCACGAGGCAGCCATCTCCCCACGCGCCGGGGCGCGCAGGACAGCCCACACCGTCTCCACGGCCGTCAGGACGGAGGAGGGGTGGGAGGGCGCGGCGCAGCGCAGCCGCGCGGGGAGAGGGTTACCGCGTGCCGGAAGAATGCGAGGACAAGCGGGTCAGGGGCCGACTGTGGCCCGGACTGCTACTGCAATCCATGTCTCTCGCCTCCTTCCGGCCGGGGACACCCGCACGAGGGGCGTCGTCGACGACACGGCAAGGAGCGAACCGGTCCGCACGACGGCGGCCGGTACACCCCAACTCGTCAGAGCTTTGGCACTCCACGGCGTAATCCCTCTGCGCGGGAAGCCACTTGGGGTCACCCCTTGGGCCGGGGAGACCTGTCCTGACCCTGGGCGTCTCTCGACGTCGTGGGGTCAGTGGCCTGTGTCCGTGAAGACGCCTCACCGAACGAGGTGCCTCTTCAACCTCCACGAGTGTAGCGCCGTACTTGCACGTATACGCAACTTATTGACCAGGTCTTGACGCAATCAAGAGCCAGGACGTGTACCGCCTGGAACGGCCCACCCACGGATCACACGGAGCTCCACACCGGCGTCCTGGGCAATGTCCTCGGGCGCCACACCGGTGCTCCAGGCGACAAGGACGGCGCGTCGGAGCTCTTCCGCACGCGTCTCCATCCCGATCTCGGCGGCTTCCCCGGACGCGGCCATCAGGGCGGCCGCGTCCTCGGTCAGCCGTTGCCTGGCGCGGCGAACCGCCAGGCGTGCTTGTTCCTGCGGACCGTTCACTGTCTGCCTCCCACGGGCCGGGCTGTCGATCAGCTCGTCGATCAGCTCTGCGTGGACGACCGGGCGACCTTGACGCCGAACCACAGCAGGCTCACCGGGATCCCGACGCCGCACGCGTCGGCCAGGGCGAGGACCGCCGGCTCGGCGACCGGCAGCAACTGCCGCAGACCACGCTCGGCCACCTCGGGAACAAGGAAACGAGGCAGGGTGATGGTGATCGTCATGACGCACCTCCGCCTGATCGGCACCCGAGGCGCACCGGCGGCGAACACGATCACCGTCCGGCGCTGCGCACTACGAGTCGAGGCGGCCGTCAGACGACGGCGCGGTGGCCGCCGGGCGCCCCGGGTGCAACGGAATGGGAGCTGGGACTACTGCTGCAGGGACTCATCCCGTCACCTCCTCGGGCCAGCAGCGGTCACATCGTGCGCGGGCAACAGCCCACTCGACCCAGGGTACAACCACCTGCACGCGCTCTGACCTTTTGCGCATGGGCGCAGGGGGAGAGCTGCTGGACGGACGCTTCCAGCTGATCGAACGGCTCGGCAGCGGCGGAATGGGCACGGCGTGGCGGGCGAGGGACACGCTGCTGCAGCGGGAGGTCGCGCACAAGGCCGTGCGGTCGGACCCGGCGGCGTCGGACGTCTCGCGTGAGCGCGTGCTGCGCGAAGCGCGGGCGCTGGCCCGGCTCAGCCACCCGAACGTCGTGACCATCCATCACACCGTCGATGCGGATCCCCACCCGTGGCTCGTGATGGAGCTGGTGCCAGGGCCCTCTCTCCAGGAACGGCTCTCGGCCCGCCCGCTGACGCCCGTGGAGGCGGCCGCCCTGGGACGTCAGGTGCTGTCCGCGTTGCGGGCCGCCCATGCGGTCGGCATCCAGCACCGGGACGTCAAACCCGCCAACGTCCTGCTGCGCGGCGACGGAACGGCCGTGCTCACCGACTTCGGCATCGCGGGGATGCGGGGCTCGACCTCGCTGACAGCGACGGGCGAACTCGTCGGATCACCCGAGTACATCGCTCCCGAGCGCATCCGCGGCCACGACGACGCCCCGGCGTCCGACCTGTGGTCGCTCGGCCTGTTGCTGTATGTGAGCGTCGAGGGCGTCAGCCCGCTGCGGCGTGCCACGACGCTCGCCACTCTCGCCGCGGTGCTCGAAGAGCCCGTGCCGCCGCCGGTGCGTTCCGGTGCCCTTGCCCCCGTGCTGCGGGCTCTGCTGGTACGCGACCCGGCGGCCCGCCCGGACGCCGAGGAGCTGGACGCGATGCTCGCGCGGGTGGAGTCCGCCTCGGCGCCGCGCTGGGAGCGGCCGACGGTGACCGCGTCGGTGCCGTCGGCTCCGGCGCTTCCTCCCGAATATCCGCCCACCCAGGCGGACACCCCGAGATCCGCCCTCGCGCCCGGCCCTCCGCGGAATCGGAGGCCGGCCGTCGTCGCGGTGACCGCGACGGTGCTGGCGGCCGCCGCCACGGCCGTGACGACCGCGCTGGTGCTCACACTTCGCGGTCCGGGGAACGACGGAGCGAGCAGTGCGGTGGACACCTCTCCGAGCATGACGTCCACTCAGTCGGCGACCACCGCGGTGAGTTCTCCGTCCGAGCGGACTGCCGGGACAGCGGCGGCCCCGCCGAAGGGAGCGACATCGGGCGCGACGACGGAGCCCGCCGACCTTGACAAGCGGCTCGCCACGATCCGGCGGTCGGTGCCCGAGGCAGAGGTGCTCCGCAGCGACGACTACGCGTCATTGCGCCCGGGCTACCGGGTGATCTACGCCCCGGGCCCCTTCACCGACGGACGCTCCGCACTCGCCTTCTGCGCCGCGCGCGGCAGAACCACGGCCAACGCGTGCATCGGCCGCTACCTGAGCACGAGCGCGGCCGACTTCCCCCTCCAGTGCCGTCCGCCCTCCGACCGGCCGCTGCACCCGTCCCTAGTGCCCCAACAGGCGAGAGCCGACAGCGTGGCCGTGAACTGTTCGGCCTCGCGCATCATGCTGTCCGTCACCGGTTGTCTCTCCGCCGCCGGGCCCGCCTCATGCTCGCCGCACGGGCCGCTCCCGCCAGGTGGCGAGCGGTGAGTGCGGGCCGTGCCAGAAGAGTTGGCGTGGTCCGCGGCATCGGGCGGGCCGGTGCCGCGCCCGGACGGTCGAGCCAGCGGGTGCGGATGTGCACTCCGTCGACCAGCCGTCCGCCGGAGGCCGTGACGGCGGACAGACAGAACCGGACCCACATGTTGAGCTGAATCTCCTTCGCCAGACGCAGGCGCGCGTAGAGCAGGTGCACCAAGCGGCTGGCGGCGCAGGCCCACAGCTCGATCTCGAACACCAGCAGGTCGCCGTCCTCCCACGCCCGGAACTGCACCTGCCCGGCCTCCATGTGGCCGCGCAGCGTCGCCAGGCGCAGGCAATCCGCGTCGCGGCGGACGACCCTGACGGGGCCGTTCCAGGGCCCCGGCATCTCCACCAGCAGCTCGTCCGCGACGTCGAGGCCCTGGGTGCGCAGCTCACCGGTACGGATGTCGACCACCTCCGAGGGGACGAAGCGCTTGAAGTCGCGGCACACCGCTTCGATGAGCCGGTCGGCGTCGAGGTCGGCGGCGGCGATGCGCACCTGGAAGAGGCGGTGGCACAGGAGGCCCCAGCCGTCCTCCGCCCGCTGCACCCGGTCGTCGATCGCTTCCAGGGGCAGCCGGGGCGGGCGGTCGCTGTCATCACCCGGTGCATCGCCGCCACGATGCAGGGGGGTCGTTTCCCACAGATAGCGCCAGGTGACCAGCACCGTGCCCAGAAGCCACCGCGCCAGCACGGTGAGAGCACGAGGGCAGGCCGGTTCCGACATCCGCGCCCCCTTTCAGGCTGCTAAAACATGGGAAACACGCACAAATACGTGTATACCTTGCTACACCGACAGTGACAAAGCGTGACACCGTACGCGGACGAACCCAGGAGGTCCACATGGTGGTCCGGCTCCTGCATCGAGCGGGCGTACGCCGCGCGCACCTGCAACTTGCCTCCGTCGGGGCGATCGGTCTCTGCCTGACGTTGTGGGTACGCGCGAAGACGGTCGACCAGGAACAGCGGGGGAACGCCGAGCGGCGTGCCCTGTTCGTGGGCCTGTGGCCACCGACGATGTGGCTGATCGGCGAGTCACTTCAAGAATTCGAGTGATCGCGATGGGCGACGTGGTCTTCGGGCGGCTCGACGCAGCACAGGTGTGGAGAACGCTCGCGAAGTCCCCCGTCAACTACTCCGCCGACGAGGTACGCCGCCCGTACTGGAACATCGACACCTACCGCATCGCGCTGCCGATGGAGCGACCTGGCGCTCCGGAGCCGGGAGGGCCCTGGGAGCACGCCTGCCGTCTGGTCCGCGACTACGAGTTCTCCCCGCCGGAGATCGTCCGGGCACTCTACGACCCGGCCGCGCCCCTCCTCGGCCGGAACATGCTCCTGGAGGCCCGGTTCCACGGCATGCACTTCTACTGCGGTGTGCGCGTCACCGAGGTGGTGAACGACAGACGCAACAACACGGAGCGCACCTGGGGTTGGGCCTACGAGACCCTGGAGGGCCACCTGGAGCGCGGCAAGGTCACCTACGAGGTGGTGAAGCAGGAGAACACGGGACAGGTGCAGTTCGTGATCTCCTGCCATTCGCAGGGCGCCCCCACCCTGGACCGGATCACTCTTCTCGGGTGGCGGCTGTTCGGCCGCCGCACCCAACTGCGGTTCTACCGCCGATGCGGTGAACGGCTCCGGGACTTCGTCGAGGCCGCGTTGAACGGCGAGCGCCCGGGTCCCGGCCCCCCGCCCGGTGTCGGGCACCTGGTGTGCGCGCCGTCCGACGCGAAGACGCGACGCTTGGATGCGCTGGCGATCCGCCGCGTCGCCCCCGGCTGACGCGATCAGTCACCCGGCTGTTTTACTGCTCGCATGTCCATGGCGATCACGGGGATCTGCATCATGCTCGGCGTGCTGCTCGGCGAGACGATCCGCCGTCGGCGGTCTCGGCGGGCCTTGGCACAGGCCAGGATGGGGCAGGCAGTCCTCATCCCGATCGGGGCCAAGCGGCCGAATGTCAGCGGCCGATGGAGCCCGGGCCGGGTGCGAGCCGACGCCGAGGAGTTTCGACGGGAACCCCGCTGGCCGTGGACTCGGCTCCGTGAGATCCCGGCAGATCTGCGTTTCGTCCGCGTGCGCGAGCAGAAGGGCGGCCGCGAACTGTTGTGGCTGCCGGCCGGCGTCTCGGTGATCGAGTGCGAATCGTCCGACGGACCCGTATGGCTGTGGGCCATGGACACGCAGCTGGAGCATGTGGTCGCGATGGTCACCTCTGCGGATCGATAAGGATCTTCCCCGCGCGTTCGCTTGCCGGCCTTTGCAGGTGGCCGATGAGTTCGCTGAGCCCGACGCGTTTCCCGACGGCCGTACGCAGCTGTCCGCGGCGCAGGCTCTCGAAGACCGGTGCGAACAGCTCGGAAAGGCGCTGTCCGCCGTCCTCGTGAACGGTGTCGCGCAGGCGGAAGAGCTCCACGCGTACGTCCCTGCGGCCGGTGAGGCGCTCCATCGAGAGCGGCGTGCCCGACAGCAGGCCGTAGTGGACGAACACGCCGCCGGCGGCCGTCAGCGTGAACACCTCTTCGCCCATGTCGCCACCGACGCAGTCGAAGGCCACATCGACGCCTTGCGGGCCGATCACCGCCCGCAGTTCCTCACGCCACCCTGGCTCGTTCGTCCGGATCACGGCCCGCCAACGGGACGGCTCGGCCACCGCCCGCCCCGGCGTTCCCCGCACGACCCCGACCGGTGCGACACCGCGGTCGGTCAGGAGTTCCGCCAGGTGCCGACCGATGGCCGATGTCGCCGCTGTGACCACCACGTTCCGCACGCCCGGCCGGCAGAACCGCTCGACCATCATCACGGCCGTCAGGGGGTTGATGTAGGCGAAGCAGGCGACCTCGTCGGGAAGGTCGTCCGGCACCGGAACGCACCAGGAGTGGTCGAGTCGCTTGTACTGCTGCCAGGCCCCGGCAGACCCCAGCGGCAGGACCCGCCCGCCCACCGCCCCGGCGGGCACTCCCGGGCCGACGGCGTCGATCACGCCGACGCCCTCGAAGCCCGGGACCATGGGGAACGACGTCCGCGCCCCGTAGGCACCCGAGACGGTCACCTCGTCCGAGGGGTTGACGGTCGACGCGAGCATGCGCACCACGACCTCACCCGTGCCGGGAGTCGCGGGCCCGTCCACATCACGCAGGGACAGGACCTCGGCGAGCGGTCCGAGCACGTCGGCCACGGCAGCCGGCATCAACGGCCTCCCTACCGCGCTCCCGTCAGGACACCTCATCCTACGAACAGGCCGTCCTCGCAACGGCCCGGGATGCGTCCGGCACGGCTCGACGGAGTGGGCCTCACATGAAGTTGCGGGTGTGCAGTGCGGACAGGGCGGTTGCCTCGCCGTCGGAGAAGCCGAGGCGGGACAGCCGGTGGCGGCGTCCCTCGTCCATCTCGGTGCGCAGCCGTTGCACCGCCTGCCAGCCGTGTGCGATGTCCTGCGGGTCGAAGGAGCCGGCAGCCAGCAGCACCAGGGAGTCGAAGACGTCCCGGTTGAGCCCCGCCGTACCGATCAGCGCGTCGTGCCGCCGCTCCACCGCGGCCCGCAGCCGGTCGCGCAGCAGCGGGTCGACCGCGGCCCGGTGCTCCAGGTGCCCGACCCCGAACGCCACGTGCCGTGCCTCGTCCTGGCGTACCAGACGGCTGATTCGGCGGGTGACCGGGTCGGGGGCGTGCCGCTCCAGGAACGCCAGGAGGCCGAGGAAGCTGCCTTCTCCGAGCACGGAGAGCAGGAAGGACGCGATGGAGAAGTCCGGCTCGCTCAGCAGGGTCGCGAGCGACGCCCTGCCGCCCACCGAAGAGGTGCCCATCGTGCCGCCCCTCAGCAGCGCCCGCCGCGTGAAGACCTCCACGTGCCGGGCCTCGTCCGCGGCCTGGACCGCGAGCAGTTGGAGCACTTCGCGGAAGTGGGGATGGACCTGGACCAGCAGTCGCGACGGCACCACGAGGGCGGCCTGTTCGTTCTCCACGAGGTACGTCATCACCTGGACGACGGCGGCCTCGATCTCGTCGGGCAGGGTGAAGTCGGCATCCCAGTCGACCGCGCCCCGGGGGTCCCACTGCGAGGCGGCCGCCTGAAGGTACAGGCGCGGCGCGAGGTCCGCCCACGCGATGTCACGGTCGACCACCGTGAAGGGGATCTCGGGGCCGCCGGCCTCCACCAGCGCCCCGCGTGCCGCGAGGCCCCAGTGCAGGGGCGCCCGCTCGGCGATCTGCGCGGCGGACGGGCCACCGGCGCGTTGTGCGGCCTTGAGACGGGCGCTCACGGCGGGCCCCGCCCGCAGGCGCGCCACCACCGGCGCCTCCCTCGGCTCGGCGATCCGAAGCTCGTGCCCTTCGCGGCGGCACCAGACGGACAGGTGCGGCAGCAGGGCCGGGTCCGTGCCGAGGACCTGGACCCGGCTGCCGTGCGGCGCCTGCCGCAGGGCGCGGTCCAGCAGCAGGTGGGCGCCCTGCTCGAAACCGAGCGCCCCGAGGTCGACCACGGCCGTGCCGTGGGTCATGGCCGGTAGCCGTGCGCGGTGATCCGGCCGCTCGCGTCGTAGAAACCCGTGGCGTCGACGGCCGCGGTCAGTGGGCCGAATCCGGTCTCCCGGCCGGGCACCCACCGGGTGAGCCCCTCCAGGTCCAGGAGCGGGCGGACTTCGGGATCGTCGTAGGACATGGCCAGCAGGAATTCCGTGCACCGCTGCCCGAGTTCCGTGTCCAGGGAGGGCCCCGCCGCCAGGACGCAGTGGTCGTAGGGCGGGGTGCGCGACAGCAGGCGTGTGCTGCCGGGCGGAAGGGTGCCCTCCTGCGCGAACAGCAGGTGGTTGGCGTCGATCATGCAGGCGGCGTCCGCCGCTCCCGCCATCAGGGCGCGTGCCGCGTCCCGTTCGCCGCCGATGTGGTCGCCGTGCAGGCCGACTCCGGTGTCGTGGCGGCGTACCTCGAAGTCGGTGCCCGCGACCAGGCCGAGGTCGGCCAGGTGCTGCAGCGGGATCAGGGTCGCCTGGGGTGAGTCGACCGCGCCGACGACGACGGTTGCGCCCTTGAGGTCGGTCGGCGAGCGAAGCGTGCTGTCGCAGCGGACCACGACCACGGAGGTCAGGTCGCGGTCGGTGTCCCGCATGACGAGCGGGCTGACCACCGTCCCGGCCGCGGCGGCCAGCCGACGGGTGCGCAGCCAGGCCAGCGGCGAGTGCCAGGCGGCGTCGATCCGCCCGTCGACCAGGTCGCGGGTCTGCCGCTCGTAGTGGGAGTACAGCACGAAGTCGAAGGGCAGGTCATGCGCGCGCAGCCAGGACCGGAATCCGGACCAGATGGTCACGACCTTGGGGTCGTACGCGACGGCGCCGAGCACCAGCTCTGTCATCGGGCCTCCTCGAAGAGCGGCAGGCCCAGTTCCGTGCGGCCGCAGAAGTCGTGCAGGGCTTCGGTGGTCGGTGCCATCACACGGGCCGCGAGCGCGTCGCGGAAGCGCCGTTCGAGGCCCGTCTCGCGGCGGAAGGCGGAGCCGCCGCACAGCCGCATCGCGCCGTCCGCGACCGCGGCGGCGGTCTCGGCGGCGAGGGCCTTGATCTGCAGGACCCGCAGCGTCGCTTCCGGGCGTCCGCTCTCCATCGCGGTGAGCGTCTCCCCCACCATCGCCCGCAACGAGTCTGCTTGCAGCCGCAGTTGTGCGAACTGGTGGCGCGTCAGCGGCTGCTGGGCGAGGGTCTGGTCCAGGTGCTCCAGCCGCGTGTCGCGAAGGTGTGCGGCGGTGAGGCCGAGCAGGGCCTCGGTCACCCCGAGCGAGAAGGCCGCGCTGAGTACCAGGAAGCACGGCAGCACCGCCTCCAGAGCCGTGGCCAGCCCTTCCCCGTCGGCTCCCAGCAGTGCGCTCCGGGGAACGCACACCGCTTTCGCGGACATGGGGCTGGAGGCGTTGCCGCGCAGCCCGAACCCGTCGTACTCGCCGCGCACTTCGAGTCCGGCGCTGCCGCCGGGCACGAGCCACAGCGACATCACGCCGTCCGCCTGGACCGGCTTGCTCGACCAGACGTAGCTGTCGGCCTGGCCGGCCGAGGTGACCCACGACTTCTGCGCGTCCAGGCACACCGTGTCGGCCCCGTCGGGCGTGGCCGTGCCCACCGGGGCCCAGAAGTGGCTGCGGGAGCCACGCTCGGAGAAGGCGAGCGTGCTCAGATGACGGCCCGCGGCGATGTCGCGGCGCACGTCGTCGGGGGCGTACCGGTCCAGGACGCTCAGGGCCGAGTAGTGCATCAGCAGCACCATGGCCGTCGATCCGCAGGCGCCCGCGAGCCGTTCGATCACCTGCGCGCCTTCGCGCAGTCCCACGCCCGCCCCGCCGCTGTCGCGCGACAGGAGCAGGGCCAGCATGCCTGCCTCGCCCAGTGCCCGGACTCCCTCGCCCGGGAAGCGGCCGGCCCGGTCCACGTCGTCGGCGAGCGGCCCGACGATCTCGCGGACGACGGCCTCGAACTCGTCGGTCCAGGGGTACGGGAATGCTGCTCGCCTTGCCTGCATATGGACGCACCTTGATACGAGTAGTCGCGAAATGCCCTGTGCTGTTCTGAAGTCAAGCATTCCGTCCGGCGTGACGAGAGGAGCACGCGCCGCCACCACGGGAAGAGATCAGGCGCGTCCGGAGCCGCCACCTGCGTGACGGAAGTGCCCACTCAAGGCAAAAAGTCGCTCTGCGGGTCAAGCGGGCGCGGGTTCGGTAGCGTCACACCCGCCGGTCGCGGGGCCCCGCTCACGGGCGCCTCCAGTCGTCGCTTGCCAAGTGCGAGCCGGCCATGGGCCCCATCCGCAGCATGCCGCCGTCGACGCTCCAGGACGCGCCCGTGACGTAGGAGGAGTCGGGACCCGCGAGGAAGGCGATCACAGCGGCGACCTCGCGGGCGTCACCGGGCCGCCCGAGCGGCACCCCGGGACGGCGCTCGGTGCGCACGTCCGTGTCCTCCTGGCCGGTCATGGGCGTGGCGATCTCGCCGGGCGCGACCGCGTTGACGGTGATGCCGTGCTCGGCGAGTTCCAGGGCCATGACCTGGGTCAGCAGGCCGAGGCCGGCCTTGGCCGCGCAGTACGGTCCGGCGCCGACACGCGGCTGGTGTTCGTGCACGGAGGTCACGTTGACGATCCGGCCGCCGTGGCCCTGCCCGATCATCCGGCGCGCCGCCTTCTGCCCGCACAGCAACGGCCCGACCAGGTCCACGTCCAGCACACGTCGCACCTCGTCCGGGGCGAGGTCGAGGAAGGGCGTGGCCGTGCCGATGCCGGCGTTGTTGACCAGCACGTCGAGCCGACCGAGCTCGTCGCACAGGTCGTCCAGTACGTCCGCGGCGGCGGGCAGGCGGGTCAGGTCCATCCGGGCGAGTGCCGCCCTGCCGCCGGCGCCGCGGATCTCCTCGGCGGTCTCCCTCGCGCCTTTGTCGTCGCTGTGCCAGGTGATGCCGATGTCCATCCCCTCCTTCGCCAGGCGTACGGCGGTGGCCCGGCCGATACCCGAGTCGGCACCGGTGATCACGGCGACCTTCGGGACGGGTGCGGCGGGAACGGACATGGCCGGCCTCCTACGGGGCGGATCGGCTCGGACGACCCACCGCAGTACCCGACGGCGATCCGGGCAAACCGGCGGGATTGCGGTACCGCATCGCGCGGGACCCCGGGTGGTGCGGTCCCCCGGTGGCGCCGGGGAACCCTTGAGAAGGTGGGGGTGAGGACAGACCCGGATGAGTGTGGAACGTCCTCGGGGCGTGTGGTGACCACGTGACCGGGTACCAGTCGCCGGGCACGACCGGGAGCGCCGGACGCCGCCCGGCGTGGCGGGCACCTGGTCCGGTGCCCGTGCCTCTCATCCGTTCGACTCGTATACGGAAAGGGACCCCGGATGGACCGTGCCGCCGTCTTCGACGTCGACGGAACGCTCGTCGACACCAACCACCTCCACGTCACCACCTGGTGGGAGGCCTTCCGGCAGGCAGGGCACCGGGTGCCCATGCACGCCATCCATCGCGCGGTCGGGCTCGGCTCCACCGATCTGATCGCCCACCTGCTCGGCGAGGACCGCGACAAGGAGCAGGACTCCCGGCTCAGCGCCGCTCACACCGCCCTGTACGCCCAGTACTTCGACAGGCTGCCGGCCCTTCAGGACGCCGGGAGGCTGCTCCGACGACTGCACCGGAACGGGTGGACGGTGGTCCTCGCCACCTCGGCGAGCGGCCCCGAACTGAGTGCGCTGCGCCGCGCCATCGACGCGGACGAGGCCATCGCCGCCACGGCCAGTTCCGACGACGTGGAAGAGGGAAAGCCCGCGCCCGAACCGGTCGCGCACGCCCTCGAACTGGTCGGGGTCCCCGCCGGGCGGGCCGTGTTCGTGGGCGACACCGTGTGGGACATGCGGGCCGGCACCCGGGCCGGGGTGCGCTGCGTGGCCGTCCTGTGCGGCGGCATCCCGCGCGCCGACCTGGAACAGGCCGGGGCGGGAGCGGTCTACGACGACCCCGCACACCTGCTGGCCTGCCTCGCGGACAGCCCGCTGGCCTGAACAGCCCGCAGCAGACCGAACCAGCGCGTCGCATACCTCAGCGGACGGTGATCACGGTCTTGCCGCGTGAGTGGCCCTCCTCCACATGGCGCATGGCCTCGGCCGTGTCGGCCAGGGAGTAGGTCCGGCCGACCACGGGGGTGACCTGACCGGCCTCGATGAGCGCGGTCACGGCGAGCAGGTCCTCGTGGGCCGGACCGTCCGGCGTCGCCGGGATGATCGGGCGCAGGCTGTGCCGGGAGACCGCGTTGACCGCGGCCAGTTTCAGCATGGCGCCGATCGCCCCGAACACCCGGCCGGGTGAGCCTCCGCCGTTGGCCACGAGGACTCCGGTCGGGGTGAGCGCCCGGCGCAGTCGGTTCGGCGGAAGGTTGCCCACGTTGTCCAGGATCACGTCGTAGCGGGCACCTCCGTCGGTGAAGTCCTCGCGGGCGTAGTCGATGACGTGCGCGGCGCCCAGTGAACGCACCAGTTCGGTACTGCCGGCGCTGCACACCCCGGTGACCTCCGTGTCGAGGCCGGCCGCGATCTGTACGGCGAAGGTGCCCACGCCGCCGCCCGCCCCGTTGACCAGCACCCGCTGCCCGGCCCGGGCCCGGCCCACCGTCCGGATGCCGCGCAGCGCGGTCACCGCCCCCATCGGCACGGCCGCGGCCTGCTCGAAGGACAGACGCTCGGGCTTGGGCACCACCAACTCCGCCGCCGCGCAGGCGTATTCGGCGAACGCACCCGTACAGAAGCCCAGTACCGGAGTGCCGGGCCGTAGCCCTTCCACCCCGGCACCGACGGCCTCCACCACTCCGGCCGCGTCGATGCCGGCCACCCGGCGCTTCGGACGGCGCAGTCCCATGCCTCCCATCAGCCGTGCCGCGTAGGGGTCGCCGCGCATCATGTGCCAGTCGTAGGGGTTGAGCGCGGCGGCGTGCACACGTACCAGTACCTGGCCGGCCCCGGCCCGGGGCTGGTCGATTTCCCCCAGCCGCAGGATGTCCGGCGGCCCGAACCGCTCCTGGAGCACTGCCTTCATCGCCCTGGCCCCCCATCTCCTCGGGACCCGTCACGACGGGCACTTGTCCGCCGCGCGAGTGTGGGCACGGTAGGCGTACGCGGTACGGCCGTCAATGCCGGCCGGCCGGCGGGACGGGGCACTCCCCGAGGCAGGCCGGGGATTAACCCGTGGAGCAGCGATCAACACCGCCTATACGATGGGCAGATGGCGCCGATCAAGCAGGTCCAGGTCACCTTCGACTGTGCGCGGCCCGAGCGTGTCGCTCGCTTCTGGTGCGAGGTGCTGGGGTACGTCGTACCGGCGCCGCCGGAGGGCTTTGCCACGTGGGACGACTTCGATCGCTCACTGCCTCCTGAACGCCGGGATTCGGGGTTCGCATGCGTCGATCCCTCGGGTGTGGGCCCGCGACTGTACTTCCAGCGCGTTCCCGAAGGGAAGGTCGTCAAGAATCGGGTGCATCTTGACGTGCGGGTCGGCACCGGGCTCGTGGGCGAGGAGCGTGTGGCCGCGCTTGAGGCCGAGTGCGCGCGGCTGATCGCGCTCGGCGCGGTTCGCGTGCGCCTGCTCCTGGCCGACGGCTTCGACGAGTCGTGCCTCGTGATGCAGGACATCGAGGGCAACGAGTTCTGCCTCGACTGAGCGGCCGCGAAGGTGGCGCTTTGAGAGGGTCAAAGATCTTCTTATAGTCTGCATGTGCACGTCCCCCACAGAGAGGTCCCCCGTGAACATGCTCCTCGGACGCCGGGTCCGCATCCTGGCCGCCATCACCGCGACAGCCGGAGCGGTGCTCGTGGCAGGCTGCACGTCGAGCGGCAGCGGCGGCGCGGGCAAGTCGGCCGACGGCGGGGTCGACCTCGTCAAGGCGGGCCGGCTCACGACCTGCACGCATCTGCCGTACCCGCCCTTCCAGTCGGAGATCGACGGCAAGGTCCAGGGCTTCGACGTCTCCCTGATCGACCTGGTCGCCAGGGACCTCGGGGTGAAGCAGCAGATCCTCGACACGCCCTTCGAGAACTTCAAGACCGGCGCGTTCCTCAACTCCGGCGAGTGCGATCTGGCCGCCGCGGGCATGACCATCACCGCCGAGCGCAAGAAGAACGTCGACTTCTCCGACCCGTACTTCGACGCCACCCAGGCCGTCCTGGTCGACAGGAAGAGCGGCGTCACGTCCCTGGACGAGGTGAAGGCCAAGGGCAGGAAGCTCGGTGCCCAGGCGCAGACCACCGGGGAGGACTACGTGCGCGAGCACGGCTTCGACCCCGTCTCCTTCGAGTCCTCCGACGCCGTCCTCAACGGCCTGCGCACCGGCCAGGTCCAGGCGGTCGTCATCGACTACCCGGTGGTCCAGGGCTGGCTCAAGGACAAGGCCAACGCCGACGCCTTCAAGGTGGTCGGCAACCTCGACACCGGTGAGCAGTACGGCTTCACGGTGAAGAAGGGCAACTCCGCACTCCTCGCGGCGGTCAACGAGGCGATCAAGGACGCGAAGGCCGACGGCACGTACCAGAAGCTGTACGAGCAGTGGATCGGCCCCTACACCCCGTCCGCCGCCTCGCCGTCCGCCTCATGACGGACACCACCGACACCACCGGCGCCGAGGTCCGGCCCCGAAGAAGGGGGCTGACCCGGAGCCGGCGGCGCGCCCTCTCGCGCGGCGCCCAGTACACCGTGTTCGTCGCCGCCGTGGTCGCCTTCGCGGCCACGGCCGACTGGATCCGGCTGCGGAACCAGTTCGCGCAGGCGGACATCGCGCGGCGGATGTTCCCGGACGTCATCACCCTGGCGCTGAAGAACACCGTGCTGTTCACCCTGACCGGCTTCGTCGTCGGCCTGGTCCTCGGCATGGTCATCGCGCTGATGCGGCTGTCGTCCGTGGGCCCCTACCGCTGGGTCGCCGGGATCTACATCGAGATCTTCCGCGGTCTGCCCGCCCTGCTGATCTTCATCTTCGTCGGTGTGGCCGTGCCGTTGGCCTTCCCCGGCACGGAGATCATCGGGGGAACGTACGGCAAGGTGGCCCTCGCGCTCGGACTGGTCTCGGCCGCCTACATGGCGGAGACGATCCGCGCGGGCATCCAGGCCGTGCCCAAGGGGCAGATGGAGGCGGCCCGTTCACTCGGCTTCTCGCCGGCCCGGGCCATGGTTTCCATCGTCGTTCCGCAGGCGTTCCGGATCATCCTGCCGCCGCTGACCAACGAACTGGTCCTGCTCTTCAAGGACTCCTCGCTGGTGCTGTTCCTCGGCGTCACGCTGGGGGAGCGCGAACTGTCCAAGTTCGGCCGGGACCTGGCCAGCCAGACCGCCAACTCCACGCCGATCCTGGTCGCGGGCCTGTGCTATCTGCTGGTCACGATCCCGCTCGGATTCGTGGTGCGCCGTATGGAGGCCAAGGCCCAGGGAGCCGTCAAGTGAGCACTGTCCCCGAGATACTCGTCCGCGGCCTGCACAAGTCCTTCGGTGACAACGAGGTGTTGCGCGGCATCGACCTGGAGATCGGCCAGGGCGAGGTGGTCTGTGTCATCGGGCCCTCCGGCTCCGGCAAGTCGACCCTGCTGCGCTGTGTGAACCTCCTGGAGGGGCCCACCGAGGGGCAGGTCTTCGTCGGCGGCACCGAGGTGACCGACCCCGATGTGGACATCGACGCCGTACGCCGCCGTATCGGCATGGTGTTCCAGCAGTTCAACCTCTTCCCGCACCTGACGGTGACCGAGAACCTCACGCTGCCGCAGCGCCGGGTCCTCGGTCGGGGCAAGGCGCGGGCCGCGGAGATCGCGGCCGAGAACCTGGGGCGTGTGGGCCTGTCCGAGAAGGCGGACGCCTATCCCTCCTCGCTCTCCGGCGGTCAGCAGCAGCGCGTAGCCATCGCCCGCGCGCTCGCCATGGGCCCCGAGGTGATGCTCTTCGACGAGCCGACCTCCGCGCTCGACCCCGAGCTGGTGGGTGACGTCCTCGCCGTGATGCGCATGCTCGCCGACGAGGGCATGACGATGACGGTCGTCACCCATGAGATGAGCTTCGCGCGCGAGGTCGCCGACCGGGTCGTCTTCATGGACGGCGGCGTGATCGTCGAGGACGGCACACCGGACCAGGTCATCGGCAACCCCGCTCATGAACGCACCCGGCACTTTCTGTCCCGGCTCCTGGACCCCGCGAAGGCGCAGGTCGAGCAGGAGAAGGCGGTCCGGGCAGACCGGGCGGGCGAGAGCGGGTAGCACCGGATCACGGTGCCGGTCAGGCGGCGGAGTGGGTGATGACGCCGGTGTACTGACCGACGGGCGCATTGGCCGGCACGCTGATGGTCAGGTCCGCATCCGCCAGGGCGCGGGTGGGTGGCGGCTTCGTCCCCTGCGAGGGCTCGGAGCTGTCGTTGGCGACCTCGACTCTGCGGTGGATCGTGCTGCCGGGCGCCAGGTGGTCGACGATGTAACTGGAGGCGCGTGGGTCGTCCTTGCGCTCGACGGGGGCTTCGAGCAGCTTGACGCCCAGGGTGATCCGGGGGACTTCCGGTGCCGGGTGCGCCGTGGCGGCGGCGGGCAGGACGAACAGGCCCGCCGCCGCCAGGATTGCCAGAACTTGCTTCATGTGCTGTCAGGCCACCGAGTGTGTGATCGTGCCGGTGTACTGGCCGGCGGCGACGGTGCTGGGGACGTTCACGATCACGGTCGGGTCCCAGGAGGCGTTGTTGGCGCCGCCGCCCGCGGTGTGCGCGAACGCCGTCTGCCCGGAGGAGAGCGCGACGGCCGCGGCGGCGGTGGGCTGGCCCGGGGTGAAGGTCCCGCTGCCGTTGGTGCTCGTGGCGGGGCCCGACCAGTACTCGACATCGCTGTCGGGGATGGTCTGGTTGGCGCCGCCTGCGCCCGTGGTGAAGGCCGTGGAGGTCACTGTCGCCGTCCACGGCGCGGGCACAACACCGCGCTGGTCGTTGACCGTTACCGTGCCGAGCTGGCCGGTCGCCGTGCCACCGAAGGTGGTGTTCGACAACGCCGCGGAGGCCGGCCCGAGCTCAGTGGCGTGTCGCGGCAAGCCGTTGGTGATCGTGAAGCAGAGTGTTTGCGCGGGAGCGGGGAAGGAGTCAGAGCGGGAGGGAGGACAGGAGACAACCGTGACCGTCCTCGCGATCTTTCTCCTCATCATCGGGACACTCTTGGTCCTGATTGGGGCACTTCTGGTCTTCATCGGGACATTCCTGATCGCCATCGGGATGATTTTGATCATTGCGGGGGTGGCCCTGATCGCCGCGGGCACGTTCTTGCTGATCCGGAAACTTCTCGGCCGTGATCGAACACGACCTCGTTCCTGATGATTCCGAGGGTGGCCCTTCAGTACGGACGCAGCGATGAGTTTTCCCGGCCCGGAGAGTCTCACCACTGTTGTCCGACAACACAGGAGGAATCCGTGGCTCAGCTGTTGAGAGTGCAGAACTTCACCGTCTCAAGTGACGGCATCGGCGCCGGTGAGGACCAGAGCCTTGAGAGTCCGTTCGGCCACGTCGATCCCGGGAAGCTGTTCGCCTGGGCCGGCGCCACGGCGAGCTGGCCCATGCGCACCGATCCCGGGGGGAGCCGGGGCCTCGACGACTACTTCACGCGGGACTACGCCCGCGACATCGGTGCCGAGATCATGGGCCGCAACAAGTTCGGACCCCAGCGCGGGCCCTGGCAGAACCACGAGTGGCAAGGCTGGTGGGGTGACGAGCCCCCGTTCCGCACCCCGGTGTTCGTCATGACGCATCACAAACGTCCGTCGTTCACCCTCTCCGACACCACGTTCCACTTCGTCGACGGCGACCCGGCCGCGGTCCTCGCGCAGGCGCGGGAGGCGGCACAGGGCAAGGACGTCCGACTCGGCGGCGGGGTCACCACCATCCGGCAGTTCCTCGACGCCGACCTCGTCGACACCATGCATGTGGCGGTCTCGCCGGTGAAGCTCGAATCCGGACTACGGCTCTGGGAGTCACCCGAGGATCTGCGCGACCGGTTCCACCTCGAGGTCGTGCCCAGCCCGAGCGGCGTGGCGCACCACCTGTTCTGGCGAAAGTGACACGAGGGCCCGCTCGGGAACCCCTGCTCGTCGAGCAGGGGTTCCGTCCTGGAGACGGCGGCGTGGGGACGGTCCGGGGCACCCCGTGCCGATACACCCGTTCGGCGTATATTGGGGAGAAAGGCGGACGTATTGGCATGAAAAGGTCGATTCCCGCCTTTCGTGGCGCCTGACGAATCCACTCACCGGATCCGCCCCCCACCTGGGGCACGAGTCGTATCCGGCCCCTCCGGAGGAGGACGCGATGAGGGACGTGGCGAGCGAACGGGACACGGACGGCCGTCCCGCGGTCACCGAACGGGTCGTGACACTCACCGTGAACGGCCGGTCGCACACCCTGCGCCTGGACACCCGGGTCACCCTGCTGGACGCCCTGCGGGACCGGCTGGGCCTCGTGGGCACGAAGAAGGGCTGCGACCAGGGTGCCTGCGGCGCGTGCACGGTCCACCTGGACGGCAGGAGAGTGCTCGCCTGCCTGACCCTGGCGGCCCAGGCCGAGGACCGGGCGATCACCACCATCGAGGGCATCTCCGGCGCCGACGGACCGCATCCGGTGCAGCAGGCGTTCATGGAGCACGACGGCTTCCAGTGCGGCTTCTGCACCCCGGGGCAGATCATGTCCGCGGTGGCGCTGATGGCCGAGGGCCGGGCCGGCTCCGACGAGGAGATCCGGGAGTTCATGAGCGGCAACCTGTGCCGCTGCGGCGCCTATCCCAACATCGTGGCCGCGATCCGCGAGGCGGCGTCCGGAGGAGGCCCCGATGCGCGGCTTTGACTACGTCCGGGCCACCGGCACCCAGGAGGCGGTGCGACTGCTGGCGGACGACCCGGCGGCATCCTGCCTGGCGGGCGGCACGACGCAACTGGACCTGATGCAGGACGGGGTCCTGGAGCCGCCGCGGCTGATCGACATCACCCGGCTCCCGCTGCACGGCATCGAGCGCCGCGGCGACCGCCTCCGTGTGGGGGCGCTCGCCAGCATGGAGGAGCTGGCCGCCGACGCCACGGTGGCCGAGCGGCTGCCCATGGTGCGCGAGTCCCTGCTGCAGGGCGCGTCGGTGCAGCTGCGGAACATGGCCACCATCGGGGGCAACCTGCTGCAGCGCACCCGCTGCCGCTACTTCCGCGACCCGACGGTCGCCGAGTGCAACAAGCGCGCACCGGGCTCCGGCTGCGCCGCGGTGCGGGGCGTGGCGCGTATGCACGCCGTGCTCGGCGTGAGCGAGCGGTGCATCGCGCTGCACGCCTCCGACCTCGCCGTCGCCCTGGTCGCGCTGGACGCGGTCGTGCACATCCAGGGGGTCTCCGAGCGTCGCACGGTGCCGCTGACGGAGTTCTACCTGACGGCCGACGAAAGCCCCGAGCGGGAGAACGTGCTGGAGCACGCCGAGCTGATCACCGAGGTCGAGATCCCGCTGCCGCCGTCTGCCGCCCGGTCGGGCTACCTCAAGGTCCGCGACCGGATGTCGTACGAGTTCGCCCTCACCTCGGCGGCGGTACTGCTCGTCATGGACGGCGGCACGATCCGCCAGGCCCGTGTCGGGCTGGGCGGGGTCGGATCGAAGCCCTGGCGGGCCTACGAGGCCGAGCACGTACTGACCGGCGCGCCGGCCACGACAGCCACGTTCCGGGACGCGGCCGGGGCCACGATGCGCGACGCCTGGACCGTCCCGGGCACGGCGTTCAAGGTGCCGCTCGCCCGGCGCACCCTGGTGCGCCAGTTGCAGACCGTCTCGGGAGTGCAGGAGTGACCGTATGAGCACCGTCGAGAGCAGGCCGCTGGTCGGCGCGGGCGTCAACCGGGTCGACGGCCCACGCAAGGTCACCGGCGCCGCCCCGTACCCCATGGACTTCAGCGTCCCCGGCCAGGCCTACGGCGCCCTGGTGCAGAGCACCGTCGCCGCGGGCCGGATCGTCCGCATGCACACCGGGGCCGCCGAGCAGTCCCCGGGCGTGCTCTCGGTGCTGACCCACGAGAACGCGCCCGAGGTCGCCACGGGACCGGCGACGGTGCTCGGGGAGCCGACGCCCTCACCCCTGCGGAGCGACCGGATCCTCCATCACGGACAGCACATCGCCTTCGTGGTGGCCGAGACCCCGGAGCAGGCCGCCGCCGCGGCACGCCTGGTGCGGGCCGACTACGAGGCCTCGGAACCGCTGCTGGACCTCCAGGACCCCCGGGCCGAGCAACTCGCGGACCCGTGGGGGACGGACCACTCGCGCGGCGACGCCGCCGGGGCGCTGCGGAGGGCGGAGGTGACCCTCCGGGCCACGTACACCACCGCGGACAACACCCACAACCCGCTCGGACTGTTCGCCACCCTGGCCGCGTGGGAGGGCGACACCCTCACCGTCCACGACACCAGCCAGTGGCCGTCGATGGTGCGCACCACCCTCGCCACGGTCTTCGGTATCCCGGAGAGCTCGGTGCGGGTCCTGGTCCCCTACGTCGGCGGGGGCTTCGGCTCCGCGCTGCGCGTGTGGCCGCACGTGATCCTGACCGCCATGGCCGCGCGCGTGCTCAACCGCCCGGTCAAGCTCGTCCTGACCCGGCCGCAGATGTTCACCTCCGTCGGACACCGCCCCAGCGGCGTGCAGTGGCTCACCCTCGGCGCCACACGCGACGGCGAACTGGTCGCCCTCGACCACCGCAGCCTCAGCTCCCTGAGCATGGAGGGCAGCGACTACGAGCCGTTCGCCTCGGGCACCGCCTTCGCCTACCGCTGTCCCCACGTGACCACACAGGACCGGCAGGCGCGGCTCAACATCTCCCTGCCGACGTCCATGCGTGCCCCGGCCGAGGCACAGGGCAACTTCGCGCTGGAGTCGGCGCTCGACGAACTGGCCTGCACGCTGCGCATGGACCCCGTGGAGCTGCGGCTGCGCAACCACACGGACGTCGATCCGCGCAACGGACTGCCCTGGTCGGGCAAGGCGCTCCTGGAGTGCTACGAGGTCGGCGCCCGCCGCTTCGGCTGGTCGGACCGCGACCCCGAACCGCGGTCCATGCGCGAGGGGAACTGGCTCATCGGCTACGGCATGGCGAGCGCGCTGTTCCCCTACTTCGCCCAGCCCTGTACGGCGCAGGCCACCATCCACAGCGACGGCAGCGCACTGGTGCGCAGCGCGGCGACCGACATCGGCACCGGCACGTACACGGTGATGACCCAACTCGCCGCCGAGGAACTGGGGCTGCCCCTGGACCTGGTCCGCTTCGACCTGGGCGACTCGGACATGCCCCACTCGATGATGGCGGGCGGCTCCGGTCTGACCGGCGCGCTGGGCAACGCCGTTCACAACGCCTGCCGGCAACTGGTGTGCTCGTGCGCGGAATTCGCGCGGGGCGACGCCGGCTCACCCCTGCGGGGCGCGTCCCCCGACGACGTGGAGTCCACCGGTGGGCGCGTCCACCTCGCGGGCCGCCCCGACCGCGGGGAGCCGTACGCCGACATCCTCGCCCGGCACGGGCTGTCCGAGCTCACGGCGAACGGCAACAGCACCCCGCCGGCCGCCACCGAACTGGGCATGTCCCTCGCCGGCGCGTACGGCGCGAAGTTCGTGGAGGTACGCGTCGACGCCGACCTCGGCCTCGTCCGGGTCACGCGGGTGGTCTCCGCCATCGACGGCGGCCGCATCCTCAACTCGAAGACCGCCAGGAGCCAGATCATCGGCGGAACGGTCGGCGGCATCGGCATGACCCTCTACGAGGACACCGCCACCGACCCGCGCACCGGACGCGTCACCAACGCCTCGCTCGCCGACTACCTCGTCGCCGTGAACGCCGACATACCCGAACTCGACGTGGTCTTCGTCGGCGAACCCGACCGTGCCACCCCGACCGGCACCAAAGGCGTCGGCGAGGTCGGCCTCGTCGGCATCGCAGCAGCGATCGCCAACGCCGTCCACCACGCCACCGGCAAACGCTTCCGCGAACTGCCGATCACCCCCGACAACCTCCTCTGAAGCACCGCGGGTTGCCGTCGCAGGTGTCAAGTCCCGGCGCGTGACGTCCTGCCGCACCAGGCGGCTGCGCCGCCGAGGCGGCCACCGCGAACTCCTACCGTGGTGCCATGGCCGCGAATTCGCTTCGTGCGGTCGTTCCGTTCGGCCAGGTCCACCCGGCGAGGAGGCTTGCGGACGGCCTCTGCGCGGTCTCCCCGGGCCGTAGGACGCGTTTGATCTGCACGTCGAGCCCGTCGTACGGGCCAGTGCAGTGCACGGTGACGGTCGGGTCAGGCGTGTCGCTCCCGCTCTGGCGCTGCGGCATCGCCTCGCCGCGCAGGAGCGCGCGCAACTGCGCCACCACCACCGGGTCGTGGACGCCGTCGTAGAGCGTTCGTGGTCATGGAGAACGACGAGATCGCGCGCCCCTCGCAGCTTCGCATCGGCTGGCTGCTGACCCTGACCGGCGTCGTCGGCTGGCTCGCCTCCTTCGCGCTCACGGTGGACGACTGGCGCCTGCTCAAGGACCCGGGTTATGAGCCGCCGTGCAACCTCAGTCCGATCGTCAGCTGCGGCAGCGTCATGTCCAGCCCGGAGGGCAGCGTGTTCGGCTTCCCCAACATGCTGCTCGGCCTGGGCGCCTTCGCCGCGGTCGCCGTGCTGGGGGTGGCCGTGCTCACCGGGGCACGTCTGCACCGGGCACTGTGGCCGGCCCTGAACGCGGGCGCCCTCGTCGGCGTCGTGTTCGTGCACTGGCTGATCCACCAGTCACTGTTCGGCCTGGGCCGGCTCTGCCCCTACTGCGCCGTCGTCTGGGTCGTCACCATCGCCCTGTTCTGGTACGTCACACTGCGCAACCTCAGACACGGGATCATCCCCGTACCGGCGGCAGGCCGGAGCGCGCTCAACCTGGTCCTGGAGACGCACTGGATCCTCCTCGCGGCCTGGTACGGCGTGATCGCCGTCCTGGTCCTCACCCGGTTCGCGTCCTACTGGAGCAGTCTGCTGTGAGCGGGACGCCATGCTGTCGTGTGGACGTCGGGCGCTCAGCCTTCGGCGTGAGCCGGCCACAGGTCGGGGCCGAAGACCTCGTAGCGGATGTTGCGGGCGGGGATGCCGGCCTGGAGCAGCTGGGCCGATCGTGTCGGTCCTTCCGTGAGCGGGAACAGGGCTGAAGTTTCCCCAGCGGCCGTCCCTGTTGGGCCTGGTTGGCGTGAGCCCGGGCAGCGGCGCCATGACGTGCGCAGCCCGGCGTGCCGGTCACGCTCCGGATCGTGTGTGTCGCATACGCTGCGACGGCGGCTCTTCAGGTCGGTCCGGTGGCACAGTCGCCGGAGCCGGGAAAGGGTGTGGCATGAGTTCCCCAGGCGTGCACCTACGGGAGATCACCGACGACAACCGGGATGCCGTTCGGGCCCTGCGCGTCCGCCGTGACCAGAAGCAGTTCGTCGCCTCCGTGTCCTGGTCGCTCAAGGAGGCAGCGAAGACGCCCGAGGCCAATCCCTGGTACAGGGCCCTGTACCGCGGCGACGAGCCGGTCGGCTTCGTGATGCTGTCCTGGAAGCCGCCGACGGGTCCTTTCGAAGGACGGCACTTCATCTGGCGCCTCCTCGTCGACAAGCGGCACCAGGGGCGAGGGGTCGGCCGGGACGCGCTCACGCAGATCGCCGACCTGGTTCGCGCGGACGGCGGCACCGAACTGCTGACCAGCTACGAGCCCGGCGACGGCGAACCGTGGCCCTTCTACCGGAAGTTCGGGTTCGAGCCCACCGGGAAGCTCTACGACGGCGAGATCGTGCTGCGGCTCGCCCTGCCCACGAACGCCGGGACGGGAATGCCTTGAGTCTCGTGTTTCAGGGGGCGGGGATGGCGAGGCGCACGCCGTACCGTGTCTCCGCGCGGCGCAGTGACGGGACCAGGTCTCTGCGCAAGTCACGTACGTCGGCGTCGTGTTCCTTGAGGAAGCTTCGGCGGGCGCGCGCTCTGGCCGGTTCGCGGACCGCCTCCACGGGACGCATGCGGGTCGCGTAGACGCTGCCGAATTCCCTGTCGAGACGCGGCAGTTCGGTGGGGGCGGCGGGGTTGAGGGCGGCGTCGACCCGGGCGAAGAAGCCGTCCTCCTCGGCGAGCACGTGGAGACTCCCGTGGGGGGAGGCGATGTCTCAACTCTCTTTCGCGCCACACTCACGGGCGGCTTCCCCGGGGTCGAGCTGGTGGTCGGCCCAGACGTAGCTTTCGGGCAGCAGGTCGGTGATGAGGACGGTTCGGATGCGGTCGCCCCCGCCGACGATGACCTTGAGTTCGGGGAAGTAGTCGAGAAGGACCTGACGGCACCGGCCGCACGGGGGAACGACCCCTCGGTCGCGGTCGCCAACGGCGACGATCGTGTCCAGCTCGTAGGCGCCCTGGGAGGCTGCCGTGCCGATGAGGACCAGCTCGGCGCAGGGTCCTCCGGTGAAGTGGTAGGCGTTCACCGCGGTGACGATCCGGCCGTCCCGGGCCCGGGCCGCGGCCGCCATGGTGTGGTTGTCGCCGCGGCAGCGTGTACGGGCGACGTGGGCCGCGGCCTCGATGAGTTCGTGGTCGAGGGGGTGGGTCCGCGTGGTCATCTTCTCCGCCTTCGTCGGGTGTCAGGCGACGCTGGCCCACTTGACGAGGGTGCGCAAGCGAATATCGGCGGTGCGCGTGCCGGAAGCGCCCGCCGAGGACCTGTGCCGAGTTCGTCAGCCGGCGAGCCAGGCGAGGGCGGCCACCGTCATGGCGCTGACGCCGGTGTCCAGGGTCGGCTGGACGACGGGGGCGAAGAAGGGGCTGTGGTTGACCGGGACGTCCTGGGCGATGGTGCCCTTCTCGGCGGCCTGGGCGTACAGCTCGGCGTCGATGCCTCCGATGCCCCAGTAGGTGAACGGCACGCCGAACGCCTGAGGGATCTCGCTCATGTCCTCGCTCGCGGTCTGCAGGTCGATGGTGTGCGCGTCGTCGCCGAAGTGGGCCGCGAACGCCTCGGCGACGCGCCGGGTCGTCTCCTCGTCGTTGACGGTGGGCGGGAAGGCGGCCGTTCGCTCGATCTCGGGTGCCTTGGGCGCCCCGGACGCCTCACTCTCGGTCCGGGCGATGCGTTCGATCGCCTTCAGCACCTGGCCGCGCGTGGCGTCGTCGTAGGTGCGGACATTGAGCTCGATGACGGCGCTGTCGGGGATCACGTTGGGGCCGGTGCCGGCGTGGATGCTGCCCACCGTGACGACAGCGGGGGTGGTGGCGGCGAGTTCCCGGGAGACGATCGTCTGCAGGCGCACCACGATCATGGCGGCCATCACCACGGGGTCGACCGCCGCCTGGGGCATGGAGCCGTGGGCCCCTCGGCCGTGGACGGTGACGCGCAGGCTGTCCGCGGCCGACAGGAAGGACCCCGGGCGGGTGCCGACGTAGCCGGCCGGATAGGGCAGGACGTGCTGGGCGAGTACCACGTCGGGCCGGGGCGCCCTGGTCGTGAGACCGTCGTCGATCATGGCCCGGGCGCCGTCGCCGTTCTCCTCCGAGGGCTGGAACAACGCCACGAAGGTACCGCGCCAGGCGTCCTTGGCCCGGCTCATCAGCCGCGCGCAGCCGAGCAGGGCGGTCACGTGCACATCGTGCCCGCAGGCGTGCATGACCGGCTGCTCGGTGCCGTCCGGACCGGTCAGGGTCACGGTGGAGGCGTAGGGCAGACCGGTCTGCTCACGGACCGGAAGGGCGTCCATGTCCGCACGGGCCATGACGGTGGGTCCGTCGCCGTTGGCCAGTACGCCGATCACGCCCGTGCCGCCGATGCCGTCGGTGACCTCGTAACCGAGGGCCCGCAGAGTGTCGGACGCCTTCTTCGCCGTACGGTGCTCCCGCAGGCCGAGTTCGGGATGCCTGTGCAGATCGCGGTAAAGGTCCTCGAGATCGGAGCGGATGCCGGCGAGGCCGGACAGCACCGCACCGTTTCGGTCGGTCACGACGACTCCTTGCGCGGGTGGGACTGGTCTTCCTTCCCTTTCCGGGCGGTGCCGATGCCGTGCCGCAGTGTCGCGGCCATCCTGGAACGGGGCTGCCAGTCAAGGCTGTTGGGCAGGTTCCAGCCGAACCGCAGAGCGCTGAGCCGGAACGCCAGGGCCAGGGTGATGCCCAGGCCGGCGCCGATGGCCGGCACGCCGAGGTACACGCAGAGCACCGTGACTCCGGCGACCGCGATGGCGACGGTGGCGTACAGGCCGTTGCCCCCGAAGACGGCCGGCACCCGGCCGAGGACGACATCGCGCAGGGCGCCGCCGCCGACGGCGGTCACGGTGCCCAGCAGGACCGCCGGAAGCCATCCCAGCCCCACGGCGAGCGTCTTGTTCACCCCGGTGACCGCCCAGAAGCCGAGGACGGCGGCGTCGAGGGCGGTGAAGAGGCGGGTCCAGGACGTCTCGCTGATCTTGATGAGAAAGACCACGACGGAACCGGCGATGGCGGTCGGCAGGTAGGCGTAGTCGGTCAGCGCGACCGGTGTGCCGTGCTGCAGCAGCACGTCCCTGATCACGCCTCCGCCCAGACCGGAGATGATGCCCACCACCAGGAACCCGAACAGGTCCAGGCCGGCCGTGCGGGCCACGGCGCCCCCGAGCAGCGCGCACGAGAAGACACCGGCGAGGTCGAGATAGCGCGTCGCGACCGCCACTCCGGCGGGGATCGGGGAAGCCGACATCACACACAGGGTGGACACGATGTCGAGCCTAGTGACTCGGTGTCGCCACGGCACGCGCAGACCACCACGGGCAGCGACGTTCCGCGACACGCGGCGGCCGGGCCGGCCGCCGGGGGGCCGGTGGTCCCCCGGTCGGCGTCGGCCTCGTCAGGAACCGCCGCGCCGGTCTCCGTCCCGGTCGCGCGTGGGTTCCGGTCGCGTCGCGCCCGGCGCCGTGACCGTCGTGAACGGCAGCACCAGCCGGGAGGGGTGTGCGGCGTCGCGGTAGATCTTGTGGGTGACGGGGCGGCCCACCGGAAGGTGGAAGGCGTCGGGCGGGAGCAGCGCGTTGTGCGCGTCGGCCAGGGGCTCGTCGTTCGACAGCTCCACCACCAGGCGGTGACCCGGCTGGAACGTGGCGGCGAACGGGTACAGCCGCAGCACGTACTCCTCGGTCTTCCCCGGCTCCACCGGCACCGCCCGGGTGTGCGGGTGGTACGGGTCGCCCTCGGTGGTGCGGTCCTCGTCGAGTTCCCGGTGGGACGCCTTGAGGTAGCCGGTGGTGATCAGCTGCCGCCTGCCACCGGGGGCCTCGTCCCACAGCCGCAGGATGAAGTTGGTGTCGTCCTGGTCGATCGACGCGAACAGGTGCGCGGCACCGGTGCCGATCAGCTCGGCGGGCTCCTCGAACGGCTCGGTGCTCCACTTCAGCACCTCCACCGTGTCGGTCACGGTGAGCGGTGCCTGGTAGAAGCCGTCGGGGGCGGCGTGTTCGGTGCCCATGAACTCCGGCTCGAAGGAGAGCTTGTGCCGCGGGCGCAGGTACAGGGGCCGGTACTCGATCTCCTTCGGCGGCCACTGCGCCGCGGTGACCACCTCGCGCGAGCCCTCCACGAACACGCTCACGGCCGGCTCGTCCATGATCCCGTTGTCGACGCCCTTGAGCCAGTACTCGTACCAGCGGAACATCTTGTCGTGCTCCTCGATCCAGGGGCGGGACTGCATCGGCGGGTAGGAACCGATGTCCAGCTTCCTGGGTCCCTTGAGCACGTTGAACAGCTCGATGTGACCGTCCACCGTCCAGCCCCGGCCCTGGTCGATCTGCAGGTAGACCGGAATGTCGATGTTCCGGGCCAGGTTGACCGGGTTGCGCTCCTCGTACCAGTCGCCGTCGAGGGGGTTCATCACGATGTCGAACCAGAACTCGCGGTTCCTGGGGTACTTGAGCACATGGACCAGGTTCGGCCAGGCCGCCACGTCCGGGTCGTTCAGCCGCTCGTCGACGAGCTTCCTCAGCTCCTCGGGACTGTGGACCTCCCGCATACGGGACCTGACGTCCGTGTGCGCGATGCCGGAGTCGCCGCCGCGGCCCTCGCGGGCGGCACGCGGCATGAACCACATGATCCCGCCATGGTACGTCGTCTCGTAGAAGTCGTAGTGGCCCCCGCTGACGAAGATCGCCTTCAGGTGCGGCGGACGTTCGGCGGCGGCGAGCACCTGCATCGAGCCGAAGTACGAGATGCCGATCATGCCGACGTTGCCGTCGCACCACGGCTGCGCGGCGACCCACTCGATCAGGTCGTACAGGTCCTGTCCCTGGGACACCCCGCCGAAGTTGTAGTTGCCGATCATGACGCCGCCGGAGTCTCCCGTGCCGCGCATGTCGCCGATGACGTGAACGTAGCCCTCCCGGACGACGCGGGCGATGTCACCGGCCTCGATGCAGCCGTCCCACATCGGGCTGGGCCGGCGCTGCGGCGGTGTGGTGAGGGCGAGGGCCTGCAGTTCCTTGCCGTAGGCGCTCATCGCGATCAGGGCCGGCCGCGGCGTGTCGTCCACGCCGTGGTAGGCGTCCACCGCGAGCTCCACGGCGTCCCGCATCGGCACCCGCAGGTCCTTGCGGACGGCGATGGTCTGCTCGCCCGCCCGGATCGTATGAAAGTCGGTCATGGTGTGAAGCTCCTGTACTGCGCGGTCCGGTGGTGCTGCGCGCGGTAGCCGTGCAGCGAGGTGAAGAACGGCGACGGCTCGAGCGCCGGGTCGCCGGTGTAGCCGAGCGCGTCGGCGACGGGGGCGAAGGGGGAGTACGGCGAGTCCGTCTCCCGCGGCCCGGCCTCCAGGCAGGCGCAGGCGGCCGCGGCGACGCGGCGCTCGGCGGCGAGGCTCTGGGTGAGGGCCTCCCGGGCCTGCGCCTCGTCGAGCTCGACGCCGTACGGTGTGCCGTCGGCGCGGCGGTACGGGTGCCCGAGGTACAGGTTCCGCGGACGGACCTCGTCGCGCAGGTGTTCAAGGCCGGCGCGGTAGGCGGCCGGGTCGGTGTAGCCGGGGAAGCCGTTGGCGGCGCCGTGGACCTGCACGGCGTCGCCGGTGAACACCGACCGCTGACCGTCGACCACGTAGGCGACGGATCCGGGCGTGTGGCCCGGGACCGCGTGCACCGAGACGGTGACGTCGCCGCCGAGGGAGAGGGTCTCGCCTCCCTGGAGGAGCAGCGTGGGTTCCATTTCGCCGGAAATGGCGGCGTTCGCGGCCGCCGCCACCCTGGCCTCGCCCTCGGGGTCGCGGAGGTACCGGCCGCGTCCCGCGCGGTACTCCTCCACATGGGCCCGGCGCGAGCGGAGCATCGGCGCGTCGGCCTCGTGGATGACCACCTGTGCGCGTCGGCCGGTGAGTTCCCACAGGGCGAAGGCGCCACCGACATGGTCGATGTGACCGTGCGTCAGCAGGACCCAGCGGACGTCCTCGATGCGGCGTCCGATCCTCTCCAGTGCCGGAGCCATCCCCTCCACGGGCGAGGAGGCGATGCCGGTGTCGACGATCGCCGGTTCGGGCGCGTCGATGAAGAAGCTGTACAGACCGAAGCGGCCCCACGGCGACACCAGGGGGTGGACGGTGACTGCCTGTGTCATGTCCCTCCTTCTCCACTCGTACCTCGGTCGTCCGGCCGGTGCCCGCTGAGAAAGTCGCGGGTCAGGGCAAAGACCTCGTGAAACCCGGGGATCCAGGAGAAGTGCTGGACGAATCCGTGGTTCGCGCCCTCGTAACGGCGCACCGTGGCCTCCACTCCGGCCTCCTGGAGCCGCCGGCCGTAGAGTTCGCCCTCGTCGCGCATCGGGTCGAACTCGGCGGTGACGACCAGGGCAGGCGGAAGCCCGCTCAGGTCCTTCCGCTTGACCGGTGACACCAGCGGGTCGGCCGGGTCGGCGCCGCTGTCGAGGTAGAAGGCGTTGAACGGCTTGAGGCCGGCCGTCTCCAGGCCGTATCCGACCGCGTTCTCCCGCAGCGAGGCGTACCGGTCCTCGTCGAAGTCCAGGTCGAGCGAGGGATAGTAGAGGATCTGGTGGGTGATCCGGTCGAAGCCCTCGTCGTGTGCCCTGGCCGCGACCGCGGCCACGAGGTTGCCGCCGGAGCTGTCGCCGGCGACGGCGAGGGTCGTGCCGTCCCAGCCCAGGTTCTCCCCCTCCTCGGCGACCCACCGTACGACCGCGTGACAGTCGTCGAGTCCGGCGGGGAAGGGGGCCTCGGGCGCCAGGCGGTAGCCGACGGAGACGACCTTGAGCCCGGTCTCCTTGGCCAGCGAGCGTGCGACGTGGTCGTGCGTCTCCAGGCTGCCGAGGAAGAAGGCGCCGCCGTGGAAGTACACCAGCAGGCCGTGACGGTCGCTGTTGTCCGGCGTGTAGATCCGTACCGGTACCTCACCGGAGGCGGTCCGTGCCGTCACGTCCTCGACCGAGTGCAGCGGCAGGCGTTCCGCCATGGGAGCGACGTGCGCCTCGTCGGCGGCGCGCAGTGCGGCCGGGTCGAGCGGGCCCTCGGGCGGGGTGGGCAGGCCGGCGACGAACTCGGCGATCTCGGGGTGCAGTGGCATGACGTCACTCCTTCGGTGCGGCGGCGGCCGCGGGCTTCTGGCCGGGGAAGACGTCGTTGATCTCGTCCTCGGTCCAGCCCTGGCGCGAGATGGCCTGCAGTTGGTCGGTGACCGGCTTGCGGGTGGCCTGGTACAGCGCGAGTCCTTCTTTCAGGGAGTCGGCCTCGCGCAGGGCGTCGGCGAGCGCCCCGGCGTCCTCGATGGCCGAGTTCGCGCCCTGGCCCTGGTGGTGCAGCATCGAGTGGGCGGCGTCGCCGACCAGGACGACGGAGCCGGAGTGCCAGGTGTCGACGGGGTCGATGTCGTAGACCGCGCGGATGTTGACGGTGTCCATGTCGAGGTCGTGCGTGATCCTCACCAGGCGCTCGTCGAAGCCCTCGACCGTCCTCAGCAGGTCGTCCTTGGTGACCTGGGGCGTCCAAGTGCCGTCCGGGCAGAGGGCGGTGATGTCGAACGACACCTGGCCCCGGTGCCTCAGCGGCAGCAGGTAGATCTTCGTGCCCTTGCCGATGTACATCCGGAGGTTGTCGTCGACGGCCATGCCGTGGGCGTCGTCCACCGGGATCACGGCGCGGTAGGCGTGCTCGCCGGAGAACACCGGGCTCCTGTCGCTGAACAACTGGTCGCGCACGACCGACTTGATGCCGTCGGCGCCGACGACGAGGTCCGCCTCGACCGTCGTGCCGCCCGCGAAGGTGAGGACGGCGCTGTCGCCCCTGTCCTCGACGCTCCGCAGCCTGTGACCGAGGTGCACCATGCCCTCGGGAAGCACGCCCAGCAGGGCGTCGATGAAGTCGCCGCGGTGGATCAGATGCGTGTGGGTCTGCTCCCCGGCGGCCGGCCACGCCTCCTTCATGATCGGTTCACCGGTGGCGGTGAGGATCTCGAAGTACTCGCTGGGCGAGCTGACCCCGGCGATCGCGTCGAAGATGCCCCACTGCCGGAACCGGTTGATGGTGGCGGGGCGCAGACCGATGCCGGCGCCGACCTCGCGGATCCGGTTCGCCTGCTCGTAGACGTTCACGTCCGCGCCGAGCAGGCTCAGGGCCTTGGCCGCCGCCGCGCCGCCGTATCCCGCTCCGACGACCGCGATCTTCAGGTTCTTCAGGTCCGAGGACTGCATGGTGCTTCTCTCTTACTTCTGGATGGTCAGGAAGCCGGCGGGGTTGTCGACGAAGATCGTCTCGATGGCGGCCTCGTCCAGGCCTGCGGCGCGGAGATCCGGGATGAGGTCGTCGAAGATGTAGTTGACGGTGTGCCCCTCGACGCCCGGCCAGCCCAGCGGGCTGCAGTTGGCGTCGGCGGAGGCGAGGACCTGCTCGATGCGGCGGCCTCCGTCGATGAACCGCAGGAAGTGGTCGAGGCGCTCCTTGCGGGGGCGGGCCCAGAACGGCGGGTCCGGCAGCTCGGTCTCGTAGCCGAAGGTGTCGAAGCCGATGCGGCCGCCCTGCTCCGCGATCCAGACGTCGCGCGTCCTGTCGGCGTTCACACCGTCGTCGACATGCCCGAACAGCACCCGGTCGAGGGGAAGGCCTTCCTCGTTGAAGATCGCGATCGCGTTCTCGGCGTCGATCGCGAGGTGGGTGAGGATCGGCACGCCGGTGGCGAGCGAGGCGCGGGCCGCGGCGCGGTAGATGCGCTTGTCCAGGTCCGTCATACGGCCGCCGCGGCTCACACCGACCTTGATGACGCCGGCCAGGCTGCCGGTGGCGCCGATGCCGACGGTGATCTCGTGGACGAACTGCCGGATGAGGTAGTCGACGTCGGCGCGGGCGAAGTGCGGCAGGGCGGTGTCGCCGCCGACGAAGCCGGTGCAGGCGACGATGTGGACGCCGGTCTTCGCGGACAGGGACTTGTAGTAGTCGACGTCACGGCCGTTGCAGATGCCGGTCGCGTCGACGAAGGTGCCGCCGCCGAGCTCGTGGAACCTGCGCAGCTTCGGGACGGTCTCCTCGTAGCGCTGCTCGGGCGTCTTCCACCACTTCGTGTCCAGCTCGGAGCCGGGCATGCCGTACCCGATGTGCTCGTGGATCGCCACGAGACCCAGCTCCTCGGCGGGGACCGGCCCCAGGACTGTGTTCACTCTCGACACAACACTCACCTTTTGGGAAGAGGACTTGACGGTTGTTCGGGCCGGCGCGTTCAGCGCGTCGCGAGCAGGTCGCGCGGGTTGGCCACGAGCATCCGGCGCACGTCGTCGTCGCCGAGGCCGCGCGCCTTCAGCAGGGGCACGAAGGCGGTCAGGACGTGGCTGTACGGCAGGTCGTTGGCGGGGTGCCCCTCGGCAACTCCGGTCGCGCTACTGGAAATCAGGATCCGGTCGCCGTGACCGGCCCGCACGAGGTCGGCGACCAGTGCGGCGCGCTCGGCATCGGTGATGTGCTCGGCGTCCTCGGTGCCGACGTGGTCGAGCACGACGTAGGCGCCGCGACCGGCGACCTTCTCCGGGGCGCCGGCGGCGACGGCGTCCTCGCGGTCCAGCCCGCCGACGGCGACCCGGTCGGCCGGCAGGTTCTCGTCGAGGACGATGTCGAGGTCGTGGACGGCGTCGGCGCCGTGGCGGACGGAGACCGCGACGCCGGTGGCGAGCGCGGTGCGGGCCGCGCCGCGCAGGAGGCTCTCGTCGGTCGCGGTCATGCCGGTCCGTGTCACGGCGGTGGCCACGAGGCCGGCGGGGCCGCGGCGCTCCACCCGCGGAACCACCATGCCCTCGGTGATCTCCCGGGTGAAGAGGTCGGCGAACTTCCCGGCCGGCCACGGCGTCGGCGGGTTGGTCTGCGGTGTGAGGAAGTACCCGCCGAGGAGCTCCTCGGGGCCCTGGCCGGTCGAGGCGACGATATGGACACCGGTCGAACGGGAGAGGGTTTCGTACAGCCGGACGTCCCGCCCGTGGAACATGCCGGTGCTGTCGACGATCGTGCCGCCGCCGTGAGCGCGGAAGTCCCTCAGCTTCGCGGCCAGCGTCTCGAAGATCTCGGCCCGGTCGAGGGTGATGTCGAAGGCGTGCTCCGCACCGGGAAGCACCGACAGCAGGGCCTCGTGAACCGAGACGACGCCCAGCTCCTCAGCCGGCACCGGGCCCAGGACGGTGTTCACGGTGTTGTTGTTCACGCTCATGACTGCCTCACGTGTCCGGTGTGGGGTGCGACCGCGCACCCTGTGGCTGCTGTCACGGTAGCCATTCGATTTACACAGCGTCAATGAAACGAACACCACGAAAAAAGATCGCACAGAGGGTTGCGCCGGGGCGGGAAATCAGAGCACGGGGCCACGACGGGCGCTCATGAACGTGGTGCATGTGACGCCATGTCAATCATTCACTTGTTGGATGTGAGGGCGGCCATTTCACTGTGGACATGAGCACTCCGCCCACCTCCGACGTCGACCTCTTCGCCGACGAGGTCGTCCTGGACCCCTCCCCCGTCCACGCCGAGCTGCGGGAACAGGGCCCCGTCGTCCACCTGCCGAAGAACGACGTCTACGCGCTGACGCGGTACGACGTCATCCGCGGCGCGCTCGCGGACTGGGAGTCCTTCTCCTCGGCGTCGATCGCCTTCAACCCGGCGGCCAACCAGGCGCTGACCGGCACCTCGCTCGCCTCCGACCCCCCGGTGCACACCCGGCTGCGCGCCACGCTCACCGAGAACCTCTCGCCGCGCGCCCTGCGCGGCCTGAAGGGCCGGATCGAGACGAAGGCGGACGCCCTGGTCGCCGATCTCGTCGCGAAGGGCTCCTTCGAGGCCGTCGACGCCCTCGCCCGTGCCCTCCCGCTGGAGGTCGTCGCGGACCTGATCGGCTTCACCGGCCACGTACGCGACAACATGCTGCGCTGGGGCCAGGCCGCCATGCAGGTCCTCGGCCCGATGAACCAGCGCACGGCCGACAACTTCCCCGTCGCCGGGGAACTGTACGCATGGTGCTCCGAGGTCACGGCCGGCGACCTGGCCGAGGGCTCCGTGGGCCGCGGCATCTTCGACGCCGAGGCGCGCGGCGCCGTCCCTCCGGGCACGGCGGGCCACATCATCCACCAGTACCTGGGCGCCGGCGTCGACACGACTGTCGCGGCGATCGGCAACGTCGTCGCCCTCTTCGCCGCGCACCCCGACCAGCTCGACCTCGTCCGCGCCCAACCCGACCTGATATCAGGGGCGTTCAACGAGGTGCTGCGCTTCTGGCCTCCCGTCAACGTCTGGGGCCGGCTCGCCACCAGGGACGTCGACGTCGAGGGGACCGTCATCCCGGCGGGCGCGCAGGTCGCGGTACTGCTCGGCGCGGGCAATCGCGACCCCCGGCACTACGAGGACCCGGACGCCTTCCTGGTCGAACGCAACCCGGTCGACCACCTCTCGTTCGGATACGGCCCGCACGGCTGCGCGGGCCAGGGACTCGCCCGCCTGGAGGCCCACGCCGTGATCGAGGCGCTCTCCCGGCGCGTCAGGCGCCTCGTCGTCGGGCCCGAGGTCCGTGTGCCCGGCAACATCACCCGGAGCATCGAAGAGCTCCCCGTCCTGGAGGTGATCCCCGCATGAGGATCGTTCTCGACCGCGCCCGCTGCGAAGGTCACGGCCTGTGCGAAGAGGCCGCCCCGCGGCTCATGCACCTCGACGACGACGGCGAGCTGGTGCTCGACCGCGAGGACGTCGGCGGGGCCGACGCCGCTTCGGCGAACGCCGCCGCCCGGGTGTGCCCGGTCGCCGCGCTGAGGGTCGAATGAGCGCGGGCACCCCGCGGCGCGTGGTCGTCGTCGGCAACGGTATCGCCGGGCTCACCGCCGCCGACACGCTCCGCGAGGCCGGGTTCGACGGCGAGCTGACCGTCGTCGGCGACGAGACGCACCCGGCGTACAGCCGCCCCGCCCTGTCGAAGGCGCTGCTGCTCGACGGCGACGGCATGTCCTCGCACACGCTCCCGCCGCCCGGCCACGGGGCGACCGAGCTGCTGGGCGTGCGCGCGACCGGGCTCGACCTCGACCGGCGGCTCGTCGCACTCGACGACGGCACCGCCCTGCCGTACGACCGTGTCGTCCTCGCCACGGGCTCCCGGGCGCGGCGGCTGTCCGAACTGCCCGACGAGATCACCCTGCGCGGACTCGACGACGCGCTGACGCTGCGCCGCCGCCTCGCGGGCCGGCCCTCGGTCCTCGTCGTCGGCGGCGGCCCGCTCGGCATGGAGATCGCCTCAGGATGCCTGGCCGCCGGCTGCCGGGTCACCCTCGTCTCCCAGGGGGCGCCGCTGGCCGACCGGCTCGGTCCGGACCTCGCCGGGGTCTTCGTCGCCGCCGCGCGCGAACGGGGGCTCACCGTCGTCGAGACCGGCGGGGCTCGGGTGGAAGGGTGTGCGGGCGGCGCCCGCGTCGTGCTGGACGACGGCACGGTCCTCGATGCGGAGATCCTGCTCACGGCCGTCGGTGACGTGCCCAACACGGAGTGGCTCGCCGGCACCGGTCTCGTCGTGAACGGCGCCGTCCCGGTCGACGCGCGGGGCCTCGCCCGCCCCGAGGTCGCGGCCGTCGGCGACCTCGCCGCCCTGCCCAGCCCGCAGGGCCCGCGCCGGATCCCGCTGTGGAGCAGCGCCATCGAGCAGGCGAAGGCCGCCGCCCGGGCACTCGTCCACGGCGAGGAGGCACCGCCGCTCGCGTTCCAGCCGTACTTCTGGACCGAGCAGTTCGGGCTGAGCCTCAAGGCGGTGGGACATCTGCCGGCGGCCGGGGAACCGGCGTACGCGGACGGAGAGCCCGGCGGCGGACCGGCGTTGATGACCTGGTCGCGGGAGGACGGGTCCACCACGGCCGTGGCGCTCAACCACCGCATTCCCGTTCCCCGGCTGCGTCGGATGACCCGGGCGGCGTCGTAGGGTTCGCTCCATGAACGACGACGGTGAGGGCACCCCGGCTTCGGGGCTGGACCGGCTGGCGTCGGTCAATCTCAACCTGCTGGTGCCCCTCCTCGCGCTCCTGGAGGAGCGTTCGGTGACCAGGGCCGCGGAACGGGTCGGGCTGTCGCAGCCGGCCATGAGCCACGCCCTGACCAGGATGCGCCGTCTGCTGGGCGACGAGCTCGTCGTCCGGCAGGGCAGCGGTGTCACGCTCACCCCGCGGGCCCTGGAGCTGATCGCGCCGCTGCGCAGCGCGCTGCGACAGACGGCGCAGATCGTCGAGTTCCCCTGCTTCGACCCCGCCACGGACGAGCGGGTCATCACGGTCGCCATGACGAACAGCACGGCGTTCGTCATCGGCCCCCGGCTGACGCGGCTCGTCGCCGAGCGCGCGCCGCACGCCACGCTGCGCGTGCGGACGATCACGGTGCCGACCGAGGCCACCTTCACCGAGGGGGGCGTCGACGTGGTGCTGATCTCCGAGGGGCACTTCTCGCCGTATCCGCGCGAGCGGCTGTACGACGACCGCTGCGTGGTGGTGGCCTCACCGGACACCCCGCCGCAGGCGAGCGCCCTCGACCTGCTCACCACCGAGCGGCACATCGTGGTCGACACCGCCCGGCGGGTCTTCCCCTACTCGGTGCTTGAGGACAAGGGGATCCCCTACCGCGTCGGCCAGTGGATCTCCGACTTCCTGCTGGTGCCGTTCCTCGTGGCCCGCGCGGGCGGCGTCGCCCTGCTGCGGTACCGGGTCGCCGCCACCATGCGGACGCTCGCCGACGTGCGGATCGAGGAGTTCCCGTTCCCGCTGCCCCGGCTCGGCATCGACATGGTGTGGAACCCGCGCCTGTCCGACCGGGACTTCGTCGCATGGCTCCGGGCGCTGCTGTTCGACGCCGCGGCCGAGAACTGAGACCGGCCCGGCCCGCGGCGAAGGCGGTCAGGTCAGGTCAGGTCAGGTCAGCAACCTCACCCAGCTGGCGCTGAGTTCGTCGAGCATCTGCTCGCGCGTGAGCTTCCAGTCCGCACCGTCCCAGTGCTGGGCGACGTAGTCCAGTTCCGCCATCGCCAGTACACCCCGGAAGCGGCGCTGATGGGGTGCGAGGCGGCCGGCCGCCGTCAGTCCGTCCTCGATGTCGCTGATGGCCTCCTCCAGCCATCGCTCCACCAGGTCGGTGAGTTCGGGATCGACCGCTGCGGCGTCCCGGCCCACGCGGATGATCGGCCGGATCGTCGGCCAGCTGTCGGCGGTACGCCGCAGCCAGGCGGTGATCGCCTCGGGCGTCCCGTCGGCCACGGTCGCGACCAGGCCCTGGGCCGTCGATCCGTGCTCGGGTGAACTGACACGCTGCAGGGCCTCGTTGAGCTGCTCGGCGATGAGCGCCTTCATCAGCTCGCTGCGGGAGGGGAAGTAGGCGTAGAACGTCACCCGGGTGGTGCCCGCCGCGGTCGCGATGTCGTCGACCGTCGTCGCGGCGTACCCCTTCGTCTTGAACAGCTCGAGTCCCGACTCCAGGAGCAGGCGGCGCGTCATCTGCTTCTGCGCCTGTCGAAGGTTCGCCATGCCGGGATCCTAACGCGCGCCGCACCGGCGACCGTACACACCGGCTCCACGCCGCACGCCCCGCACGGCTCCTTGGCGAACCGTAAAGCGGGACGGGCGGCAGGTGCCGCGCTGGGCACACGGCACCGGCCACGGCTCAGTCGAGCAGGTCGACGGAGAGCCGCCCCCGCAGCTCGGCCACCGTGATGCCGTACGTCTCGTGCACGCGGACCCCGTCCGGGCCGGGCTCGAAGACACCGTGATCGGTGTAGACGAGGCTCACGCAGCCGGCAGCGGTCAGCGGGTACGTGCACGCGGGCACCAGCTTGGGGGCGCCGTCGCGGGTGAACAGCCTCATCATCACCAGCACCCGCCGCGCCCCGACCGCCAGGTCCATCGCGCCTCCGACGGCCGGGATGGCGTCCAGGTCGCCGGTGTGCCAGTTCGCCAGGTCTCCGTGGTGCGAGACCTGGAACGCGCCGAGGACGCACACGTCCAGGTGGCCGCCGCGCATCATCGCGAAGGAGTCCGCGTGGTGGAAGTACGCCGCCCCCGGCAGCTCGGTGACCGGCACCTTCCCGGCGTTGGTGAGATCGGGGTCCACCTCGTCGCCCACCGCGGCCGGCCCCATGCCGAGCATGCCGTTCTCGGTGTGCAGCACGATCCCGGCGTCGGCCGGCAGGTGCTCGGCGATCCGGGTCGGCTGACCGATGCCCAGATTCACGTAGGAGCCGGGCGGGATGTCGCGGGCGATGCGGGCCGCAAGCTCGTCGGTGGTGAGCGGCTTCCGGTCGGCGTGCTCCACGGGGGCCGTGGCACGGGTCGTCGTCATCAGCGGGCTCCTCGCACGGTGAGCCGGCGGGCCTCGGCCCGGACCAGGCGGTCGACGTGGATGCCGGGGGTCACCACGGTCTCCGGATCGATCTGCCCGGCGGCCACGACGTCGGTGACCTGGGCGACGACCGTAGTGGCGGCGGTGGCCATCACGGGTCCGAAATTCCGGGCGGTCTTGCGATACACGAGGTTGCCCATGGTGTCCGCCCGGTGGGCTGAGATCAACGCGACATCGCCCCTGATCGGGTACTCCAGGACATGGGCGCGTCCGTCGATCTCCCGGGTCTCCTTGCCCTCGGCCAGCGGGGTGCCGACACCGACGGGGCTGTAGAAAGCGCCGATCCCCGCCCCGGCGGCCCGCATCCGCTCGGCGAGGGTGCCCTGCGGCACCACCTCCAGCTCCACCCGGCCGTCCCGGTACAGGCCGTCGAAGACGTAGGAGTCGCTCTGCCGGGGGAAGGAGCAGATCATCTTGCGCACCCGTCCGGCCTTGAGCAGCGCGGCCAGGCCCACGTCCCCGTTGCCCGCGTTGTTGGACACCACGGTCAGGTCACCGGCGCCCTGCCGGATGAGGGCGTCGATCAGGTCGAACGGCATGCCCGCGAGACCGAACCCGCCCACCAGGACCGTGGAACCGTCCTCGACGCCGGCCACGGCTTCGTCGGGCGTGGCGGCGACGGTCGTGGCGCTCATCGTCCGCTCACCCCGCCGGTGACGTTCTCCAGTACGACGGCGAGGGCCTGGCCCACGCCGATGCAGACGGCCGCGACGCCCCAGCGCTCCCGCCGCTCGCGCAGCACCTTCGCCAGAGTGCCGAGCAGCCGGCCGCCGGAGGCGCCCAGCGGATGGCCGATGGCGATGGCGCCTCCCCGGGTGTTGACGATCTCCGGGTCGATGTCCCAGGCGTCCACGCAGGCGAGCGACTGCACCGCGAACGCCTCGTTCAGTTCGACCGCGCCCACGTCGCCCCAGCCGATACCGGCCCGGCGCAGCGCCTTGTCGGCGGCCTCGACGGGCGCGTGGCCGAACATGTGAGGCTCGACGGCGTGCACGCCGCGCCCGGCGACACGGGCGACGGGGTCCATGCCGATCCTCTCGGCGGCTTCCTCGGTGCCGAGCAGCAGCGCCGACGCCCCGTCGCTGAGCGGGGAGGCGTTGCCCGCGGTAATGGTCCCGTCCGGGCGGAACGACGGCCTCAGGGCTGCCAGTTTCCCGGGGTCGGTGCCGGGACGGATGCCCTCGTCGCGGGCGAGCCCCTCGACGGTCATGACGAGGTCGTCGTAGAAGCCCTCGTCCCAGGCGCGCGCCGCGAGCCGGTGGGAGCGCACCGCGAAAGCGTCCTGCCGCTCGCGGGAGATGGAGAACTTCTCCCGGAGCAGTTCGTTGCACTCCCCCAGCGAGACCGTCCACTCCTTCGGCATCGCGGGGTTGACCAGCCGCCAGCCCAGGGTGGTGGAGACGGCCGTGACATCGCGGGCGGGGAAGGCCCGGTCCGGTTTGGGCAGCACCCAGGGTGCCCGGGTCATGGACTCCACACCGCCGGCGACGACGACGTCCGCGTCACCGGACTCCAGGGTGCGCGAGGCGGTGATCGCCGCGTCCAGGCCGGAGCCGCACAGCCGGTTGACGGTCGTGGCGGGCACGGCCACCGGCAGCCCGGCCAGCAGTACGGCCATCCGGCCCACGTTGCGGTTGTCCTCGCCGGCGCCATTGGCGTTGCCCCACACCACGTCGCCGATCGCGGCGCGGTCCAGGCCGGGCGCCCGGTCCAGCAGGCCGGTCAGCGCGGTCGCGGCGAGATCGTCGGGGCGCACCCCGGACAGCGCTCCGTTGAAGCGGCCGAACGGGGTGCGGACAGCGGCGTACAGGTAGGCGTCGCTCACGCTGCGCCGCTTTCCACGGCCGTCTGCAGAGTCTCGGTGTTCGCCGAGGACAGCGGGATCGGCGTGAACATGGGCGGCTCCTGGTCCGGCGTCAGCGCGGTCGGACCGTACAGCCAGTCGGTGAACGCGTAGTCGTAGGTGTCGCGGGCGCGCAGCAGCGCATTGCGCTGCTCGCGTGCGACACCGTCGAGGTGCCACAGCTCGCCCCATTTGCGGGAGGTGGTGACCACGCGTCGGCAGTGCTCCGGGCGGACGGCCTCGTAGGCGGCGAGGGCCGCGTCCCAGTCGATCGCGCCATCCTCGGCACGGTTGCGGGCGACGTGCTCGCCCAGCACCCAGCCGTCCTCGATGGCCATGATGGCGCCCTGTGCGATGTACTGCAGCGGCGGGTGCGCGGAGTCACCGAGGAGGGCGATCCGGCCGTGGACCCAGTTCATGATCGGGTCGCGGTCGAACATCCGCCACCACTTGTCCCGCCACATGAACGGCAGGCCGCCCTGGACGAAGCCGCAGGTCTTGGCGAAGGCGGCGTCGAGCTCGTCCGGCGTGCCCCAGTCCTCCTTACCGGCCAGCGCCTTGGGCGACTCGAAGACCGCGACCTGGTTGAGCAGCTCGCCGCCGCGCAGGCCGTAGTGGACGAAGTGGCAGGCGGGCCCGACGTGGACCACGACCTCGCTGAGGTCGACGGACCGCACTCGCGGCTCCTCGGCGGGGACGGTGCCGCGGTAGGCGACGTACGCCGAGGAGACGGGCTCGTCGTCGACGAGCAGCTTGCGGGCGACGGAGTGCAGGCCGTCGGCCGCGATCACGACGCCGGCCTCGTGGGTCTCGCCTGAGGCGAGGGTCACGCGGGCGCCGCCGCCGGTGTTCTCGTACGAGGTCACCTGCGCGTCGTTGATCAGCTCGACACCGGCGCGCTCGCACGCGCGCAGGAGCAGGCCGTGCAGGTCGCTGCGGTGGATGACCATGTACGGGTAGCCGTGGCGCTGTTCCAGGTCCCGCAGGTCGAGCCGGGTCAGCTCGTCGCCGTCCACGGCGTCGCGCATGACCATCGAGTCCGGGACGACGCCGAGGCTCCTGGCCTCCTCCAGGAGGCCGTAGTCGTCGAGGATGCGGGTGCAGTTGGGGGCGATCTGGATGCCGGCGCCGACCTCGCCGAAGGCGGGGGCGCTCTCCAGCAGGCGGACGTTCAGGCCCTGACGGTTCAGCGAGAACGCCGCGCCGAGGCCGCCGAGGCCGCCGCCGACGACGATCACATCAGGTTTGGACATGCTTCACTCCTCAGAGCCACGGGCCGAGCTCAGGAGCGTCGGCGAGCGTGTGGGGGCGGCCGGCCAGCCAGGCGGCGACCTCGGGCAGAGGGCCGTCGGGGAGCCCGGTCAGCCCGCGTTTGGTGCTGATCTCGTCGACCAGGGCGGTCAGGAAGCCGCTCGGGAGGTCGGCGAAGGTGACGCCGGTGCCGAGGTCGACGGCGTGGACGCACACCTCGCGAGCGCGCATCCACGGCAGCTCGGTGGCGGGGACCGTGCGGCCCTGGGCGGTGACGACCTGGTGCTGCCACTGCTCGTCGGTGAGCCCGTCGAGTCCCCCGGCGAGCCGGTGGGCGGAGGCGGTCAGCCAGGACCGCAGCTCGTCGGCCGTCAGGGCCGGGCCCTTGGCGATGCCGGCGGCGCGCTCCTCGGCGGAGGCGTACATCGGCGTCTGTTCGCCGGTGGCCGCCCAGTGCACCAGGTTGCACAGGGCGTCGGCGTTGGCGGCGACGTGCGCCGCGAGGTGCCCCCGAGTCCACTCGGGCAGCACGCTGGGGGCGGAGAAGCCGGCCTCGTCGAAGTCCGCGACGGCGTCGAGCAGCAGCTCGGTGCCCGCGCGGGCCCACTCGCGCGCGTCGGCGGACGTCCGCGTGCCGTCCGTCATGCGTGGACCACCTTGTTGGTGCAGGCGCCCAGCCCGGCGATCTCGGTGACCACGGTGTTGCCGGGGAGCAGGAAGACCTTCGGGTCGCGGGCGTTGCCCACACCGGCCGGGGTGCCGGTGGCGATGATGTCGCCGGGGCGCAGAGTGATGACGGTGGAGATGTACCGCACCAGGAACACCGGGTCGAACAGCAGCGTGCCGGTGTCGTCCTGCTGCATGACCTGACCGTCGACGACCGTCCTCACCTCGAGCGCGGGGCGGACGCCGCCGATCTCGTCGGGGGTGACGACGTAGGGGCCGACCGGGGTGGTGGCCTCCCAGATCTTGCCCTGGGTCCATTCGATGGTGCGGAACTGCCAGTCGCGCACCGAGACGTCGTTCATGACGGTGAAGCCGGCGATGGCGTCGGCGGCCTGCTGCTCGTCGGCGCGGCGCACCTGCTTGCCGATCACGACGGCCAGCTCGACCTCCCAGTCGAGCGCGTCGGTCTCGGCCGGCTTGACGATGTCGTCACCCGCGCCCAGCAGGGTCTCGGCGAACTTCGGGAAGAGGGTCGGGTAGTTCGGCAGCTCCCGGCCCATCTCCTTGATGTGGTTGGTGTAGTTGTGCCCGACGCAAATGATCTTGGAGGGGTTGGGCACGACCGGCGCGAAATCCGCGCCCCCGACCGGGTAGGTGGTGCCGAACGCGGCGGCGGCCCTGGCCTGCCAGTCGGTCTCGGCGAACAGCTCGCCCAGGTCGGCGTATCCGAGGTCGACCAGGAGGTCGCCGTCGAGACGGACCGCCCTGGTGCCGTCGGCGGTGCGGATGGTGGCGAGCTTCATGGTCAGGTGTCCTTCTGAGTGCGGTTGAGCCGGAGCGCCTCGAAGACGGGCGCGTCGGAGAAGCGGAAGAGGTCGAGGGCTCCCTCGTCGGAGTCGGTCGCGCCGGCCTCGGACCGGGCGGCGAACGGCTCCCAGGACGGGACGACGAACAGGTCGCCGCGGGTCACCGTCCAGGACGTGTCGCCGACGGTCACCACACCGGAGCCGTCGAAGACCTGGTAGACCGACGAACCGGTCTCGCGCACCGGCGTGGTCTCGGCGCCGCGGGCGACGCGGTGGAACTCGGCACGGACGGTCGGCAGGACGTCGGAGCCATCGTGCGGGTTGGAGTAGCGCACCGCGGCGTGGCCCGGCTCCACGGTGCCGCCGAACCCCTCCTTCTCCAGCAGGAGCTGGTCGCGGAGAGCGGCGTTGGTGTGTTCCCACTTGTACGACAGCAGCGGGCTGCCCGGCGTGGTGGGGGCGGCGGACAGCGGGCGCAGGCCGGGGTGGCCCCACAGGCGCTCGGAGCGCGACCGCCGCGGTGTGACACGCTCGGCGTCGCTGATCTCGTCGCGGCCGAACTCGAAGAACTGTGCCTCGGTGACGTACTGGAAGGGGATGTCCAGGCCGTCGATCCACGCCATCGGCTCGGAGGTGGCGTTGTGGTGGGCGTGCCAGTTCCAGCCGGCCTGCGGGAGGAAGTCGCCGCGGTTCATGGGCACCGGGTCACCGCCGACGACCGTCCACACACCCGAACCCTCGACGACGAAGCGGAAGGCGTGCTGGGTGTGCCGGTGCTCGGGGGCGTCCTCACCAGGCATGAGGTACTGGATGGCCGCCCACAGCGTCGGCGTGGCGAAGGGCCGGCCGCCGAGGGACGGGTTGGCCAGCGCGATGGCCCGCCGTTCGCCGCCGCGGCCGACGGGAACCAGGTCGCCGGCCTGGGCCGCCAGCCGCCGCAGCCGCTCCCAGCGCCACAGGTGCGGCACGGCGCGCGAGCGCGGGTGGGCCGGCATCAGGTCGCCGATCTCGGTCCACAGCGGGACGAGCAGTTCCTGTTCGAACCCGCGGTAGAGCTCTTCGAGTGCCGGGGTGACCTCGGGCTGCCCCTCCGCGGCGACGGCCTGGAGCCGGACCGGGGAACCCGTGGCGGTGTCTTGGGTTGTGGAGGTCTCAGTCACGGCATCAGCGTGCGCCGCGTCTGGTGGGAGAACATGGAGATTCTGGAGAGCAGAATCAAAGGAACGCGTCATGGACAAGCCGCTGAAGACACCGCCGCCCTACCCGATCGCCAGCGTGGACCACGCGCTGCGGGCGGCGACCATCCTGCAGATGGAGGGCGGCGCCACCGTCTCGCAACTCGCCGAGCGCCTCGGCGTCGCCCGCTCCACCGCCCACCGGATCCTGGCGATGCTGGTCTACCGGGACTTCGCCGTGCAGGACGAGGACCGCCTCTACCGCGCGGGACCGGTGCTGGAACTCGCCGCGCACTCCCAGTCCCTGGTCTCGCGGCTGCGCGCGGCGGCCCTGCCCCACCTGCACCGGGTCGTCGACCTGCTGGACGAGACCACGAACCTGACCGTGCGCACCGGGGACACGGCCCGGTTCATCGCCAGCGTCGAATGCCGGCAGGCCCTGCGGGTCGGCTCCCGGGAGGGAATGGTCTTCCCCGCGCACCGCACCACGGCGGGACTGCTCCTGCTCGCCGACCTCTCCGGCGAGGAACTGGACGAGGTGTACGCCCCCGAGCGCTACCGCGACCGTCCGGCCGACCGCCCGGACCTGGCCCGCCTGCACTCGGAGCTGAAACGGCTGCGGCGCAACGGGTTCGCCGTCAACAAGGAACGGTCCGAGCGGGGCCTGGTCGCCGTGGGTGTACCGGTGCGTGACCGGGACGGCACCGCGCTGGCCGGTCTGTCGGTGTCGATGCCCAGCGTGCGCTACGACCCGCACCGCCTCCAGTCCCTGGTCACGGCCCTGGGCTCCGCGGCACGCGCCCTGGAGGACGACCTGGCCGAGCAACGCTGATCCGCCCTGCGGAGCGACAGGCCGACCAGACTTACACGCACGATCTTTCTCTTATTCGACGCCCACATCATTGACGCACCGTAAAGCGAATGTCATTCTCCCCGCATCGCGCCCGACTCGCGCCGTGTCCTCTCCCCCCACCGCGTACGCAGAGCCGAGCCCTTTCACGCTCTGAAGGCTCCCCCTCTTCTCTCCGGGACGCCGCCCTTCCCAGCCAGGGAGAACAACGATGACACTCGACAACGGGGCACTCCCGTCCCACGGCCCGACCGCGGGGGCCGCCCGGACGCCGGGCTACGCGGGAACACTGGCTGCCGCCTGCGGCGCCGTCTTCGTGGCCCAGGTCGCGAACGCGCTGCCCGCCTCACTCAACGGTCTCTTCCAGCAGGATCTCGACACGCACGGATCCCAACTCACCTGGATCACTTCGGCGTTCATGATCGCCGTGGTCTGCTTCGAGTTCACCTTCGGCGTCCTCGGCGACCTCTTCGGACGCCGGCGGCTCGTCGTGACCGGCACGGCCCTGCTCACCGCGGGCAGCGCCGTCGCCGCGCTCGCTCCGACCGTCCAGGTCCTGTGGGTCGGCGCCGCCCTGAACGGCCTGGGCGCGGGCGCCATGTTCCCGGGCTCGCTGACCGCCCTCACCGCCGTCACCCGCACCCTGCGGGACCGGGCCCACGCGGTCGCGGTCTGGAGCGGGTTCCTGTCCGCGGGCGCCGCCGTGTCACCTCTGCTCGGCGGCATGTTCGCCAAGGTCGGCTCCTGGCGCGGCTCGTTCTGGGTGCTCGTCGCACTCGCCGTGGTCAGCATGGTGCTCACCCTGACGCTCGTCACGGAGTCGCGGGCGCCCGAGGGCCGCAGACTCGACGTGCCCGGTCAGGCCACCTTCGCCGTCGGCCTCATCCTCGTCCTGTACGGCGCCGTCGAGGGACCGGAGTCGGGGTGGACCACCCTTCCGGTCATCCTGTCCCTCGCTCTTGGCGCGTGCTTCCTCGCCGGGTTCGTGGTGGTGGAACTGGGAGCCGAGTCCCCCATCTTCGACCTGCGGCTCTTCCGCAACCGGGCCTTCGCCGTGTCGTCCGTCGTCGCGGTCGTCGGCATGCTCGCCTTCCTCGGCGCCTGCTTCTCCACGAGCATGTGGCTGGGACCCGTACAGCACCAGGATCCCATCCGCGTGGCCATCCCCTTCCTTCTCCTGCAGGGCCCCGCCTTTCTGCTCATCCCAGCTGTCTCCCGGCTCCTGCACCGGGTCGCCGCGTCCTGGCTGCTGACCGCCGGCTTCGTCCTGATGGCGGTCGGCTGCCTGCTGTGCACCCGACTGGACGTCACCGATGCCGGGCTCGGCGCGTTCGTCGCGCCCGCCCTGCTGATCGGCATCGGCTTCGCCCTGACCGTCAGCTCGGTGACGGCCGTGGCGCTGAACAGCGTGCCCCCGCATCTGGCGGGCATGGCCAGCGCCACCACCAACATGCTCCGCGACCTCGGCTTCGCCCTCGGCCCCGTCGTCGTCGGCGCGGTCGCCCTCAGCAACGCGAGGTCGGCGTTCACGCAGAACCTTTCCGGCGGAGACCTGCCGGCCGGCCAGCTCGCCGCCGCCCGCGAGATCGCCGAGGCGGGCGGCCCCATCGCCGTGAACAGCGTGCCACCCGGCGCCCCGGGATCCGCGGCGCACGGCCTGGCCCTGGACGCCCTGGGCAGTGGTTTCAGCACCGCGTTCCTGGTGTGCGGCGTGGCAGCCGCCGTCGCCGCGGCCCTGACCGCCTTCGGCATGCCCGGCCTCCGCACCCACCGTTCCCCCGAGAACGAGGCGCCCGCACCGCCAACCCCTGGAAGCGACGGCACAGCGGAGTCGGCCCCCACCGCCCTCCATCCCTGACCTCCTCCGACCTCGGCGACGTCAGGACGACACGGGGACGACCGGCACACGGCCCCGTCTGCCGCACACCGGAGCGCGGGAGACGGGGCCGTCAGAGCGGGTCGTGGGTGGTACTGCGGTTCGGGTTCCCGGCTACGGCCGCGGTCGGCCGGCCCGGAGGAGTCGGGCCGGCCGAGGGGGTGGTGCGCTGTCAGGATGCGGTGCAGGACGTGCCGTTGAGGGTGAAGCCGGTGGGGGCGGAGTTGCTGGAGCCTGAACTGCCCTGGAAGCCGAAGGATGTCGAGCCTCCGGCCGGCAGGGAGCCGTTGTAGCCGAGGTTGGTGACGGTCACCGCGTTGCCCGACTGGGTGGCGGTGGCGTTCCAGGCGCTGACGACCTTCTGGTCGTTCGGGAAGGTCCACTTCAGCGTCCAGCCGTTGATGGCGGCGCTGCCGGAGTTCTTCACGGTCACGTCGGCGTTGAATCCGCCCGCCCAGGAGCTGCTGATCTTGTAGCTCACGGCACAGGCGCCGGCGGGGTTGGTGGGCGGCGGGCTGCTGGGGGGCGGTGTGGTCGGCGGCGGAGTCGTGGGCGGGTTCGGAGCGTTGACGGCGAGCGCGTAGGCGACGTCGGGCAGGAACGTGCCCGCCTTGCCCGCGCAACCGTCCGCCTCACCCGGCGGTTTCACCCAGAGGAAGGCGTCGATCGCCGCGTCTCCGGTATTGACGGTGGGATAGTTCCCCAGGGAGCGACCGGAGGGATCGCACCAGGCCCCGCCGCCCGCAGGACCGTTGCCGTTCCGGCTGGTGTCCACCACGGCGTGCAGATGGGACGGGTTGCCCAGCGCCGAGAGGATCGCCTTGTCGTAACTCACCTCGCTGGAGGTGGTGTTGAAGTTGGAGACATTGGTGTAGAAGCCGTCGGCATTGTTCAGCACACCCGCGCTGCGCAGCCGGTTCGCCTGCTCGGAGGCGCTGTTCCAGGTGGAGTGACCGCCGTCCATGTAGACCTTGGCCTGGGGCGCGGCGGCGTGGATGGCGGCTCCGGCCCGCGAGAGTGAGGCGTAGCGGTCGTTCAGCTGCTGGGAGTTGAGGCAGGTGGTGAGGGCGATCGAGTCCGGCTCCAGAATGACGATCGACGGCCCGCTGCCGAGTCCTGCCGCGAAGCCGCGGGCCCAGTTGTCGTAGGAGGCGAGGTCCGGGGCGCCGCCCGCGGAGGCGCCTCCGCAGTCGCGGTTGGGGATCGCGTACGACACCAGCACCGGCACCTGGCCCGCGGCTGCCGCGGCCGAGGTGACCTTGCTGACGTCGGCGGTGACGGTGGACGGGCTGTACGTCGAGAACCAGACGGCCTGCGGCTGGCTTGCGATCTTGGCCGAGATCACGGGCTGGCGCGAGTCACCGGGGTTGGCGGCCGCCCACTTGACCACCTGGGAGTTGGGGTCCCTGTAGAGCTGGGTGCCGGCGGGCAGGCTGCCCTGCACCGCGGCCGCCTGCACCTGGGTGACCAGCACCGTTCCGGCCGTCGCCACACCGGCCGCCAGGCCCAGGGCGGCGACCCGGCGCCTGAGTGAGGAGCGGCGCGCGGAAAGGCCGCTGGGGGATTTCCCGGGATGCCGGGTGTGGTCGGGGGGTGTCACAGTCGTCCTCCGTGCTCTCAGGTCGGAGAGTGCCAGGGGCATGCGCAGGATCGTGGGAGCGCTCCCGCGCTCCTGAGCAGCGTATCCATGCGTGACAGGTTCACGTAATCCCTCGACTCCCGTGAATAACAAACTTCATGGGAGTGCCTCCGTGAAACGGTCCCTGGCTCCCGAGGACGGGGTCCCGGTCAGGTGAGCAGCAGCTCCGGCTTGTACATGTCCAGCCACAGCGCCAGGTTCACTGTGCGTTCGAGGCCGCGCCGTGAAGCCAGCGTGACCTGCGGGGCGTCCCGGTAGGCCGCCTGGTGCACCCGGTCCCGGTCGAGCAGGTCGAAGACCGGGTGGGACGGGCGGGCCAGGATGTCCCTGACGTGCTCCTGGATGGCGACGGCGTACTTCGGGTCCTGAGTCGACGGGTAGGGGCTCTTGGTCCTGTCGTACACGGACCGCGGGATCAGGTCGGCCGTCGCCTCCCTGAGCAGGCTCTTCTCCCTCCCGTCGAACGACTTCAGCGACCAGGGCGCGTTGTACACGTACTCGACGAGCCGGTGGTCGCAGAACGGCACCCGGACCTCCAGCCCGACCGCCATGCTCAGGCGGTCCTTGCGGTCCAGCAGGACCCGTACGAACCGGGTCAGGTGCAGATGGCAGATCTTCCGCATCCGGTACTCGAAGTCGCTCTCCCCGTCGAGGCGGCCGATGTCCGAGACGGCGGTGCCGTAGCTGTCGGCGACGTACGCCCCGAGGTCCAGGGCCTCGGCGAGAGCGGGGTTCAGGACGCCGCGGTCGCTGCCGAAGCGCTCGGCCTGGGCCATCCACGGGAAGGTGTCGCTGGTGCGGGCCTTCTCGTCGAAGAACTGGAGGTAGCCCCCGAAGACCTCGTCGGCCGACTCGCCGGACAGCGCGACCGTGGAGTGCTCGCGGATCGCCCGAAGGAGCAGGTAGAGGGAGGAGTCCAGATCGCCGATACCCACGGGCAGATCGCGCGCCCGGATCGTCTCCGCCCGTACGTCGAGGTCGGCGAGGGCCTGCGCGTCGATGACGATGTCCTGGTGCTCGGTGCCGGAGGCGCGGGCGACGTCGTGCACGAACGGGGCGTCGGGTGTGGTGCGCAGTTCGTCGGCGACGAAGTTGTCGGCGTGCCCCGCGAAGTCCACGGCGAAGCTGCGCACCTTCTCGCCGTGCTCGGCCAGTTGGCGGGCGGCCAGGGCGGTCAGGGCCGAGGAGTCCAGACCACCCGACAGCAGCATGCAGCGGGGTACGTCGGCGACGAGCTGGCGGCGGACGGTGTCGTCGAGCAGCGAGCGTACGGTGGCGATGGTGGCGCCGCGGTCGTCGGTGTGCGGACGGGTCTCCAGTTGCCAGTAGACGCGTCGGCGCATCCCCTGCCGGTCGAGGGTGAGGACGGTGCCGGGCTCCAGTTCGCGCATGCCGTCCCACATGGCGTGTCCGGGCGTCTTGACCATCACGAACATCTCGCGCAGTCCGTCGAGGCGGACCCGGGCGCGGGCGAGCGGATGGGCGAGGATGGCCTTGGGCTCGGACCCGAACAGCACGCCGTCGGAGGTCGGGTAGTAGTAGAACGGCTTGATCCCCATACGGTCGCGGACCATCACGAGCCGGTTGTGGCGGCCGTCCCACACCGCGAACGCGAACATGCCGTTGAGCCGCCTGGCGAGCCCCTCGCCCCATTCGAGGTAGGCGTTCAGGACGACCTCGGTGTCCGAGTCGGTCCTGAAGTGGTGGCCCAGACCGGTCAGCTCGTTCCGCAGCTCGGTGAAGTTGTAGGTCTCCCCCGCGTAGACGAGCACCACCGTGCCCTCGGGCGTCCGGACGCTCATCGGCTGCCGGCCACCGGGAAGGTCGATGATCGCGAGCCTGCGGTGGCCGAGGGCCGCGGGCCCCTCGGCCCAGGTGCCGCGGTCGTCGGGACCCCGGCAGGACATGGTCTCTGTCATCGCGTCCAAAGTCGCGCTCTCGGACCGCAGATCACGGTCGAAGGACACCCAGCCGGCGATCCCGCACATGTGTTACCTCCCGTGTCCGGCCCCCGGGCGAGCCCGACCACCTGCGGCTTCCCGCAGCCGCTCCCGGCGAACCAGTTCGTATTGAGCCCTACGAGCCTCGCCCCGGCCGCGAGCACCGGGGTCCGGGCCGCGGCCGTCGGCTCCCGGCCCGCCGGACAGCATTACCCCGGCTCGCGCGCCGTCTGGCCGACCCGGCGGCTTTCGCCCTCTTTCGGGCGCAGGAACTGTCCGGCGAATGGCTCTGCGCCGTCGCCGGTGGTCGCGCCACGAGATGCCCTCCCGCAACGTCGAACCCGCTCCCCCGCTTTGTCCGGGCGCGGCAGGCATACCGCTTCCCGCCGCCAGTTCATCGCCGTCGCGCCCGCTCGGCGCCGGCGGGACGACAACAGGTGTGCGGCCTTTTCCCGTTCGGCGGCAAAGCCGTTTGCCTTGTCGATATCCGCTCAAGCCGTTCAGGCGCCGCCCGCGCGGCCTTCCCGGGGCCGGTCACTCATCTATTGACATTCCGCAGAAGTCATGACATCTAGAGAGCATGGATTTTCGCCAACTCGAGTACTTCCGAGCGGTCGTCGAGGCCGGCTCGGTTTCGCAGGCCGCCAAGAATCTGCACATGACGCAGCCACCGCTGAGTCACGCCATCGCGAAGCTGGAGCGGGAGCTCGGAGTGAGTCTCCTCGAGCGAACCGTGAAAGGCGTGCACCCCACCCAGGCAGGCCTCCACCTGCTGTCCAGGGGCGAACGCCTGATAGCGGACCGGAACCGAGTCGTGGATACGCTGAAATTGATGGGAGGGGGCGCAATCGGCGATCTGCACATCGGCGTGGAACCCATGGTCATCAATGAAGTCATCGCGGACGTGTTGGCGGAATTCCTCGAACAGGCCCCGAAGGCACGCGTCACTCTGGCGGATGTCACTCCCGATCTCATTGTTCAAGGTGTTCTGTCCGGCGATCTGGACATGGGCTGTGTCCCGTTCGGGTCCACGCAATTCTCCAGATTCGTCACCGAGGGCTGCGACTGGTGCCCCATTATCGACATCAATGTCAAGCTCGCCGTACCGAGGTATCGCGCCACGGAATCCCGTCCCGACGGAAAGGGATGGGGACGGTGGATCCTGCCGTCCCGGCTCTCCGCGTTCTGGGGTATGCCGGACGCCGCGGAGAAGGCCTTGTCGGGCGACGACTCCTTCGAGGTCATCGAGGTGTCCACGCCGCAGACGGCGGTCGCCTTCGTCGCGGCCGGGCTGGGGGTCGCGCTCGTGACCGAGCGCATTGCCGGAAGGAGTGATTCGGTCGCACTTCTCGATCCCCCGGAATGGCTCCGGTCCATGCAGGCATCCCTGCTGTGGAAGCGCGGAGGGGAGATTACCCCGCTCATGGATCGCTGGCTGCAGGCCACTCGGACCGTCGCCGAGCATCGCCGCGCGCTCGGCCGGTGAGAGCAGCCATACGCGGAACTATGCACCCCCCTGCTGCGCCCTATATGGAAAGGGAGGATGAAATCAAGAGCACATCCCTGTGATCGACCGCCAAACTCGTGTGACGTGCGCCACATCCGGGCCGGTATCCGCTCTGCGGCGACACCCCCGCCAGCGCTGGAAGTGCCTGTTCAGAGGCAGTCGCACGCTCCAGCACCAGTCGGCCCGAAGGTCGGTGGCCGGCCCACTCGGGCCTCGCTGGGCCCTTCCGTTTTCTATTGCCCGTGCCGTGCGGCCGTGTCAGTCTTCCCGGCAATTCGACGGCGCGGGCCGTATCGATGAGAGAAACCTTCTCGTGCGATAGCCGCCCACGCCTTGGCTGCACGAACCGATGGCTCGGCCCGGTTCCGTGAATGACAAGAAGGGGCCGGTCAATGACGGCGGGAAACGCGAATCAGTCGGCACAGAGCCCTGTCGGACGCGAGTATCTCCCCTTTACCGGAAGTGAATATCTCGAAAGCCTCGACGACGGCCGCGAGGTCTGGATCTACGGGGAGCGGGTGGAGAACGTCGCCGAACACCCCGCGTTCCGCAACTCCGCCCGCATGATCGCTCGCATGTACGACGCCCTGCACGACCCCGCGCGCAAGGACGTCCTCACCGCGCCCACGGAGTGGGGAGGCTTCACCCACCGCTTCTACCAGGCACCCAAGAGCGTCGAGGAGCAGGTGGCCTCCCGCGACGCCATCGCCGAGTGGCAGCGGATCACCTGGGGCTGGATGGGCCGCTCCCCCGACTACAAGGGCTGCTTCCTCGGCACGCTCGGCGCCAACGCCGAGTTCTACCGGGGATTCGAGGACAACGCGCGCACCTGGTACCGCAAGGCCCAGGAGAAGACCTGGTACATCAACCACGCCATCATGAACCCGCCGGTCGACCGCGGCCTCGGTCCGGACGCGGGCAAGGACGTGTTCATCCGGGTCACCAAGGAGACCGACGCCGGCTTCTACGTCACCGGCGCCAAGGTGGTGGCCACCGGGTCCGCCCTGACGCACCACACCTTCGTCGGTCACGTGGGCCAGGTCGCCGTGCAGGACCCGGCCTTCTCGCCGGTGTTCATCACGCCCACCAACGCGCCCGGCGTGAAGCTGCTCTGCCGTACCTCGAACGAGTACCGCGCGGCGGTGCTGGGCAGCCCGTTCGACTACCCGCTGTCGAGCCGGCTGGACGAGAACGACGCCATCCTGGTCCTCGACAACGTGTTCGTCCCCTGGGAGAACGCGTTCATCTACAACGACCTGGAACAGGCCAACAAGTACAACATCCACTCGGGCTACCTGGAGCGCGCCTCCCTGCACGGGTGCACCCGGTTCGCCGTCAAGATGGACTTCCTCGTCGGCATGCTGTCCCGCGCCCTCGATGTCACCGGGGCCGGCTCGTTCCACGGCGTCATGTCCCAGCTCGGCGAGGTCATCGCCTGGCGCAACACCTTCTGGGCGCTGTCGGACGCGATGGCGAAGAGCGCGGTGCCGTGGAAGGGCGGCATGATCCAGCCCGACCCGCAGTTCGCCGGCGCCTACCGCGTGATGAACCAGCTCGCCATGCCGAAGATCAAGAACATCATCGAGCAGGTCGTGGCCAGTGGGCTGATCTACCTCAACTCCCACGCCAACGACTTCAAGACCGCGGACATCCGCGGCTATCTGGACACCTACCTGCGCGGTACGGGCGGCATCGACGCCGAGGAGCGCGTGAAGGTCATGAAGATGCTCTGGGACTCCATCGGCACGGAGTTCGGAGCCCGGCACGAGCTGTACGAGATCAACTACATCGGCAGCAACGACGTGACGCGTCAGACCAACCTGTTCGGCGCACGGGGCAGCGGCCTGCTCGACTACTGCAAGTCATTCGCGCAGAGCGCCATGGACGAGTACGACCTGAACGGCTGGACGGTTCCGGACCTGCGCAATCCCGACGACGTCAGCATCCTCAAGGGCTGACGGCCGGCGCGGCTCCCCGTCGAGAGGGAGCCCCGGTCATCCGGCGGCGCCGGAACGTACGCGTCGCCGTGCTCTCACCCACCCCAGGAGGACCCGTGGCTACGGCAATCGATGCCGCCCAAGTCACCTACGAGGCACCGGATCTCGAGGTGATGGAGAAGTTCCTGACCGCGTTCGGCATGGTGCCGGCCGAGGGCAGCGACGACCGGACCCTGTACATGCGGGGTACGGGCACTCAGCATCACATCCATGTGACCCGCAAGGGCGGGAAACAGCGCTTCGTCGGCGCGTCCATCGAGGTCGCCGCCTACGACGACCTCGTCGAGCTCGCCGCGCTGCCGGGATCCTCCCCGGTCCGCGAGTCGGCGGAGCCCGGCGGCGGCCACGAGGTCGCGATGACCACGCCCGACGGCTTCGAGATCCGGGCGATATGGGGCCGGCGCAGGGCCGAGCCGATCCCGGACCGGGAACCCTTCGCGATGAACAACATCCGCGACAAGAACCGGGTGAACGCCGCCGTCCGCCAGCCCGTCGCGCCGTGCACCATCGCCCGCCTGGGTCACTTCGTGCTGCATGTGAAGAACCACGACGAGACCATGGCCTGGCTCAACGAACGCTTCAACTTCCTCCCCTCCGACTACTTCGTCCCGCCGGGCGAGGAGGGGCCCGTCGTCGGCACCTTCGTCCGGCTGGACCTGGGCGAGCAGCTCGTGGACCACCACTTCATGCTCGTCCTGCAGTCGGACTGGGCGGGAATCCACCACAGCGCGTTCGAGGTCACCGACATGGACGCCGTCATGTCGTCGCACGACCACCTCATCCGGCAGGGATACTCCCTCGACGTCGGAGTCGGCCGCCACCTGCTCGGCAGCCAGATCTTCGACTACTGGAAGGACCCCTTCGGCTTCCGCATCGAGCACTACACCGACGGCGACATCGTCGACCACAACCACCGGCCGACCAAGTTCAACGGCACCGCCAGCGACACCACCCAGTGGGGGAACCGCCCGCCCCTGGAGTTCTTCCAGTGACCGCCGCGGCGAACGCGGACCTCGCCGGACCACTGCCCGAAGCCGTCCGGGGACAGTTGGCGGGGGCGGGCTCGGCCACCGTGGCCAACATGCTTCTCCGGCGCGGCCTGCGGAACGTGATCATGGCCGGGGTGCGGCCGCTGACGGCCGGCCAGCAGCCGCTGGTGGGCCCGGCCTACACCCTGCGGTTCATCCCCGCACGCGAGGATCTCGACACCCTCGCCACCTATTCGAGCAGCGACAACCTGCACCGGCGGGCGATCGAGGAGTGCCCGACCGGCGCGGTGCTCGTGATCGACGCGTTCGGCTGCACGGCCGCCGCGTCCATGGGCGACATGATGGCGGCGCGGCTGAAGCACCGCGGAGCGGCCGGCGTGGTCACCGACGGCGGCTACCGCGACTCGGAGGCCATCGGGCGGACGGGCCTGCCGTGCTACCAGCGGGACAACGCCCCTCGGGCGACCCCCATCGCGCTGCACCCGGTCGCGCTCGACGAGCCCGTCGGGTGCGGCGGAGTGGCGGTGTACCCCGGCGATGTGCTGCTCGGCGACGGCGACGGCGTCGTGGTCATCCCTCGTGAACTGGCCGCGGAGGTCGCCGCGGAGGCCGCCGACGCCACCGCGTACGAGGAGTTCGCGGCCCGTGAACTCGAGCGGGGCCGGTCCCTCTTCGGACTGTTTCCCGCCACACCCGAAAGCCGCCAGGAATACGACGCGTGGGTGGCCGCGGGCCGCCCCGGATCGGAGTGAACAGTGGACATCAACCCCGCGACCATGAGGTCGCTCGAAGTCCTGATCCATGCCGCAGACCTCAAGGACGGGGACTGGATCGACTATCCCGACTACGGGTTCCGTCAGTACTTCCTCTACAAGAACCCCGACACCGGCGCCAGCATCGCCCTCCTCGAGTACCAGCGGGGCGGCACCATCCCGACCAAGCACACGCACGCGTCGAACCAGTTCATGTACTGCCTCGAGGGCGACTACGAGTACACCGACTCCGGCCTCCGGCTGCGTCCCGGGTCGTTCTACATGAACCCGAAGGACCACCCCCACGGTCCGACCCTGGCGCACGAGCGCAGCGTGCTGATCGAGATCTACGACGGCCCGCACTACTACGAGAAGCCCGAGTACCACACGGACGAGACGATCGGCGACTTCCTTGCCAAGGAGTGAGGCGCGGGCCCGTCCGACGTATTCCTGCCGAACTCGCGACGCTGAGGGAGCGCGATGATGAGCGAAACCACCAAGACCCTGTTCGACACACACGAGGTGCTGGCTGAATTCGGCCTGGACCAGGTGCATTCCGGCACTTACACGGACTCGCTCGGCTGGGGCGCCGTCGAGGGCCGTCCGGTCATCGAGGCGCAGTGTCCCGCCGACGGCGAGGTCGTGGGCCGGATCGCGGCCTCGGACGGCCAGGACTACGAGACGCTCGTGGCCGCCGCCGTCGAGACGCAGAAGAAGTGGCGGATGGTACCGCCGCCGCGGCGTGGTGAATTCGTGCGCCGGATCGGCCAGTTGATCGAGGAGAATCTGGAGAGCCTGGCCGCTGTCGTCTCGCTGGACACCGGCAAGTCGACGATGGAGGCCAAGGGCGAGCTCCGTGAGGCGGTCGACATGTCGACGCTGGCCGCCGGCCAGGCGCGGATGATGTACGGCTTCACGCAGCAGTCCCAGCGCGCCGAGCACCGCATGTACGACCAGTGGCTGCCGCTGGGCGTCGTCGGGCTGATCAGCGCGTACAACTTCCCGGCCGCCGTCTGGGCGCAGAACGGGTTCCTCTCCGCGATCGCCGGCAACACGGTGATCTGGAAGCCGAGCCCCAAGGTGCCGCTGACCGCCGTCGCCGTGCAGAAGCTGGTCAACAGGGCCGCGGCGGAACTGGGGTGCGAGGGCGTGTTCTCCCTGTTCATCCCCGACGACAACACCGTCGCCGAGAAGATGGTCTCCGACAGCCGTGTCGCCATGATCTCGTTCACCGGTTCCACCGCGGTGGGGCGCAAGGTCGCCGAGATCGTCGGCTCGACGCTGGGCCGCCGCTACCAGCTGGAGTGCTCGGGCAACAACGGCTGCATCGTCGACGAGACCGCCGACCTGGAACTCGCCGCGAAGGCACTGACGTTCGGTGTGGTCGGCACGACCGGCCAGCGCTGCACGAGCACCCGTCGTGTCATCGCCCACACGAGCATCGCGGACGAACTGGTCGAGCTGCTGAAGAAGGCCTTCGACCAGATCGCCATCGGTGACCCACGCGACCCGGACACCGTGGTCGGCCCGCTGATCGACCAGCGTGCGGTGGAGGACTACAAGAAGGTCCTCGCCGGCGCCGAACGCGAGGGCGCCACCGTGGTGTACGGCGGCAAGGTGATCGACCGCCCGGGTCTGTACGTCGAGCCGGCCATCGTCACGGGTGTCCGACCGCACTTCGAGATCGCTCAGTCGGAGACCTTCGTGCCGATCGTCTCCGTGCTGACCTACGACGATCTCGAGGAGGCCATCGAGATCCACAACGGCGTCGCCCAGGGTCTTGCCTCGGGCATGCACAGCACGAACCTGACCAACATCGAGACGTTCCTGTCGGCTCGGGGCAGTGACTGCGGAATCGTGCGCGTGAACATGGGCACGACGGGCGCCGATGTCGGTTCCGCCTTCGGCGGCGAAAAGGAGACCGGCGGTGGCCGTACGGCCGGTTCGGACGCCTGGAAGGGATTCATGCGCCGCCAGAGCGTGTGCGTGAACTGGGGCGGAACGTCCGCCTGGGACAACCGCATCGAGCTCTGAGGACAACAGCGATGAAGAAGCAGCGTATCCGTTCCACCGCCGTGCGGGAGCCGGCGGACAAGATGTGGTCGAACTGCCTGAGGATCGACGACCTCGTCATGGTCTCCGGAATGACCGCCCGCGGGCAGGACAGGGAGACCGTCCTCGGCGAGACGTCCTACGAGCAGGCCAAGGTCGTCTTCCAGAAGATCAAGGACCTGGTCGAGGCGGCGGGCGCGGTCATGGACGACGTCGTCAAGATGACCATCTACGTCACGGACATCAGTGACAACGCCGAGGTCTGGAAGGCCCGTCAGGAGTTCTTCTCCGGCGACTTCCCCGCCTGCACGCTGGTCGAGGTCTCCGCCCTCGCCAAGCCGGAGATCCTCCTCGAGATCGAGGCCATCGCCGTAGCGGGTTGCAGCGCGGACTGACCCCTGGGGCCTCTCGTTTGGATCATGCCGGGCTGATCCAAACGAAAGACCCTAGCGGCGACATCGGGCGGGTCGGGCCATCGACATTCCGCCGCAGGAGCCCTATTTCTCACAAGGACAGGAACCACCGTGTCTTCATACACCAGGAATCCCAGACCGGCTGATTCGTCACTGGCTGCCGCGGCGGAAGACCATGCCCTGGTCAGCGTGCCGTCGGCGGAACGCCGGAGCGGCTACCAACTCGCCCTCAGCCCGGTCAGCGTCGCCACCGCCCTCGTCGTCTTCGCCATCGCCGGCTTCACCGTCGTGCTCGCCGGTTTCACCGTGGGCCTGATCGTCGGTGTCCTCGTCGCGGCCTTCGCGGTGGGGCTCGGCAAGGCCCTGGGGCGGATGGCGTTCGAAACCGGCATGTCGAGCACCATCACCTCCCGGTTCTTCGGATTCGGCTTCAGGGGCTCGGCGATCGGCTCGGTCATCTTCGCGTTCATGATTCTCGGCTTCCTCGCCGTCGAGGCCGCCCTCCTCTACCAGGGCACGCTGTTGATGTTCGGCCTGCCCGACTCGTGGGGGTGGCGCATCCTGATCTACGGCGGCATGACACTGCTGTGGATCGGGCTCGCCATCTTCGGCATCAAGCTCGCCCTGCGGGCCACCGGCGTCCTGATCGCCGTCACACTGCTCGTCACGATCTACATGATCGTCGACATTTATGTGATCCAGGGCGCCAGCCCCATGGACGTGTTCACCTACGCGGGAGTCGTCCCCGGGGGCCTGTGGCCGCGACTCGAGTCCGCAGTCTCGGTCATGGGCGCGACGGCGGGAACCATCGCTCTGGTCACGACGGACTTCGCGCGTTACTGCCGCACGCGGCGCGACGTGACGGTCCTGGCCGTGGCCGGCCCGATCACCCAGAACATCATCATGACCGTCCTGGGCTCCCTCGTCGTGATCGGCGGCATGCCCCAGGTCATCGACTACCTGATGGTCCACAACAAGGGCATGAACCCGGAGGCGGCCGCTGTCGCGGGCAACGCGTTCGTCATGCAGAACACGGGTGCCTTCTTCGTCATCTTCGCGGGCTGGATGGGCTTCGTCACCATCTACGCGGCCCAGGCCAAGGCGCAGGCGATCAACGCCTACTCCGGATCGCTCTCGCTGGTCAACCTGATCGACTCCCTCACCGGCAGAAAGCCGGGCCGGGCGGCGATGGTGGTCGTCGGCAACATCATCGCCCTGGTGATGATCTCCGCCGGGATCCTGGAGAAGTTCACCCAGTACCTGGCGTACCTGGGCGCCATGACGCTCGGCATGTGCGGCGTGATGATCGCGGACTACTACCTGGTGCGCCGGGCGCGGTTCGACCGCGCCACCCATCGGGTCGAGAAGTGGAACTGGGCCGGAGTCGTCACGCTGGTCCTGTCCGCGGCGGTCGGCGTGGTCCTGATGGCCACCGACGTCTTCGCCCTCGGGTTCCTGGTGTCCCTGGTGCTGGCCCTCGCCGTCTACCCGGTGCTGCGGCACTGGCTGCCCGAAGGCACCGGCACCACGTTCGTCGCGGGCGAGGACGCTCTCGAAGAGGCCCGTTGACCCCTGCCGGCAGCCACGGCCCACGGCACGTGGCTGCCGGTCCCCCACCGGCCCTGGACCAGGGCCGGACCCCACGACTCATCCAGGAGGCTTCGGGATGACCGAGATCATGTGGGACTCGGAGATCTACGAGAAAGCCGCTGACGCCAGGACCCTCGCGTCGAGCGCGGCGGTACCGTCGCTCGCCGATCCGCGTCAGCTGCGCAACACGCTGGGGAACTTCGCCACCGGAGTCGTCGTCCTCACCTATCGGTCCGGCGACAGCTACTACGGGATCACCGTGAACTCCTTCACGTCGGTGTCCCTGGACCCGCCCCTGGTGCTGGTGTCCATGCAGCGGACCTCGCGCGCACTGAGCTACCTGCTCGAGCGGCCTTTCGCGGTCAACGTGCTCGGGGACAACCAGCTCGCCACCGCGCTCCAGTTCGCCGGCAAACCGCAGGACACCCACCGCATCGAATGGGTCGGCGACGACGTGGCACCACGGATCAACGGCTCGCTGGCGTACTTCCAGTGCACTCCGTGGGCGGGGTACGACGGCGGCGACCACGTCCTCGTGCTCGGGCGTGTGCTGTCCTACGGCCAGCAGGACGACACCCGGCCCCTGCTCTTCTACCGCGGCCAGTGGGGCGCTCTGGCCGAAGCCGCCGAGCGAGGCGCCGGCGAGGGCGCCCAGTCCGAGAGGGGCCGACGGTGATGGCCGACACGCAGGTGGACGAGGAAACGAACAGACTCCTCGCGGAGTTGACGGACATCTACCCGCTCCTGCAGAGGGAGGCCGAGGACAGCGAGCGCCTGCGGCGGCCGACACCGGTGGTGCAGGACGCCCTCCGCGACAGCGGGATCCTCAAGCTGATGGTGCCGGCCGAACTCGGCGGCCTGGAGGCTTCGCCGCTGCGGATCCTGCACGTGATGGAGAAGCTGTCCCACGCCGACGCCTCGCTGGGCTGGCTGGTGCGCGCCCTGACGAGTGAGACGGCGACAGCGGCCACCTACTTGAGCGACGAGGCGGTCGGCGAGCTGTTCGCCGACGGCACGTACCCGCTGGTGGCAGGGCAGTCGACCGCTTTCACCGGCCGGGCCGTCCGGGAAGGCGGCGGCTACCGGGTGAGCGGGGTCTGGAAGTTCGCCCCGGGGGTGTCGATGGCCACCCACCTCAATCTGGCGGTGACGGTCGAGGGCACGGGAGAGCGGCTGGTCTGCCTGGTTCCCCGTTCGGCCCTGCGGATCAGTGACAACTGGGACATGCTGGGGCTGCGCGCGACCGCGAGCCTGGACTACCGGGCCGAGGAGGTGCTCGTCGAGGACAAGTACGTCTTCGGCATCGGCCCCGAGAACGCCCGCCGAGGCCGCTGTGTGAGCCGGGTCAGCCCCGCCCTGCTGGCCGGACTGCACCAGGCGGCCTGGTCCCAGGGGGTCGGGCGGCGCATGCTCGACGAGCTGCGCGAGCTGACCCGGCGCAAGGACCCTGCCGAGGGTTCCCCGGTCACCAGTGACGAGTTCTTCGCGGAGTTCGCACGGCACTTCTCGCACGTCCGGGGCACGATGGCGCTGCTGCGCGAGACCTGGCGGGACAACGAGTCCACGCTCGCGACGGCAGCGCAGTTGACGGACGAGCAGGAGACGATGTCGCGGCTCGCCTGCAGCCTGGCCACCCGGACCGCGCTGGAGATCAGTCAGCTCGTGCACCGTTTCGCGGGCGCTCAGGTCATGCGGAACGGCACGTTGCAGCGGTTCTTCCGCGACAGCCACGCCGGAAGCCAGCACCGGGGCTCCTCGCACATAGTGACGCAGAAGTGCGGCCGGATGCTGTCGGGCACCCTGCCCGCCGGATCGCACTGGGGATTCTTCGACCTGGTGATTCCCGAGCCTGCGGCCGCCGGAAAGGAATGACGTGAGACTGGCAACCGTGCGCACCCGGCAGGGCACATGCGCAGCCCGCCTGGACGGTGAGGAGTTCACCGAAATCCCCGGTCACGCCGACGTCGGTTCCCTGCTGGCGGACGAGGACTGGCGGCGGATCGCGGCGAACGCCACCGGGCGCCGGCACCGCGGGGGCGACGTCGAGGTGCGGACCGTCGTACCGCGTCCGTCGAAGGTGCTGTGCGCCGGCCTCAACTACACGAGCCACATAAAGGAGATGGGCCGGGAACTCCCCTCTCATCCCACTCTCTTCGCGAAGTTCGCCGACACCTTGACCGGCCCGGCCGACGCGGTGCCGGCCGTGGCGGAGGACCCGGAGATGGACTGGGAGGGGGAACTCGCGGTCGTCGTCGGAAGGACCGCGTACAAGGTCCGTGAGGAGGAGGCGGACCAGTACATCGCCGGCTTCACGGTGGCCAACGACATCTCCATGCGGGGGTGGCAGTACCGCACGACGGAGTGGCTGCAGGGCAAGATCTGGGCACGTTCCACTCCCGTCGGCCCGGTCATGACCACGCCCGACGAGTTCGATCCCGCAACGGCCGTGCTGCGCACCACGCTCAACGGCACCCCGGTGCAGGAGCACAGGATCGCGGATCTGCTGTTCACTCCCGCCCACCTGGTCGCCTACGTGTCGACCATGCTGCCGCTGCACCCCGGGGACCTGATTCTCACCGGCACCCCCGGTGGAGTGGGAAGGGCTCGCTCGCCGCAGAGGTATCTGAGGCCCGGGGACCTGGTCGAGGTGACCATCGACGGTATCGGCACGGTGTCCACCCCGATCACCTGAGTCCCGCTGCGCCGCCGGCCCGGTACGCCCCATGAGGGGACGTACCGGGCCGGGCTCGTCGGGTGGACGTGACGCCAGGTACCGGCGCGGGGCCCGGGCCCGGGTCAGGCCAGCTTGATCCGCTGGAGGTCCTCGCCGACGATCACCTTGCCGCTGTACCCCCGCTGTGCCCACTTCTTCCACTTGTGGGCGTCGATCGGGTTGCGGGCGACCTCGGAGATGTGCGAGAGCACGAGCATGTCGACCCCGGCCCGCTGGGCGATCGGACCGATCTTCTGGACCTCGACATGGGACTGCAGCAGGTGGTCGACGAAGACCGCCGGGGCGTCGAGCCCCTCGACGCTGATCGCCTCGTGGACCAGTACGTCCGAGCCCTTGGCCAGGGCGATCACATTGTCGCTGTAGGTCGTGTCGCCGGAGAAGGTGACCGAGCCGTGGTCGGTGTCGAAGCGGAAGGCGAAGGAGGGGAACACCGGTCCGTGCGGCACCAGGATCGCGGAGACCTTCACACGGTCGTCCTCCATCACGACGAACGGCTTCATCGCGGGCGCGGTGTTCTCGTAGGTGGCACCGGCCGCGGGGATCTCGATCTCGTGCACATCGGCAAGGGCGCGGATGTCCTGGATGCCCATGTCGCGCAGGAAGACGTTCGTGCTGTAGGCGTACGCCGCGTGGCAGTCGTCGGTCAGCGCCTTCAGGCCCGGCGTCGGGACGGACGGGCTGACCGTCGGTGCCTGTCCGCCGCCGAACTTCGGCGGGAGCCCGCCGGCGGGACCGGGACCGTAGACGGGGACCGGGCGGGTGAGATTGTCGTGCTCCTGGTTGGGAACGCTGCCGCCGAGCAGGAAGAAGTTGTAGTAGTCGGCGACGTGGTCGGCGTGGAGATGCGTGATGAAAATGCCGCTCAGGGACGCCAGCGTGAGACCGGACCGCACGTACTGGGTGACGGCCGAGCGCCCGCAGTCGATCACGTACGTCGCGCCGTCCACGACGAGAGCGGTGGAGATCCCGGCCCGCAGCGGGTCCACCGGAGGGCCCGCCTTGGTACCCAGCAGCACCAGCTCCAGCGCACTCGACGAACCCTTGCCGGGCCCCCGGCCCGAGGGCTGGGCACGGGTCTCCGCCGCCGCCGCTGTCGCGCCGGAGAGGCCGAGGACCACTGGGGATATGCCGAGGGCGGTCAGCACGGAACGCCGAGCGACCCCGCTTCCGGTATCGGCAGGCGATTCAGGACCGCACAGATTGCACATGATCATCCGCCTTGGTGTGTGTAATGGGCTGGTCGAGTCGTGCGCTGTCGTCGGCAGTTCGCGATATTGGCCTGCGGCGCCGAATTGCCGGGAAGAGTGGCACGCCCGTTTGAGGCGGAGCAATAGAAGCCGGAGGCCCTGATATGCCGCCCGCCTGTCGGCCGGTGCTGCCCCACGAAACCGCGATGCGACCCGGAGGTCGCCCCTGACCAGCCGCTTCGGGCCGCACCGGATGGATGGGACAAAGCGGGAGCCTGGCCCCATGTGATACAGGTCACACCATTTCCCTCTCACTCCGCGAAACCCGCGCCGGGCTTTCCCGCCCGCTCCCATACAAAAACCGATGGGGGGCGGCAAAGAATTTTGTATGGAATGCCGCCCCGAGCTGCGGCAGCCCGGCCCGTCAGGTCCTCGCGGGCGCCGCGCCGGCTCCTCGGCTCGCCGGCCCCGGACCCCGGACTCATCGACGCCCGGGCCGCTCGTGCGCGTGTTCCGGACGGGTACACCGGGCGGTGCGGGGTAGAACGGCTGATGGCTCCCTCGCTACGGGGGTCGGGGATGCCCGTGATCAAGGGCTGTTCCCAGGCATGGACGAAGGAATATCAGTATGGCCAGCGGCACCGTGAAGTGGTTCAACTCCGAAAAGGGCTATGGCTTCATCGCTCAGGACGACGGAGGCCCGGACGTCTTCGCCCACTACTCCGAGATCCAGGGCGCGGGCTACCGTGAGCTGAACGAGGGCGACCATGTCACCTTCGACATCGGCCAGGGCCAGAAGGGCCCGCAGGCACAGAACATCGTCAAGGGCTGACCGCTCACGATGATGCAAGGCGGGTTGCCGAGCAGGCAACCCGCCTCTTTCGTGCCGTCGCGGTCTCAGCAGTGGGCGTACTCGTGCGGGCGCAGCAGCATGGCCACGGCCATCGCCGGGAGCATGAGCAGGTGGCCCCACAGCATCAGGGCGCCGGCGTCGATGAGCTCGAGCGACAGCGGCACGAACAGCACGAGGAAGGGCGCGTACATGGCCGCGCCCATCTCGGCGATGGGCCGCCGGCGGTGGCCGCGGAACTTCATCCACGCGGACATGGCCACCGTCATGTTCGTCGCCATGATCAGCGCGCCGGTGTAGGGGTTGTGCATCGCTCCGGCGGCGCCGAGGGCGTCGAGGCCGGCCATCCAGACCGGGTGCAGGACGATCATGCCGACGGCCATGGCCACGACCATCTCGGCGAAGTGCAGGGCGAATTTCTTGGCGCTCAGACGGTGGCCGCTGTGCGCCGCCCCGTCGGTGGGCGCGGGGACCGCGGTCGGGGTGGCGGTTCGGTCGTGCACGGATGTCTCCAGAGGTGGGTGCGGGTCACGGAACGAGGGTGTGCCCGGTCCCGTCGACCGCGGCGGCGATGTCGGCGCGGTCGACGGGCTGGGAGGCGGCGACGGTGACGGTGCCGGTGGCCGGATCGACGGTGACGGACTCGACGCCGGCGACGCTCGAGATCTCCTCGGTGACGGAGCGGACGCAGTGCGCACAGGTCATACCGGTGATCCCGAAGGTGGTTGAGCCGATGAAGGTGCGGGGGGTGCCGGAGAGCAAGGGATCTCCTCGATGCGGTGGTGACAGTGCGGGTCGGGTGGCCCGCGGTCCGCGGGCGGGGGGTGACCGGTACTCGGTCCGCGTCCTCACCGGCCGGGCGACGAGGCCGCCGGGACCCGTATCCGCCAGGCGACCGTGACCAGCCAGCTCATCCACACCACGTCCAGGACGAAGGCCAGCACGATGGCGATCGACTCCGTCGAGGAGAAACCCACGGAGCCGACCACCCAGCCCTGCGCCAGGTAGCTGAGGCCGGAGAGCCCCATCAGGAGGACCACCGGCCGCGGGATCCAGGCCGTCCGCGCGGCGGCGACCGCGAACAGGAGCAGAGCGAGGCCCAGGGCGAAGTTCTGGTAGCTCCTGACTCCCCACTCGAGCCAGCGGACGGCCTCGGCGCTCGCGAAGCGCGCCGCCTTCTCGGGGTCCGGGGCGCCCGCCCAGGCGTTCACGGCCTGCTTGAGGGCGACCCCGTCCACTGCCTGGAGGGCGCCGTACAGCGCCAGCGTCGCCGCCGCGCAGGCGGCACCGAAGCGGCCCGCCCACATCGCTGTCCTGCTGTGGGCGTCCACGGCGAAGAGCAGGGCGAACAGCCCTGCGAGGAGGACCGCCATCCCCGCGAACTGGCCGAGATGCACCAGTGTCCACATCCCGCTGTCGGCGTAGGCGGCGAACACGGCGTGGTGGTCGTTCGCGTCCCCGCCGGTGTGGAACTGGGTGATCGCGATGTACAGGAGCTGTCCGGTGAGGAGCAGCGTGGCGGACAGCCGCAGCGCCGTGCGACGCGTCAGGGGTTCGGTGTGTGCGGGGGTGACGCCCGGAACGGGCAAGGTGCTGTACGGCAAGGGGAACTCCTCAAGGTCTCATGATGAAGCCGGGCAGGTTGAAGAGTCGGTGTGAGAGAGGGTGTGTCGCACCGGGAAAATCGCCGGGTTCTCCGCCGGGCCCGCGCCCGGGGCGCCGGCGAGGGCGCCGCCCTCGGCGGGCGCCGGCGAGGGCGGCGAGGGCCCGGTCGTCACCGGTGAGGTCGCCGGGTCCTGGTCCGGGGCCGGTCCGGAGCGTTCGGTACCGTGGGGCGCGTGCTGGCCGGACGGGACCCTGAACGCGCGGCGATCGCCGCCCTGCTCGACGCCGCCCGCGCCGGCCGCGGTGGTGCGCTGGTGGTGCGCGGCGTCCCCGGGGCCGGGAAGTCGGCGCTGCTGGACGACGCGTCGGCGACCGCACCGGACCTGCGGGTGCTGCGCACCTCCGGCGTGGAGTCCGAGTCACCGCTGGCCTTCGCCGCGCTGCAGCGGCTGCTGTGGCCGCTGCGCACCCGCGTCGGCGCCCTGCCGGTGCCCCAGGCCGCGGCACTCCGCGCGGCGATGGGTGAGGCCGAGGGCGAGGGTGACCGCTTCCTCGCGTTCCTCGGCACGCTGAGCCTGCTCGCCGACGCCGCCGAGGAGTCACCGCTGCTGGTCGTCGTCGACGACGCGCACTGGCTCGACGACGCGTCGTCGGCGGCGCTGCTGTTCGCCGCCCGCCGTTTGCAGGCCGAGCGTGTGGCGCTGCTGTTCGCCGCCCGTGACGGCGACGCCCGCCGCTTCGAGGCCGGGGACCTGCCCACCGTCGTACTCGGCGGCGTGACCGGCGCCGACGCCGACGCGCTGCTGTCCCACCGGGCCGGGACCGGCATCGACCCGGCGGTGCGCGACCAGTTGGTCGCCGGCACCGGCGGCAATCCGCTCGCGCTGGTCGAGCTGGCGGGGGTGCTCACCGCCGGCCAACTGACCGGCCGGGCGCCGCTGCCCACCCCGCTGCCGCTGACCGGCGGCGTGGAGCGTGCCTTCCTCGACCGCTACCGCCGCCTCGACGAGGCCGCGCGGCTGTTCCTGCTGGTCGCCGCGACCGACGACACCGCGCGACTGACCGTGGTCCGCGACGCCGCCGAGCGTCTCGACGCCACTGACGCCGCCCTGGACGCGGTGGAGCGGTCCGGGCTGCTGCGCGTGGACGGAGACGCCGTCTCCCTCCACCACCCGCTGGTGCGCTCGGCGGTCTACCGGGCGGCCACCAGCGCACAGCGCCGGGCCGCGCATCGTGTGCTCGCCGACGTGCTGACCGGCGACCCCGAACGGCGGGCCTGGCATCGGGCCGCCGCGGCCGACCGGCCCGACGAGGGCGTCGTCGCCGCCCTCGACCAGGTCGCCGAGCGTGCCGCTGCGCGTGGCGGTCATGAGGCCGCGTCCGCCGCGTGGGCCCGTGCCGCCGAGCTCACCGCGGGTGGTGAGGCCCGCGGGCGGCGGCTGTACCTGGCCGCGTCCTCGGCCTGGCTGGGCGCGCACGCGTCGCGTGCGTCGGCGCTCGCCCGGGCCGCCGCGGCGGACGTGACCGATCCGGTGCCGCGGGCGCGACTGCTCGCGTTGCAGGGGCAGATCGAGTGGAACACCCGCTCGCTGAACGACGGCTACGACCTCGTCCTGCGGGCCGCCGAGGCCGCCGTCGGCGTGGACGCGGAGCTGGTGGCCCAGTTGGCGATGCTCGCCGCGTCGCTCGCGGCGTTCGGCGCCCGGTCCCCGCGCGCGGTGGACCCGACCGCGCTGGTGGCCGGCCCCGCGCCCAACTCGCCGCCCCGGGTCCGGGCCGCCTGGGCCCTGCTGCACGGCTTCGGTGCCGTCGCCCGCGGCGACTGGGCGGCTGCCGCGGAGTCCTTCCGGTGCGCGTTCACCCTCACCGAGGCCGAACCGGTCGACGACCATGTGCTGCAGCCCAATCTGGGCATCGCGGCGATGCTGATCGACGACGACGAGCGCGGACTGCGGTTGCACGAGCAGCAGTTGACCACGGCCCGCCGCGACGGCGCGCTGACCATGGTCGAGCACGCCCTCACCCGCGGCGTCCACTTCCAGATCGCCACCGGAGCCTGGTCGAGGGCCGCCGGTTCCGCCGCCGAGGCGCTGCCGCTGGCCGCCGGGACCGGTCACCCGGGGCTGACCGCGCTGCCCACCGCCCAACTCGCCCTGGTCGCTGCGCTGCGTGGGGACGACACCGCCGAGCGGCACCTGGACGAGGTCGCCGAGATCCGGGACAAGCACCAGGTCGGCATCACCGACGGCCTCGTCGCCGACCTGGCGCACTGGGCACGAGGGCTGCGCGCGGCCGCGCGGCCGGCGACCGCGCTGCACCACCTCGAACAGATCACGGGACCGGCGTGGCGCCGCCTTGCCGCCCTCGACCTGTTCGATGCCGCCGTCCGCGGCGACCGGCGCGACCTCGCCCTCGCCTGGCTGGCCGAGCTGGAACAGTTCGCGGCGGGCACCGGTCTGCCGGCCGCGACCGCGGTCGTCGAGCACGGCCGCGCCCTGCTCGACGCCGACGGCGACGGCGACGCCGAGGTCCACTTCCGGCGGGCGCTCGCCGCGCACGTCGGCTCCCCGCGGCTGCCCGACCGGGCCCGTACCCACCTGGCCTTCGGCGAGCACCTGCGCCGCGCCCGCCGACGAGTCGACGCCCGCGAGCAACTGCGCACCGCGCTGGCGCTGTTCGAGGACCTCGGCGCCGGCCCGTGGGCCGAGCGGGCCGCGCAGGAGCTGCGCGCCGCCGGGGAGACCGCCCGCCGACGCGACGTCACCACCGCGACCGGGCTGACCCCGCAGGAACGCCAGGTCGCCGCCCTGGTCCGGCAGGGCCTGTCGAACCGGGACGTGGCCGCGCAGCTGTTCGTCAGCGCGCGCACCGTCGACTTCCATCTGCGGAACTGCTACGCCAAGTTGGGCATCAGCTCCCGCGCCGAGCTCACCGCCCTCGCACTCGACGTGTGACCGGCGTCGCGGGCGCCGCGCGGGAGTGAATCCCGGCCGATTGGCGCCCACCCCATTGACGCGCCCGCCTCCTCCCCCTACGTTCCACCGTCGAAGCGCTTCGACGTCACGCATCGAAGCGATTCGACGATTGCTGTGTGACGTCCCTGAGTTCCATCCGACTCCCCTGGAGGCACGCGATGTTGACGGCACGAAGGCGTGTGGTGGCGACGGCGGCGGTCCTCACCGGATCCCTGCTCCTGGTCTCCTGCGGTGGCTCGGACGGCGGTTCCTCCGACGGCAGGACGCTCCGGCTGTGGCACTACGAGGGTCCGGACAGCGCGATGGGCGCCGCCTGGAACGAGGCCATCAAGGAGTTCGAGGCGAAACACCCGGGCGTGAAGGTGAAGTTCGAGGAGAAGGGCTTCGAACAGATCCAGAAGACCGCGCCCATGGTCCTCAACTCCTCCGACGCGCCCGACATCATGGAGTACAACAAGGGCAACGCCACCGCGGGCCTGCTCTCCAGGCAGGGGCTCCTCACCGATCTGACCCCCGAGGTCACCAAGCGCGGCTGGGACAAGGAGCTCAGCGCGGGAGTGAAGACCACCAGCCAGTACGACACCAACGGCGTCATGGGCTCCGGCAAGTGGTACGGGATACCCAACTACGCCGAGTACACGATGGTCTTCTACAACAAGGCCCTCTTCAAGAAGTACGGGGTCGCCGAGCCGAAGACCTTCGACGACCTCACCGGCGCGATGGACGAGTTCGTCGCCAAGGGCGTCACCCCGCTCGCCAACGCCGGTGCCGAGTACATGGCCCAGCAGTACCTGTACCAGCTGGCGCTGTCGAAGGCCGACCGCTCCTGGGTCGACTCGTACGAGCTCTACCGGGGCAGGACCGACTTCCACGACGCCGCCTGGACGTACGGCGCGACCACCTTCGCCGACTGGGTGAAGAAGGGCTACATCAGCAAGACGTCCAGCGGCACCAAGGCCGAGGACGCGGGTGTCGCCTTCATCCAGGGCAAGAACCCGATCCTGTTCAGCGGAAGCTGGTGGTACGGCCGCTTCACGGCGGAGAACAAGTTCGACTGGGGCACGGTCCTGTGGCCCGGTTCCGACCTCACCCTCGGCTCGGGCGGCAACCTCTGGGTCGTCCCCCGGGGCGCCAGGAACAAGGAACTCGCGTACGACTTCATCGACATCACCATGTCGAAGAAGATCCAGAACCTGCTGGGCAACAAGGGCGGCGTGCCCGTGGCCGCGGACCCGTCCGCCATCACCGACCCGCGGGCCAAGACCCTCATCGCCGACTTCAACACCGTCTCCGGCCGCGACGGTCTCGCCTTCTACCCGGACTGGCCCGTCCCCGGCTTCTACGACGTCCTCGTCTCCGAGACACAGAAGCTGATCACGGGCAGCGCCACACCGGACGCCTGTCTCGACGCGCTGCAGAAGGCGTACGACACGGGTGCGCCGAAGAAATGACGGCCACCGTCGAACGGGGCTCGCGGGCCCTCGGCGCTCACCGGCACAGCGGCGCGCGCCGGCCCCGCCCGCACCAGTCCTACGCCCTCTTCCTCGTCCCCGGTGTCCTCGCCTTCCTCGCCGTCGTCGTCGTCCCGTTCCTGATGAACACCGGTGTGAGCTTCACCGACTGGCAGGGGGTGGGCAGTCCCCGGTGGTCCGGGCTGGCCAACTACCGCGAGCTGATGGACGACTCGGAGTTCTGGGCGTCGTTCCGGCACAGCCTGTTCATGGTCGTCGCCATGGCCGTCGTGCCGACGATGCTCGGACTGGTCCTCGCCGCCGCGCTGTTCGACCACATCGGCAAGCACTTCGGCAGCAGGACGGCCACCGTCCTGCGCGCCTGCTTCTACCTCCCCCAGGTGCTTCCCATCGCGGTCGCCGGCATCGTCTGGAGCTGGATCCTCGCGCCCGACGACGGCACCCTGAACGCGCTGCTGAAGGCGGTCGGGCTCGGCTCCTGGCAGCAGGACTGGCTCGGTGACCCGGACATCGCCCTCTACAGCGTGATGGGGGTGATGGTGTGGGTGCAGATCGGCTTCCCGCTCGTCGTCTTCATGGCGGGGCTCCAGCGCGTCGAACCGCAGTTGTACGAGGCGGCGGAACTGGACGGCGCCGGCTGGTGGCGCCGCTTCTGGCACATCACGCTGCCGCAGATCAGACCGGAGATCTCCGTCGTGCTCACCTGGTGCAGCATCGCCGCGCTCAAGGTCTTCGGCGCGGTGTACGTCCTCACCAAGGGCGGGCCGGGCGGCGCGACGGACGTCCCGTCGTACTTCTCCTTCACCACGTTCTTCGAGAAGACCCAGGTCGGTTACGGTGCCGCGATCTCCACCGTGCTGACCGTGATCATCATGCTGCTCTCGCTGATCGGCCTGAAGCTCCAGACCCGTGCCGAGGACGCCGAGGAAGGTGCCCGCGCATGACGACGAGTGCCCTGCGCCGCTACCCCGTTCTCGTGGCCCTCTGCATCGCGGCCCTGTTCATGGTGGTGCCGTTCCTGATCGTCGCCGTCAACGCGGTCAAGTCACCTGCCGAGTACTCCCAGCACGGACCGCTGAGCCTGCCGAGGGGCCTGTACCTGGACGGCCTCAAGGACTTCTGGCAGCGCGTCGACTACGGCCAGAAGCTCCTCAACTCGGTGCTGATCAGCGGCTGTGTGGCGGTCCTGGCGGCAGCCCTGTCGATCCTCAACGCGTACGCCATCGGCATCGGCCGCGTCAGGGGCCGCACCTGGGTGCTGGCCTTCTTCGTCCTCGCCAACATGCTGCCGCAGGAGGCGCTGGTCTACCCGCTGTACTACCTGAGCAAGCAGGCCGGCCTCTACGACACCCGGCTGAGCGTGATCATCGTCTTCACGGTGCTCCAGGCGGCCTTCGGCACTTATCTGCTCTCCTCCGTGCTGGGGCGGTTCCCGCGCGAGATCATCGAGGCCGCCCGGATCGACGGGGCGAACCGGTGGCAGGTGCTGTGGCGGATCGTGGTCCCCGTCAGCCGGCCCGCCATCGGTGTGCTGCTCGTGTTCTTCTTCATCTGGACCTGGAACGAGTTCCTGCTTCCCCTGGTCATGCTGATCTCCAACGACAATCAGACGGTGTCGGTGGCGCTCGGCGTCCTCCAGGGCCAACGCCTGATGGACGCCACGATGACCAACGCGGCGGCCCTGCTGGGCGTCCTGCCCGCTCTCGTCTTCTTCCTCGTCTTCCAGCGGACTCTCACCCGCGGCATCGCCGTGGGTGCCGTCAAGTAGGGGGCACGCGCTTGAAGTTCACCGACGGCTACTGGCTGCTGCGCGAAGGCGTCACCGCGGCCCACCCGGTCGAGGTCCTGGACGTGACCGCCTCGGCGGGAGCCCTGGAGATCCACGCGCCGACCCAGCCCATCCGCCACCGCGGCGACCTGCTGAAGGGACCGGTCGTGACGATCAGCGCCCATGCGCCGATGCCGAATGTCATCGGCGTCACGATCACCCATTTCCAGGGCGAGCAGCCCCGAGGGCCGCGGTTCGAGGTGCGGCGGGACGACCTTCCGGGGCCCGGAGGACGTCCCCCGGAAGGCGGCACCGCGCAGGTGGAGTACGACGACGAGCACGCCACCCTGACCTCCGGAAGGCTGTCGGTGCGCATCGCCCGCACCGGCCCCTGGCACGTCGACTTCCTCGCCCACGGCCGTGTCCTCACCAGCAGCGGCCGCAAGGGCATGGGCATCATGCACGACGCCGACGGCGCCCACTACCTGCGGGAGCAACTGAGTCTGGGCATCGGCACCTCGGTGTACGGCCTCGGCGAACGCTTCGGGCCGCTCGTCAAGAACGGCCAGGTCGTCGACATGTGGAACGCCGACGGCGGCACGGCGACGGAACAGGCCTACAAGAACGCCCCGTTCTACCTGACGAGCGCGGGATACGGCGTCTTCGTCGACCATCCGGGCAAGGTGTCCTTCGAGGTCGGCTCGGAGGCGGTGTCCCGGGTCCAGTTCAGCGTGGAGAGCCAGCAGTTGACTTACTACGTCATCCACGGGCCCACCCCGAAGGACATCCTGCGCACGTACACGGCCCTCACCGGCCGCCCGGCGCTCCCGCCCGCCTGGTCGTTCGGCCTGTGGCTGTCCACCTCCTTCACCACCTCGTACGACGAGGCCACCGTCACCTCCTTCATCGACGGCATGAGGGAACGCGAACTGCCGCTGTCCGTCTTCCACTTCGACTGCTTCTGGATGCGCGAGTTCAACTGGTGCGACTTCCGGTGGGATCCGCGGGTCTTCCCCGACCCGGAGGGCATGCTGGCCCGGCTGAAGGCCAAGGGCCTCCACATCTGCGTCTGGATCAACCCGTACATCGCGCAGCGCTCGCCCCTCTTCGCCGAGGGGAAGGCCCTGGGCCATCTGCTCAGAAGACGCGACGGCAGCGTGTGGCAGTGGGACCTGTGGCAGCCGGGCATGGCGCTCGTCGACTTCACCAGCCCGGCCGCCCGCGACTGGTACGCGTCCAAGCTGGAGACGCTGCTCGCACAGGGCGTCGACTGCTTCAAGACCGACTTCGGCGAGCGGATCCCGGTCGACGTGGCCTACGCGGACGGCTCTGACCCGGAGCGGATGCACAACTACTACACGTACCTGTACAACCGCACCGTCTTCGAGGTGCTGCGCAAGCACCGGGGCGAGGACGAGGCGGTGGTCTTCGCGCGCTCGGCGACCGCCGGCAGCCAGCGCTTCCCCGTGCACTGGGGCGGCGACTGCGAGGCCACCTACGAGTCGATGGCCGAGTCGCTGCGCGGCGGGCTCAGTCTCGGGCTGTCCGGATTCGGGTTCTGGAGCCACGACATCGGGGGCTTCGAGGGCACCCCGACCCCGGCGCTGCTCAAACGGTGGATCGCCTTCGGACTGCTGTCCTCGCACAGCCGGCTGCACGGCTCCTCCTCGTACCGTGTGCCCTGGCTGTTCGACGAGGAGGCCGTCGACGTCCTCAGGCTCTTCACCCGGCTGAAGATGCGCCTCATGCCGTACCTGTACGCGGCCGCCCGCACCGCCCGCGCGGAGGGGGTGCCGATGATGCGGGCGATGGTGCTGGAGTTCCCGGACGACCCCGGCTGCGCGCATCTGGAGCGGCAGTACATGCTCGGGCCCGATCTGCTCGTCGCTCCGGTCTTCGACGACGAGGGAGACGTCTCGTACTACGTGCCCGAGGGCACGTGGACCCACTTCCTCGGCGGGCACACCGTGACCGGCCCGCGCTGGGTGCGCGAGCGGCACGGGTTCTCCAGCGTTCCGCTGCTGGTCAGGCCCGGTGCGGTGATCCCGGTGGGCGCGGTGGACGACCGTCCCGACTATCCGTACGCCGACGGGGTCACCCTGCGCGTGTACGAACTGGGGCCCGGGGCGCGGGTGGACGTGCCGGTGGGGGACGTGACCTTCAGCGTCGTCCGGGAGGGCGACACGCTGCGGGCCTCCAGCAGCGACCCGGCCGCACCCTGGGCGCTGGCCTGCGGGGAGCGGACCGCGCGGGCGCCCGCGGGCACCGGATTCCTGTCGCTGGAGCTGAACGCGGCCTGATGGTTCCTCCCCCACTGGAGCTGGACTGACCATGGTGAAGATCACGGACGTGGCACGGCACGCGGGTGTCTCCCCGAGCACCGTCTCGTACGCCCTCAGCGGCAAGCGCCCCATCTCCGAGGAGACCCGGCAGCGCGTCGAGGCGTCCATCCGCGAGCTCGGCTACCGGCCGCACGCCGGTGCCCGGGCGCTGGCCAGCAGCAGGTCGAACGTGCTGGCGCTGGTCGTCCCGCTGCGCTCCGGCATCCATGTCCCGGTGGCCATGCAGTTCGCGGTGTCGGTGGTGACCACCGCGCGCGGGCACGACCACGAAGTGCTGCTGCTCACCCAGGAGGAGGGCGACGAGGGACTGCGCAGGGTCGCGGACACGGCCCTCGTGGACGCGCTGATCGTCATGGACGTACAACTGCGCGATCCGCGGCTGCCGTTGCTGCGGTCGCTCGACCGGCCCTCGGTGGTGATCGGGTTCCCCCTGGAGCCCGGCGGACTCACCTGCGTCGACCTCGACTTCAGGGCGGCGGGCGAGCTGTGCGTGGAGCGGCTGGCAGGACTGGGGCACCGCGTCGTCGCGCTGGTCGGGTCGCCGCCCGAGGTGTACGTGCGGGAGACCGCGTTCGCCCAGCGGGTGGTGGAGGGGTTCACGGCCGCCGCCGACCGCAACGGGCTCTCGTCCTCCGTCCACCCGTGCGAGGCCACGCCCGCCGACGCCCGCCGCGTCGCCGAGCGGATGCTGCGCGGGCAGCCCGCGCTGACCGGGGTGGTCGTGCACAACGAGGCCGTCCTGGAGCCGCTGATCGACGCCTTCGAGCGGCTCGGACTGCGCGTCCCCGGTGATCTGTCCGTCACCGCGATCTGCCCCGACGAGCTCGCCGAATCCCTCCGCGTCCCCCTCACCTCGGTCGCCCTGCCGTCCACCGAACTGGGCGCCCTGGCCGTGGAGTTGCTGATGAAGAAGCTGGACGGCACAGCCGTACCCGAGGCGACGCTTCTGCCGCCCCGGCTGACGGACCGCGCGAGCACGAAGCCGCGCGACGTCCCCTGAAGTTCCTCACCCGCAAGGCACTTGCCGAAGGAGCCGTGACATGAAAGGCACCAGAGGAAGACGCAGAACGACCCTCGCCGTGGCACTCGCCCTGATCGCGGGCCTGAGCGCCACGGCCCCCGCCCACGCCGGCGACCCCGCGTACCCCTTCCGCGACCCTCGACTGCCCGTCGACCGGCGCGTCGACGACCTGCTCTCCCGGCTGACGCCCGACGAGCGGATCTCCCTCCTCCACCAGTACGAACCCGCGATCCCCCGCCTAGGCATCCGGGAGTTCCGCACCGGCACCGAGGCCCTGCACGGAGTGGCCTGGCTCGGCAGAACGACCGTGTTCCCGCAGGCCGTCGGGCTCGCCTCCACCTGGGACCCGGAGCTGATCCGGCAGGTCGGCTTCGCGGTCGGCGACGAGGCGCGCGGCTTCCAGCAGGAACGCCCGGACGGCTGGGGCCTCAACCTGTGGGCGCCCGTGGTGAACCTGCTGCGCGACCCCCGCTGGGGCCGCAACGAGGAAGGCTACTCCGAGGACCCCTACCTCACCGGCTCGATCTCCACCGCGTACGGCACCGGACTGACCGGCGGCGACCCGGACCACCTCAAGACCGCTCCCACGCTCAAGCACTTCCTCGCCAACAACAACGAGTACCAGCGCGACACCACATCCTCCGAACTGCGCCCGCGCGTGCTGAAGGAGTACGACGAGCAGGCCTTCAGGCCCGCGATCGAGGCGGACGCGGCAACCGGGGTGATGTCGTCCTACAACCTCGTCAACGGCCGCCCCGACACGGTGGACCCGGCTCTGAACGACACCGTGCGCGCCTGGACCTCCCGGGACCTGCTGAACGTGACGGACGCCTTCGCGCCCGGCAACCTGACGGGCAGCCAGGGTTACTTCGGCACCCAGGCGGAGGCGGACGCGGCGGCGCTGAAGGCGGGCATCGACAGCTTCACCGACAACGACGCCGATCCCGGCCCGACCGCGGCGGCGATCAAATCGGCACTGTCCAGCGGGCTGTTGAAGTCCTCGGACATCGACACCGCCGTCCGTCACATCCTGAGCATCCGCGTCCGGCTCGGCGAGTTCGACCCGGGCGGCGGCCGATACGGATCGATCGACGCGTCCGTCATCGACAGCCCCGCGCACCGGAAGCTGGCGCGCACCGCGGCGACCGAGGCGGCGGTGCTCCTGAAGAACGACGGCACGCTGCCGTTGAGGAAGTCCTCCAGCGCCGCCGTGGTCGGCCCGCTCGCCGACACCCTCTACACCGACTGGTACTCCGGCACCCTCCCCTACGCGGTGACGCCGAAGGACGGCATCGCGGCGAAGCTCGGCACCCCGGTGACGAGCAGCGAGGGTGTGGACCGGATCGCGCTGAGGGACACGGCGACCGGGAAGTACGTGACGGCGGGCACGGGCGAGGCGGGGGCGGCCCTGAAGGAGACCACGGACGCCGGCGTGCGTGCCCAGTTCGACGTCTTCGACTGGGGTTCGGGCATCGTCACCCTGCGCTCGGCGGCCAACGGCAGGTACGTCGGCTACAACTGGTCGGACTTCGTCAACGACCAGACACAGCCCAACGGCTGGTTCGTGCAGCAGCAGTTCGAGCTGGAGCGGCAGACCGACGGGACGTACCTGCTGCGGTACGCGGGGTACGAGACCGGCGAGTCCTGGTGGTCGAACCCGGTCTACCTCGGCCCGGCCGGCGCGGACGGCACGCTCGGCCTCGTACCGAAGGACCGGGCGGCGCACTACACGAAGGACGTGGTCCGCAGCGGCGTCGACGAGGCGGTCGCCGCGGTCAGGGGCAGGGACACGGCCGTGGTTGTGGTCGGCTCGATGCCCGCGATCAACGGTCGCGAGGCGCACGACCGCACCGACATGGGACTGGCCCCCTCCCAGGAGGCGCTGGTCAAGGCGGTACGCCGGGCCAATCCCCGGACCGTGGTGGTCGTCGAGAACAGCTACCCCACCACCCTCGGAGCCCTGCAGAACGAGGTCCCGGCCCTGCTGTGGACCACACACGCGGGGCAGGAGACCGGCAACGCCCTCGCCGACCTCCTGTACGGCGACGCGAACCCGGCGGGCCGCCTCACCCAGACCTGGTACCGGTCCGCGTCCGACCTCCCCTCCATCCTCGACTACGACATCATCAAGTCCGACCGCACGTACCAGTACTTCAAGGGCCGGCCGCTGTACCCCTTCGGCTACGGACTGTCGTACACGACGTTCCGCTACGGCGGGCTGAAGCGGGTCCCGGACGGCTACGAGGTGGCGGTGACGAACACGGGACGGCGGGCCGGCGACGAGGTGGTCCAGTCGTACGTCCACCAGCGGACGTCCCGCGACAAGCAACCGCTGCGGCGGTTGACGGCGTACGCGCGGGTGTCCCTGAAGCCGGGCGAGACGAAGACAGTACAGCTGAGGCTGGGGACGTCGGATCTCGCGCACTGGGACGTCACGCGCTCGAAGTGGGTGGTGGAGACGGGGACGTACGACGTGCTGGCCGGCGCGTCGTCGGCGGACATCCGGGCGCGTACGTCGCTGAAGGTCCAGGGCGAGACCATCCCGGCCCGGGACCTCGGGAAGGCCACACGGGCCGAGAACTTCGACGACTACCGGGCGATCGGTCTGGTGGACGAGTCGAAGCCGAGGGGAACGGCGGTGGCCGCGACGGCCGACGGGGCGTGGCTGAAGTTCGCGGACACGCAACTCGGCTCCGGTGCCTCACGGTTGACCGCCGAACTGGCCGGGGCCTCCGGCACTCTGGAGGTGCGCATCGGCTCGCCCGACGGCAGGATCGTCGGCTCGGCACACTTCGACGGCACATCGTCCCCGTACACGTACCGGACGGTGACGGCGCCGCTGGCGGGCGCGAAAGGCCGTGCGGATGTCTACCTGGTGCTGAGCAAGGGGCTGCGCATGTCGGCCTTCAGCCTGCGCTGAGTCCGCACGGTTCGTGGGGCGGGCTGCTGGGCCTCGACGAGCGCTGGGCGGTCCCGACGACGCCCGGTTCGCGGGTCGCAGCCCGTCCCAACAGGCCGCTATCGGGCGGCGAGTGCCGGAAGAAGCCGATGCGCGTTGTCGCGGTTGATGCGGCGGCGCTGCTGTTCGTCGAGGGCGGGGTCGTTGTCGAGCGCCGGCGCGGTGACATCCGTGACCAGGTGTGCCGGGGTGGGTGGCCAGTCACTGCCGTAGAGGATGCGGGAGGGGTCCACGGTGGAGAGCAGACTCGGCGTGGACGAGGGGGACATGGGGCCGGCGGTGTCGTAGTAGAAGCGGTGCAGGTAGTCACGGACCCGGGCACGTTCCACCTTGGGCGTCAGGTAGTCGCCGAACACCTCGACCCGGCCGGCGATGTACGGCAGGAAGCCGCCTCCGTGCGGGAGGATGAAGGTGATGTTCGGGTAGCGGTCCAGGGTCCCGTTGATGATGAGGCTGAGTGCCGCGCGCGTGGTGTCCATCAGGAAGTCGCACAGGAACGGCGGTACGCCCTCCAGCTCCGCACCGCCTCCGGGGACGTCCATCGGGTGCGTACTGACCACGGCCGAGCGCTCGTTCAGCTCCGCCAGGATCCTGTCCTGGTCGGGGTGGCCGAGGTAGACCCCCTTGAAGCTGGTGCGCACGCTGACGCCGACGGCCCCGAGTTCGTCCATTCCGTGGGTGAGCGACCACTGGGACAGCTCGGGGTTGTCGAGGAACAGGGGGGTGTAAAAACCGAAGCGGCCGGGATGGCTCGCGACGAGGTCGGCGGCGGCCTGCAGGGCGACATGGGCGCTTTCCCTGCGCCTCTTCGGATCCTGGAGGCGGCCCAGCATGGCGACGGTGAACACGCTGGTGCGGATGCCCGCCGCGTCCATCATCCCGAGGGCGGTGCCGAGGTCCCACTGGGTCCAGCGCGGCAGGTTCCCACGCTGGACGATCTCCTGTCTCTCCGCCCAGTCGAGCCATTCCGGGGCGGTGTAGTGGTGGTGCACGTCCACACGCGCCCGGCGTGCGTCGGCGTCCCCCGCCGCGGTCGGCCCGCTGTTGGCTGTGCCGGACAGCGGGGCCGTACCCGCGGCGGTCTGTATGTCTGTCATGGACAGGCTCCCGTTTCTGTGGTGACGCCGGTGACGCCCGAGAAGTCGATCGTGTGAGGAGGCTCCGCCTGCCGAGGCGCGGCGGCGTTCAGCGCCCGAGGATCTGGAGGAGGGCGCCGGTCAGTTCCTTTTCCATGTCCGCCGTCTCGGCCTCGGCCCGCCAGGCCACGAAGCCGTCCGGACGGACCAGCACCGCGCCCTCCGGTGTGACGCCGTGCGCCGAGGACCAGTCCGCGTCGCCGCCGGTGTCCAGGTCGTACTCCGCTCCGTCGCCGATGGAGTGGACGTCGAGCGGTACGTTGAGCCGCGCGCCCGCGGTGCGGGCCGCGGTGTGCCAGCCGGGACCCCCGCAGAGCAGGACGAAGGAGCGCTCGTAGAGGTCGACAGTGGAGATCGTCTCCCCGTCGCGTGTGACCAGGAGATGCGGCGCGCGGCTGCCGGGCTCGCCGTTCAGGCTCAGGACGTCGGGGATGACGGGGTCGTCCGCGTTCGCGCCCACCACGGCCCGCGAGGCGTAGCGGTAGCCCAGCGCCACGGTCATCAGGTCCGCGGTGTCGTTCGACGCGGTCCTGGCGGAGTAGCCGGGGTGCTGCTCGCGGGCCGCCTGGATCGTGGCCCGCGCGCTGGTGGACTGTGCCACCGGCCGGCGCTCGGCCTCGTAGCTGTCCAGCAGCGCCGGGTCCGCCCAGCCCCGGAGGACCCCGGAGATCTTCCAGGCGAGGTTGTGCGCGTCCTGGATACCGGTGTTGGATCCGAACGCCCCGGTCGGCGGCATCTCGTGAGCGGAGTCACCGATGAGGAAGACGCGTCCGTCCCGGTAGCTGTTCGCCACGCGGTCCGCCGCGTGCCACGGCGCTCTTCCGGTGATCTCCACGTCCAGATCCCGCACCCCGGCCGCCGCCCGGATGTGGTCGGTGATCCGGGCATCGGTGAAGTGCTCCAGCGTCTGTCCGCGCTCGGGGAACCAGGGCACGTGGAAGACCCACTGCTCCTCGTTGTCCACGGGCAGCAGCACACCTTCGCCCTCGGGGTCGGTGACGTAGCAGACGACGAACTTCTGCTCCCCCGCGACCTCGCGCAGCAGCTTGCTGCGGAAGGTGACGCTGACATTGTGGAACAGGTCGCCCGAGCCCGAGTGCTCGATCCCGAGCCGCTGGCGGACGGGGCTGCGGGGACCGTCGGCGGCGAGCAGGTAGTCCGCCCTCACTGTGTACGTCTCGCCGGTGTCCCTGGTCTGCAGAACGGCCTGCACCCCGTCGTCGTCCTGGCTGAAGGACAGCAGTTCCGTGCTGAAGCGCACGTCCCCGCCCAGGTCGCGGGCGCCTTGCAGCAGGACCGGTTCCAGATCGTTCTGGCTGCAGGCGCAGCGCATCGTCGAGCACAGGTCCGCCTCCGGCGGCTTGCCCGTGATCCGCGCCGAGAGCCACCGCCGGTTCGCACCGCGCAGGGTGTCCACCTGGAGGATCCCGTGGTTCTTCGACAGGGTGGTCGCGGCCTGCCGGATCCGCGGCTCGAGGCCGGCGGTCCGGAACAGTTCCATGGTCCGCATGTTGTTGCCGCGGCCGCGCGGATGCGCCGACGTGGCGGCGTGACGCTCGACGACACAGTGCTGGATGCCCAGGCGTCCGAGGAAGACGGATGCGGACAGGCCCACGAGTGAGCCCCCCACGACCAGGACGGGCACATACTCGTTGCCGCGATCGTTCATCGCGTTCTCTCCTCCGGATCAGCGTCTTCGCAGCACGGTGGCCGATAGGTTCCGTGGCTCGCTCTCAGTTTTTTTGCCATGCGCGGCGCGCCGATAAGCAGCGATCACCCGAACAGAGGTAAATCCGACCGGCCACAGCCCGTACGAACGGGTCCCGGCGACCGACTCGGTGGCCAGTGGGTGAGATCGGGCGAATCGCGTTTATGCACGGGAGGCTTCCGGGGACCGGTGGATCGTCAGTCGTACCTCTGCTGTCCCGTGGCCGGGGCGGAAGCTTTCAGAAAGGCCGGGATGATGACTCAGCTCGACGAACGGGACACGACGGACTCGACAGCGGACGCGATCGAGGCGGCCTCGCGCGGTTCGGTGGAGTACCGCGCCGACCCCTATCCGGTGTACGCACGTCTGCGTGAGTCGGCCCCGGTGTGCCGCCTGACTCCCCCGCACGGGGTGCCCACCTACCTGATCACCCGGTTCGACGACGCCAAGGCCGCTCTGACGGACCCCCGCATCAGCAAGGACATGTACGCGGCAATGGACGCGTACCACACCATCTTCGGTGACTCGTCCATCGCGCTCGACGACAACATGCTCTTCGCGGACCCGCCCAAGCACACCCGGCTGCGCCGCATCGTCAACAGGGCGTTCAGCCCGCGGCGTATCGACTCCCTGGGTCCGCGTATTCAGCAGGTCACCGACGAACTCCTCGACCGGTGTTCCACCGACGCGCCCATCGACCTGCTGTCGTCCTTCGCCTTCCCGCTCCCGCTCATCGTGATCTGCGAGCTCATCGGAATTCCCGAGCACGAGCGCGCGGAGGCGCAGAAATGGTGCACCACCGTCGCGCGCACCGGATTCAGCAAGGCGGACAAGGAAAAGCTCGCACAGGCCGAGGGGGCACTGCGGGACTACTTCGCCGAACTCATCGCGCGGAAGCGGGAGAACGCCTCCGACGACCTGCTCAGTGATCTGATCCGGACGCAGGACGAGCAGGGCGCCATGACCGACGGCGAGCTTCTGTCGACGCTGTGGGTGCTGCTCTTCGCCGGCCACAAGACGACCGCGTACCTCATCGGCAACGCCGTGTTCAACCTGCTGACCCACCGTGACCAGTTGCAGGAGGTCCTGGAGGATCCGGAACTGCTGCCGAACGCCATCGAGGAGGTCATCCGCTTCGAGGGCTCGGTGGAGAACGCGACGTTCCGGCACGCGCTGGAGGACATCGAGATCAGGGGCACGCTCATTCCCAAGGGCTCCCTCGTGCAGGTCGCGGTCGCCTCCGCGAACCGGGACCCGGAGAAGTTCGCCTGCCCCGCCACCTTCGACGTGAAGCGACCGGGTCTGCAGAGCGCGCACCTCGGCTTCGGCAGCGGCGCGCACTACTGCCTCGGTGCGCCTTTGGCCCGGATGGAGATGCGGACGGCACTGACCACGCTCTTCGACAGGTTCCCGAAGATCGACCTCGACTTCCCGGCGTCCGAGGCCGAATGGCTCAAGGTCCCGTTCCCCGCCTTCCGCGGACTGGAGAGGCTCCCCGTCACGCTGGTTCCGTGACGGGTCGTCGGTTCCTCGGACCGGCACACCGACTGGGCCTTCGGCGCGCATCACGCCGAAGGCCCATGCCCTTGACGAGGGCCCTGAGCAGCCCCGCCCGACGAACGCGTTCGTTACGATCGGGACATGACTGCGCAGCGAGAACCGATCAGCCGCCGTGAGCGACCCGCCAAGCCGGCCCTGACCCGTCGCGGGATCGTCGACGTGGCCGTGCGGGTCATGCGCTCCGAGGGGCTGGAGAAGGTGACCATGCGCCGTCTGGCGCAGGAGCTCGACACCGGTCCGTCCTCGCTGTACGTCTACGTGGCCAACACCGCCGAGCTGCACGCGGCCGTCCTGGACGCCCTGCTGGGCGAGGTCGACCTGGCCGTCGACGGCGCCGAAGCCGAAGCCGGAGCCGAAGCCGGCTGGCGTGATCAGCTCGTCGCGGTGCTCACCTCGTACACGCGCGTCCTGTTCGAAAACCCGCAGCTGGCCCGGTCGGCGCTCGTGGCGCGCCCGAGCGGCGAGAACTACCTGAACCTCGTCGAGCGCCTGCTGAGCCTGCTCTCCCGCAGCGGCGCGCCCCGGGAGCAGGTCGCCTGGGGAATCGACAGTCTGCTGCAGTACGCGACGGCCACCGCCGCGGAGCACGGGACACAGAACAGCTCACCGGAGCTCCAGGACGACTGGAACGCCCTCGTCGGCGCCGCGCATGCCGTGCATGAGGCCACCCATCCGATGATCAAGGCGCACATGCCCGCACTGCTCGCCGGACCCGCGGAGCAGCGGCTGGCGTGGGGCTTCGACGTTCTGATCAACGGCATCACGCACACTCCCGTACCGGGCACCGCGGGCTGAGCGGCCGCGGGGGCTTCGCACACCACCGCGTCGAGGTCGTGGCCCTCGCACACCGTCTTGCGAACTTGTTCGTAACGAACACGTTCGCTACGGTGGGTTCGTCGGGACAGGTCGGACCGACTCAGGCATCACGGCTCACGCGAACGCCCGCGCCCACTTCTGGAGATACGAGATGACGACCCACCACCCCGTCGCGATCATCGGCGCAGGCCTCGGCGGCCTCACCGCCGCCCGGGTCCTGCACGTCAACGGCATCGAGGCGACCGTCTTCGAGCTGGAGGCGTCAGCGAACGCCCGCACCCAGGGCGGCATGCTCGACATCCACGAGGACAGCGGCCAGAGGGCACTGCACGCCGCCGGACTCCACGACGGCTTCCGCAAGATCATCCACGAGGGTGGTCAGGCCCTGCGCCTGGTCGGTCCCGACGGCACCGTGCACCTGTCCGAGGAGGACGACGGCAATGGGGGCCGCCCCGAAGCGGACCGGGGAGACCTGCGCCGGTTGCTGCTGGAGTCCCTTCCTGAGGGCACGATCCGCTGGGGCATGAAGGTGAGCGGCGCCCGCCCGCTGAGCGACGGACGCCACGAGGTGACGTTCACCGACGGATCCGCCGTCACCACCGACCTCCTGATCGGCGCCGACGGCGCCTGGTCGCGCGTCCGGCCGCTGCTCTCCGCGGCCGAGCCCGTCTACACCGGCCTCTCCTTCATCGAGACCGATCTGCTCGACGCCGACGCCCGGCACCCGGGCAGCGCCGCCCTGCTCGGCGGCGGATTCTTCATCTGCCTCGGTGATCGGCGCGGTTTCCTCGCGCACCGGGAGGGCGACGGCAGCCTCCACGCCTACACCGCGCTCAGGACCGACGAGGACTGGCTCGACGCGATCGACTTCACCGACAGCGCCACCGCCAAGGCCGCGGTCCTGTCCCACTTCGACGGCTGGGACGAGAACCTGCGGGCTCTCATCGCGGACGCCGACGGTGCGCTCGTCCCGCGCCGCATCCACGCCCTGCCCGTCGGGCACCGCTGGGACCACGTCCCGGGTGTGACGCTGCTCGGCGACGCCGCGCATCTGATGTCCCCCTTCGCCGGGGAGGGAGCCAACCTGGCCATGCTCGACGGAGCCGAACTCGGACTGGCGATAGCCGCCCGCCCCGGTGACACGGAGGCGGCCCTGACCGCATACGAGGAGGCGCTCTTCCCGCGCGGTGAGGCATCCGCCGCCGAGTCCGCCACCAGCCTGGAGACCATGTTCGGCGACCGGGGCCTGGAGCGAATGATCGAGTTCTTTGCCTCCCACGAGCTGCCCGACTCCGTCATCGAGGACAGCCACTGACGTCGGCGGTGTCAGCGGCGCGAGGACGGCATCAGGACGCGGCCGCCCGGCCGTCGCCGGACGGGGGCGGGGAGACCAGCGTCGCCAGGTGGTCGTCGAGGAGCTCGATCTGGCGGTGGGGCGGGAACGCATCGGGGTCGAAGAGGGCCTGCACGACCAGGCCGAGCACGAAGGACTGGATGCCGGCCGCGACGCGGGTCGCGTCTCCGGCGGGCAGTTCGCCGAGTTGCTGGGCTGCCGCGACCAGGTCGCGCAGCTTGTCGCGGCTTCGCCCGTACTTGCCGGCGTAGTCGGCGCTCAGCTCGGGGTCGGCGAGCGCGGCGTCCCAGGAGGACACCCAGATCCGGTTGCTGACGGTGGCCTCGTCCGTCAGCGGCAGGACGTCGAGGAGTGCGGCCCGCACGGCGGACATGCCTTTCCCCGCGGGACGCCGAACACGGGCGTCGCTGCGCAGTTCGAGCAGGTCCAGGGCGTGGACGACCAGGTCGCGCTTGGCGGGGAAGTAGTGGGTGAGCAGGCCGGTGGTCGCGCCGAGTTCGGCGGCGACGGCGCGCATGGTCAGTCCGCCGAAGCCGTGCGCGGCCAGCACCCGCCAGACCGCTTCGGAGACGTCGCGCCGGCGGGCCTCGTGGTCCCCCTTGGTGCGTGGCATGCTGCTACCGTACATAACCATAACGCTTGTTGTGTGAATGGGGTCACCATGTTCTCCCTGCCACTGCGGGACAACGCTCGTCTGGGTCCGCTGGAGGTATGGCACGCCGAGGAGTTCGCCGCCCATATGGACCGGGCGCGCGAGCACATCCGGCCCTGGGTCGGGGCGGCGTTCGTCACCGACGATCTCGACGGCGCGCGGGCCACGCTGCGCCGGTACGCCGAACGCCAGGCCGCGGACAGCGCCCGCATCTACGGCATCTGGCTCGACGGCGTGCTGGTCGGCGGCGTGATGTTCGTGGACTTCGACGCCACATCCGGTTCGTGCGAGGTCGGTTGCTGGCTGGAGCCGGCCGCCGAGGGCCACGGCCTGATCACGGAGGCATGCCGCACCCTGCTGGAGTGGGCGTTCACCTCCCGAGGGGTGCACCGGGCCGAGTGGCACTGCCGCGCCGACAACGGGCGCAGCGCAGCCGTGGCGAAGCGGCTCGGCATGACACTCGAGGGTGTGCGGCGCGAGTCCTGGCCCTACGGCGGTACCCGTCACGACAAGGAGGTCTGGGCGGTCCTCGCCCCGGAATGGCGCGCCCAGCACCACTGACGCGGCGAGCCGGTCAGGTTGGCGGCAGTGACTTTTCGCAGGCCTGGCTGGGACGATGCGGGGATGACAAGTGGTCCGACGGGGGCATCGTCGGCTTCGGAGTTGGCAGAGACCATGCGGGCCGCACTCATCCGGGCTCAGTGGGATCCGGACGGCGATCCGGCGGTCGCCGTCGATGTGCTGGGCGGCCTGGTCGAAGGCGTGTGCGGTCCGGTCGCTTCGGTGGAGGCCGGCCGGACCGTCTTCGACTCCAGGGCTCTGGGTACGGCGTACCTGTTCTGCGCTTCGGTACGCAAGGCCGTTGATCGTCACCACCCGGCGCGGCTGCCCGCTCACCGCGGTTGGCCGATCGCGGAGCATCTCGCCTCCGTGCAGCCCTTGCTGCCCGGGTTCCACCGGCGGCAGCAGGAGGTACTTCGGCTTCTGGACCAGGAGTTTCCACGACACGAATGACTTGGGGGCCTGCGGAGTATCGGCCTCCTCCCACAGCTCGTTGATGGGCCGGTGGTTCAGTTGCCTGGTCCGCTTCAACGTCGATTCGAGGTCTGGCCCGGACAAGTCCCTGGATTCCGCGCCAGGTCGACCGCAAGACTGTCGCGGTGCTGCGTCCGTGCCGTCGCCGGGCTGCGGCAGGTCCGACGTCTTGGGAGTGTCCAGCCATGTCAGAGCTCGTGCCGCCGCTGCCTGCCGGCTACCGGGCACGGCCGATGACAGGCGATGACGTCAGCGCCGTTCATCGCCTCGTCTCGGCCTGCGAGCGTGAGCTGTACGGCCGGGTGCGGACCGACCTTGGCGGCATCGCCGCCGTGCTCGCCCGGCCAGGGCTGGTTCCGGAGCTGGACACGCTGCTGATCCACGACCGGGCGGGGCAGCTGGCGGCTCGCGCATGGGTGGACCGGCGCTCCGAGGTCGACGTCCATCCCCGGCACCGGGGTCGCGGTCTCGGTGCGGTACTCCTGGACTGGGCCGAAGTCCGCGCCCGCCAGGCAGGGGGCGGGCAGATCGTCCAGACCGTGCCGGACGACGACCCGGAGGCCGTCGCGCTGCTTCACTCCCGCGGGTATGAGCCGATGGTGACGGAATGGCTGCTGGAGTTCGTCATGGCCGACGAGCCCACGGTGCCGGAGCCTCCCGCGGGAATCACGGTCCGGCCCTTCCGCCCGGGCGACGAACACCACGCGCACCAGCTCATCGAGGACGCCTTCGACGAGTGGCAGCAGCGGCGCAACTCCTACCAGGAGTGGCCCCAGCACACCGTCGAGCGCCCCACATTCGCCCCCGCGATGTCCGCCCTGGTCTTCGAGGGCGGCCAACTGGTGGGCGCCGTGATCGCGTTGGACCTGCCGGAGACCGGCGAGGGCTATATCGAGCAGGTCGCGGTTCGCCGTGACCACCGCAACCAGGGCATCGCCCGCCTGCTCCTGCTTCACGCCTTCCGCGCCTTCCATCGGCAAGGCCGGCGGACATGCACCCTCGGCACGCACTCCGACACCGGCGCGCTCACCCTGTCTCTGCGCGTGGGCATGAAGGTCCGACACAGCTCCACGGTCTGCCGGAAGGGCCTGGGGATGGCCTAGTACGCCAGCACGGTAGATCGTGATCTTGCTGGTCGGGTCGGTGCGGAGACGGGTAAAAGCATCGTTGAGGCGATGTTGATCTTGTTCGGGGTCGGTGTTTGGATGGCGGGCGACCAGACAGGGGCGGAGCGCTGATCCGGGGCCACCCCGACCGCACTCTCAGCCAGGCGTGCGAAGGGGTGACCGGCTCGGTGTCTTCTGTGCGGGGGCTTAACGGAACCCGTCCATTGCTCCTCGTGGCGCTGCCTGCCGCGTATGGCGTAGCCGTGTCCTTCATCCCCTCGCCTTCGGATCCGCATCAGTTCTGGATCGCGAACCTTGCGGCGCCCTTCCCGCTGATCGCTGTCGTGGCAGGCCTGCACTGGACGGGCTGGGTGCGCTCGATGCTCGCTGGGTGCGCCGGTGTGCTCTCGGCGGTCATCGGCTTCTACGGCCGCGGGCTCTGGAACGCGCTCCTTCCCCCTGACCGGATAGCCATGTACTACGGCCATCTGGGATACGGGGCCGTCGGAGTGCGGGCCCACCTCGCCTCCGAATGGGCGATCGGCATGCGGCAGTGGGTCGTAGCCGCGCTGATCACAGGTGCGGCATTCGGTGTTCTTGGCAGCTGGGCGGCGCGCAGGTCCGTGATGATCCGCGCAGCCGCACTGGCGGCCCCGCTCCTCGGCGAGGCCCTCTTCCGCGCGTTCATCGAGCGTGCCTACACCGCCGCCGTACCTCTGTGGTGCGCAGAGTTCGCCATTGGCCTGGCCATCGGGATCGCGCTGGTCACCGGCCATCGGCAGCGCGCCAAGTCTTCGGCAGAAGTGAACCGATAGATTCCGCGTCACCGCGGCTGAAACGGGTGGCAACGGCTCTGGTCCGGGCGGTGCGGAGACGGTCGCGGCGCCCGTCCGGCTTGGCAGGCGGGCGCCGCGACCGTGTGTCGGGCCCGCGAGGTCACGGCTCGGCCGAAGTGGCGGGCGAAGAAGCGGACGGCGCTGTCGGCCTCGAATCTGGGCAGTTCCTTGTGCTTGCCGGCGTTGGCGTGCAACGTCTTCTCCTTCGAGGCGAAGGCGTCGAACAGCGCAAGACCGGCCTCGCGCGGGATGTGCTCGTCGTCCCACTGCATGTCGAACTCGAATCCGGAAGTCCTCGTCGACGCGCGAATCCGCGGCCACGGCGCACTGCCCTACAGCGACTGGAGCCGCCAGCCACAACCGGTCGTCGATCTCAGGTTCGATGTCCAGTCGTCCAACTACCGGCGGACGCAGACCTTCAAGGTCTTCACATCCGCAGACCTCGAGGCGCTCTTGGACGTCCTCCCGACTGCGGCATCCCACAGTTGGCTGGAGGTCCGCTCCTTCCGAGGCGAGACCAGGCGTTTCACACCCGAGACCGCCACACCATTCTCCGAAGTCACCTCCTTCCTCCACGGCTGAGCCCGCTTGGAGCCCCGTCCGCGATCGCACACGACGCAGCTCCGGCATGCCTCACCAAAGACAGGGCCGACCCGGTGAACGTATGCGGTCAGAACACTAGAGACCCAGGTCGCTCAGTCCCGGGTGGTCGTCGGGGCGGCGGCCGAGGGGCCAGTGGTACTTGCGCTCGTCTTCCTTGACAGGAAGGTCGTTGATACACGCCAGGCGGACCCGCATCAGGCCCTGTTCGTCGAATTCCCAGTTCTCGTTCCCGTAGGAGCGGAACCAGTTGCCCGAGTCGTCGTGGCACTCGTAGGCGAAGCGTACGGCGATGCGGTTCCCCTCGAAAGCCCACAGCTCCTTGATGAGCCGGTACTCCAGCTCCCTGGTCCACTTCCTGGTGAGGAAGGCGACGATCTGCTCGCGACCGTCGATGAATTCGGCACGGTTGCGCCAGTGGCTGTCGACCGTGTAGGCGAGAGCCACACGCTCAGGGTCCCGGGTGTTCCACGCGTCCTCGGCGAGGCGGACCTTCTCGATCGCGCTCTCCCTGGTGAACGCGGGAACAGGGGGCTTCGAGGCCATGGAATCTCCCAGAGCGTCACGGGTTCAAGGTCTGGTGCCCGCCCCACCGACTCGGTCGCGTTCGGTCATTCATTCCATACCGATCATCCGCGTGATCGCAACAGCGCGGGCGGCGTGCGCCGCGCACGACACGGTAGCAACCTGGAGGCACGGCCGTGATCCGCCCGCGATCACGCGTCCGTGGTTGGCGGCGTGGGACGGTCACTGTGCGAGGTGGCGGCCCGCCGTGGTGTCCGGCGAAAGGTGACCCATGAAGTGCGCAGTGATCGGCGGTACCGGCCTGATCGGCTCGCAGGTCGTGAAGAAGCTCAACGCGGCGGGACATGAAGCGGCGCCGCTCTCGCTGTCCACGGGCGTGGACGTGATCACCGGCCGGGGCCTGGAGAAGGCGGTGGCCGACGCGGACGTCGTCATCAACCTGACGAACTCCCCGACCTTCGACGAGGCTTCACTGACGTTCTTCCAGACCTCCATGGACAACGTCCTGGCCGCCAGTCACAAGGGCGGCGTCGGGCACGTCGTCATCCTCTCGATCGTCGGTACCGACCAGGTGCCCGGATTCGTCCACTACCGGGCCAAGACCCTGCAGGAAGAAGTCCTCAAGGCCGGGCCGATCCCCTACTCCATCGTGCGGGCCACCCAGTTCATGGAGTTCATCGACGCCGTGCTGTCCTCGACCACCGAGGACGGCACCGTCCGTCTGCCCAGCACGCTGGTCCAGCCGATCGCCGCCCAGGACGTCTCCGACACCGTCGCCGACGTCGCCACCGGCCCCCCTCTGAACAGCACCATCAACATCGCCGGGCCCGATGTCTTCTCCCTCGACGAACTCGGCCGGATCACTCTGAACGCCCGCCCCGACGGCCGCACAGTCGTCACCGATGACACTGCCGGCATGTTCGCCGCCGTCCATGGCGACGCCATCATCGCCAAGGGCGACGCCCGTATTACCTCCACCCACTACAGCGACTGGCTCACGCACCCGCGCACGGGGTCGACGTAGCGGTGGGCGGGCACTGAGGCGCTCCATGGTCGCCGTGTTCGTGCTCGGCGGGAACTGAGGGCCGTAATTCGAGGGCGGCCGTGGGGGCATGTCTCGTACGGTGCCGGGATGTTGAGTGTACGAGCCATGACGGAAGCCGACGTTCCGGCTGTATCGGCGATACGAGTGACCGGCTGGCAGGCCGCCTATGCCGGGATAGTGCCGCGGTCCTTCCTCGACGGCATGACGGTCGAGGCGGACATTCGGCGGCGTCGTCGGCACTTCGAGGGCTCGCAGGAGGGCACCAGCGGCACGACCAACCTGGTGGCGGTCGACGCTCGTGGAAGGGTGGTGGGTTGGGCGTGCCTCGGGCGTGCTGGCGACGAAGGGACGGGTACGGCTGTGGGTGAGCTCTACGCCCTGTACGTGCAGCCCTCACTCGTCGGGGCCGGGATCGGTCGTACGCTCCTCGACGCCGTGCACGCTCAGGCTCGGGCGCACGGCCTCGGCCTGATACTGCTGTGGGTCCTCACCGACAACACTGGAGCACGTCGCTTCTACGAGCGGGCGGGGTACACCGCTGACGATGCTGTTCAGGCCGATGACTACGACGGGGTATCCGTGCCGGAGGTTCGTTACCGGCTCGCCTTGTAGGAGAGCCGGCGGAAAGCCCCGGAGCATGGGTCCGGGCTTCGAGGCTTTCCCCGTGGGCCGCGGTGGGTCAGGGTGATCCGGGTGACGGATCAGCCGGGGAAGCGGACCGACTCCAGGACCCGGGCCGTCTCCGCGTGGCCCGTGTAGTCGAGGAACAGCACCCGGGAGACGGGCAGGTGCCACGCCTGGGGTGAGAAGCTGTAGCCGCTCGTGCAGGCGGCCGTCCAGCGGTCGTAGGCCGCCATGTGGCTGCCCACCGGGCGCAGGCCGGACTCGGTCGGCGGCGACGACGTGCCGCTGGTGATGCCGTTGAAGGAACCGTCCGCGAGGGTCGGGCGGACCGGGCAGGGCTGGACGTCGCCGGCCGCGTACCAGCCGCCGGGCTGACGGGCCTGGTAGGGGCGCAGTTCGTTGCCGACGATGGAGCCGGACTTGATGGCGATTCCGGCGCAGCCGAACACCGTGGGCAGCCCGGCCCGTTGGACGGGCTGTACGCAGGCCTCGCTGCCGTACCTCGTCAGGGTCCAGCCGGGGGGTATCTCGAACGTCAGCCCGGCGAAGGAGGTACGCGGCCAGGCGACGCGAGTGGGCGGTGCGGGCGTTTTCTTGACGGGTGTCGGCGTCGGCGTCGGCGCGGACGTGGTGCGGGCCGGGGTGGGCGCGGACGCGGTGGGGCTCGGCGATTCGGACGCCGGGGAGCTCTCCGGCGAACTCAGTGAAGTTTGCGGGGGCGTTGGCAACTCGACCCTGGACTTCACCGACGTCGCCCCCTCGTCGGCCGGGCCGCACGCGCTCGCGGCGACAGCGAAGGTCAGGCACACTGCGGCCGGCAGCAGGGGTCTGAGGCGCTTCTTCATCAATGATCTCTTCATGGCAGGCAGGAGTGTGCCACCCGCCCGCCGACCCGCGTCTCACGCGTACATAACGAAACTGTCGCCCGCCCTTTGCCGGCGGCAGAAGTGGGGGCGAGCCCCGCCTTGTTCACCTGCTGACCGACGTGCAGCGGAAGTTGACGCCATGTCGGCGGCGAGGGGCGAGTAGTCCCAGGCCGATCAGGCTCTGTCCGCCGGCGGTCCGTCACGCCGTCCAGGCCGACCCGGCGCTCAAGGGCGCGCGGCCCCCCGCATCCTGGACGCCGAACACTCCCGGGCCGCCCGGCGCGTGCCGGCGCGCCGGCATCTCCTGGTCCGCCTGATCGACCTGTTCACCCGTCTCGTGCCGCGCGCGGCCCGTCCCGGCATCGCGCTCGTCATCACCTTCGCTCCCTGAGCCGACCCACCCGGTCGGTTCACAGGCGGCGGTCGGGCCGCGGGGCGTCAGGTGAGGCTCGCGGTCTGTTCGCCTGAGCTGCGGGGTGCGTTCTCGCGGCTCGGGAGCAGGAGCGGAGTCGCCAGGAGGAGCACTCCGGCGGCGGCCAGCGCGATGCGGGGGCCGGTGACGGCGGCCAGCAGACCCCAGGCGGCGGTCAGGGCCGCGATGGCGGTGCTGGTGCTGACCGACCACGCGGCCAGTGTGCGGGCGACGCGGTCGGGGGCGGTGTGCTCGAGCCGGTAGGTGGACAGCACGGGGTTGTACACGCCGCAGCAGGTGATGAGGCCGAGTTGGACGGCGATGACGAGGAGGATCCCGGGGAGGCCGGGTTGGACGAACGCCAATCCGACGGACCAGCAGGCGCGGAGAACCCCGAAGGTGCGCATCACCCTGTGCTGCCCGGACCGTGCCACAAGTCGGCGGGCCAGGCGTGAGCCGACGAGGCCGCCGATGCATGGGGCCGCGAACACCAGGCCGTACTGCCAGGGTGCGAAACCGAGGTGGTTCAGCAGCAGTACGGCGAGCAGGGGCTCGGAGGCCATGATCAGGCCGTTGACGGCGAGCGTGTTGAAGAACAGCGGGCGCAGTACGGGGTGGGTGAGGATGTGGCGCCAGCCTTCGAGCAGATCGCCCGCTCGCAGCCGCGGCGCGCCGGTCCGCGCGGGGCGCGGCTCCGTCCCTCCGATGCCGCGGATGCCCAGCGCCGAGAGCAGGTAGCTGACCGCATCGGCCGTCACGGTCGTCACCGGGCCGAACAGCCCGATCGCGGCCCCGCCGAGCGGTGGTCCCACCATGGTCGCGGTCCACGTCGTGGACTCGAACCGGCTGTTCGCGACGAGCAGGTCCTCCGGCGGCAGGAGCGCCTTCAGATACGCGCCACTGGCCGCGGTGAAGGCGATGTTGGCGGCGGCGACGCCGACGGACACGACGAGCAGTTGGGCGAAGCTGAGCCGGCCGAGCGCGAAGGCGGCGGGGACGCTCATCAGCGCCGCGAACCGGACCAGGTCCGCCGCGATCATGACGGGCCGCTTGCGGTGGAACTCCACCCACGGGCCGAGCGGCACCGCCACCAGCGCCCCCACGGCCCGCCCCGCCGCGGACAGCGCCGCCACCTCGGCCGGACCGGAGTGCAGCACGAGGACCGCGATCAGGGGGAACGCGCCGAACCCGAGCCCGGTGCCGTACGAGCTGACCGCGTACGAGGCCCACAACCACCCGAACCGCCGCCCCAGCGACCGCCTGCCTGTCATACCCGAAACGCCTCTCGCCCATCCGAACAACCCCGCCGACCATCGGCATCAAAGCGAGTGGCGGACGGCCGGATCAAACAACCGAGCGGCGAGGAACGTACAACCATTCGTTGTACCACTAGCATGTCGGTGTGGACCTCGACGCTGTGCGCACCTTCGTGGCCGCGGTGGACGCGGGGCGTTTCCAGGACGCCGCCGCCGAACTGTCGATCACCCAGCAGGCCGTCTCCAAGCGCGTCGCCACGCTGGAGAGAATCCTCGGCGTGAGTTTGTTCACGCGCACCGGGCGAGGAGCGAAGCTCACCATCGACGGGCAGGCGTTCCTGCCTCACGCCCGTGACCTCCTACGGGCCGAGGAGCGGGCGCTGGCCTCCGTTCGTCCCGGCCGCCGCGCGCTGCGCGTGGATGTGATCGGCCGGCGGCTCGCTCCGGCCGGCTTGCTGCGCGGGTTCCATCGCGCTTTTCCCGAGGTCGAGTTGGACGTCGTGACCCTCTTCGACGCCGACGCGGCCATCGACGCCATCCGGTCCGGCACGATCGACGCCTCCTTCCGCGCCGTCGCCATGCCCGGCCTGCGGCTGCCCGACGACTTCGGGGCCGCCCGGGTCTTCGACGAGCCCATCCAGCTGCTCACCGGGCCGGACCACTCACTTGCCTCCGCCCGCGCGGTCACGCCCGCCGACCTCGCCGGGTACCGGATCTGGATGCCCGGCATCGTCCCCGGAACCGAGTGGGCCGCCTACTACGACGCCCTCGCCGACGCGTTCGGACTCACCATCGAGACCACCGGCCCCGACTTCGGCATCGAGCCGCTGCTGGACACCATCGCCGACTCACGGTCCCTGGTGACCTTCGTCGGCGAGGAGACACGCCTCGTGTGGCCCGCCGGTCATGGCCTGCGCCGGATCGCCGTGCGCGATCCGGTACCGGTGTACCCCCACTCCCTGCTCTGGCACCGCGACAACCCGCACCCGGCGCTCGCCTCGCTCCGCGACCACCTCCGCTCCGGGCTCTCCGACCGCCCCGAAACCGAGACCTGGACACCGGTCTGGGCACAATGACCGGCCGCTGCCCTGTCTAGGCGTCCCAGAGGTCTCCGAGGGCGAGCAGTTCGGCCCGGTACTCGATGCGGTCCGCCCACTGGGCGGGCCAGGCGTCGGCGCCGAGCCAGGCGCCCGCGAAGGCGCCGGTGAGGCAGGCGATCGAGTCCGAGTCGCCGGAGGAGCAGGCGGCTCGGCGCAGGGCGGTGACGGGATCGTCGGCGAAGAGCAGAAAGCACAGCAGGCCGGTGGCGAAGGCCTCTTCGGCGACCCAGCCCGCACCGGTGGCCAGGCACGGGTCGGTCTCCGGTGAGACGGTGCGCACGGCCTCCTGGAGCCGCCCGAGGATCTCCAGGCACTCTTCCCAGCCGCGCGCGATGAAGTGCTCGGGGGTCGGGTCCTGGGAGCGGGTCCACAGGTCGCCGAGCCAGGTGTGGTGGTAGCGGGTGCGGTTGCCGTCGGCGTACGACCGCAGCCGGCCGAGGAGTTCCGCGGGGCCGGTGCCCTGGGCGAGCAGGTGTACGGCGTGGGCGGTGAGGTCCGAGGCTGCCAGGGCCGTCGGGTGACCATGGGTGAGCGCGGACTGCAACTGGGCGGCACCGGAGCGCTGTTCGTCGCTGAGCCCGGGGGCGAGTCCGATGGGGGCCACGCGCATGTTGGCGCCGCAGCCCTTGGACTCGATCCGGCTCGCCTCCTGCCAGGCCCGTCCCTCCGCCTTCAGCAGACTGCAGGCGGTCAGGCAGGTCCTGCCCGGGGCCCGGTTGTTCTGCGGCGACTGGTACCAGTCGACGAACTCCTCCCGCAGCGGCCGCTCCAGCCGCTTCGGGGTGAGCAGGCCCCGGCCCATGGCGGTCCTGAGCGCGTGGCCGAGGGCGAGGGTCATCTGCGTGTCGTCGGAGACGATCGCGCGCTTCGGCAGTTCCATTCCCCGCCAGGGTCCGAACTTGGCGAGGATCGAGGGGACGTCGTCGAACTCGGCCGGGAAACCGAGGGCGTCCCCGAGGGCGAGCCCGATCATTGCTCCCGTGGCGGCGCGCTTGCCGTCCGTATGCGTGGTCATTCAGGAAGCCCCTTCCCCCGCTTATCGTCAAGTAGACCATAAGCGGGGTGAGGGGCTCCTCACAAGCTCGCGCGGCGGACCGCTGAAGAGTGACCGCCCGCGGAACCACGGACGGGGTGTAACCCAAAGTGATGGTGGGCAGGCGGAGTTGCGGGCAGGATGGTCGTCATGACGGTTGACGGCTCCTCCATCGACTCCAGCAGGCCCAGCATCGCCCGCGTCTACGACTACCTGCTCGGCGGCAAGGACAACTACGCCGTGGACCGGCAGATCGGCGACGTGTTCAAACGCGACCTTCCCGGGTCGGTGGCCATCGCCTTCGCCAACCGTGCGGCTCTGACCCGGGCGGTCGAGGAAATCGTCACCACCACCGGCGTACGGCAGTTCATCGACCTGGGCAGTGGTCTGCCGACCGCCGACAACGTCCACCAGGTCGCCCAGCGCCGCGCTCCGCAGTCCCGGGTCGTGTACGTCGACACCGACCCTCAAGTGCTGGTGCACGGGCGGGCGTTGCTGGAGGAGAACGAGCGGACCCGGGTCGTCCCTGTCGACGTACGCGACCCGGAGGCCATCCGTACGCACCCCGACACCCTGGAGCTGATCGACTTCGATCGCCCCGTCGCCGTGATGTTCAGCGCCATCCTCCACCACGTCAACGACGAGGAGGACCCCGCTGGAATCGTCCGCTACTGGCGGGACCGGGTGCCCTCGGGGAGCTACTTCTTCGTCAGCCACTTCCGTTCCGGCAACAACCCGGAGACGGCGGAGGCCGAGAAGGTCCTCCAGCAGACCTTCGGCCGCGGCCGGTGGCGCACCGACGAGGAGATCGCATCCCTGCTGGACGGGCTGGAGATCCTCGAACCCGGAATCGTCCCCGCTCCCCTGTGGCGTCCCGGCACGGTGGAGGGACCGTGGAGCGACAGCGGCGAGCGGGAACTCACTGCCTGGGAACGTCTCATCGCCGCCGGACTGGCACGCAAGGCCTAGCCTCGCCCCCTCGTCCAGGTCGGTTCGGGAGGTGTTGTCGCCCCTGGGATGCCCGCCGAACGCCCGTGGCAAAATCAGCGGGTGCAGATCGGGATGCTGGGTCCACTGGAGGTTCGTACGGACGACGGCCTCCTGGTCGACGTACCGGGCGCGCGGTTGCGCGCACTGCTGGTCGCCCTCGCGCTCAGGCCGGGTCACGTGGTCCCGAGGACGGCACTCATCGACTGGGTCTGGGGTGAGCACCCGCCCGCCGACGCGACGAACGCCCTGCAACGCCTGGTGTCCCGGCTGCGGAAGGCACTGCCGGGCCAAGTGGTCGAGGGGCAGACGGACGGCTACCGGTTGCCGGTGGAGCCCGATTCCGTCGACGCCGTGCGGTTCGAACGCCTCGTCGTGGCGGGCCAGGCCCGCACCGAGGACGTCTCCCGGCGCGTGCCACCGCTGCGTGAGGCCCTCGAACTGTGGCGTGGCGAGGCCCTGCAGGACATCGGTCTGCACGACAGTGCCGCGTTCGACGCCGCGGTCGTCCGGCTCGAAGGGCTGCGCCTGACCGCCACGGAGGAGCGGATCGACGCGGAGGTCGCCCTCGGACACGGCGCGGAGATGGTCACGGAGCTGACCGACCTCGTGGCCGCGCACCCGGTGCGGGAGCGGCTCGTGGCCGCGCTGATGCGAGCCCTCGTCGCGGCCGGGCGCGACAGCGAGGCCCTGCTGGTGTACCAGCGCGCGAGGGAGGCCCTCGCCGACACGCTCGGCGTCGATCCGTCCCCGGAGCTGTCCGCGTTGCATCTCGCACTGCTGCGGGGCGAGTTGGGGCAGCGGGAGACGAGTCGCAAGACCAACCTGCGCGCGGAACTGACCTCTTTCGTCGGCCGGGACGCCGATGTCGCCGCGGTCCGTGCCCTCATGGCCGGGCACCGGCTCACCACCGTGATCGGGCCCGGCGGCTCGGGAAAGACCCGGCTGGCCACGGAGACCGCGCGCACGCTGCTCGGTGAACTGCCGGACGGGACCTGGCTGGTGGAGCTCGCGGCCATCGGCGCGGACGGCGACGTGGCGCAGTCGGCGCTCGCCGGGCTGGGCCTGCGCGACGCCCTGCTCGGCGAGGCCCCGGACACGGAGCTGACGGACCGGCTCATCGCCGCGGTCCGCGAACGCGAGGCGCTGCTGATCCTGGACAACTGCGAGCACGTGATCGAGTCGGCGGCGGTCTTCGCCCACCGGGTCCTCGGAGAGTGCCGGCGGCTGCGGATCCTGGCGACGAGCCGGGAACCACTCGGCATCACCGGGGAGGCACTGTGGCTGGTCGAGCCGCTGGCCCTGCCGCGCGCGGACGCGGGCCCGGACGAGATCGAGTCCTCACCCGCCGTCCGGCTGCTGCGGGACCGGGCCGGGGCGGTGCGCCGCGATCCGGCGGACGACTCGTTGGCGACGACGGTACGCGTCTGCCGGGCCCTGGACGGGATGCCGCTGGCGATCGAGCTGGCCGCGGCCCGGCTGCGCACCATGTCCATCGAGCAGCTCGCCAACCGGCTCGACGACCGGTTCCGCCTGCTGACCAGCGGCAGCCGTACCGCGTTGCCACGGCACAAGACACTGCGCGCGGTGGTCGACTGGAGCTGGGAACTGCTCACCGAGGCCGAGCGGATGGTCCTGCGCAGGCTCTCGGTGTTCTCCGGCGGAGCGAGTCTCGAAGCCGCCGAACAGGTCTGCGCGGGCGACGCGGTCGAGCGGCACCAGGTGCTCGATCTGCTCACGGCGCTGACCGAGAAGTCGCTGCTGGTCATCACCGAGGACGACGGCGCGCCGCGCTACCGCATGCTCGGCACGATCAAGGAGTACGCCGGGCAACGGCTCGCGGACACGGGTGAAACGGACCGGGCGCGCCAGGCGCATCTCGCCTGCTTCACCGAACTCGCCGAGACCGCGGAGCCGCACCTGCGCCGCGCCGAGCAACTGGAGTGGCTCGCCAGGCTCGGGGCCGAGCACGACAACATCGGTTCCGCCATGCGCGGCGCGCTCGCCGCGGGCGAGGCACAGGCGGCGATGCGGCTGGCCGCGGGCGCCGGCTGGTACTGGTGGCTCAGCGGGCACAAGGCCGAGGGCCTGGAGCTGATCATCGCGGCCACCAGGACGCCGGGCGAGGTGACCGACGACGTACGGGCCATGGTGTACGGACTTGTCGTGCACTTCATGAGCTCCGGGCGGGGCGACGCGCGCCAGGCGGCGGAGTGGATCCACAAGGCGTACCGGTCCAGCCTGCGCAGTACGGGCAGCCATCCGACACTCGGGTTCGTCGCGGTGCTGGAACGGATGGTGCGCGCACCGGACGCGGTCCTGTCCGCGTTCGAACCGCTGCTCGGCGACGAGGACCCCTGGGTGCGCGCGCTGGCCCGGCTGCATCTGGGCAAGATGCGGATCGTGCTCGGGCGGGGCGGGCACGAGGCGGACGCGTACCTGGAGACGGCGCTCGCCGAGTTCCGGGCGCTCGGTGAGCGGTTCGGGATCTCGTTCGCGCTGACGGAACTGGCCGACCGGATCGCCGCGCGCGGTGAGTTCGCCGCCGCGTGCGCGTACTACGAGCAGGCGGCCGCCGTCGTCACCGAGGTCGGTGCCACCGAGGACGTCATCCGCATGCGGTCGCGGCAGGCGCAGTTGTACTGGCTGCTGGGCGACGAGGACGCCTGCGCGGCCACGATCGCCGAGGCGCAGCGGTGCGCGGAGCGGGTCACCTGGCCGGACTCGCTGGCTGAGTTGGCCCTCGCGAAGGCGGAACTCGCCCGGTGGGGCGGCGATGCGGAGGAGACGCGCAGGCAACTCGGTGTCGCGACGGCGATACTGGGCGCCGAGGCCGAGCAGGCGCACATCCGCGCGGTGCGGCACGACCTGCTCGGCTACCTCGCCGACGATCTCCGCGAGGCGCGGGCGCACCGTGCGGCGGCCTGCGAGGCGGCGTCCGAGTCGGGGCACGCACCGCTGGTCGCGGGGGTGCTCGTCGGGGTCGCGGACCTGGCTCTGCGCCGCGACGAGCACGAGCAGGCGGTGCGGCTGCTCGCGGCTAGCGCGGGCGTACGCGGGCTGCCGGACCGCTCCCACCCGGACGTGGTCCGGATCGAGCAGGCCGCGCGGAGCCGCCTCGGCGACGAGAGGTTCGCCGAGGCGGCCCGGGAGGGGTCGCGGACCGGCTGGTCTCAGCTGGTCGAGGTCACGCTCGCTTCCTGAACGCGGAGACCGCCCACACGTATCCGAGGACGGCGAGCCCGACGCACCAGGCGAGGGCCGCGATCGCGTCGCTGCTCGACGGGTTGCCCGTGAGCAGTCCGCGCAGCGTCTCGATGATCGGGGTGAAGGGCTGGTACTCCGCGAACTGCCGTACGCCGGTGCCCATCGTGTCGGCGGGCACGAACGCGCTGCTGAGGAACGGCAGCATGATCAGGGGAACGGTGGCCAGACCCGCCGACTCCGCGGTCTTCGCGCCCAGGCCCATGGCGACCGTCAGCCAGCTCGTCGCGAAGGCGAGCAGCACCATGATGCCGATCGCGGCCAGCCACTGGAGGAAGCTCGCGTGCGGGCGGAATCCCATCGCGAAGCCGACACCGATGATGGCCGTGTCGGCGATCAGGCTGCGCACTGTCGTGGAGACGACATGTCCGGCCAGGACGGCGCCGTGGGAGACGTCCATGGCCTTGAACCGGTTGATGATGCCCTTCGTCATGTCGCCGTTCACGGCTGCCGCGGTCGGCCCCAGCCCGTAGGTGATGGCCATCACGATCAGGCCGGGCACCGCGTAGTCGACGTATTTCCCTTCCACTTTGAAGGCGCCGCCGAAGACGTAGACGAACATGAGCATCATCACGATGGGAAACAGGACTGCCTGGAACACCGTGATCGGATTGCGGGCGGTGTGCTTGAAGTTGCGGCGCAGCATGATGGCCGCGTCGCCGAACGCCGTGGGGACAGTGCTCATTTCGCGATCGCCTCCGTGCTCGTACTCGTGTGGGTAACCGTGTTGGTGCTCGTGCGGCCGGTCAGGGCGAGGAAGACGTCGTCGAGGTCCGGCGTGTGCACGGAGAACTCCGCGGCGTTGAGCGTGTGTTCGTCGAGTCTGTCCAGCAGGGTCCGCAGCGACTTCGAACCGCCGTCGCTGGGAACGCGCAGGGTCAGTTCCTGGTCGTCCCGGGTGGAGCCGGTCAGGACCCGTGCCGCCGCGTCGAGTTCGTGGAGGTCGGTGAAGCGGAGCCGGACGTGGCTGCCGGGGGCCTGCCGCTTGAGTTCCTCGGGAGTGCCCTGGGCGACCAGGTGGCCCTGGTCCAGGACTGCGATCCGGTCGGCGAGCTGGTCGGCTTCCTCCAGGTACTGGGTGGTGAGGAAGATGGTGGTGCCGTCGGTCACCAGCTCGCGGACGATCCCCCACATCGTGCGCCGGCTGCGCGGGTCGAGACCCGTCGTCGGCTCGTCCAGGAAGATGATCCGCGGGTTGCCGACCAGCGTCATCGCCAGGTCCAGCTTCCGGCACATACCTCCGGAGTAGGCCGACGCCAACGTGTCCGCCGACTCCCCCAGGTCGAACCGCTCCAGCAGTCCCGCGACCACACGGTCGCTCGAGCGCACGCGCCTCAGGTCCGCCATGAGCTGAAGGTTCTCCCGGCCCGACAGCAGTTCGTCCACCGCGGCGAACTGACCGGTCACACCGATGACCGCGCGCACCTGCTTGGTCGCGGTCACCACGTCGTGCCCGGCGACCCGCACGGTCCCCGCGTCGGCCCGCATCAACGTCGTGAGGACGTTCACCGTCGTCGTCTTGCCGGCTCCGTTCGGGCCGAGCAGGGAGAACACCGATCCCCCAGCCACCTCGAAGTCGATGCCGTCGAGCACGACCTTGTCGCCGTATGTCTTCCGCAGCCCTGAAACTGCGATCGCCGCACTATTCATGCCCTCACGGTGCCCGCCGCCCCAGTCACCGGCCTGTCACGGCGCTGACACGCCCCCTGACACGGCGTTGCACGGCATCCGGCACGGCACAGCCTCTTTCGAAAGACATGTTTCGAGAGTAGGGTCTCGAAACATGTCTTTCGAATCAGGCGACGCCGCTCCGCGTGAGCACCGCAAGCTCACCGACCCGAAGGCCATGCGGGCCATCGCGCACCCCACCCGCCTTGCCCTGCTCGAAGCTCTGGGTCGACGCGAGCCCCTGACCGCGACCGAAGCCGCCGAGATGGTGGGAGAGTCCCCGACGAACTGCGCCTTCCATCTGCGCACGTTGGCGAAGTACGGCTTCGTCGAGGAAGCGGGGGGCGGCACGGGGCGCAGCCGTCCGTGGCGGCGTGCCCACATCGGCTTCACGCTCGACGAGTCCGACCCGGCGGGGGCGACCGCCGCGGCAGCGCTCAGCGCCGTGCTGTGGGACTCCTGGCTGGAACGGATCCGGAGGATCGGCACGATGCGCTATGCGTTCCCCGAGCACTGGAACAAGATCACCAGTGCCGCCGAGTCGGTCTTCTACCTGACCCCCGAGGAAGCCGAGACCTTCAAGGAGGAGCTGACCGCCATGCTCTTCCGCTATCGCGAACGCCTCGAGGATCCGTCGCTGCGGCCCGAGGGCGCTGTTGCCATGGAGCTGATCCAGTTCACTTTCCCCGCCGACGCGTTGCACACCTCGGAGGACTGACCGTGCGTGCCCTCCTTGCTCGCCGCGACATCCGCCTGCTCGTCCTCGCCAGGCTGATCGACATGGCCGGGAGCAATGCCCTGTGGATCGCCCTCGGTATCCGGGTCAAGGAACTCACCGGCAGCAACTCCGCCGCCGGGCTGGTCTTCTTCGCCTTCATCCTCGGCACTCTGGGCGCGCCCCTGGGCGGCGCCCTGGTCGACCGAGTACGTCGTCGGCCGCTGCTGATCGTCCTGAACCTGGCCTCCACGGTGCTGGTCCTGCCGCTGCTGCTGGTGCACGACCGCCATGGCGTCTGGATCTGTTATGTCGTCATGGCTCTGTACGGGCTGGCCAGCGGCGCCACCAGCTCGGCCATGACCGCGCTCACCCAGTCATTGATCTCACCGGAGCACTTGGGCGATGCGAACGGTCTCCTGCAGACCCTGCTGCAGGGCCTGCGCCTGATCGCGCCTCTCCTGGGGGCGGGCGCACTGTCCGCGTTCGGCCTGGGTCCGCTGGTGGTGGGCGACGCGGCGACCTTCGCTCTCGCGGCGCTGCTCATCGCGCTGATCCGACAGCGGGAGGATCGGCCGCAGTCGGCGCAACAGGAGGAGGCCGGCGCCAATATCGCCGCCGGTTTCCGTTACATCGCACGGACCGCCGACTTGCGTCAGTTGACCGTCGCCGTGGTGCTCGCCGTCGTTGCCTTCGGTTTCTCCGAGTCGGTGCTCTTCGCCGTCGTCGACGCGGGTCTGCACCGCCCGCCGACCTTCCTCGGTGTCCTCAGCTCCTTGGAGGGTGCCGGTGCCATAGCGGCCGGGGTGGGCGCCGCGGTGCTCATGCGGCGTGCGGGCGAAGGGCGCACTGTGATGCTCGGCCTGGCCTGCGCCGCCGCGGGCTTCTCCCTGAGCGCCGCCCCGTCTCTGCTCGCGGTCGCACCGGGCACGCTGCTGATCGGCGCGAGCCTGCCTCTGATCATTGCGGGCGTCATGACCCTCTTCCAACGGCGCACGCCCGCCTCCCTGATGGGGCGCACCGATGCCGCGTTGAGCGTCCTGATCGGAGTACCGCAGACCACGGCCATCGCCGCTGGTGCCGCTTTGATCGCGCTGGTGGACTATCGCGTCATGCTCGCCACGATGGCGGTCCTGATGGCCGCCTCAGCGCTCTACCTGGCCACCCGCACCACCCGCCTGCCGACCGAGGCAGGGGTCACCACGCAGGTGCGCGCCGGCGGTCGGACGACGGAGCCACAGAACCACCACGGTGACAGCGCCGTCGGTGACGGTGCGGCTGACCGGTGAGAGAAGCCTCCGTCATGAGCAACCGCCGGCGCGGCCGAAGCGCAGACGCTTCCGTGCCGTCGGCCACGTGTGTGGGCTCGGTCGCTTGCCCTGACCCGGCGCCGTGGTTGCGGTTGAGGGTGTCGGGGGTGGGCGACGGACGGAAGCGTCGTGTGGTGGGGTTGCTACCAGCCGGCCTTGACTCCGTTGTAGGCCTTGCGGCAGTCGGCGTTGGTGGCTTCCACCGAGAGCTTCTGCATGGCGTTCTGCCAGACCTTCTTGGCCGTCGTCTCCAACTCCCGGGTCTGGGCGGGGATGTTCGGGGCGTACTTCTTGATCGTCCCGATGGCGGAGGTGGCGAACTTGTTGCACGCGGGTCCGGCGGCGTTGCGGTAGCGGGTGTCCAGGTCCGTGGCCACGGCCTGGCCGTTGCTGGTGGCCCAGTTGTTCCAGGCCGCGCACGCCTCCTGGGTGATGGCCTTCTGGTCGGCGTCACTCAGGTTCATGACCTCGACCAGCATGGCGTTCTGGACCTTGTCCGGGACCGTGAAGTCCGTGACGGGGAACTTGTCCAGGGTGGTGAGCAGCGCCTCCTGGCACGCGGGCGGCAGCGGGGCCGCCTGTGCGGAGGCGGGGAAGGCCAGGGTGGAGGCGGACAGGAGGGCCGCGGTGAGGACCGTGCGCTGGACGGTACGCGACAGGGTCATGGGGGTGTGCTCCTTGCGTGGGGAATGTAATGGTTCGAGGGCGTTTCAATGCCCGTTTACAGAACGATCATTGGCCGCCGGGGTCACGGCGGTCCGTTCCGGTGGGAGCGCGTCGCGGGTACGGCGGCGGAAGACCATGAACCCGGCGAGTGCCGCCCCGGTCAGCCAGAGGAGCTGGATCGCGAGGCCCTGCGCCACCGGCGCGGTGGAGAACGCCGCGGACATGCTGGCCTGCACGGCCCCGTACGACGGCAGGAAGCGCACAACGGCGCTGTCCGAGCCGGAGCTTGAGAGGGGGTTCTGCAGGGCGACGTCGATGATGCTGATCATCAGGATGGCGAACATGCCCTCCACCTCGCGGCGCAGCACGGAGCCGAAGACCACTCCGAGCGCGCCGTAGGTCAGGGCGGCGCAGAACAGCGCGGCGGCGAGCATGAGGGGCTGCCGCGGCGACCAGGCGAAGCCGGCGGCGGCCGTGGCGTACGCGGCGACGGCGGCGCAGACCAGGGTGAGCGCGGAGAGCTTGGCGAGGACCAGGTGGTGGCGCGGGTAGCCCGCCATGGCCAGACGCCGGTCGAAGGCACCGCCCGTGAAGGTGGCGGCGAACATCATGAACCCGGCGATCAGGGTGACCGCGTTCAACGCGCCCGTGATCTGGGTGAGATGGTTGCCCGGCGGGGTCAGCACCTCGCCCGTGGCGCGCAGCCGGAACGGCGCCGGCCGGTCGGGAATGGTCACGTAGGCCAGGGCGATCCACACGGGGATGTAGAGCACCACCAGCAGCATCGCGAACCGGTTGCGGGCGTGCCCGATGAGCGCGTACCGGGAGGCCGTGGTGAACAGGGCCCAGTGCCGCCTCATGCCGCCGCCTCCGCGCACCGGTCCTGGCGGTGCAGGCGCCCGTCCTGCAGGCGCCACAACTGGTCCAGCCGGTCGATGTCGTACGCCAGGTGGGAGACGACCAGCACGGAGCGTCCGGCGTCGCGCAGCCCGGTCGCCAACTCCCAGAAGCGCAGATACGTCTCCCAGTCGAAGCCCTGGTAGGGCTCGTCCAGCAGCAGCACCTCGGGGTCGTGCATGAGCGCGAGGGTCAGGTTCAGCTTCTGCCGTGAGCCCCCGCTGAGCAGGCCCGCACGCTGGTCGAGGTACTCGGCGAAGTCCAGGGTCTCCATCACTTCCCCGGCCCGCCGCAGGTCCGCGAGTCCGAAGGCGTGCCGGAAGAAGTCGAGGTGCTGACGAACGGTGAAGGAGTCGTCCAGGACCACGGACTGCGGGCAGTAGCCGAACCTGCCGCGGTGGCGCACCGAGCCCCGGTCCGGCCTGAGTTCACCGGAGAGGATCTTCAGCAGCGTCGTCTTGCCCGCGCCGTTCTCCCCGACGATCCCGGCGAGCACTCCGGGCCGCAGCCGGAGGTCGACGCCCCGTAGAACCGAGTGGTGCCGGTAGGAGTGGTGCACATCTGTGACGTCCATCGCGCTGCTCCGTCGTGCCAGGTCTTCCGGTGGTCCGCGGTACCGGTCCGCGGGCTTCCGGCTCGTTCCGAAGCGGCGGCGGAACCGGGCCGCCCGTGCCCAACGAGCCGCCACGGCAAGGGAAACGGCGTGGTCACGGCTCCGCTCCGCGGCGTCAATCCGGCGCCCGCCGCGTCACGCGTGCGGCGGTTCCGCCGGCGGAAAGCGGGTTCGGGGCCACCGGAGCGGCTAGCGTCGCCCGGACCGGGGTGCCGGCAGGTCCGCCCGCCCGGGTTCCGCCCCGGTCCAGAAAGGTCGGTCAGTCATGCGGAGAACGTGTGTGATCGGCGCCGGCCCGTCGGGCCTGGCCGCGTGCAAGGTCTTCGCCTCGCGGGGCGTTCCGTTCGACTGCTTCGAGGCCGGGTCGGGCATCGGCGGACTGTGGCGGTACGGCAACGACAACGGCATGTCGGGGGTGTACGCGTCGCTGCACGCGAACATCTCGAAGGAGAGCATGTCGTTCTCCTCCCTGGCCATGCCGGAGAGCTACCCGGTCTTTCCGCACCACAGCAAGGTCCTGGCCTATCTGGAGGCCTACGCCACGTCGTTCGGCCTGCACCGCCACATCGTGTGCGGCACGAAGGTCACTTCGGTGCGGCCGCTGGACGACGACGGCTGGGAAGTGGTGTGCCGGCACCGCGGCGACACGGGCGAGGAGACACGGCGCTACAGCGAGGTGGTGGTGGCCAACGGCCATCACTGGGACCCGCGCCTCCCGGCCCCCGCCCTGCCCGGTGCCGAGGAGTTCCAGGGGACCGCGATCCACTCGCACGACTACCGCACCCCCGCCCCGTACGCCGGTCTGCGGGTGCTGGTCATCGGCATGGGCAACTCCGCGTGCGAGATCGCGGCGGAGATCTCGCGCACGGCGGCGCGGACCTTCCTCTCCGCGCGCGACGCGGCGCACGTGTTCCCCAAGATGCTGCTCGGCCGTCCGGCGGACCACCTGGTGTGGAGCCCGCTGTCCGGTCTCCCGCGGTTCCTCAAGGACCCGGGGTTGCGGCTCCTCCTGCGGCTGACCCGCGGCGCCCCGGCCCAGTACGGGCTTCCCGCACCGGACCGCCGGCCGCTCGCCCGCCACCCCTCCACCTCCGACGAACTCCTCGTCCAACTGGCCCGGGGCGCGGTCACGCCGAAGCCCGGTGTCCGCTCCTTCGGCCGGGACACGGCGGCCTTCACGGACGGCAGCCGTGAACCGGTGGACGCGGTGGTGTACGCGACGGGCTACACCATCTCGTTCCCCTTCCTGGAGCCCTCCCTGTTCGCCGCCCCGGACGGCCGCACCGAGCTCTATCTGCGCACCGCCGCGCCCCGTATCCCAGGGCTCTACTTCATGGGGCTCGCACAGCCCTCCGGCGCGGCCTTCCCGCTGCTCGAACCGCAGGCGGAATGGATCGCCGAACTGATCGAGGGCGCGGTCGCGCTGCCGTCACCGGCGGACATGACCCGGGCGATCGCGCGCGAATGGCGCCGCCATCGCACGACGTACGTGTCCACCTACCGCCACGGGATCGAGATCGACTTCCGCTCCTACCGAAGGGCCCTGCGCCGGGAGCGCCGAGCGGGCAGGCGTCGCGCACGGGGCGCCGCGCCGAGCCTGCCCGGCGTCAGCAGCACCACCCGGGCGGCCGACGCCGTCTGACACTCCGAATCCCGAAGTGACCCCCTGAGGAGCAGAGTCGGCACCGGGAGCCGCAGCCGAACCTTGGACGCGGCCCCGGTGCCGGTTCGTTCACTCGGGCGCCGCGGCCCCTTCCAGCTCACCCACGGCCTGCTCCCACAGTTCCGGGAGCAACTCCCCGTACGGCAGGGCGCCGTCGGACACGAAGGACACCTCTGCCGAGCTGCCGAAGAACGACAGGCCCACCCCGAAGAGGTGTCCGGGCACCAGCAGGGGGAGCAGAGCGACGCCCGTCACCTGGGTGGTCCCCAGGCTGCCCTTGTCGGCGACCGGCATGGACGTGGCCATGACCTGGGTGACGCCCGGGGAGAGCATCCTGCGCAGGTACCACTCGGTCGGGCGGTCGCGCATGTGACGGACGAGGTCCTGAATCCCCTGCCGCCATGCCTCGCCCCGCAGTTTCCGGGTCGTCGCCATGACGTACTCCAGCCGCCACAGGGACGAGCCGCCGTCCTGGGACAGGGTGCCGCGTTCCGGGGCGGTCCGCACGGGCAGCTCCAGCGGCAGGGCGAAACAGCGGTTGCCCCACATCTGTTCCTCCTCCGGGCGGCGCGCGTCGACCGGCAGCAGCACCGTCACCCGGGGAAGCCGCACACCGGACTTGGCGGACCAGGCCGACAACGCCCCGGCGAGCGCCGCCAGATGGGCGTCGTGCGCCGACCCACCGCGTGCCGCGCCGATCCGGCGGAGGGCGTCCGCCGACACCCGGCCCCGCCACAGGCGCCGCTCCCCGGTGGGGACGAAGGGGATGGCAGGACGGCGGCCGGGGACGGTGAGCGACCCGGCCAAGAACTTCGCCGCCAACCCGACGGCCGTGCCCACCCGCCGGGGCAGACCGGCCGGGCGGCCCCTCCCCGGCACCGGGCGCGCCGAGGCCTCCCCCTCGCCCAGCATGGCCCGGAACGTCATCGCGGCGGCCGAGCCGTCCTGGCAGGCGTGGCGGAAGCGGTAGCACAGGGCGTACTCGTCGGGCGCGTGGCCGTGGACCAGCCAGAGCCCCCAGTAAGTGCCGGGCGCGAACGACGCGTTGAGCGCGGTGTGCAGGGCGGTGTCCCAGCCCTCGGGGCCTTCGGCGACCACCTCGTGGACATGGCGTTCGATGCTGAAGTCCGCGTCAGGCAGCCACCGGGGGCGCCGTGAACCGCCGCCCTCGGTCCGGCTCGTGAGCAGGGGAAGCCGGCCCAGGCGGAAGCCCACGTACGCGCGGAGGTCCGCCAGGCTCGGGGGCGGGCCACTCAGATAGGCGACGCCGCCCGCGTCCCAGCGGGTGTCGGGGTGGCGGCGTTCCATGCTGAGGAACACGCGGTCGATCGTGTGGGTGGGGAGACCGGGCGACGGATCGGACGGAGCTGACGGGACGGACGCGGGCATCGGGGAACTTCCATTCGTGCCGGGGGACGGGCAGGCGGGGCGAGGCCGGGCGGTCGGCCATCCCGACCGACCGCGGGACGCGTCACCTCGGCCTGGATCAACACGGTTTATATCCATACGTGGTGGGCGGCTGTACGTGGCCGCGAGCGTCCGGGACCGCAGGCTCCCCCGCCTCACGCCGGGCCGGCCGCGCCGCACCGCCCGCAGACGGCGAGGTGGAAGCGCCCGGGGCGGCCCGCCGTCATCTCTGCGCCACCGCCGACGAGATCATCCGAAAGGAGGACAGGCCTTCCAGCCGCCCGCTCGGTACCGGCCGCCTCGCCGCGTCCGTACCACCGGGCCTGCCGCCATCGCGTCCGGCGTTTCGAAGGAATGTCCTGGATACGCACGGACCATGGCGTAGGTCATCCGTTCAGGTGAGCCGGTGGGATCGGACGCTCCGTCGCCGTCGGTCGTCTGACACTGTGTGTCTTGCCCCACGATCATCAGGCCACGCCCGCCGGTGCCCATGCGCGCCGTGGGCGGTCGACTGCGTCCCGCCTCCCGGCCGCCGCAGCTGCCCGGCCTTCACCGCCCTGGCGCGCGCTCGTGGTCCTGTCCCCTTCGGAGCCCTTGGAGCCAAGGTCATGCACGTCGCCCTCACCGGGGCCACCGGATTCCTCGGACTGCGTCTCCTGCGCCGTCTGCTCGGCACTCACCGGTCGGTGACGGTCCTGGCCCGCGCGGGGTCGGGCGACGCGGTGCACCGCATCAGCCGGTTCTTCGAACTGACCGGCGCGCCCGAGCCGTTCGTCGCCGGGCTCCCCGGCCGACTGCGGGTGGTGGAGACCGAGTTGGAGCGGCCAGGGCTGGGGCTGTCCGGGCCCGCGTTCCAGGAGCTGGCCGACGGGCTCGGTGCGATCTGGCACAGCGCGGGCAGCATCAACCTGGAGGGTGACCTTCCCGAGCTGCGCCGGACCAATGTCGAAGGGACCCGGCACGTACTGGAGTTGGCCGCCGCCGGACGCCACAGTCCCGTGGTCCACCACGTGAGTACGGCCTTCGTGGCGGGGCGCCGGTGCGAGGGGGTGGCGTACGAGGACGAGCTGGACGACGCGTACGGCTTCGAGAACGCCTACGAGCGCTCCAAGTACGAGGCGGAGACGCTGATCCACGCGTGGTCGCGGCAGCACCGCCGTCCTGTCGTGGTGCTGCGGCCCAGCATCCTGGTGACGGATCTGCCGCCGCATCCGGAACTGCCCTCGCATCCGCTTCAGGTCATCGAGCGGATCCTGCGCGACGCGCGACGCACCGCCGGTTTCGGGAGCCCCGCAAGCGACGATGCCGGGCCCGACGGCCCGCACGGCGCCGGCCTCCGGGACGGCCGTCCCCGCCTCCGGTTGGTGGGGCATCCGCACGGCCGGCTGAACCTGACACAGGTGGAACACGCGGCCGAGGTCATGGTGCGGCTGGCGGGCCGGACACCCTCGGGCGGAGTCGACACGTACCACGTCGTCCATGACCGCGACGTGCCGGTATCGACGATCGTGACGCTGCTGGAGCGGCTGGTCGGGTTGTCCATCGACCTGGTCGCCACCAAGGCGGACGATCTGTCGGCGCTGGAGGCGCTGGTGGACTTCTACCCGGGTCTCGCGGCCTACCTGGCCCACCGGCGGCGCTTCGACGACACCAGGGTCCGGGCCCTGTTCGGTCCGTCGGCGGCCTCCCGCCCGGTGGACCTCGACTACCTGCTGCGCGGGCTGGTCCCGAGGGACCCGGTCCCCGCCGGGCCGTCGCCCACGCCCAAGGCCGCCTTCCCGTCCGCCCGGTACGCCTGACCCGCGCACCTCGCCCTCCTCTTCCGCTGGAGCCCCTCAGTGCCCGTCCTCTCCCCTCCTGACGCCCCCGCCGCGTCCCCTCCGGCCTTCTCCCTGGAGGAGATCGCCGCCCGTGCCCGAAGGATCCGGGAACCCGTCCACGTCGTCAGCGGGCCGAGCGGCCGCGAGCTGGGGCTCGCGACCGGCCCCGTACCCGACGGCCCGGTGCTCGGCACGCTGCCGCCGCTGTACCCCGAGTGGCTCGGCGGGCGCACCTTCTGCGAGGCGCACGGCGTCCGTTTCCCCTATGTGGCGGGCGAGATGGCGAACGGCATCGCGAGCACGCGGATGGTGTCCGCGATGGCCCGGGCGGAGATGCTCGGCTTCTTCGGCGCCGGCGGTCTGGCATACGCCGAGGTGGAGCGGTCCGTGCACGTGCTGGCGCGGGAACTGCGGTCCCGTCCGAACTGGGGCGTGAACCTCATCCACTCACCGGCCGAGCCCGCACTGGAGTTCCGCGTCGCCGAGCTGCTGCTGCGCTGCGGTGTGCCCCGGATCTCGGCGTCGGCGTTCATGGAGCTGACTCCGGCCGTGGTGCTGTGCTCGGCCCGTGGTCTGCGCCGGGGCGCCGACGGCGGGATCGTCCGGGGTACGCGGATGCTCGCCAAGGTCTCCCGGCCCGAGGTGGCCGAGCGGTTCCTCTCCCCCGCCCCGGCCGCGCTCCTCGACCCGCTCGTCGCCCGGGGGAAGCTGACCCCGCAGGAGGCCGCCCTGGCGGCCCTGGTGCCGGTGGCCGAGGACATCACCGTGGAGGCCGACAGCGGAGGTCACACCGACAACCGGCCGTTGTCCGCCCTGCTGCCGAGGATCGTCCTGCTGCGCGACGCGCTCTGCCGGCGGTTCGGCTACCCCCGGCCGGTCAGGATCGGCGCGGCCGGCGGACTGGGCACGCCGGCCGCGGTGGCCGCCGCCTTCGCCCTCGGCGCGACCTACGTGGTCGTCGGATCGGTGAACCAGACCGCCGTCGAGGCGGGCCTGTCCGACGAGGCCAAGGCGATGCTCTGCGAGGCGGACGTCGCCGACGTGGCGATGGCACCGGCGGCGGACATGTTCGAACTGGGAGTCACGCTGCAAGTACTGTCCCGGGGAACGATGTTCGCCCAGCGGGCCGCCAGGCTCCACGCCGCGTACCGGGCGCACGGCTCGCTGGAGGAGATCCCGCCCGCGGTGCGCGTCGCGATCGAACGGGACGTGCTGCGTGCCTCGTTCGACGAGGTCTGGCAGCGCACGCGCACGTTCTGGGAACGGCGCGACCCCTCGGAGATCACGCGTGCCGAGACCGACCCCAAGCACCGTATGGCGCTGGTCTTCCGCTGGTACCTGGGCAGTTCCAGCCGGTGGGCGATCAGCGGCGAGTCGGCGCGGCGTGCCGACTACCAGATCTGGTGCGGTCCGGCGATGGGCGCGTTCAACCGCTGGGTCGAGGGCACGTTCCTGGCCGAACCGGCGAACCGGTCCGTGGTCCAGATCGCGCTCAACCTGCTCGAAGGGGCCGCGGTGCTCACCCGCGCCCATCAACTGCGCACCTATGGAGTCCCGTTGCCGTCCGAGGCGTTCGCCTACACCCCGTGCGGGCTGGCATGAGCGGCCACCGTGCCCCGAAGGCGTCAGCAGCAGCCGTCCAGCCCCGAGGAGACGCCGTGTCCGCTTCCGCCTCCGGGCAGGTGCCCGTCGCCGTGGTCGGTGTCGGCGCCCTGGTGCCGGGAGCGACGGACGCGGCCGGTTACTGGCGGATCGTGACCGGCGGCGAGGACCTGATCACCGAAGTGCCCGCCTCCCGCTGGCTGGTCGCGGACCACTACGACCCCGACCCGGCCGCCCCCGACAAGACGTACGCCCGCCGCGGCGCCTTTCTGCCGGAGGTCGACTTCGACCCGCTGGCGTACGGTGTGCCGCCGGCCACTCTCCCGGCGACGGACACCTCCCAACTGCTCGCCCTGATGGTCGCCGACCAGGTGCTGACCGACGCCGGCGGTCTGTCGCACATGGACCGGGACCGGATCGGCGTCGTCCTCGGAGCTGCCGCCCTGGAACTGCTCGCGCACATGTACGGGCGCACCCAACGCCCGCTGTGGCTGGAGGGGTTGCGGGAGAGCGGTCTCGCCGAGGCCGAGGCGCGGGCCGTGTGCGACCGCATCTCGGCGCACTTCAGTCCGTGGCAGGAGTCGACCTTCCCGGGCCTGCTCGGCAATGTCGTCGCGGGACGGATCGCCAACCGGTTCGACCTGCACGGCATCAACCACACCACCGACGCCGCCTGCGCCAGCTCCCTGGCGGCCCTGTCCACGGCGGTCGGTGAACTGGCGCTCGGACGGGCCGACCTGGTGATCAGCGGAGGCGTGGACACCGGCAACGACATCGGCATGTTCCTGTGCTTCTCCAAGACGCCCGCGCTCTCCCGCACCGGTGACTGCCGTCCGTTCTCGGACGCGGCGGACGGCACCATGCTGGGCGAGGCGGTCGTGATGTACGCACTGAAGCGGCTGTCCGACGCGGAGCGGGACGGCGACCGGATCCACGCGGTGATCCGCGGCATCGGCACCTCGTCCGACGGCCGGAGTACGGCGATCTACGCACCGCTTCCCGACGGTCAGGCACGGGCTCTGCGGCGCGCGTACGAGCAGGCGGGCTACGGTCCGCGGACCGTGGAGCTGGTCGAGGCCCACGGGACCGGCACCAAGGCCGGGGACACCGCCGAACTGATCGCACTGCGCGAGGTGTTCGGGGCGTCGGCGCGGGAGGAAGGGCCGCTTTCGGAGGGGCAGCACACGGAGTGGCCGCGTACGGACGAGCCGCCTGCAGACGGGCCGCGTACGGAGGCGCCACGTGCGGACGGACAGTGGTGCGCGATCGGGTCGGTCAAGTCGCAGATCGGGCACACGAAGTGCGCGGCGGGCGCGGCGGGGCTGCTCAAGGCGGTCATGGCCCTGCACCACAAGGTGCTGCCGCCGACCATCAAGGTCGCCCGGCCGCTCGCGGCGGCCGCCGACCCGGACGGCCCGTTCTACGTCAACACCGAGACCCGGCCGTGGGTGCGGCCCGCCGGTCATCCGCGCCGGGCGTCGGTGTCGAGCTTCGGCTTCGGGGGCAGCAACTTCCACGTCACGCTGGAGGAGTACGTGCCCTCGGGCACTCCGGCCCGGGTGCCGCCGCGCCATCGCGCCGCCTCGAACGAACTCGTCCTGTTCAGCGGCGCATCACTGTCCGACCTGGCGCCACCGGAGACGGACGGCGACCGTCCGCTGGCCGCGCTCGCCCGGGAAAGCCATCGCGCGTTCTCGCCCACCGACCCGGTGCGGCTGGCCTTCGTCGCCACGGACACCGAGGACCTGCGGGAGAAGTACGCGCAGGCGCTCACGCTGATCCGGCAACGGCCCGGCACGGCGCTCTCGACGCCGAACGGCATCCGGTACGCCGTCGGGGACCCCGAGCCCGGCCGGCTCGCCTTCCTGTTCCCCGGACAGGGGTCCCAGTACGTCGGGATGGGCGCCGGCCTCGCCATGTTCTCGCCGGCCGCCCAGGCCGTGTGGGACCGGTTGGGCGGTACCGGTTTCGGCGAACGGCCCCTGCACCGGGTGGTGTTCCCGCCGCCCGCCTTCACCGACGAGGAACGCGCGTCTCAGGCTGCGCTTCTGGCCGCCACCGAGTGGGCGCAGCCCGCGCTCGCGGTGCACGCGCTCGCGCTGCTGGACGTACTGCGGGAGCTGGGACTGCGACCGGACTGCGTGGCGGGCCACAGTTTCGGTGAGCTGGTGGCGCTGCACTGCGCGGATGCCCTGGACGCCGACGCCCTGGTCGGCCTGGCGCGCAGGCGCGGCGAGTTGATGCGGGACGCGGCCGCTGTACCGGGCGCGATGCTGGCCGTGGCGGCGGACCGCGAGCACGTGATGTCGGTGCTGGCCGTCGGCGGGTTCGGCGACATCTGGCCGGCCAACCACAACTCCCCGCGCCAGGTGGTGCTTTCGGGGACGACGGAGGCCGTCGCGCGCGCCGAGAAGGCGTTCGCGGCCGAGGGCGTCGGCACACGCCGGCTGGCCACGTCGACCGCCTTCCACAGCCCGCTGGTCGCCCCGGCCGGTGAGCCGCTCGCCGCGTTCCTGCGTACGGTCCCGCTCACGGAGCCACGGATCGAGGTGTACGGCAACGCGGACGCGGCACCGTACCCCTCGTCGCCCGACGAGGTGCGCCGCCGGATCGCCGGCCACCTGGCCTCACCGGTGCTCTTCCAGGACCAGATCGAGGCGATGTACGCGGCGGGGGTGCGTACCTTCGTCGAGGTCGGCGCCGGCACCGCGCTGACCGGCCTGGTCGGACAGATCCTCGGTGACCGCGAGCACGCGGCCGTCCCTCTGGACCGGCCGGACCGGTCCGGGGTCTCCACCCTGCACACCGCGCTCGGCGAACTCGCCGTGCGCGGCGTCCCTCTCGACTTCGATCCCCTCTGGGCGCCGTACGCCTCGCCCGGGACCCCAGCCAAGGAGCGCACGCCCCGGATGACCGTGAAGATCAGCGGAGCCAACTACGGTCAGCTGTACCCGCCCCGTGCCGACGGGGGCGAGCCATCGCCGTCCGCGTCCGCACCCGCGCCCCTGCCCGCGCCCGCGCCCGCGCTGGAGCGTGGGTCGGAGCACCACGCGTATCGGGCACCCGCCCCTGCCCCCTCCCCCGCGTCCGACATCCCGGTGGTTCCCATGCCCGCGTACGAAGCCGAGCCGCCGCACGACCGCGTATCCGCGTACGACGCCGTGCCCGCCGACGATGCCCTGTCCATGTACGGTGCCGAGCCCGGAGCCGCCCCCGGAGCCGAGTGGTACGCCGCGGTGGAGAGCGTCCAGCGGCACACGGCCGAGGCCCACGCGGCCTGTCAACGCATGCTGACCGACAGTCATGTGGCCTTTCTGCGGATGACCGAGACCACCCTGGCGGCGATGCTCGGGGTCCAGGGCACCGGCGGTGTGCTCGACGCCCCGGCTCCCCCGGCACCGCTGCCGCTCCCCCGTCCTTCAGCGCCTCGGCAGGCACCCGCACCCATGACTCCGGCCCCCGCCCCGGCAGCAGTCGGCGTTCCCGGCGTCGCGCCGTCGCCCGCACAGGTCGCAGTCGAGGACCGGGCGCCGGCCGCCATCCCGGTGGATTCCCCGGCCCCGGCCCCGGCCACCGATGGCGCGCCCCTGTCGGCGCCCGCACTGGAGGAGCTCCTGCTCTCGGTGGTGGCCCGCCTCACCGGCTATCCGGCCGAGATGCTCAACGTGGACATGGAGTTGGAGGCTGATCTGGGAGTCGACTCGATCAAGCGCGTCGAGATCCTGTCGGCCGTACGCCGCAGCGTCGGAGACATGGCGACGGGAGACGTCGGAGAACTCGGCAAGCTCCGTACGCTGCGCGAGATCGTCGAGGCGCTCACGGATGCCGGGCGGCAGGTCGGGACCCCGGCCCCGGATGCCCCGGCCGCCGCGCCCGCGATGCCTGCCGCCCCGAAGATGCCCAGCGCCCCGGAGGTAGCCGGCGTCCCAGAGCTGCCCGGCACCCCGGCAATCCCGGCCATGCGCACCGAGTCCGGCCAAGAGACGGCGCTGACGAGGCTGGTGCCCCGTGCCGTGGAGTCACCCGCGTCCGGTCTGGCGACCGCCGGGCTCCTGGACGGACCGCTCGTGGTGACGGGCGAGGGCCCCGAAGGCTCCGCGCTCACCGGCCTCGTAGCACGGAAGCTGGCGGAGCACGGCGTGGATGCCATCGCCACGGCGGAGGTGTCCGAGGACGCGCGCGGTGTCGTCCACCTCGGTGGGCTGATCGGAAGCGGCGCGCCGGACGAGGCGCGGGAAGTCAACCGGTCCGTGTTCCGCGCCGCGCGCACGATCGCGGCGCAAGTGGCCGAGCGGGGCGGGTTGTTCGTGACCGTGCAGGACACCGGAGGCGACTTCGGGCTCGGCGGCCACTCGCCCGACCACGCGTGGCTGGGCGGGGCCGCCGGGCTGACCAGGACCGCGGCGAAGGAGTGGCCGGGCGCCTCGGTCAAGGCCGTCGACTGCGAACGCGGTGGCCGGAGCGACGAGGAGGTCGCCGAGGCGATCGTCAGGGAGTTGCTGGAAGGCGGCCCCGACCTGGAGGTGGGCCTCCGAGCGGACGGCACCCGCACCACCCTGCGGGCGATGCCCGCGCCGGTCCTGCCCGACGGTACCCGGCGGATCACGCCGGAGTCGGTGATCGTGGCCACCGGAGGTGCCCGCGGGGTGACCGCCGCCGCGCTGCTGGACCTGGCCAGGACCCACCGTCCACGGATCGCGCTGCTCGGCAGGACGGCACCGGCTCCCGAGCCCGAAGGGCTGGCATCGGCCGCCGACGAACCGGCTCTCACCCGGCTCCTCGCCGAGCGTTCCGCCGGGGACGCCGCGGACTCCTCGCCGACCCGCATCGCGGCGCGGGCCCGGGAGATCCTGGCCGCGCGTGAGGTGCGGGCGACGCTCGCGGCGCTGGAGGCGGCGGGGTCTCCCGTCCGGTACGTCCAGGTGGACGTCCGCGACGAGGACGCCGTGGCCGCCGCACTGCACGACGTGCGTGACGTGTGGGGGCCGGTCACCGGCATCGTGCACGGCGCGGGAGTCCTGGCCGACAAGCTGATCGCCGACAAGACCGACGAGCAGGTCGAGTCGGTGATGTCCACCAAGGTGGACGGTCTGCGCGCGCTGCTGGCCGCGACGGCGGACGATCCGCTCGACGTCATCTGCCTGTTCTCCTCGGTGGCGGCCGTGTTCGGCAACGCGGGGCAGAGCGACTACGCCATGGCCAACGAGATCCTAGCTCAGGTCGCGTCCGCCGAACAGGCCCGCCGCCCCGGCTGCCTGGTGCGGTGCGTCGCCTGGGGTCCGTGGCGCGGCGGTATGGTCACGCCGGCTCTGGCCGGGCACTTCGGCCGGTCCGGGGTTCCGCTGATCCCTCTGGAGCAGGGGGCGGCCGCCTTCACGGCCGAGCTGGACGGTGCGGCCGGTGAGGCCCGGGTCGTCCTGGTGGCCGGGGACGATCCGGAGGCCCTGTCGCCGGCCGGCGATCCGCGCCCGGCTGAACTGCTGGTCCGGGCGGACAGCTTGCCGCAGTTGGCCGACCACGCGATCGCAGGGGTTCCCGTGCTGCCCGTGGCGATGGTCCTGAACTGGTTCGCCGGGGCGGCCACCGCATGGCTGCCGGAGGCGGCCGGCCTCCTCGTCCTGCGCGATCTGCGGGTGTACCAGAAGTGCGCCCTGCCCGACCTGGCCGGCACCGGTCACCGGCTCACCCTGCACGGCAGCCGCGGCCCGGCCGGTTCGCCGTCGGGGTTGGAGGCGGAGCTGCGGGGCGACAGCGGGGTGACGCACGTCCGGGCCGTACTGGACACCGGAGCCGAGGAGCCGGATCCGGCCGCGTGGAGCAGCCCGGACGGCCTCAAGCCGCTGGATTGTGCCGAGTTGTACGACGGGGAGAACCTCTTCCACGGCCCCCGCTTCCGCTCCGTCTGCTCGGTACACGGCGTTTCGGAGCACGGGGCCGAGGCGGTCGTCGCGGGCGTGCCCGCTCTGGAGTGGCCGGGTGAACACTGGCCGCTCGACCCGGCCGCCGTGGACGGCGCGCTCCAACTCGCCCTGGTCTGGGCGCAGGAGGCACTCGGTGCGGCGACGCTGCCGATGGCCGTCGCGGAGTGCAGGGTGCACCGGCGCGGCCCCGTGGAGGGCACCGTGCGGTGTGTGCTGCGGGGCCGGAAGGTCCACAGCACGGGAGCGCGCTGCGACGCGGCGCTCGTCGACGCCGACGGAACCGTCCGTCTGGAACTGCTGGGCGTGGAACTCGTCCGCCGGCCCTCCTGAGCCGCGCGCACCTCCGACCCCGCCCCCGCGTACCAGCCCCGCCCGCCCGCCGTGAAGTGAGACCCGCATGCAATTCGAACCGATCGCCGTCGTCGGCCGGGGCTGTGTGCTGCCCGACGCGCTCGATCCGGACACGTTCTGGGACAACGTCGCCGCGGGCCGTGCGAGCCTGTCGGCCGTCCCGGAGCGCCGGTGGCGGCTGCCCCGCCGCTGGGCCATGGGCCCGGTGGACGACCATCTCGACCGCACCTGGACCGATGTCGGCGGGTTCGTGACGGGGTTCGAGTCCGTCTTCGACCCGAGCGGCTTCCGGATCGCCCCGAAGCGGATCCTGTCCCTGGACCCGCTCTTCCACTGGGTCCTGTACGGCGTCCGGCAGGCGCTCACGGAGGCGGGCCGCGAAGGTCCGCTGCCGCGCGCGGGTCTGGTGCTGGGGAACCTGTCCTATCCCACGCCCTCGGGGGCGGCCTTCGCCGAGCACGTCTGGCTGTCGGCCCAGCAACCCCGGCTCCGTGACGTCCTGTTGACGGGAGAGCGCCGGGAGCGGCCCGACGCCCGGAACCGCTTCTCGTCCGGGCTGCCCGCCCTGCTCGCCGCCCGGGCTCTCGGGCTCGGCGCGGGCGCGTGGTCCCTCGACGCCGCGTGCGCGTCGTCGCTGTACGCGGTCAAGCTGGCGTGCGACCGGCTGCACGACGGCACGGCGGACCTGATGGTGGCCGGTGCGGTCAGCCGGGCGGACCCCCTCTATCTGCACGTGGGTTTCTGCGGGCTGTCGGCGACGAGCCGTACGGGGCGCAGCCGCCCCTTCCACCGGGACGCGGACGGTCTCGTGCACGGCGAGGGCGCCGGGTTCGTCGCGCTGATGCGGCTGTCCGAGGCCCGCGCCGCCCGTCTGCCCGTGCTCGGGGTGATCCGCGGTGTCGGCCTGTCCAACGACGGGCGGGGTGCCGGGCTGATCAGTCCGTCGGAGGAGGGCCAGGTCCGGGCCATGCGCCTGGCGTACGAGGCGGCGGGTGTCGCGCCCGGGACCGTGTCGCTCGTCGAGTGCCACGCGACGGGGACGCCGGTCGGGGACGCGGTGGAGGCGCGCGCCATGGCCCGCGTCTTCGGGGCCGGTGACGACGTGCCCATCGGTTCGGTGAAGTCGAACGTCGGGCATCTGCTGGCCTCGGCGGGCGCGGCCGGGCTGCTGAAGGTGCTCGGCGCGCTGCGCGCCGGTGTGCGTCCGGCGACGCTTGGGGCGGAAAGGCCGCTGGAGGCGCTGGCGGGCACGCCGTTGCGGGTGCTGGCGGCGCCGGAACCGTGGTCGGGGCCGCGCCGGGCGGCGGTGAGCGCGTTCGGGTTCGGCGGGACCAACGCCCATCTGGTGGTGGACCTTCCGGACGACGACCCGGTGCCCGCCGTATCACGACCGCTCCACCCGGCGACTCCCGTAGCCGTGTCGGGGCCGGTCGGCCCGCGGGCCGGCGCCGTGCCCGCCCCGGCCCGGCCGCGGGAGTCGCCGGGCGGCCGTACGCCGGTGGCGATCGTCGCCCTCGGCGCCCGCGTCGGCGACGGGACCTGCACCGAGGACTTCCGTGGCGCGGTGCTGGGCGGTGCGCGGCGCGGTGCCGCCACGGAGGTCGCCCTGGAGCTGAGGGACCTGTGCTTCCCGCCCCTGGCCCTTCAGCGGACGGTGCGCCATCAGCTCCTGGTGCTGGAGGCGGCACGGGAGGCCGTGCGGTCGGTGTCCCTGCCGCGGGAGCGGACGATGGTGGTTGTCGGCATGGGGGTGGACCCCGAGGTGGCCCGGGCGGGCGCCCGCTGGCGGGTTCCCCACTGGCTGGAGCAGGCCGGGCTTCCCGCCACGGAGGCGTCGGCGGGGCCCGCACGGGACGCGTTCGTGCCGCCCATGACCGCGGAGGCGGTGGTGGGCAGCATGCCGAACCTCGTCGCGAACCGGATCAGCACCCAACTGGACCTGGCGGGACCGGGGTTCGCGGTCTCGGCGGAGGAGGCGTCCGGACTGGTGGCGCTGGAGGTCGCGGCCAGGGCCGTACGGTCGGGGGAGGTCGACGCCGCGCTCGTCGGTGCCACCGACCTGTCCTGCGAGGCGGTGCACCAGGCGGCCCAGCGTGAGTTGGGACTCGGGAACGAACCGGGTGACGCCGCCATCGTGCTGGTCCTCAAGTCCCTGGACACCGCGCGCGCGGACGGCGACACCGTCGTCGCCCTCCTCGACGAGGACACCGCCGACGTGCCCGACATGGTCATCGGGGACGGCCCCGACGCGGTGTTCGACCCGGCGTCGGCCTTCGGGCGCGCTCACGCCGCGTGCGGGCTGGTCTCCGTCGCGGTCGCGGCGCTCTCGCTCCAGCACCGTGCGGTGCCGCGTCCGGGCGGTCCCGCGGACACCGCGACCGTCGCGCACACGGCGCAGGCCGTGGTGACACCGATGGAGGGTCCCACCGCGAGTGTCCGGCTGCGCGCGGGAGACGCCCGGCCGTGGCTGCGAGGCCCGGCTCCGCGTCTGCACGTCTTTTCCGGAGCCGGCCGCCGGGAGGTGCTGGCCGCGCTGGAGGCCGGTGCGGAGTCCGGTGCCGGACCGGCCCGGCTGGCGCTCGTGGCCGACGACGACGCGTTGCCGGGCCGTGTGGAGGCCGCCCGTCGTTGGCTGGCCGGGGACGGGACCCGCCCGGCCGATGTGGCGTACCGGGACGCGCCGGTCACGGGGCAGACCGCGTTCGTGTACACCAACGGCTCGGCCTCGTACCCCGATATGGGCCACGAGCTGATGCTCGCGCTGCCGTCGCTCGGCGAGGCCGTCCGGGCCCGGCACGGGGCGATCGGCGCACGACCGCGCTCCCGGACGGAGCGCGGGGTGTTCGACCAGATCTGGGCCGCCGCCGAACTCGCCGCCGTCCACACGGTGTTCAGCCGGGAGGTGCTGGGGCTGCGGCCGGACGCCGCCGTCGGGTACTCCTCGGGCGAGTCGGCCGCCCTGGTGGCGCTGGGGGCCTGGCCGGACTCGGCGAGGCTCTACGAAGCCACCCGTGACAGTGGTCTGTTCACGACCGAACTCACCGGTGAACTCAGGGCGGTCCGGCGGCACTGGGACCGTCGGGGCGTCCAGGGTTCCCGCTGGTCCAGCCATCTGGTCACGGCGCCCCTGGAGGTGGTCCGTGCCGAACTCGCCGCCGAGGTCGCGGTTCATCTGATGGCGGTGAACGCGCCCGGAGTCTGCGTCATCGGCGGCGAGTCGCGCGCGTGCGCGGCCGTCGTGGCGAGGATCGGCGCAGACCGGGCGATCGAGCTCGACTACGACCTGGCCGCCCACGCACCGGAGTTGGCGGAGATCCGCGAGGTGTGGCGCCGGGCGCATCTCCAGCCCACCGTCGACGTGCCCGGTGTGCGGTTCTACAGCGGGGCCACCGGACGGTCGTACCGGCCGACGGCCGAGCGGGCCGCCGAGGCCCTCACCGCGCAGGGGCTGAACACCATCGACTTCGCGGCCACCGTCGAGCAGGCGTGGGCCGACGGTGTCCGGGTCTTCGTGGAGCACGGGCCGCGCAAGCTGTGCACCGGCTGGATCAAGCGGGTGCTCGGCGACCGGGAGCATGTGGCCGTCGCGCTGGACGCCCCGGGCGACACCGGGCTGCGGCAGCCCTGCCTCGCGGTGGCCGAACTCGTCGCCGCGGGGGTGGCGGTGCGCGCCGACGAGTTGTTCGCCCGGCTGGCGGAGGCCGCCGCCGAGATCCCGCGTCCCGGGCCCGCGGTCACCGTGCCCGTACCCGCGCCTCCGGTGCTGCCGCCGGTGGAGCCGGTGACCCTGCCCCGGGCCCCCGAGCTGGCGCCGGTGCCGGACCGGGAGCCCGGCCGGTCCGAGGCACCGGCCTCCGTCCCCGTGCCCCGCCCCGCTGCCCCGGAGCGGCGTCCGGCGCCGAGCGCACGGCCGACGCCGGCCGCCGACGAGGCGACCGCGCACCCGGACGGACGGGAGCCGCGGGTGACGGGCGCCCGTGCCGCGGTCCTCCGGCAGACCCGCCGGGTCGCCGCGCTGCACCAGGAGATCCTCGCCGGGCACACCGAGGCCCATCAGCGGTTCCTGCGGATGTCCGCGCTCGCCGTCACCGCGCTTCGGAGTGGCGGCGTGCCCGTTCCCCTGCGGCCACCGGACCTCCCGGCCCCGCGTCCGGCCCCCGTACGGCCCGCTCCCCCACCGGAGAGGGCACCCTTGAGGCCGGGGCCGAAGTTCGACCGTGCCCAACTGGAGCATCTCGCCTCGCGGGAGATCTCCGCGCTGTTCGGCCCCCGGTTCGCCGAGCAGGACGCGTACGCGGTGCAGACCCGAATGCCCCAGCCGCCCATGCTGCTCGCGGACCGGGTCACCGGCATCGACGCCGTGCCGGCGGCGCTCGTCGCGCCCGGACCGGTGCGCACCGACGGGACGATCTGGTCGGAGACCGACGTCCGGCCCGGCGGCTGGTACCTGGACTCCACCGGACGTATGCCCGCCGGGCTGATGATCGAGGCGGGCCAGGCGGATCTGCTCCTGCTGAGCTGGCTGGGCATCGACCTCCTCAACCGGGGCGAGCGCGCCTACCGGCTGCTCGGCTGCGAGGTGACGTACCACGGCGGCCCGCCGGAGGCGGGCGACACCCTGCGCTACGAGATCCACGTCGACGGCCACGCGGAGCACGACGGTGTCCGGCTGTCCTTCTTCCACTACGACTGCTACGTGGACGGCGAACTCCGGCTCAGCGTCCGCGAGGGCCAGGCCGGGTTCTTCACCCCCGGGGAGCTCGCGGGCAGCGGCGGTGTGCGGTGGGATCCCGCCGAGCGGCCGCCCGGCGACGACCTGCCGCTCGACCCGCCCGCCGTACGCTGCGGGCGCGCCCGCTTCGGCGCGGACCGGGTGCGGGCCCTGGCCCAGGGGCGGCCCGCGGACTGCTTCGGCCCCGGCTGGGAGGCGACGGCGGCGCACGTGCGCTCACCGGGGCTCGACGACGGCAGGCTGCGGCTGCTGCACGAAGTGACGGAGTTCGACCCGGCCGGAGGTCCGTGGGGCCGCGGCTATCTGCGAGCCGAGACCCCGCTGTCGCCGGACGACTGGTTCTTCGCGGGGCACTTCAAGAACGACCCCTGCATGCCGGGCACCCTGATGCTCCAGGGCGGCCTCCAGGCGATGGCGTTCTACCTGACCGCCCTCGGCTTCACCGTGGACCGGGACGGCTGGCGTTTCGAGCCCGTCGACGGACTGCCCTTCAAGGCGATGTGCCGAGGTCAGGCCACTCCGGCCGGGCGGCGGGTCGTCTACGAGGTGTTCGTGCGCGGTGTCTCGGCCGGTCCGGTGCCGACGCTGTACGCGGACGTGCTGGGCTGGGTCGACGGGACGAAGGCGTTCCTGGGTCAGGAGGTGGCACTGCGGCTGGTGCCCGACTGGCCGCTGTCGCACTGGCGGCACTCGGGCCCGCCCGCCGTGCAGAGCAGCGGTGCGCCGGTGCCGCTCCCGCTGCTCGGTGGCCTTGCCGGGCACCGTGAGGAGAAGCCGGTGGCGACGGCGGCCGACGGACTCCCCTTCGGCTACGCCTCGTTGCTGGCGTGTGCCTGGGGCAGACCGACCGAGGCGTTCGGTACCGCGTACGAGCCGTTCGACGGCACCCGCAGGGTCGCGCGGCTGCCCGGTCCGCCGTACCACTTCATGAGCCGGATCGTCTCGGTGGACGGTCCGCAGGGCGGTATGCGGGAGGGCAGCGGTGTCGTCGCGGAGTACGACGTGCCCGCGCAGGCCTGGTACTTCGAGCAGAGCGGCGGCCGTACGATGCCGCTGGCCGTCCTGATGGAGATCGCGCTGCAACCCTGCGGATGGCTGGCCTCGTACGTGGGCAGCGCGCTGACCACCGACGCGGATCTGCTGTTCCGCAACCTGGACGGAGCGGGGACGGTCACCAGTGAGGTCACTCCGGCGACGGGCACGGTCCGCACCCATGCCGAACTGACGCGTGTCTCGCAGAGCGGGGACATGATCATCGAGTCGTTCCGGGTGAGGTGCACGGCCGACGGTGTGCCGCTGTTCGAACTGTCCACGACGTTCGGCTACTTCCCGCCCTCCGCCTTCGAGCACCAGCAGGGCCTCACGGTGTCGGCCGAGGACCGGGCCCGTCTCGACGAGCCCTGCGACCGAGTCGTCGACCTGACCGCACGGCCCGCCCGTTACTGCGCCGGGGAACCGCGGCTGCCGGGCCCGATGCTGCTGATGCTCGACCGGATCACCGGCTCCTGGCCGGACGGGGGCAGCCGGGGGCTCGGACGGCTGCGGTCGGAGAAAGATGTGGTCCCGGACGAGTGGTTCTTCCGGGCGCACTTCTTCCAGGACCCGGTGCAGCCGGGGTCGTTGGGCGTCGAGGCCATGTGCCAGCTCCTCCAGTACCACCTGCTCGAACGCGGCGCGGCGGACGGCGTCCCGCACCCACGGTTCGAACCGGTGCTACCCGGCCGCGAGACGACCTGGACCTACCGCGGCCAGATCACCCCGGCCAACCGGCTGATCCGGGTGGACATGGACATCGTGGAAAGCGGCACGGACGCGCGGGGGCCCTATGTGACGGCGGACGCGACGCTGTGGGGCGACGACACCTGCATCTACCGGGTGCGGGGGCTGGGCATGCGCGTGGTGTCCGACGCGGCTCCCGGGCCCGTACCCGCCCCGTGAGGTGAGTGCGGAGCGCCTGCCGGTCGGAGCGGCGGGGTCTTCACAGGCCCTGGCCCGTCGCCGGGAGCAGGACGACCAGTCGGGCGCCGGGGCGGTTGTCCTCGATACGGGTGCTGCCGTGGTGGGCCGTGACGGTGTCACGGACGATGGCGAGGCCGAGGCCGCTGCCGCCGGTGTCCCGGGCGCGGGCGCCGTCGAGCCGGGTGAAGCGCCCGAAGACGCGTTCGCGGTCGGCCTCCGGGATGCCGGGCCCGTCGTCGGCGACGGTCAGTTGCGCGGTGTCGCCGAGTGTGTGGAGGCTGACGTCGATCCGGGTGCGGGCATGGCGCAGCGCGTTGTCCAGCAGGTTGCGCACGACACGGGCGAGGGCGTCCTCGTCGCCCGCCACCCGTGCGGCGCCCACGGCGTGCTGGTCGATGACGAGCCGGGTCCGCCGGCGCGCTTCGCGCACCTCGGTGAAGACGATCTCGTCCAGGTCGACGGGACGGGCCCGCAGCCGCGGCCGGTCGTCGAGCCGCGCGAGCCGGAGCAGGTCGTCGACGAGCCGGGTGAGCCGTTCGGTCTGCGGCAGGAGCCCGGCGGCGAGGGACTGCCCGTCCGCCGGGCCGGGGTGCCGGGCCGCGACGGACAGGCGCGTGTGCAGGGTGCTGAGCGGGTTGCGCAGTTCGTGGGCCGCGTCGGCGACGAACCGCCGCTGCCGCCGGGTCGAGGTGTCCAGGCGGGCCAGCAGGTCGTTCAAGGTCGTGGCCAGCCGGCCGAGCGCGTCGTCGGCGGGCGGTACGTCGAGGCGGCGGCTGAGGTCGGAGGCGGTGATCTCGGCGGTCTGGGCGCGCATGCCGTCGACGGGGCGCAGCGCGCGCCCGGTGAGCAGCCACGCCACTCCGGTGAGGGCGGCGACGACCGCCGGTACTCCGGTGGCCAGGCCGACGGTGAGCTGGGCGAGTCCGTGGTCGACGCTCTCGGTGGGCACGGCGACGTAGACGGTCACCGGGTCGCGGGCGGTGCCCGCGGGGATGCCGACGGCGCGCCATGTGCCGCCCGTTCCCACGGGGATGCCGTCGACGGTGTGGGCGCGCGGGGTGGCGGCGCGGCTCGCCGGGAAGGCGAAGGCGCGCGGCCGGCCACGCAGGTTGGCCGAGCTGGCCCGTACCCTCCCGTTTCCCGCGATCACCTGGACGGCGACTCCGCCGTGGTCGGTGGTGGGCACGTCCGCTGTGGTCTGGTCGCCGTCCTGGTCCGCCGCCACGACCTGGGCTCCTTGGAAGGCGGTCTGGTCGAGTCCGCTGATCAGGCTGGCGTGCAGCCAGACGACGAGCAGTACGGCGGCTCCGGCCAGTCCGGCGGCGATGACGGCAGCCGCGGCGGCGGTCAGCCGCAGGCGCAGTGACCGGCGGGCCCACCACGACCGGACCCCGGCGGCCACCGGTCACCCCGTACCGCCGCGCAGCCGGTAGCCGGCGCCGCGGACGGTCTCGATGGTCCGGCGTCCGAAGGGGGCGTCGATCTTGCGGCGGAGGTAGCCGACGTACACCTCGACGATGTTGGTGTCGCCGTCGAAGTGCTCGTCCCACACGTGGGTGAGGATGTCGGCCTTGCTGATCACCTCGTCGGGGTGCCTGAGCAGGTATTCCAGGAGGGTGAACTCCCGTGCGGTCAGGTCGATGTCACGGTGTCCCCGGCGGCAGCGGCGGCGCGCGGGATCGAGCGTGAGGTCGCCGGCGGTGAGGACGGCGGGGCGGGCGGGTGCTCCTCGCCGCAGCAGGGCCCTGAGGCGGGCGACGAGGACGACGTAGGAGAAGGGCTTGCTCAGATAGTCGTCGGCGCCGAGGTCGAGGGCGTCGGCCTCGTCGTACTCCCCGTCCTTCGCGGTGAGCACCAGCACCGGGGTCCAGGCCCGGGCCGCCCGCAGGCGTTTGAGGACCTCGTATCCGGACAGGCCGGGCAGCATGATGTCGAGCACGATGACGTCGTACGCTTCGTTGAGCGCCCGCCAGAGTCCGTCGGGGCCGTCGTGTGCCAGGTCCGAGACGAAGCCCTCGGTGGCAAGTCCGTCGGCGATGGCCTCGGCGAGTGCCTGCTCGTCCTCGATGATCAGCGTCCGCATGGCAGCCTCAGGAACAACGATAGCTCCGGGCATGGGCCGCCGTTTTCCGCGAGGGGGCCGGGGGATGTCTGCGGTACGGGGTGGGGTCATTCCGCCATCACGGATTCCACCAGGTCCATGGCCAGGTCCAGGGTGTCGTGCACCGGCAGGCCGTGGTCGGTGTACCAGTCGGTCGTGGCCTCCGGGTGGGGACCGGTGACCGCCACCAGCCCGCGGCCGAAGCGGGTCACGAGGGCGGCGGGGGTGCCGTTGTCGTAGGTGGCGAGGACGGTGGCGTCGGCGTGCTCGTCGAGGACGAAGAAGGGGCCGTCCTGGAAGAAGACGGTGCGGGGGCGGCCTCGCCAGTTCACCGTGACCAGGGTGTCGCTCTCGTCGTGGACGGTGGCTCCCGGGGAGGAGATGTACCGGTCGGTGTCGCCGGGGAGCAGGCCGAAGCCCGGGGTGGCCCCGGCGAGGTAGCCGCCGAGGCAGAATCCGAGGTAGCGCCCGCCGTCGCGGACGAAGTCGCGGATCTCGCGGCGCCGCCGCCGCAGTCTCCGGTAGGCGGAGGTGAGCGTGCCGCCGCCGGGCTGGGCGTACAGCGCGGCCTCGGTGAGAATCTCGGCCGACAGCGGAAGCGCCTCGCCCGGGCCGGTGTAGCGGACGTCCAGGTTCCACGGCCCGGAGGAGAGCAGTCCGGCGACCGCCTCGGGACAGCCGGGCAGCGAGGCCGGGCCGCGGTAGACGAGGGCGAGGGGACGACGCCCGGCGGCGGGCCCGGAGTGCCCCGGGTGGGTCATGGCCGCTCCGTCGCGGGTACGTCGTCGGCCTGGTCGGCGATCGGTGCCGTGCCGTCCCCTTCGGCGGGGAGCCCGTGCCAGCTCGTTCCCGGTGTCAGACGCTCGCCCTTCATCACCAGGGACAGCGCCCCGAGCCGGACACCGGCGCCCACCTGCGTGTCGTAGAGCACGACGGTCCGCGTGCCGACGCTCGCGGCGGGGCCGACGGTCACCGTGGACATCTTCATCACCCGGTCCTCGAACAGGTGGGTCTGCAGGGAGACGTGCATGCCGATCGAGGCGTCGTCGCCCACCTCGACGAGGTCGAACTCGGTGAGGTAGGTGGTGCCGATCCAGGTGCGCCGTCCGATGCGGGCACCGAGCAGGCGCAGTACCGGCGGCAGGAAGGGCGTCCCCACCAGGGCGCCCACGCCCGCGGGCACCGCCGCCGCCTCGAAGAGGCCGGTGACGAACTCCGTGCGGCGCACGAACAGGCTCCACAGGGGCTCCACGCGCGGCCGGTACCGTCCCGCGACGACCCACTTGGCCACCACACAGCACCCGATGACGACCAGCACCGCGCCCGCGGTGAACAGCGGCGACACGACCGGGGTCACCCACGACCGGGTGCGGCGGGCGGTCTCCGACAGGGCGAGCAGGTACAGGTAGGCCGAGGTCGCGAGCACCGACATGGGCAGGGTGACGCGGAAGAACTCGATGGCCAGCCGGCCGAGCACGGCCCCTCGGGTGGGCCGGAACGTCTTCTCCTCCGGGTAGGACCCGCTGTCCTGGCGCACGGGCAGCCGGAGGGCCGGTGAGCCCAGCCAGGTGCTGCCGGCGGGCACGCGCCGCGGGGGCGGCACGGTGCCCACGCCGACGAGCGAGCCCGGGCCGAGCCGCGTCCCGGCGGGAACGAGCGCCGCGTTGCCCACGAAGGCGCGTTCGCCGATGTCGGTGGGCCGGCAGGCCATGCGCCCGGCCGCGAAGGCGGCGGCGCCGATGCCGGCCATGTCGGCGACGAAGCTGCCGTCGCCGAGGGTGAGCAGGTCGGGATCGAGGTGCGCCGCGGTGGAGATCTCGGCGCGCCGGCCGACGCGGGCGCCGAGCAGCCGCAGCCACGGCACGGTGTAGAGCGTGGCGTAGAGGGAGTTGGTGAGGGTGAGGCTCTGCTCCAGCAGCTTGTCGGAGATCCACTTGCGCACGCCGAGCGCCGAGTGCGCCGGATGGATTCCGGGTGGTGTCCTCGTCAGGACGGCCCGCTTCCCGGCGGCGACGAGCAGGCACACCGTGGCCACGAAGACCGGGCCGGACAGCGCGGTCGCCGCGAGAGCGGCGGGGGTGCCGCCGCGCGACCAGGCCCACCAGAGCAGGGCGGCGCTCGGCAGGGCCGCGGCGACCACGACGGACTCCAGCAGGACCAGGCCGAGCACGACGGCGGCCAGGTGGCGGGGCCGCCAGGGGTCCGCCCCGGTCCGCTCGCGCAGCATCGTCTCGACGTGCGGGGCGAGTGCGTCGACCGGGCGCGGGGGCGATCCGGCGCGGCGCGCTCCGGCCGGAACGGCTTCGTCCGGGCCCGCCGCGGACTGCTCGCCGAGCGCGGCCCCGGGGCCGATGCGGGCCCCTGGTTCGAGGACCGCGTTGGCTCCGACGTACGCACCCTCGCCGACGGTGATCGGGGCGATGGTGACCCAGCCGTCGGCGACCTGCCAGGGACGCAGCGTGGCGCCGTAGCCGATCGTGGCGTCCTGGTCGACGCGCAGCAGTGTGGGCAGGCCGACGAAGCTGGTGGCGATGGTGGTGCGGGGGCCGACGCGGGCGCCGAGGAGCCGCAGGTAGGGGCCCATGAGGGGGGATCCGCTGAGCATCCGCAGGGGGCTGATGCCGTGCAGCAGTATGTCGAGCAGCCACAGCCGCAGGTACGCCGCTCCCCAGAGGGGGTACCGGCCTGGCCGGACGCCCACCGCCAGGGGCCGTGCGAGGAGGACGGGAACGAGCCAGCGTACGGCGAACCAGCCGGCCATCACCGCGAGGGCGGGCCCCAGGGCTTCGCCGCCCGTCACCTGTCCGTGGCTCAGCACGAGGGACCCGGCCACCGGGCCGGTGAGCAGGAGGAGCAGTGCGTAGAGGGCCGCGGCCTGGACGAGGCCGGCGCGCGCGATGCGGGCGCGGCCGTGCCGCAGGGGGGCGGGGCGGGGCCGTCGTGGCGCGGGGGAGGCGTCGGCGGTGGCGCGCAGTCGTGCCGCGAAGCCGCGCACGGTCGGGTTCTCGTACAGGTCGCGCAGGGTGGGTCCCGGCCCGGCTTCGGGGTCGCGCAGCAGGGACACCGCTCGGGCGGCGAGCAGCGAGTGGCCGCCGAGGTCGGTGAAGAAGTCGGCGTCCGCGGAGAGTTCGCCGGGGTCCATGCCGAGTGTCCGTGCCCAGGCGTCCCGCACCCTGGCCTCGAGCGGGTCGCGGACCGGCGTGACACGGCCGGTGCCGGCGAGCCGGCGGCCGGTGGGCGCGGGCAGGCTCGTGCGGTCCGTCTTTCCGCTGGGCATGACGGGCAGCCGGTCGAGGAAGTCCAGCGTGGCGGGGACCATGTAGGCGGGCAGCGACCTGCGCAGGCGCCGGTTCAGGCGGGCGGTGAGCTCGTCGTCGGGGTCCGTGCCGTTCCCGGCGCGCACGACGTAGGCGGCGAGGACGCGGTCGCCGTCGTGTCCGTCGCGCGGGGCCACGGGGGTGGTGGCGGCCTGCGCCACGCCGGGGTCCTCCAGCAGTACGTTGTCGATCTCCTCCAGGGACACCCGGTAGCCGCGGATCTTCACCTCGGAGTCGGCCCGGCCGAGGTACTCGATCTCCCCGTCGTCGGTCATCCTGCCGAGGTCTCCGGTGCGGTACAGGCGGCCCGAGCCGGGGGCCAGGGGGTGCGGGACGAAACGCTCGGCGGTCAGGTCGGGACGTCCCGCGTAGCCGCGTGCGAGGCCGGGGCCGCCCAGACAGATCTCGCCGACGGCGCCGTGCGGCACGGGTCGCAGCCGCTCGTCGAGGAGGACGGCCGAGCAGGTCGGCAGCGGGCGGCCGATGGTCACCGGGTGTCCCGGCCGGACTTCCTGCCAGGTGGCGGTGACGGTGGCCTCGGTCGGCCCGTAGGTGTTGAGGACGCGCCGTCCCGGCCTGCTCCACCGGTCGACGAGCGGGGCGGGGCACACCTCACCGCCGACGACGAGCGTGCGGAGCCGCGGGAGGTCGCGTGGGATCGTCGCGAGCAGCGTCGGGACGCAGTACAGGGCGGTGACCCGGTGCTCCTGGAGGAAGTCGGCGAGATCGTCGCCCAGTTGTCCTGGGCCGCCCGGTCCGGCGACGAGCGTGGCGCCGGCCGCCCAGGTGGGCCAGATCTCCTCGATCGAGAAGTCGAACGAGAGGGTCATGCCCTGGTACACGCGGTCGTCCGGCCGGATGCCGTAGATCGGTGCCACGACGCGCAGGAAGTTGCAGATGCTCGACTGCGCGATCTCCACGCCCTTCGGCCTGCCGCTGGATCCCGACGTGTACATCACGTACGCCAGCGGATCGTCCGCTTCCCCGGCCGGGACTGCGGGCCGTTCGGGCGGCTGGGCGGCGAGGTCCGCGGCACACGTGTCGATCTCGATCACCTGGCAGGTCGTCCGGCACCGCCGCGTCCAGGCGGTGCCGGACGCGAGCGCCGACGTGGTCAGCACCGCGGCCGCGCCCGCGTCGCCCAGGATGAACGCGACGCGGTCGGGCGGCGCGGCCGGGTCGATCGGCACGAACGCCGCGCCCGCCTTGCACACGCCCAGCAGGCACGCGTACATGTCGACGGTCCGGGGCAGCAGCAGGGCGGCCCGGCTGCCGGGACCGATGCCGGCGCGCAGCAGGTGCCGGGCCACTCGGGCGGCCCGCGCGTCGAGCTCGGCGTAGGTCACCCGCCGCGATCCGCATACGAGGGCCGGGGCCGACGGGGTGCGGTCGCAGGCGTCGTCGAAGAAGCGGTGCAGCCGGTCACCGGTGTCCCCGGTTCCCGGGGCCGTGCGGCCCCGGCGAGGAGAGACGGGCGGGGCCGCGGTGCGGTAAACCATGGACGCCTCCTCTTCGATGCGGGGAGGAGATGCGGGGTGGGACTCGCTTCCTCGGTGCGAAAAGGACCCGGTCGTCCCCGGGACACCTCCAGCCTCGGCGACGCCCGCTGAGAGGAGACTGAGAAGCCGCCCGGGTCGGCCCCGCGGGCCGCCCGCCGGGCCCGTCAACGCGGTCGCGAGGATCACGGCCCCGGCCCGTCGGACGACGTCCGGCCCGGCTCCGGGCGCCCCCTCCCCCGGACCGTCTGAGTACGAAACCTGAGTACGGGACCTGAGTACGCGCGCTCATGCTTCGCGCGGGGGCGCGCATCAGACTCCTCGGCATGACCCACCTACCGCCACCGGCCGAGGAGCTGCGGATCCTCGACGCGGAGTTGCGGCAACTCGACGCCCGCCGGGCCCAGTTGCTGTTCCGCCGCGCCTACCTGATAGGTCTCCTCCAGCCGGCCTTCCCGCCCGCGCCGCCCGCCTCGCGGCGGCCCGAGACCAGCGCGCCCCGTGTGCAGAACGTGCTCCTCGTCCTCGGCGGCGTTCTGCTGACCGTCGCCGCGATCGCGTTCACCCTGGTCAGCTGGGGTCACCTGGGCATCGCCGGGCGGTCCCTGGTGCTCGCGACGGTGACCGCGGCGGCGCTCGGCGCTCCCGTACTCCTGCTGAGGCGCGGGCTGCGCTCGACGGCGGAGGCGCTGGCGGGCCTCGGTCTGGCGCTGACGGTGCTCGACGCGTACGCGCTGCACGAGGTCGCGCTGACCGCCACTGACGCCACGGGGTACGCGGCCGTCGCGGCGGTGTGTCTGGCCGGGGTGTGGTGGGGGTACGGCAGGGGGCTCGGTTCGCTGCGCCTCCCCTTCCCCGCCGCGCTGGCCGCCGCCCAGTTCCCGCTGCTGCTGTGGGCGGTGGCGGCCGGCGCGGGCCCGGACGCGATCACGGCCGCGCTGCTGGTGACGGCCGCCTGCGACACGGCCGTCGCGCTCCGGACGTCCGTGGGGCGCCTGCGTGTCGCCGCCGCCGTCGGCGCGTACGGGACGGGCGGCTGGGGCGTGGTGGCGGCGGGCGTGCTCTCCTCGGAGGCGACCGGTCCGAGCGCCGCCGTCCGTGCCGCGTCGCTCCTCGCCCTGGCGGCGGCGATCGCGCTGTACGCCGCGTGGCGTGCCCCGCGGCAGGGCCTTGCCAGCGGTGCCGCGGTGACCGGCGGGCTGCTCCTGGTCGCGGCGCTCGGCGGCATCCCTCGTGCGGTGCTGCCCGGGGTGTGGGCGGTGCCCTGCTATCTGCTCTTCGGGGCCGGGCTGCGGGCGGCCGTGCGCGTTCCGCTTCCGGACCCCGTGCGGCGCGGTGCCGCGTGGGCGTCGGCCGCCGTCCAGGCCCTTGCGGTGGTGTGGGCGCTTCCCGTGGTCCTCGTGGCGCTGCTGGGTCCGCTCGGATGGACGGGGCGGGTGTGGTCCGGGGCGCCGTCGGATCTGCGTGCCGCGGTGACGGTCCGGGTGCCGTGGCCCGCGGACGCGGCGGCCGCGCCGCTGGTGCTCGCGGTCGTCGCGGGGGTGCTGGCCGTGGCGGCCCGCGCCACCACCGCCCGGCGTGACCAGGCCGCCGCCGGTGCCGTGGTCCTGGCCTGGGCGACCGTGCTCGTCCTCCCGGCCGCCCTGCGACTTCCCTACACGGCCGGGCTGTTCGCGCAGGGGCTGACGGTCGTGGCGGCGCTGGCGGCGGCGGTGTACGCGCGCCGGACACCGACGTCCCGCACTGCCGTACTCCTTTCCCTGCTCACCGCGGCCGGTCTCTCGTTCCTCTCGCTCGCCTCCCAGGACGCGACCCTGGCCGTGCTCGCCGCGCTGACGGCGATCTTCACGGTGGCCGCCGCGCACCCGCGGCTGACCGCCGTCTGCGCGAGCGCGTCCCTGGCCGGTGCGGCGGGTCTGGCCTGTGCGGTGGGTGCCGCCGCGGGCTGGTCCGCCGCGCACACGGCACTGTTGCTCCTGGTCGTGCCTGCCGCAGCGGCCCTGCTCGGGGCGCGGGTCCCGCGGTGCGCGGTTCCGGTCGAGGCCACCGGCGCAGGTGCGGGGCTCCTGGCCATCGGGCTGGCCGTCACCGACGCCCCGGTGCTGGCCCTGGTACTGGCCCTGTGCGGGGTGATCGCCGCGGGCACCGCCGTGCGCGCCGACCGCCGTCGGGTGGGGTACGCGGCCGCCGCGTTGTTCGTGCTGGCCGCCTGGGTGCGGCTCGGGTCGTGGGCCGTGGGCGCACCGGAGGCGTACACGCTGCCGGTGACCGTGCCGGCGCTGGTCGTCGGCTTCGTGCGGCGGCGCCGGGACCCCGGGGCCTCGTCGTGGACGGCGTACGCCCCTGGGCTCTCGGCGACGCTCGTGCCGAGCCTGCTCGCGGCGTGGGCCGACGCGGACTGGCCGCGCCCCCTGCTCCTCGGCACGGCCGCCCTCGTCGTCACCCTCGTGGGCGCCCGCCACCGTCTCCAGGCACCGCTCGTTCTCGGCGGGAGCGTGCTCGCGCTGGTCGCGCTGCACGAACTCGCCCCCTACCTGGTGCAGTTGACGGCAGCACTCCCCCGCTGGCTGCCTCCCGCGTTCGCCGGGCTGCTGCTGCTCGTGCTGGGCGCGACGTACGAGCAGCGGATCCGGGACGCCCGGCGGATGCGGGACGTGCTCGGCCGGATGCGCTGAGGGACGGCCGGGCCCGGGAGCGGGGCGGGCTCAGCGCGCGTCGGCCGGCTTCGCCCCCGGCGGCCGCCTACCAGGGCAGCGGCCCCGTCACATCGAAGTACCCGCCGCTGGGTCCGTCCGGGCCCAGCCCCGCCATGCGGACGATGATCTCGGCGCCCTCCTCGACGGTCTGGGTCCCGGTGTTCCCGTTCAGGTCCGTCTTGGTGAAGCCGGGCTCCACCGCGTTGATCCGCATGTCCGGGAACGCCTTCGCGTACTGCACGGTGATCATGTTGACGGCGGTCTTCGACGCCGGGTACGCCACCCCCGGGTAGGCGGCGGCCGGGTGATCCCGGTCGGCCACGTGCGTGAGCGAGGCCAGGCCGCTGCTGACGTTGACCACGACCGGCGACGCGGACCGCCGCAGCAGCGGCAGGAACGCGTGGGTGACACGTACCGTGCCGAAGACGTTGGTCTCGAAGACCTCCCGCATCTGATCGGCGGTGACGTCCGCCGCGCCCGCCACCCCGTTGTCCGGCTCGCGCGCCTCGACGCCGGCGTTGTTGACCAGTACGTCGAGACCGCCGTCGGCCTCGATCGTCCGCACCGCGGCCGTCACGGACGCGTCGTCGGTGACATCGAGCTGGACGGCCCGCGCCCCGTCGCCCAGCCGCTCGGCGGCGTCGCGGCCCCGGGCCTCGTCCCTGCTGCCGACGTAGACGGTGTGGCCCGCGGCGATCAGACGGCGGGCGGTCTCGTACCCGAGACCCTTGTTCGCTCCGGTGATCAGTGTTGTCGTCATGCCTCCACGATCCGCCCCGCCCGCCCGCGCAGCCAGGCGTCCCGTCTTCCTGGGACCGCTGGTACCAGGAAGGCACGCGGCCGGCGGGGCACACTGGCCGCATGGCGACGGCGGAGTTCGGCAAGGCGGTGCGCCGCTGGCGCGACCGGGTCCCACCCGAGGCGGCGGGGCTGCCGACCGGGGAGCGGCGGCGCGCGGCCGGACTGCGCCGTGAGGAGCTGGCCCTGCTGGCCGGGATCTCCGTCGACTACGTCACCCGGCTCGAACAGGGCCGTGCCACCAACCCCTCGTCCCAGGTCGTCGAGGCCATGGCCCGCGCGCTGCGGCTGTCGGAGGAGGAGCGCGCGCACCTGTTCCGGCCGGCCGGACTCGCGCCGCCGGGACCCGAGACGGTGCCGGCGCACATCACCCCGAGCGTCCAGCGGCTGCTGGACCGGCTGACGGGGACGCCCGTGGCGGTGCTCGACGCGTCCTGGACCCTGCTGCTGGCCAACGCGCCCTACGCGGCCCTGATGGGCGATCCGTCCGGGCGGCGCGGCAACGAGCGCAACGGCGTGTGGCGCCACTTCCTCGGCCCGGGGCCGGGGGCGCTGCGCGCACCGCGGGCGCGGCACGACCACGAGGCGGCGCTCGTCGCCGACCTGCGCACGGCCGCCGAACGCTACCCGGCCGACCGGCGGCTGCACCAGCTGATCGCCGAACTGCGCGGCGGCAGCGAGCGGTTCGCCGAGCTGTGGGACGCGGGCGCCGCCGGCCGCCACGAGGCGTCGCGCAAGACGATCGACCACCCGCGGGTCGGACCCGTCACGCTCGACTGCGACGTCCTCACCGTGGCGGGCAGCGACCTGCGAATCATGGTCTACACGGCCGAACCCGGCACCGAGGACGCCGAGCGCCTCGCCCTTCTCACCGTCCTCGGCACCCAGGATCTCGTCGACCGCTGACGACTTTTGCCTATAGGGCGTAGGTAAATGCATAATGACGTTCGGATAATGGCGTTCGGGTCGGGACCTCCCTCGACGCCGCATGCGACTCCTGATCGACAGGCTGAGGCGATGAACACCGAGCACGACTGGATCACCACACCCGTCACCGCGGACCTCCTGCGCGGGCACCTGGACGTGGAACGCACCGCGCGCGGTCTGCTGCCGCACCGGCTGCCCGCGGGCGCGCGCCGGCAGATCCCCGACGACCAGCTGGCCATGGCCGAGGCCCAGCCGTCCGGCGTACGGCTGGCCTTCCGCACCCGGGCGACGACCGTCGAACTGGAGACCCTGCCCACCAAGAGGGCCTACCGCGGCTTCCCGGCCCCGGCGGACGGCGTCTACGACCTGCTGGTCGACGGCCGCCTCGCGGGCCAGGCCACGGTGACCGGCGGCAACGTCCGCACCGTCGACATGGCCACCCAGTCCGCGGAACTGCTCGAAGGACCTCCCGGCACCGCCCGGTTCACCGATCTGCCCGCGCGGGACAAGGACGTCGAGATCTGGCTTCCCCATACGGAGATCACCGAGCTGATCGCCCTGCGCACCGACGCCCCGGTCGCGCCGGCGCCGGACAGCGGACGCAGGGTGTGGCTGCATCACGGCAGCTCCATCAGCCACGGCTCGAACGCCGCCCACCCGACCGCCATCTGGCCTGCCCTGGCGGCGGCCCGCGGCGGAGTGGAGCTGGTCAACCTGGGGTTCGGCGGCAGCGCGCTGCTCGACCCGTTCACCGCCCGCGCGATGCGGGACACCCCCGCGGACCTGATCAGCGTCAAGATCGGCATCAACGTCGTCAACACGGACGCGATGCGCCTGCGCGCCTTCACGCCCGCCGTGCACGGCTTCCTCGACACCATCCGCGAGGGCCATCCGACGACGCCGTTGCTGGTCGTGTCCTCCATCCTCTGCCCGGTCCAGGAGGACACCCCCGGACCCCTCGCACCCGACTTCACGGACGGGACCCTGCGGTTCAGGGCCACGGGCGATCCGGCCGAGCGCGCCGCCGGGCGGTTGACCCTCGGCGTCATCCGCCAAGAACTCGCCCGGATCGTCGAGCGGCGGGCGGCCGACGACCCGAACCTGCACCACCTCGACGGCCGTGAACTGTACGGCGAGGCGGACTACGCCGAACTCCCGCTGCCCGACGAGGTCCACCCCGACCCCGCGGCGCACCGCCGCATCGCCGACAACTTCGCGCGGCTGGCGTTCGGCACCGGCGGCCCCTTCGCCCCCGTGACCGGCGGCTGATTCGGCCTCGGAGACTCCGGGTGGCGAGGTTCGGAACGGGCCAGGCCCCCGGAGACCGGCGCGGGGCCGAGATCGCCGTCGCCGTCCTGGTGGCGCAGGACCCAGTCGTCGAGGTCGAGGGCCGTTTCCAGCGGCTCCCTGACCATGTGGGCGCGCAGGCAGCCCGCCGCGCCGGCCTCGGTCCGCTCGGGCCGGAGCAGTTCCTCCCGGAAGCCGGTCCCGGCCGCGGCGAAGCGCGCCCGGGCGGCCTGCGGAGACACACCCAGGACGTCACCGATGAGCTGCCAGCCGGCGCCGCCCGTGCGCTCGTACACGGCGGCGCTTTCGAAGAACCGCCGCGCGGCGGCGAGCACCTGGGCGGCGTCGGCCAGTACGGCACCCGGTGAACGAGTGGTCCCGTCGGTGTTCAGCTCGTGCGCGCCGACGGGGACCGCGGCCCGCGCGAGATCCGCCAGCACGCAGGCGTCGTAGGCCATCAGCAGTCTCGCTCGCGCGGTGTCCGTGTACGGCCCGGCTTCCTTGTCGCCTTCGCTCATGCGGGTCAGCCTCGGCTCCCATCGATCGGGGGTGGTCGTCACTCGGTGCCCTGCGCGGGTTCGGCACCATGCTGCCTACGACAGCGTCGAAGGGTCCTCCGCACGCGAAGCCACCGATCACGAGCATCCCCGGGCGACCAGTGGGTCCACAATGCGTAATCGGCGCAGGCAGCCTCAGGCAGGCCCATAGGCTCGCCCTAAAGTTGAGCTTTAGGCTGGGGCGATGCGCTACGACCTGGACGACCTGCGGCTCTTTCTCCATATCGTGACGGAGGGGTCGATCACGGCGGGCGCTGAACGGATGCACCTGAGCCTGCCTTCGGCCAGCGCCAGAGTGCGTTCGCTGGAACACCACGCCGGCGTGGCACTGCTCATCCGCGGACGACGAGGCGTGCGGCCCACACCGGCGGGCACGACGCTGGCACGCCACGCACGCGACGTCCTGGACCGGACCGCGCGCCTCGAAAGCGCCGTCGCCGGCTACGCCCGGTCCCCGACCGCCCCGCTCACCCTCCTCGCGGGTGGATCCGCGATGCATCGGCTGGTACCGCAGGGCCTGGTGTCGTTCCTGCGCGCCCACCCGGACGTCGACGTCACGGTGTGCGAGAGCCGCACGCCGCAGACGGTGCGGATGCTCGCCGACGGCGAGGCGGACCTCGGGGTCGTCGTCGACGACGAGGCCCGCGACTGCGGCCTGCGCATGGAGCCTCTCGGCGACGACTCCCTCGTGGTGATCGGCCAGGCCGGAGGAATCATCGCCGGCCGGACCTCACTGACCTACAGCGAGGTCGCCGAGCACCCGCTCGTCGGGCTCGACGCCGGCTCCTCGCTGCGCCGCTGGATCGAGGAGCACCTCGGGTCGCGCGCTCCGGTGGCGCGCTACCGCACCACCGTGGCCGACCTCGGCGTCGTCGTCGCCCTCGCCGCCGCGGGCGTCGGGCTCGCGGTCGTACCGCGTCGCGCCGTCGACCCCGGTCGGCCGCTCACCGTCTGCGAACTGCAGGACCCCTGGGCCCGCCGTCAGCTTCTACTCGCCTGGGGCGTCAAGGACAGCGCCGCGCCGGCGGCCACCGCGGCGCTCGCCGATCACCTGCGCGAGGCGGCACGGTCCGAGGTGCGCGCCGGAGATCGCGGCTAGCGCGCGGCGTTTCGGACGATCGGCGAGAGGCGGTCCCGGATCACCTGGTGCAAGCTGCGAGAGGAGGAAGCACCTCGCCGGGCCTCGGTGGATGCGATCCGTGAAGGGCGGTGCTGAGCGTGAGGGATGCGGATGCCGGACGCAGGGGGACTGCGGAGCAGGGCGGCATGTCGCCGGGCGCCGGCGCCGGAGCGCCGCCGGAGGTCCCCTTGTCGGGGTGCGCGGCCCTGGTGACCGGCGCGTCCAGCGGCATCGGTGCGGCGACGGCCCGGGAACTGGCCCGGCAGGGCGCGGCCGTGGCGGTCGTCGCCCGGCGTACCGAGCGGCTGGAGGAACTGGCCGCGAGCATCCGCGACCAGGGCGGCTCGTGCGCCGTGCTCACGGCCGATCTGCGGGATCCGGCGCAGGCACGGCGGGCCGTCGAAGAGGCCGTCGGCCGCCTAGCGCGGTTGGACGTGCTGGTGAACAACGCCGGTTACGTGGCCATGGGCCCCATCGAGGAGAGTGACCCGGCGGACTGGGAGCGGATGGTCGGCCTCAACCTCGACGCTGTCCTGCAGATGTCACGATCGGCGTTGCCGCACCTGCTGCGCGCGGCGGAGGGGAGTCGCGGGGTCGCCGATCTGGTGAACGTCAGCTCGGTCGCGGGCAGGGTGGTGCGCAGGAACAACGTCGTGTACTCGGCGACGAAGCACGCGGTGGGCGCGTTCAGCGAGGGCATGCGCCAGGAGGTGACCGGGAGGCGGGTCCGGGTGGGACTGATCGAACCCGGCATGACCATGACGGAGATGGCGACCGGCAGCGGGCGCCTCGCCGCCGGTGACCTGCCGCAGGACGCCTGGCTGCGCCCCGAGGACATTGCGCGCGCCATCAGCTACATGATCACCCAGCCTGCGCATGCCGCGGTCAACGAGATCATGATCCGCCCCACTGCCCAGGAACGCTGATCGCGGTCAGGGCAACGGGCCCTAGCCTGTCGGCATGGAAGCGATCCTGGTCAGCGCCTGTCTGCGCGGTGTTCCGTGCCGGTTCGACGGGCGGCACAAGCTGTCCTCGGCGATCGAGGAGGCGGTGGCCGGCCGCGAAGTCGTCTCCTTCTGCCCGGAGGTCGCGGGCGGGCTCGCGACCCCGCGGCGGCCCGCCGAACTGGTGGGCGGCGACGGTCATGACGTGCTCGACGGGACGGCACGCGTCGTCGACGACACCGGGCGTGACGTGACGGCGGAATTCGTGAACGGAGCACGACGTGCCCTCACGGCGGCGCGGAACACGGGCTGTGCCGAGGCACTGCTGATGCCGCGTAGTCCCTCGTGCGGACGCGGCGCGGTCCACGACGGTTCGTTCACCGGGGAGTTGGTGCCGGGCGACGGAGTCACGACGGCGCTGCTGGAGCGGAACGGTATCGCCGTTCGGTCCGCGCCCGGGGTGTGAGCAGGTCTCCTGACCGATCTTCTCACCGATCCGTTGAGGAGGGCCGGGCTGTCCGGCCCTCCTCAACGGCTGTCAGGTGGGAACCTTCTCCGGTTCGGTGGAGGGCTTCGGGGTGGACGGGCCGGGGGGCGGCAGCGGGCCGCCGCGCAGCAACGCGGCGCTGACGACGGCGCCGAGCGCGAAGAGGCCGGCGCACCACCAGAACACCCGGGTGCAGCCGTGGATCGTCGCCAGGTGGAGCAGCGCCGGTCCCGGTTTGCCCCGGGCGTGGCGGGTCAGGTGGTCGGTGGTGGCGCTCGCCGCGATCGTGTTGAGCAGCGCGGTGCCGATGGCGCCGCCCAGCTGCTGGCCGGTGTTGATGGCGGCCGAGGCGATGCCCGCGTCCTGCGGCAGCACCCCGGAGGTGCCGGTGCGCAGAGCGGCGGCGAAGATCATGCCCATGCCGAGCCCGATGCCCATGATCGGCCCGAGGAGCGTCGAAACGTAGTGGGAGTCCGGCCCGATCCGGGTCAGCAGGGCCATGCCACCGACGTTGATCAGCATGCCCGCGGTGATCAGTGGCCGCGGGCCGAAGCGCGGCATCAGCCGGATGTTGCCCACGGTGCTCGCCGCGGCCGTGACGCCCACCATCGGCAGCAGGGCGACACCCGACCTGATCGCCGAGTATCCGAGGTCGGTCTGCATGTAGTAGATGAGGAAGAGCAGCCCGCGCCGATGACCAGTGCGGCGAGGTAGGAACCGCCGCGGTTGCGGTCGAGCACGATCCGCGGGGGCAGCAGCGGGTGCTGGGCGCGGCGCTGCCAGAAGGAGAACAGGACCGCCAGTACCCCGCCGGCCACGAGGAAGCCCCAGGTCGACGGGGTGTGCCAGCTGTGCGTCGCCGCGTTGGAGAAGCCGTAGACAAGGCAGAGCATGGCCGCCGGACACCACGATCACGCCGGGGACGTCCATCGGGGCGCCCGTGCGCGGCTGCCGGGTCAGCAGCGTGGAGCCGACGATCAGCGAGAAGGCGGCGAAGACCAGGTTGATGTACATGCACCAGCGCCAGTTCAGGGCGGAGGTCAGCGCGCCCCCGATGAGCAGGCCCAGGCCGCCGCCACTGGCCGCGACCGCGCTGAAGACGCCGAATGCCCTGCCGCGCTCCTTGGGGTCGGTGAACGTGGTCGCCAGCAGCGACAAGGTGGTGGGCGCGAGCAGCGCGGCGAAGACGCCCCGGCAGGCGCGGGAGGCCACCAGCATGCCGAAGCTGTTGGCGGCGCCGCCGACCGCGGAGGCGGCCGCGAAACCGGCCAGACCGGCGACGAACGTCTCCTTGCGTCCGACGAGGTCGGCGAGCCGGCCGCTGAACAGCAGCAGACTGCCGTAGCTCAGGGCGTACGCGGTCACGACCCACTGCTTGTCCGCGTCCGACCGGACCGCTTGCGCCCGCCGCGTTCTCAGAAGTGGGTGCCGCCGTCGACGCGGACCTCGGTGCCGGTGATGAAGGCACCGTCGTCGCAGCCGAGCATCGCGACCACGGACGCCACCGTCTCGGGGCCCGCGAAGCCCTGGCCGAGCGCCGGGGAGAGCTTCGCGAACAGGCTCATGTCGGCGTCCTCGGGCAGGCCAGGACCCATGCTCTGCCCGCTGGCACCGCTGCCGTCGGTCATGCCGGAGGAGATGGAGCCGGGCTGCACGGCGGTGAAGCGGATGCCCTGCCCGGCGTACTCGGAGGCGAGCGCGTGCGTCATGGACTGGACACCGCCCTTGCTCGCCGCGTACGCGGCCATGTAGGGGTGCGCGAACATCGCGGAGGTCGAACTGAAGTTGACGACCGCGGCGCCGCGGCCCTCCAGCAGCGCCGGGACGGACTCGCGGATCATGAGGAAGGTGCCGACGAGGTTGACCTGGAGGATGCGGGTGAACTCCTCCAGGCTCGTCTCGTGGGTGTGCGAGGAGCGCAGGATCCCGGCCGCGTTGACCAGTACGTCCAGACCGCCGAGCGCGGTGACGGCGGCGGCGATCCCGGCCCGCACCGAGGCCTCGTCGGATATGTCGACGACGAGCGTCGTGAGGCGGTCCGCGCGGGCGCCGGCCTTCTCGACGGTGTCGTTCAGACCTCGCTCGCTGACGTCCGCGGCCACTACGGTGCCGCCCTCCGCGAGGATGCGCAGCACGGTGGCCTGGCCGATGCCCGAGCCACCACCTGTGATCAGCACTCGACGGCCTTCGTAGCGGTTCATGTCCTTCTCCAAACCGGCCCCGCGGGTGTCCGGCCGGGGCCCTGTGACGCCGGCTCTCTCTCGCCTTGGGCGTCGTCGATCGAGCTACACGTTACGCCTGCATGGCACGTTTTGCCACTATGGCATCACATGCCAAAAGCAGGGCGCGGGCCGTATCCTTGTGCGGTGAGCACCCACGCGCCCCTTTCCTTGACCGAGCGCCGCAAGGCCGCCACGCAGCTCGAGATCGCGCACGCGGCGATGGAGCTGTTCGCCACGCGCGGCCCGCAGGACACGACGGCCCAGGAGATCGCGCGGCGTGCGGGCATCGCACTGCGGACCTTCTACCGGTACTTCCGCTCCAAGGAGGACGCCGTGAGCCCACTGCTCGCGGACGGCGCCGACCGGTGGCGGACGCTCCTGGAGGCCACGGAGCCGGGGACGGCGCTGCCCCGGGCGCTGGAGTCCGCGGTCGAGCAGGCGCTGATCCCGCCGGACGAGGAGGCGACCCGGGCGCTGCTGCGCACGCGTGGGCTGCTGCGGGCCGCGGCCGAGGACCCCGCCCTGCGGGCGGTCTGGTATCGAGTGAACCAGGAGTCCGAGGAGCGGCTCGTCCCGGTGATCGCGCGGCTCTCGGGCGGGCGTCTCGACGATTTGGGGGTACGGGTCACCGCGGCCGCGGCCACCGACGCGATCCGGATCGCCCTGGAGACATGGGCGGGCACGGAGGCCGGAGTCGAGGGAGCCGGTTCCCCCGCCGACCTCGCGGTCCGCTGCCTGCGCCGATTCGGCCGGACGGCAGGCTGATAGGGGTCCGGGAAGCGTCAAGCCCGAACACGGTGTACGGGCGGCTGGGTCAGCTGCGCGCGAACCGGCGAGGGCTCTCGCCGGGGATAACGGGCAGGCGGAGGTCGGGCCTGGCGGGGGCATCCGCCTACTCGTGGGGCACGACAGCCAGCGGGCAGCGGACGTGGTGGACGGCGGCGTGGGTGACGGGGCCGATACGCGGGACCGCCGGCCGGCCGGACAGGCGGCGGCCGACGACGAGGAGGCTCGCCGCGGAGGCGGCCCGCACCAGCACGGTGGAGGCCTTGCCCTCCACGACGCTCTCCAGGACCTCGGTGTCGGGGTACTTCCCGCGCCACGCCTTCAGCACGGCGGACAGGAAGCCCCGCCACTCCTCGGCCTGCTCGGGATCGTCGATCAGCCCGATGTCCCCGGGGCCGAGACTGATCGCGGAGGGCGGCTGCCAGGCGTACACGACACGCAGCCGGGCGCGCCGCAGCCGGGCCGCCTCGAACGCGAACTCGATCACCTCGTCGCAGGCGTCGGCGAGGTCGATGCCGAGCACCACGTCGCGGAAGCCGGTGCCGGTGGACGGGCGGCCGTCGCCGGCCGGGTAGTGCTCGTCCTCGGCCTCCTCCCCCGCCCGTACGAGGACCACGGGGCGCGGGGCCGTCGCGACCACCCCCTGGGCGACGGAGCCGACCAGGACTCCGGTGAAGCCGCTGAGGCCTCGTGAGCCCACCACCAGCAGTTCGGCCTGCTCGGTGGCCTTCAGCAGGGCCGCGGTCGCCGGGCCTTCGACCTGCTCGTCGGCGAGGTCCACATCGGGTACGGAGGCGCGGAGGTGCTCCTCGGCCTGCCGCAGGGTGCGGCGTGCCTGATGCCGCTGGGCGGTGTGCGCGGGTTCGCTCTCCGCCCGGCCACGGGTCCAGTTCCGGGCGTGCACCAGGCGCAGCGGCCGGTCACGGCGCAACGCCTCACGGGCGGCCCACTCGACGGCGGCGAGGCTCTCCGCGGATCCGTCCACTCCGACGACGACAGGCGACAGCATGGCGCGCACCTCCTGCGCTCGGTCTGCTCGTTGCTGTCAGTGTCTTACCGCGATCACTGGGTGGATATGGGCCGCAAGGGCTCCCCCAGGCCCATTCGGCCCCTGCGGACCCGCACCCGCACGTGTGGGGGCGCCCCTGATCAGGCGGAAGCGGAGAGCTGTTCGCGCACCCACGCGGGATCGGGGTTGGTGTGCGGCCGGCCCGCCACGACGACGGTCGGCACGGTCTCGTTGCCGTCGTTGGCCGCCCTCACCACCGCCGCGCCGGCCGGGTCACGCCAGATGTCGACCCAGTACGCCTGGCGGGCGCGATGGCCCAACCGGATGCGCAGCCGCAGGCAGTACGTGCAGCCCGGCCGCCAGAAGACGATCGGCCGGCCGTCGACCGCGCTGCGGTCCTGTGCCTCCGCAGCGCCGATCGACCGCGGGAAGACCAGGGGCGAGCAGACACCCGCGAGCAGCACGAAGAGCAGCAGATAGACCACGGCTCTGCCGAGGCTCCCCTGGAGGAACAGCCTGGTCGCGAGGAGCGAGCCGCAGAGTAGGGAGAGGACCGGCAGAAACCACACGCGCTTCATGGACATGAAGACGCAGGCTACCGATACGCGTTCACCCGCCGCTCGCCTGCGTGGGACCCGGCCGCCGCGCCGCCGCCTCGATGAGTCGCCTGATGTCGTTCAGGTCGGCCTCGAACTCGGCGGTGAGGTCGACGGGAAGGTCCAGCCAGGGCCCGAGTCTGTTGTGGCCGGGGAGTTCACCGTCCGGAAGCCGGCCGCGACGGCTGCGCGGGTCGAGGGTGCCGGGAGCGAAGCGGCCCGAGGCCTCGGAGGCGGCGAACCCGATCACGAAGGTGCTGACCAGGCGTTCCAGCCGGGGCACTTCGGGCTCGGGAACCCCGGCTTCGATGAGCGCGGTGTAGATGATGTCCACCGCGCGCACCGCGTCCGGTGTGACGGCGGGCCGGGAGAAGAGCAGGTCGGCGGCCCAGGGGTGACGTCGGGTCACCGCCCGGCAGGCGTGCGCGAGGGCGTTGAGCCGTTCGTCCCAGCTCTGGTCCTCGGTGGTTTTCGGCGGCAGGAGCGCTGCGAGCAGGCGCCCGACCAGCGCGTCCAGGAGCGCGGCCTTGTCCTTGACGTGCCGGTACAGGGCCATCGGCGTCACGCCGACACGGTCGGCCAGCGCGCGCATCGAGACGGCTTCGAGGCCGTGCTCGTCGGCGATGGCCAGGGCCGCGTCCAGTATCTCTTCCCGCCTGCCGCTCATGGGTCTACAGTGTAGACGTATACGGTGTAGACCTCACGGAGACGGGATGCTCAGCGCAGAGGGATTGGTGAAGCGTTACGGCCCGCGTCGCGCGCTCGACGGCTTCGACCTGACGGTCGCGCCCGGCGAGATCGTCGGCCTGATCGGGCACAACGGGGCCGGCAAGACCACGTTCGTCGAGATCGTCACCGGTCTTGTGCGTCCCGACGCGGGCCGGATCCGCATCGGTTCGTACGACGCGCTGCGGGCCGGCCGGGCCGCGCGGCGGCTTCTCGGCGTGGCCCCGCAGGAGGTGGCCCTGTACGGCAGCGTGACCGTGCGGGAGAACCTGCGGCTGCTGGCCGGACTCGCGGGCCTGCGCGGACGCGGGCGGGACGCCGAGATCGCCGGGGTCCTGGAGGAGCTCCGCCTGACCGCGGTCGCGGACCGGCCCGTGGGTGTCCTGTCCGGCGGTCAGCGCCGCCGCGTCCAGGCGGCCACCGCCATGGTCGGCTCTCCCCCGTTGCTGCTGCTGGACGAGCCGACCGCCGGGGCCGACCCGGAGACCCGCTCGGCCCTGCTGGCCGCCGTCAAGGCCCGCGCCCAAGCCGGTGCCGCCGTCGTCTACACCACCCACTACCTGCCGGAACTGGTCGATCTGGATGCCACGTTGGCGCTCGGCCGGGCGGGGCGTGTCATCGCGCGCGGCACCCAGGACGAACTGACCCGCCATCTGCCGGGCGAACTCCGGCTCACCTTCGCCGACCCGGCCGAACCCGAGCTGCGTCTGCCGACCACGGACCCCGGCGCCGACCTGGCGGCCCTGCTCGCCTCCGGCCGCACGCCCGTCTCCGTCGACATACGGCGCCCCGGGCTGGACGACCTCTACCACTCGCTGGAAGCAGCGGCGACCGACGAGCGGACGGAGCCCCGTGATGTCGCCGCGTGAGTCCGCCACCCGCCTGGGCGTTTTGATACGCCACAACGCGCTGCTGATGCTGCGTGAACCCGGCCCGCTGCTGAGCCGGATGATCCTGCCGCTCGGCTTCATCACCCTGCTGCGTCCGCTCTACGTGGCCGCGCAGGGCCGGACGGCCGGCAGCGAGCAGGCGGTCGTCGGCACACTGGTCACCTTCTCGCTGCTGGCGCTCAGCATCTCCGGCAGCGCGATCCTCACCGAACGGCTCGGTCGCACCTGGGACCGGCTCCGCGGTACGCCCCTGCACCCCGTGGAGATGCTCGTCGGCAAGGCGATCCCCGTCCTCGCCGCGCTGCTCGCGCAGCAACTCCTGATCACCGGCTTCGGCGTGTGGGTCTTCGGGCTGAGGGTGCCGCATCCGGCGCTCCTGCTGGGTGTCCTGCTGAGCTGGAGCTGCACCCTGCTCGGCCTCGGCGCGCTGGTCGGTGTGCTGGTCCGCAGCATGGGCGAGCTGTCGGCCGCCTACGACATCGGCGGCATGCTCCTCAGCAGCGTCGGCGGCGCGCTCGTCCCGCTCGGCGTCCTCCCGGCCTGGGTCGCCCGCGTGGCCCCGGCCTCCCCCGGCTACTGGGCCGCCCGGGGCCTGCGTGCCGCCCTCCACGGCGACGCGCACACCGTGACGACGGCCTGCGTCACGCTCGCCGCCGTGGCCCTGCTCTGCGGCACCCTGGCCTCCGTCCGACTGCGGGGCCGCGGCGGACGGCTGGTGGCTCTCTAGCGCCCCGACAGGCAACGTTCGGCCCCGGACAAACGGCCCTGTCGGGGCACTGCACCCCGACAGGGCGACGCGCGCGTGTGACCGTGCCTCAGTCGTGGGCGACGACGGCGACGGGGGCGGCGGCGTGGTGCAGGACCGCGTGGGTCACGGGGCCGAGGCGGGCCCCGAGGGCGGAGCGGCGGACACGCCGGCCGACGACGACCAGGGAGGCGTCGCGGGATGCCTCGATCAGAAGGAGCGAGGGACTGCCATAGCGCGGCTGCTCGACGACCTCAACGCCGGGGAACTTCTGCCGCCAGGGAAGCAGCGCCTCGGTCACGGCGGCGGCGACGGCCTTCGCCATCTCCCGCTCGATCGCGGGTTCCAGGGCCATCCCGTAGGCGTAGTAGGGCGGCGGGTTCCAGCCGTGCACGACGCGCAGCGGCACGTTGCGGCGCGCGGCGGCGTCGAAGGCGAACGCGAGCACCGCCTCCTCAGGGCTGCCGGTGTCGAGCCCGAGGACGACGGGGCGGACGGCGGTCCCGTCCGCCCCGGCCTCGTCGGCAGTCTGCTCACCGGCGCGGACCAGGACGACGGGCCGCTCGGTGGACGCCACCGTCGCGAGCCCGGCCGAACCAACCAGGAAGCCGCGGATCCCGCCGAGGCCGCGCGAGCCGAGGACGAGCAGTTCGGCGTCCCGCGCCGCACGGGCGAGGGCCTCGGCGGGCTGTCCTGTGACGTGTCCGGTGGTCACCTCGACGCCGGGGTGCCGCGAGCGGAGCTCTTCGGCGGCCTCGCGCAGCACCTTCTCGGTCCAGTGCTGGTGGGTGTCGGCGCCCAGCAGTCGCGCCAGGGCGATGGGCTCCGGTACCGGCTCCCAGACCTGGAGGAGCCTCACCGGCAGCCCGCGCGACCGGGCCTCGCGCGCCGCCCACTCGGCGGCGGCCCGGCTCTCGGGCGAACCGTCGAGACCGACGGTGATGGTGCGGGGCATGATCTCCACCTTCCAGTGTCGTGTTCAGAAAGTCCCGTGTGCGGGGCCGTGGCCCTTCGGCGGTACCGAAGGGCCGTGCGGCGGGTCGATGCGACGGGTCGGTGCGACGGGCCTCATGGCGCGGGGCCCGTCACGGGGTGGTGCCGTCGCGCTCGGGGTGCTTCAGCGCAGCCAGGCGTGGTCGCGGACGATCGGCAGCCGCGCCCACAGCCGGCCCAGGCCCCAGGTGGTGCCCGCGCCCGCGGCCGCCACAGCGATCAGGGCGACCGCGTAGATCACGTGGTAGTCGGCGAACGGATTCGTCGACATGCTCGGCGACCCGTTCGACAGATGCCTGGCCGGTGGCCATTCGGCGATCCACATCAGCGCCATCATCGCCGTGCCCGCCACGGCGGCCGGCCGCAGCGCCACACCGGCCATGACGGCCGCTCCGATGGCGAGCAGGCCGAGCATGAACAGCCAGTCCGCCCACGCCTGGCCGGCCCACGAGTGAAACGTCGACTCCATCGGCCCGGCGGCGACGGAGCTGAGGAAGCCCTTCGTCGGCGATCCGCCGTCGACCCAGCCCTTGCCGGAGGCGGTCGCGTAGCCGAGGCCGAAGACCTTGTCCAGGAACGCCCACAGGAAGACGAACCCGGTCAGGACGCGCAGGGACGCGAGGGCGTACGCCTGGGCGGCGGTGTGCGTGCCGAGGTGCTCCGACACACCGGACGCGGAGGAGGAGGTCCGGTTCCGGTGGAAGACCGGCAGTTGGAAGCCCGGGTTCCGGTGAGCGTGCTCGTCCACGGCCATGGCAGTGATCCCTTCGCGTGCGTCCGGTCGTTGTCCTTTCACCACCCACTCTCGTCGTGGGCGCCGCGCGCCGCCGGATGCCGAAAGGCCGTGAACCGTGGGCTGAAGGTCCCTGTCCGCAGGGCCAGTTGGGCGAACACATACTGCCCGGGCCACCGCCGCCCGCCGGAAATACTAGGGAGTATCATCATCAGGGCGGCCTGCCCTCTGAACAGCGCACCGAGTACCGAGCGAGAGAAGGTTCTGGATGTCAGTCACGGACGGCGCCGAGGCCGACAACGCCAAGCGCCGAATTCTGGATGCCGCGGCCGAGGCCTTCATGGAACAGGGATTCGGCGTCGCCATCGACGACATCGCCGACAGCGTCGGCGCCACCAAGGGGTTGATCTACTACCACTTCCGCTCCAAGTTCGACATCTTCCTGGCCGCCTACGAGCACGGCATGCGCACCGTCCGTGACCAGGTGGAGCCGCTGGCCAAGGCCACGGGGAGCGGGCGGGAGAGGCTCGTCGCCATGTCGACGCAGCACGTGATGAACCTGATGACGAATCTCGCCTACCACCATGTCGTTCATCTCGGAGTGCGGGAACAGTCGTCGACCGCGCTGAAACCGCGTCAGCGGAACGCGCTGGACGAACTCAATCTGCTGCGGGCCGAGTACGAGGGCCTTTTCCTTCAGGTCGTCGAGGACGGGATCGCCGACGGCACCCTCCGTCCCGTGCCCGCGAAACTGGCCGCGAGGACCTTGCTGTGCAGTCTGAACGCCGTCGACATGTGGTTCCACCGGATCGAGGGGCAGTCGCCGGACGACCTGCGGCAGCTCGCCGACGAGGTCGTGGACCTCCTGGTCGGAGGACTGGTCCTCGATCCGGCCGCCAATCAGCCGTTCTCGGCGATCAGCAACTGACGCAGCGCGGCCTTCGCGAACTTGCCGGAGGCCGTCTTGGGCAGCTCGTCGAGCATCACGACCCTCTCGGGGATCCACCATTTGGCCACCCGCCCGGACAGGCACCGGCGTACGTCCTGCGCGGTGAGGCCCGAGTCCGGCAGCGGTACCACGCAGGCGAGGGGTCTTTCTCCCCACTTGTCGTCGGGCGCCGCGATGACCGCGGCCTCCAGGACACCGGGCATCGCCATGATCGCGTTCTCGAGTTCGACCGACGAGATCCACTCGCCGCCGGACTTGATGAGGTCCTTGGTCCGGTCGACGATGCGCACGACGCCGTGGTGGTCGATGGTGGCCACGTCACCGGTGCGCAACCAGCCGTCCTCGGTGAACGCCGAGGCATGGGACTCGCCGCCGAAATAGGCGGCCGCGATCGTCGGGCCGGCGACCTGGAGTTCGCCCCTGTGCCGTCCGTCGCGCGGTGCGAGGGAACCGTCCTCGGCGACCAGGCGCAGCGAGCACAGCACCGTGGGAGGCCCGGGGGCTGCCAGTGCCGTGATGCGGTCGCCGTCGGTCAGGGAGTGCCCCTCCTCACTGGGTATTCTCGCGCTGCAGACGAGCGGGCTGGTCTCGGTCATGCCCCAGGAGCTCGTCAGCGGGAGCCCGGCCCGTTCCTGGAAGGCGCGGGAGAGGGACTCGGGCAGCGCGCCGCCGCCGCTGACGAGACGTCTGAGTGAGCCGAGGCCGGCGTCGGTGATGTGGGGCAGCATCCCGCGCCAGACCGTGGCCACGGCGGCGGCGAAGGTGACCCGGTGCTCCTCCATGCCGCGCACCAGACGGTCCGGTGCCATGACCGGGCCGGGCATGACCAGGTTCGCCCCAGCCATCAGCGCCGCGTAGGGAAGGCCCCAGGCGTTGACGTGGAACATGGGCACGACGGGCATCACCGTGTCGTCCTCGCTGATGGCGAAGGTGTCCGCCATGAGCAGGGTCATCGCGTGCAGCACGATCGAGCGATGGTCGTAGAGCACTCCCTTGGGGCGGCCCGTGGTCCCCGAGGTGTAGCACAGGGCGGCGGCGGTGCGTTCGTCGACGGGCTCGAACACCTCGACGGGCCGCGCGTCGGCGAGGAGGGACTCGTAGTCGAGCACCCGGAGGCCGGACGGCAGCTCCGCCGGTGAGCCGTCGTCCATCACGATCAGATGCCGCACGCTCGGGCAGGTGTCGAGCAGGGGGCGTACCACGTCGAGGATCGAGCGGTCCACGAAGAGGACGTCATCAGCGGCGTCGACGACGATGTGGGCGATGTCCTCGGTGAAGAGGCGGTGGTTGATCGTGTGCAGGACCCGCCCCGTGCACGGCACCGCCATGTACAGCTCCAGGTGGCGCTGCGAGTTCCAGCCGAACGTCCCCACCCGGGCGCCGGCGGGGACGCCCAGATGGTCGAGGACCCCGGCGAGGCGGCGGACGCGGTCGGCCACTTCGCCGTACGACGCGGAGACGGTGCCGTTCAGCTGTGTCGTGGTGACGTGCTTGCGGCTGAATCCGTGTTCCATGCCGTCCATGAGCATCGGCAACGACAGGGGGCGGTCTTGCATGAGGCCGTGCATGTGCGTTTCCTTCTGTCTCGCTGTCTCGCCGTCTTGTTCGGGGGCCGGTCTCGGTCAGGGCGAGACGGGCACCGGTGCTTCGGCCGCGTCCTCGTCGCGTACGGCGTTCGCGAGCAGCGGGGTGAGCAGAACACCGGCGACCGAGCAGGCGATGACGACCCAGAGCCCGGCGCCCGGGTTGCCGGTCGCGTCCTCGGCCAGGCCGAAGGCGTAGGGGCCGAGGAATCCGCCGAGGAGCCCGATCGTGTTGATGAACGCGAGTCCGGCGGCGGCGACCAGGCCCGACATCCTCGCCATGGCGACCGACCAGAACAGCGGCAGGGTGCCGAACACGAAGATCATGGACACGGCTATCAGCGTGATCTGGACCGCCGGGGACGACGAGACGACGAATATCGCCGCCGTCACCGCTGTCGCGCCCGCGAGGATCCCGATGAGCGCCACCTCGTTGCCGAAACGACGGTGGACGACCGGCACCAGGAGCACTCCGACGGTGGCACCGATCCCGGAGCTGCCCGACACCAGCCCGATGAGGAACGAACCGTGGATGTTCAAGTCCTCCACGATGGACGGCAGGTTGAAGACGATGCCGACGTTGGTGATCTGGTTGAGCAGGTAGATCACCGCCACGATGACGATGAAGGGGCGGCCGAAGGCCTTCTTCAGATTGCCCTTGATGCGGTTCTCGCCCTCCGAGCCGTCACCGGCGGCGCGGGCGGACAGGATGCCGGCTTCCTCGGACGTCAGCCACTTGGCATCCCGGGGAGCCTCCGGGAGGCTGAACCAGACGAGGACGCCGACCAGCATGGTCACCAGGCCCTCGATCAGGAACATCCACTGCCAGCCGTGCAGGCCGAGAACGCTGTCGAGTTCCATCAGCGCGCCGCCCGTCGGGTTGCCGACGACCAGTGCGACGGTCGGGGCCAGGTAGACGAATCCGACGACGGTGGCACGGTGCTTCTGGGAGAACCACACGGTGACCATGTACATCAGGGTCGGGTAGAGGCCGGCCTCGGCCATGCCGAGGAAGAAACGCAGCGCGTAGAACGACCATGCGCCCTGGACGAACATCATGGCCGCCGAGAGCGCTCCCCAGGTGAGGGCGATTCTCGCGATCCAGCGTCTTGGGCCGATTCTGTGCATGACCAGGCTGCTCGGCACCTCGAGGAAGGCGTAGCTGACGAAGAAGATGCCGGCGCCCAGTCCGAAGGCGGTGACGCCGACACCGACATCGGCCTGCAGATGAGTCTTGGCGAGCGCGACGTTCGTGCGGTCGACATAGGCCATGAAATAGGCCGCGAGCATGATGGGCAGAAGCCTGACCAGGGCCTTGCGAGTGGCGCGCTCGTGCAGCGGATCCGCCGCAGGGGAAAGCGGGTTGATGGCCATCGGAGCCCTTTCTTCGGGGTTGAGGTGCTCGTGTGACGCGTGGATCCCGGAGGATCCCGACTCGCCTGGTCAGAAGATCTCGAAGAGGCCGGCGGCGCCCATGCCCCCGCCGACGCACATGGTGACGACCGCGAATCGGGCGCCGCGCCGGCGCCCTTCGAGCAGGGCGTGGCCGACGAGGCGGGCCCCGGTCATGCCGTAGGGGTGGCCGACGGCTATGGCGCCGCCGTTGACGTTGAGCCTGGCCGGATCGATGGCCAGGCGGTCGCGGCAGTGGACGGCCTGGGACGCGAACGCCTCGTTGAGTTCCCACAGGTCGATGTCGTCGACGCGCAGGCCGTGTCGGGCGAGCAGCTTCGGCACCGCGTGGACGGGGCCGGTGCCCATCTCGTCCGGCTCGCAGCCGGCGACGGCGATTCCCCGGTAGGCGCCGAGCGGGGTGAGTCCGCGCCTCGCGGCCTCGCGGGCCTCCATCACGACGGCGGCGGAGGCGCCGTCGGAGAGCTGGGAGGCGTTGCCCGCGGTGACGGTCGAGGTCGTGGTCACCTTCCCGTCGGGGAGCACGGGTTGGAGGCGGGAGAGTGCTTCCCGGGTGGTCGAGGGCCGGTTTCCCTCGTCCTTGTCCAGGGTGAAGTCCAGGGTGGTCGCGGCGTCCGAACCGCCGGGAGACGGGCACCGGCCGGAGAAGGCGACGATCTCCTCGTCGAACAGGCCCGCTTGTTGTGCGGAGGCCGTCCGCTGCTGCGACAGCAGGGCGAACTCGTCCTGCTCGTCCCGGCTGACGCCGTAGCGCTCCGCCACGATCTCCGCTGTCTCCAGCATGCTCGTGTAGACCGTGGGCCTCTCGCGTACGAGCCAGGGGTCGAGTGTGCGATGGCTGTTCCGGTGCTCGTTCTGGACCAGGGAGATCGACTCGACACCGCCGCCGATCACGATGTCCATCCCGTCGACGACGACCTGTTTCGCCGCGGTCGCGATCGCCATCAGGCCGGAGGCGCACTGCCGGTCGATGGTCATCCCGGGCACCGACACCGGCAGGCCCGCCCGCAGAGCGCCCTGGCGGGCGACGTTCATCCCCGTCGAGCCCTCCTGCATCGCGCAGCCGAACACGACGTCCTCGACCTCTTGTCCGTCGACCCCCGCGCGCCGCAGCGAGCCGGTGATGGCGTGGGCGGCCAGACGCTGGCCCGACGTGTCGTTGAACGAGCCGCGGTACGCCTTGCCGATCGGCGTACGGGCGGTGGAGACGATGACGGCCTCTCTCACGGCACCGCTCCCGACTCGGTGCCGGCGATGGCCGCGTACCGCTTCGTCTGGTCGAACGCGGACGCGGTGACCACGGGCTCGCTCATGTCGCTGATCTCGGCCCACCGCTCGGCGATGACCTCGGGCGAGCGGTCGCCCTCCGGGAGGTACACCCCCGCGGACTCCTTCATCTGCGCGACGGCGAAGACACCGGCGCCGGCCGCGAGGATGGTCTTGGTGGGTGCCTGTTCGCTGACGAGGAACAGGGCACCTGGTGCGATCGACTCGGGGGTGAGCAGGCCGAGGATCTCCTCGTCGATCAGGCCCTCGGTCATCTGCGTGGCGGCGGTCGGAGCGAGCGCGTTGACGCGGATGCCCTTGCGCTCGCCCTCGATCGCGAGGACGTTCATCAGGCCGACCAGGCCGGACTTCGCCGCGCCGTAGTTGGACTGGCCGAAGTTGCCGTAGATCCCCGAGGCGGAGGTGGTCATCAGCACCCTGCCGTAGCCCCGTTCCACCATGTGCGGCCATACCGCCTTGGTGCAGTGGACGGAGCCCATCAGGTGCACGTCCACGACCTGGCGGACGTGATCCAGGTGGATCTTCGCGAAGGACTTGTCGCGCAGGATTCCGGCGTTGTTGATGAGGATGTCGACGCGGCCCCACCGCGCGAGGGTCTCGCCGACCATGTTCTCGACGGCTTCCGGGTCGGTGACGTCGCAGAGGTGGGCGAACGCCTCGCCGCCGGCGGCCCTGATCCCGGCCGCGACCTCGGCCGCCGCGCTCCCGTCGACGGATGCCCCGCTCGGCGCCCCCATGTCGTTGACGACCACCTTGACGCCCCGCTCGGCGAGGGCCATGGCGTGCGCCCGCCCCAGCCCGCCGCCCGCACCGGTCACCACCGCGACCTGACCTTCGAAGTTCATCTCACTCCCGTCATACTACGGAGTATCATCATGGCCAGGACGTGAATGAGGTGTCAACAGTCAATTTCGCGGAGCAACGACGCGGCCCCGGCACATCCGAGCAGGGCTGCCGGGGACGCGTCGGGGCCGGAAAAACCCTCCGCGCTCGCGCGGAGGGTGAGGAAGCGGGCGGCGCGGGGCGCGCCGGTGGTGTCATCTCCGGTCGGTGTGCCCCGCGGTCCGCATGTGGGCGAACGAGGCGTCCAGGCCCCTCTTCAGCGCTCCCGCCAAGGGGCGTTCCACGCAGCGGTGGACCAGGTAGCTCAGCATCAGGAAGCCGACGAGCAGCTCGGCGACCAGCAGCCGGGCGTCCATCGTGTCCCGCAGCCGGTTGATCAGCGTCGTACCGGCCACGTAGTGCATCAGGTACAGCGGGTAGGTCATGCTCCCGGCCGTGATCAGCCACTTCCAGTGGACGCGGTCGGTCAGACCGAGGGCGATGGCGATCATGACGAGCAGGAACACCGTGTAGATGAGCACGGCGCCCCGCCAGCTGGAGACGTGCTCGACCACATCGATGCGCTGCCCCAGCTCCCGCTGGCCCATGAACCACGACATGGCGAGGATGCCCCACAGCAGCAGGTCCTGGCCGAAGCGGTGCATCAGATAGAGCGCGAGGCCGGCGATGAAGTACCAGGCGGCGGAGCCGGCGAACAGATCGAGGAGCGGGAACTTCGCCACCGGCGCGACCATCGTGGCGACTCCCCACACGCAGCAGAAGGCGACGACCTTGCGATACGTCAGCCCGGTGAGCACCACGAGCAGGAAGAGCAGGTAGAAGCGCAGCTCCACCCACAGGGTCCAGTACACGCCGTCGACGTTCCCGACGTCCGAACCGGCTTGGAGCATCGTGAAGTTGAGCAGGACGTCGCGCGGCCGCAGCTGCGCCCAGACACCCGGCAGCGCCGCCGGCACGGCCGCGGTGAACACGATCGCGAACCAGTACGCCGGGTACAGCCGGATCACGCGCGAGACGAAGAACTGGCGGGGGGTGCGGCCCCAGCACGACATGCAGATCACGAAGCCGCTGATCACGAAGAAGATCTCGACGCCGATCCAGCCGTATGTCGCGAAGTGGAACACCGTCGGCATGATCTCGGAGACCGGGCGGCCCCAGATCACGTTGCCCGGCTGGTCGACCCGGCGCGTGCCCACGTAGTGGTGCACGGCGACCATCAGCGCGGCGATCAGGCGGATGCCGTCGATGGCGTACAGCCGGGGGCGGGCCCGTCCGGAGGTGGCGTGCCCGCGCGGCGGGGCGGGCCGTGGCAGGTGGCCGGCCCCGGTCGCTATGCCCTCCACGGGTTCCGACAATGTGCCCTGCGGGTCAGGCATCGGTACCCAGCGCTCCTCACGACGAATCACGGCTGAACGATCAAGGACGCCTCACGTTACGTCCCTCCCGGCCACCCTTTGCCACAAAAGTGCTAGGCGTGGGCGGAAGTTGCCGCGCCGCTCATCGAGCCGCCGCGAAGGGTTCTCCAAGACTTCAGGCGGCGCCCAGCGGGCCCGCGGGACCCCAGACACGGTCCACGAACCAGTACAGGCTGATCGTCACGATGGCCGCCGTCAGCGTGAGGGCCACCCAGCGGGCCGCGGGTGTCCGGCGGACTGCTGCTGCCCCTGTTGAGCTTCAACGTCGGCAGGGTGCCGTCCTCGGGCAGCAGGGCGGGTGCGCCGACGGGGGCGTTGTTCACCGTGACGGTGTGCTCGACCGTGCCGCCGGAGGCGTTCTTCGCGCCGATGGCGTGCTTGCCGTCGGTCAGTTCGGTGGGGTGGTGTCGAGGTCCGCGGCCAGGCCTCCGGGTCGCGTGCGGGGCACTCGTGAGGTCGCCGGCCGGGAGACCGGCGGCGTGGGCGGTCGGCGTCAAGTGCCCCGGATCAGGCGTGCGGTGACCGTCTTGGGGCGCTGGTACTCGTGCAGGGCCAGGGTGCTCAGGTCCGTGCCGTGGCCCGAGGCGCCCCGGCCGCCGTGCGGGAGTTCGGCGGTCTGCACCAGATGGCAGTTGAGCCAGGTCTCCCCCGCGTTCAGCCGGCCGGCGAGGTCGAGTCCCGTGGCCAGATCACGGGTCCACACACTCGCCGCCAGCGCCTGCGGGACTCCGTCGGCCAGCGCCACGGCCGCGTCCAGGTCCTCGGCGTACTGCACGGTGAGCAGCGGACCGAAGACCTCCTCCACCACGGCGGGATCGTTCTCGGGCAGGTCGGCCAGGATCCGGGCGGGCCGCCAGAAGCCGTCGTCCTCCCCGGGCCCCGGGGCGATGCCGGCGGTGAAGTCCCGACCGGCCGTGCTCGCCGCGACGATCGCGTCGTAACGGGCCGCCTGGTCGGCGTTGTTGAGGGGACCGAAGTCCCGGCCCGCGACGCATGCCTCTGCCGCGGCGGCCAGTTGCGCCACTCCGTGCTCGTAGTTCTCGCGCAGGGTGATGACGCGGGCGGGGGCGGCGCAGCTCTGCCCGGCGTTGTAGACACAGGCGCGGGCCAGTCGGTCCCATGTGTCGTCGGGCGCGTCGGGCAGGACGAGCGCGGGGGCGTTGCCGCCGAGTTCGAGGCTGACCCGGCGGCCCGCGGCACGCGCCGCCACATCGGCCCCGGCCGCCGCGCTGCCGGTGAACGCGACCATGTCGACCTCCGACTCGACCAGCAGCCGGCCGGTCCGCCGGTCACCCGGGACGGCGGTGAGGACGGCGGGGCCGAGCGCCTCGGCGGCGTGTCCGGCGAGGAGTTCGAGGGTGTCGGGGGTGGTCTCGGCGGGTTTGGCCACCACCGTGTTGCCTGCGGCGAGGGCAGGCGCGCACCGCCAGGCGGCCATCATCAGCGGATAGTTCCAGGGCACGACGACGCCGACGACTCCGAGGGGTTCCCAGCGGACCCAGCTCTCGTGGCCGTCGACCAGCCGCCCGGCGGCGGGCGCCGTCTGGGCGCGGACGGCCGAGGCGTAGAACCGGAACAGGTCCGCGACCTGCTCCACCTCGCCCGCCGTCTCATGGTCCGGCTTTCCGGTCCCGGCGGCCTCCCGTGCGACATAGGCGTCGGCGTTCTCCTCGATCAGCGTGGCGAGCCGCTCCATCCGGCGGGCCCGTGCCCTGGGGGTGACGCCGCGCCAGCCGGGCAGGGCCGCGCGGGCGGCTTCGACCGCGGCCCGTACCTCGCTCTCGCGTGCGACGGGTGCGGTGCCCCGGACACGACCGGTGCGGGGGTCGACGAGGGTGGTCCTCACAGTGTGTTCGCCTCCGTGGTTCCCGTGCGCGGCGTGTCCGACGTGGTCCGGTTCCTCACAGGTCGTATGCCCGCAGCCACAGCTCCAGGGTGAGCACCAGCCACAGCTTGCCGCCCTGCCGGGGCAGCAGCGTGCCTTCGCCGCGCAGCCACGTCCGTACGGTGTCCGGCCGGAACAGCCCGCGTTCTCTGGCCGCCCTGCCCAGCAGCAGATCACCGCCGAGTTCGCGCAGCGGTCCGCTCAGCCACTGCTGCACCGGGACCCGCATCCCGCTCTTGGGCCGGTCCACGACGGTGGCGGGCAGCAGATCGCGTACGGCTTCCTTCAGCACCCATTTCTCGGCCGTGCCGCGGAGTTTGAGTGCGGGCGGGGTGGCGAAGGCGTGGTCCACCACCCGTCGGTCGAAGAGCGGGGCGCGGCCCTGCAGTCCCTGGGAGGCGGTGAGCCGTTCGACCTTGGTGAGGATGTGATGGGCGCCCTTGGTGCGCAGATTGCAGTGGAGCAGTTGGTTGAGGAGGTGGGTCATCCGGTGCGGGCCCGTGAGGTAGGGCTCGACGAAGCGCTGCGGGGCGGGTGCGGACTCCAGGGCGGCCAGCGCGTCGGCGGTCAGCAGGTCCGGGAGGTCGGTCCAGCACTTGCGGTAGGACCGCAGATAGGCGGTCGCCCGGTCCTCGTACCAGGGTGACCCGGTCGCTCCCGGAGCCCCCGCGTGCATCTCCTGGACCAGCATCGGGAGGTTCTTCGGGCCGCCGAACACGGGGTCTCCGCCCTCCCCGTTGAGGACGGTCCTCAGCCCGTCGCCCGCGACGGCCTCGGCGAGCATGAGGTTCGGGACCGTCAACGGGTCGCCGACGGGGCTGTCGAGCAGGGCGGCGGTGTCGGCGAGCCGTGCGGCGACCGCCCTGCCGGAGACGTTCAGCACCCGGTGCCGGGTGTGGCAGTGGGCGGCGACGAGGCCCGAGTAGCCCAGCTCGTTGGGGAGTTCGTCGCCGAAACTGATGGAGTAGGTGCGGACGGGATGGCTGTGCAGCTTCGAGGCGAGCGCTGTGACGAGCGAGCTGTCGATCCCGCCGGACAGCAGGACGCCGACGTCCTCGGCCTCGGGCAGCCGCCGTGCGGTGGCCTCTTCGAGGAGGGCGCGCAGGGTGAGGACATGGTCGCCGGCGCCGCCGAACTGCCCGTCCGGGCCCACAGGTTCGCCGAGCCGCTCCCGGGGTTCCCAGTGCACCGTCTCCGTCTCGGTCCCGTCGGCCGACAGCCGCAGCACCCGGCCCGGAAGCACTTCGCGCACGCCCTCCAGCAGCGTCTCGTCGCCGGGCAGATAGGCGAAGGTGAGGAAGGAGCGTACGGCGGACAGGTTCATCCGGGTGCGCAGGGCGGGCCAGCGGCGCAGGGCGCGCAGGGAGGTGGAGGCCGCCCAGACGCGCGCGGCACGGGCGTAGAAGAGGGTGCGGGCGCCGACGTGGTCGCGGATCAGCACCAGGTCCCGGCCGTCGAGTACGGCGAGCGCGAACATGCCCTCGGCGAGCGCGACGCCCCGCTCGCCGAGCCGGGCCCAGCAGCGCAGCAGCAGTTCGCCGTCCCCGGTGCCGGGCGGTGCGGACGCGCCGTCGGCGGCGAGGGCGGCGAGGAGTTCGGCGCGGTTGTGCAGCGTGACCTCTCCAAGGGCACGCATCCCGTACGCCTCGAACGGCCCCTGGGCGTGCCCTGGTTCGTCCCGCACCAGGGCCAGCCCCGGCGCGTCCGGCGGGGCACCCATGGCCGCGAGGTGCGGATCGGCCGCACCGGGCCGGGCGTCGGCACGTCCGGTGCCCGACGCGAGACAGACGCAGAAGCGCGCCATCGGAGCATCCTTTCCTGTTGCCGCGTGCCCGGACACCCGTGTACGCGTCGTGCCGCCGGACCGAGGACGGTGAGGTCAGCCGAAGTCGTCGTCGCTCCAGTCGCCGTGGTCGTCCCAGTCCGCGCCGTCCCAGCCGTCCCCGTCGCCGCCGCTGTTCCCCTCGGCGTTGTCGTCCCCGTCGGCGCTGCCGGAGGACGAGCTCCGCGCCTGCCGGCGCAGTTCCTCCTCCTGTTCCGGTGTGAGGCTGAGCGGCGGTAGCTGGGAGGCGGCGACGGCGAGTCCCGCGACGCCGAGGACCGCTCCGATCCGGCCGCCGAAGGACTTCCGGTTGATCGTGAGGGTTTCGCCGCGCCCCCAGACGGTGCGGCCGTAGCCGAGGTCGCGCCCGTAGGTCACGGTGCCGTCGGCCAGGGTGCGCTTGACGATGGTGGTGCCCAGCAGTTCGTCGGTGCCCGTGCCCGCCCGGTCGTCACGCCAGTGCACCTGGCCGGACGGGCCGCGGCGGCGCCATTCCTGCCGCCCGTCCTCGTAGGTGCGGTGGACGCTGCCGTCGGCGAGCAGTTCGTCCCTGTAGCCGATTTCGCGTGGGCGGATCATGCTCTTCGGTCCTCGGGTCTGCGGTGCTCGGGCATACGGTCCTCGGGGCGGGGTCGGTGGTGAGGGCGGGGCGGGCTCATGGGCCGGGCCACGTCATGAACCCGGCGGTGCGCAGATCGCGCAGATCGCTCCAGGCGGAGCGGCGGGCCGGCCGGGGCCCGCGGGTGAGCCGCAGTACGGCGCGCACGAGCCGGGCGGGCGGTACCGCGGCGACTTCCGCGAACCGGCCCCCGGCGAGCCAGGCGACCTCCGAGGGGCTGAGTCCGCCGCGCATCGGTCCGAGCGGTGGCACCGGGCCCGGCCTGCGTCCGGACACCAGACGCAGTGCCTCGGCGTGCCGGGGCACAAGACCGAGCGAGGCGACCCGGACGGGTACCGGGCCGAGCCCTTCACGCACCCGGGCGGGCAGGGCTATCCCGGCGGGGCTCGCGTCGTGCAGGACGTGCACGGTGGCGCCCTCGGCCCGCTCCAGGGATTTCACCAGCCGGGGGTCGAGCGGCAGATCGTCCTCGGCGCTCAGGACGGGGCAGGCCGCCTCCAGGTGCACATGGTTGGCCAGCAGCATCCCGGCGATGGAACGGTCCTGGCAGATCAGCAGCCTCGGCAGACCGTACGCGTACAGGTCGGGCTCGCGCGGCGGCCCGCCGGTCACCGGTGCGGCGGCGGGTGGGGGAAGCAGTCCGGCCGGCTCCCTGCCGCGCAGCACCTCGGTGAACCTCGACAGCCGCAGCGGCGGGGCCGGGCTGTACGGGATGCGCCGCACCGGCGCGGGCACCGGACGCAGGACGCGGCAGGTCTCGTAGTACAACTGCCGTTCGGTGAAGCGGAGGTTGCCCGGGGATCCGGCGCGCCGCGCGGCGGTGGTGATCCCCCGCTCCAGCAGGCGCCGGCCGACCGGGTGCGGCCGGCTCATCCGCTCTCCTCGGGCCAGGTCATGAATCCGACGGAGGCGGCCCGCCGCCGTCGCGGATCGGCCGCCGTGCCGGCCTTCTCGACGGCTCGGGAGACCGCGGCCAGCAGTTTGGCGGGCGGTACTCCGACGAGCGGGTAACCCCACCCCTGGCCCAGCCACTTCAGTTGAGCGGGGCTGAACTCCCCGCTCGACGCCAGCCCTTGCATGACGTTTGCTGGGGGCCGCTCGCCGCGCACGGGTACCGCGCGCGCGAGACCGTGCACCGCGCCGAGCGGCAGGCCGATGTCGGCGACCGGGCGCGTGGGCTGCGCGGTGCGGACGCGGTGGACGAGCAACAGGCCGTGGGCGTCGGCGTCGTGGAGCACGAGGACGGGTTCCCGGCCGGGTGTGGCGGGCAGTGCGGCCGGTCCGGCGACGAGGGTGACGCCGTATCGGGCGGTCAGACCGGCCGCGTCGAGGAACACGGCGACGGACCGGTCGGGGCAGACCAGGAAGAGCCTGTCGCGCGGGGTGCCCGGTGCCGGTTCCGCGTCCGGGGTCGAGGGCGGATTCGGGTACGGGCTGTCGTCGATCACTCCGGGCGGCAGGGAACCGTAGACGCTCTTCCATGCCTCCAGTGGGCCGGTGCGGAAGGCCTCCCGGGTGAGCCGGGGACGGCCCCGGCCCGTCACGTCCGCGACCATCATGCCGACCCCCGCGAACAGCGCCAGCCCGCCGATGACGGCGACGACAGCGACTTCCGAACCCAGCCCGACGAGCCCCAGGACCAGCGCCACGATCACCAGGACAACGCCGCACCCCATCCCGCCTTCGCCCTTCCGCAGCGACTTGCGGGACAGGGCGTACCACAACTGCTCTGATGTGCAGGGAACTTGGCCGTCCTGGGTGAGACCGAGGGCGGTCCTGCGGACCCGGAGATCGTTCAGTTGGAGCGGGTTGGTCCTGGGGTCCAGGGCGTACTTGCGCCCGCATTTGCCGCAGACGTTGCCGGGGCGCTCCTTGCGCAGCAGGGACTTCTCGCAGTGGGGACAAATCACCGGCGGACCTCCAGTCCCTGTGCGAGCCGACGCAGCCGGGCGGCCAGTCGCTCCCGGGTGGTGGTGGCACCCGGCCCCCGCACCCGCTGGACCCGCTCGATGTCGCGCAGGGCGGCGGCGAGTTCGAGGTAGTCGACGCGGGCGAGAGTGTCCGTGTGCGTTGCGCCGTACGCGGCGGAGGCGGGGGTGCCGTGCGACGGGCCGGCCGCCCTGCGCTCCGCCTCGTCGGCGGTGATCGCGTAGTCCTCGTGGTCGATGCCGTAGCCGGTGTTGGCGGCGAGGATGGTCAGCGGGTCGGTGTCCCGGTTGGCGAAGGAGTGCGGCACCATCTCCGGGATTCTGATCAACTCACCAGGGGTGAGCGGGACTTCGGTGACCCGGCCGCGTTCCCTGTCGTGCAGGCCGCAGGACGCGTACCCGAGGCTGAGGACGAAGTGCTCCCCGCCGTGGGCGTGCGGGGTGAAGGCGCTGCGTGGGCCGACGATGCCCAGTTTGACGGTGGCGTACGAGGGTCGTTCCGGGGAGGTGGCGGCGTCCCCGACGAGGTAGTGGGCGAACTGTCCGTCGTCGATGAACCGCAGCAGGTCCCGCTCGGGTCCCAGTGCCCGGGCGCCGTCACGATCGGCGAGGAGCACGGAGCCGTCGGGCCGGAGCCGGTACAGGCGCACACCGTGCGGCAGCTCCCCCAACGAGCCCAAGTCCTCGGTGCGTGAACGCTTTTCACGCGAGCTGCCGAACAAGCGTGCCTCCCCCATATGCCGCTCACGTCCGCACTCGCATGGTAGGGCGCCACTCCGGAACCCGGCGAGGGCGCGAACACGGCCAACGGCCGACACCGGCCTGAACGACGAGTGAACTCAACCGCCCGCGGCCGCCGCTCCCGCCCGCCGCTCCGACAGCCGGCGAAGGATCACCCAGCGCGTCATGACGTACCCGAACAGGCCGGTGTACACGGCCATGAACGCCACGAACCCCGGCAGCGGAAGGCCGGACCAGCCCAGCACACCGAGCAGCCACAGCACGAGGACGGCCACGACGGCCACCGTGACTCCCACCAGCAGGCCGAAGGCCCACCAGCGTGCGGGCAGCCGGGACAGCACACGTCCCGCTCCGGGCGCCGCGTCCGTCACGTCGAGGCGTCCGGATGACTCAGCCAGGTGATCAGCGAGTTGACCACCACGTTGATGACCGCGGCGATTGTCCCTTGCGTGCGGATGTACGAAGTCACCGACGTGGAAGCGCTCCGTCGCCCTCCGTGGCGCGGTCCCGGCTACGGCCTGACCACGAGGCGGACCGGGTTGCCTTCCTTCGCGCGCAGCCGTTCCACACCCCGCACCACCTCTTCCAGCGGAAGTACGTCGGAGACCGACCGGGACAGGTCGAGTCGGCCCGAGGCCAGCAGGCGCATGAGCTGGGTGAGGTGGCGGCGGGTGTAGCCGTCGTGGCCGAGGACGGCGTGGTTGAGGTAGCCGAGAATGGCGCCCGCGTGCACGCCGAGTCGGCGGCCGGCGCGGGAGAAGCGCGCCGCACGCATGGTCGCCGCGGTCATCGGCTCACCTCCAGGACGGGTTCACCCTTCGGACTGACACCCGATATCTACCCTTTCGTAAGGGCCGCAACGGCCGCGTCCCCCGCCGCCCGAAACGTGTCCCGACAGGGGTCGCGCCGTTGTTACGGAAGGCCTTCCGCCATTCGCGGGAGGAGCGGCGGCGAAACAGCCAGGTGGTCCACGCACTCCCCGGATCGATGCTCCGTACAAGGGAGAGTTACGGATATATCCGCGTTTCGTAACACGAATCGGTTCGGCGGTCTGCTGTCGTCGTGGAGGGCCACAGTGTGGCGTCTCGGCACCAAGCCGGGAATTCGGATCGCACGCCCGGCCAACCAGGGCGGGTGTGCATGACCGTGAGGGGATTCATGTCTGTTTCTCGTACGGCGCTCCGCCTGATCGCCACCTGCGTGGCTTCGGGCGCCCTCGTGGGCGCGGCCGCCCTGCCGGCCCTGGCGGCCGACTCGGACCACGACGGCGCGAGGAACCTCCCGCAGAGCCAGCGGGCGGACCTCTTCAGGATCGACCACGACCGCGACCACGACCGCGACCACGACGGCCGCCGCGGCCACTACGGCGACCGTGACCGGTACCGGTCCTGGCACCACGGCTGGTACAACAACCGGCCGTGGTACCGGCACCACGGCTGGTACGGCGACCGGCACCACTTCCCCGGCCGCCGCTGACCCACCCCTGAAGCGGTGCCGTGACGCGGAGGCGAACCGCATCCTCCGCCACCGCCGTCACAGCCCCAGTGGCCGTTCACCGAAGGGCCGGAGACCGTGCGCACGGTCTTCGGCCCTTCGGCCGCGTGCGGCGCCCCCGACAGCCGCCGAAACGATGCCCTCGCCGCAGTCGTCCGGTTGCCGCTCGTAATCCGCGTGTGAGGTCGGCCACCAAACCATTGCTGCCAGCGGAAACTTCGGCATAACGTCCCCGCAATCCGTTCGAGCGGACGGCGTGTCCGCCGGTTTCCGTTCGGCGGCGGCCTTCGGGCGCGGGCTCAAAGCGGAGCCTTCTCCGTGCGGCGAGGCGTGTTCCGCCGCGTGGTTCCGGCAGCGCGTGCCCCTGGCGGCGTGAGGAGTCGCCCCATGATTCGCGTAAGCCCGCTCTCCGTCCGCGCGCTGACCGGAGCCGTGTTCGGCGCCGCCGTCGAGGTGGCCGCGATCGTCGCGGCGCTGGCCCTGTACCCGTCCGGCGTGGGCGAGGGCCGCGAACGCCGCGGTCCCCGGTCCTGGGCGGTGGCGCCTTCGGACGGCACCGTGGCCCCGCCGGCCCTCTCCGCCGACACCCCGGTCCTGCTGGTGCACGGTCTGTGCAGCAACCGCGCGATCTTCCACGTCATGCGGCGCGGCCTGCGGCAGGCGGGCTTTCGCCGGGTCGCCGTGCTGAACTACAACTGGCTGAACAACGACGTCCGCGGCGCCGCCCGCCTGCTCGCGGACCAGGTGGAACGGGTCTGCGAGGGCAGCGGGCACGAGCGCGTCCACGTCATAGGCCACAGTCTCGGCGGCGTGGTCGGCCGCTACTACGTGCAGCGCATGGGCGGCGACGCCCGTGTGCACACACTGGTCACCCTGGGCGCCCCCCACACCGGCACGCTGGCCGCGGCGCTGCCTCTGCCGCTACGGGCGATCCGGCAGCTGCGCCCGGGCAGCGACGTGCTCACGGAGCTCACCGGGCCCGCTCCCGGCTGCGGGACCCGCTTCGTGGCGTTCCACAGCGACCTCGACGAGCTGATCGTCCCCGCCGCCAGCGCCCGGCTGGTCCACCCCGACCTTCGGATACGCAACGTCCCCGTGCGGGCCGTCGGCCATGTGTCGCTGCCGATGCACGGCAGGGTCGTCGGTGAGGTCTGCCGGGTGCTCCACGACGCGCACGACGCCGAGCCCCTGGCCGCGGCCTGAGCCGCCACGGCCTGCCGCCCGCCCTGGCCCATCGGGTCCGGCACCCATTCCGTGCCGTCCCTGGGCATCGGGTCCGCCCGTAAATGGGTGCCGGACCCGATGGCGGCGCATCCCGGCCGCGGGTGAGGGTGGTGGCAACCCCCTTTCGACGGTCGTACCGGCGTGTGGCCTGCCGTTGCCGCGTGCTCGGGCCCCGGTACGGGCCCCGCGGTGCCCCCGAGCGGGGGAAACCGCGGGTCCGTCGAATCCAGTCGAGTCACGAGAGGAGCCCGGCACCGATGGCGGCAGTGCCGCCGCGGCCTGCCCGGTCGCGGGGTGTGGGCTTCCGACCGCACGGCCCGTGCCGCCGTGCCGTGGCCCCCGCCCGCCGCCGCGTGCCGAGAGGAGCACGCCATGCCCGGAACCGATGACAAGCTGCTCGGCGAGATCGCGGCTCACGTGTACCGGGACGATCCCCGGTTCGCCCGCGCCCTCCGCGCCGGACGCCCCTGCCCGCCACGCGAGTACCGGCGCACCGGGGCCTGGCTGTCACTCACCTTCGCCCTGCTGGTGCTGGGCACCGGCATCACGATGGCCCACGGACTGCTCATCGTCACCGGCATGGTGCTGGCCGGGATGGCCGCTGAACTGTGCGACCCCCGACGCTGTCCGCGCGGACAGCGGGCTCGGCCGCCTCGTTCCTGACCGGCTCACGACCGGCCGACCGTGTCCTGATCGGCCACCGTCTCCTGCGGCCCGGTCTCCGGCGCCCAGCCGCCGGCCGGTGCGCCGCCGGCCGGGGCGGGCTTGCCGAGCAGGCCTGTCAGGCGTCGGGCCACCGGTTCGGTGTAGCGGGCGGTGAGCGGGCCGATGATGACGAGGATCAGCACGTACGCCGTGGCCAGCGGGCCGAGGTCGGGTTCGATCCCGGCCGTGACCGCGAGCCCGGCGATGACGATGGAGAACTCGCCCCGGGCGACCAGCGTGCCGCCCGCGCGCCAGCGGCCCTTGACGGAGACACCGGCCCGCTTGGCGGCCCAGTAGCCGGTGGCGATCTTGGTCAGCGCGGTGACGACGGCCAGGGCGAGCGCGGGCAGCAGCACCGGCGGAATGGACTGCGGGTCGGTGTGCAGTCCGAAGAACACGAAGAACACCGCCGCGAACAGGTCGCGCAACGGGGCCAGGAGGTTGTGCGCGCCCTCCGCCACCTCGCCGGACAGGGCGATGCCGACCAGGAACGCGCCCACGGCGGCCGAGACCTGCAGCTGCTGGGCGAGCCCCGCGACCAGCAGGGTCAGGCCGAGCACGACCAGCAGCAGCTTCTCGGGGTCGTCGTTGGAGACGAAGCGCGAGATGTGCCGGCCGAACCGCACCGCCACCAGCAGCACCAGCGCGGCCACGCCGAGGGCGATGGCCAGCGTCATGCTGCCCGCCGCCAGCCCCGCGCCGGCCAGCAGGGCGGTGATGATCGGCAGGTACACGGCCATGGACAGGTCCTCGAGGACCAGGATGCTGAGGATCACCGGCGTCTCCCGGTTGCCCAGCCGTCCCAGATCGCCCAGGACCTTGGCGATCACACCGGACGAGGAGATCCAGGTCACCCCGGCCAGGACGACGGCCGCGGCCGGTCCCCAGCCGAGCAGCAGCGCCATGGCGGCGCCCGGCAGGGCGTTGAGCGTGGCGTCGACGAGCCCGGCCGGGTACTGGGTCTTGAGGTTGGAGACCAGGTCACTGGCGGTGTACTCGAGGCCCAGCATGAGCAGCAGCAGGATGACGCCGATCTCGGCGCCGATGGCGACGAACTCCTCACTGGTGTCCAGCGGGAGCAGTCCGCCCTGGCCGAAGGCGAGTCCGGCCAGCAGGTACAGGGGGATGGGCGAGAACTGGAAGCGCCCGGCGAACCGGCCCAGCAGCCCCAGGCCGAGGATGATCGCGCCGAACTCGATCAGAAAGACAGCGGACGAGTGCACGCGATCAGTCCCGTCCGAGTATCGTCGCGGCGGCGTCGGCGCCCTCGCGCGTGCCGATCACGATCAGGGTGTCCCCGCCCGCCAGCCGGAGGTCGGGCCCGGGGGACGGGATCGCCTCGGCCCTCCGCAGCACCGCCACGATCGACACACCGGTCTCGGTGCGCATCCGGGTCTCCCCCAGCAGCCGGCCGTTCCAGTACGAGGTGGCCGACAGTTCGATGCGCTCCGCCACCAGTCCCAGCTCGGTCGTCGACAGCAGGTTGGGGCTGTGATGGGACGGCATGAGCGCGTCGATGACGGCCGCAGCCTCCCCGGCGGTCAGCCGCACGGAGAGGGCGCAGGCGTCGGGGTCGTCCTCACGGTACGCGCTCAGGGTCCGTGCTCCGTCCCGGTGTGCGACCACGGACAGACGGCGCTGTTCTCGCGTGGTGAGGTCGTAGCGGACCCCTATTCCCGGCAACGGCGTACCACTCATGCGCGCAGCGCCCACGGTTGTTCTCCCTGGTCGTCCGACTTGGCTGTTTCTTTGCCAATCCTTAACGGCACCCTATCGACTGGAGCCGGTCGGATGGAATGCGGACGGTGTCGGCTCCGTCTCATTCGGAGAGCGGGAGGGGGAATCCGGCGGGAGCGGGACCCGGTCACTCGGGCCAGTCGGAGTCCTTGACGGCCTCGACGAAGTCGGTGCGCCGGAAGCCGGGCACGTAGTGGGCCAGTACGTCGGCCTTGATGTTCCCGAAGGTCGTGTCGGGGCGTTCCTCGATGCCCTCGGTGAAGGCGGCGAGGATCCGGTTCTTGAAGTCCGGGCGCGGGTGCGCCGCGACGACCGCCGTGCGCTCCTCGTCGGAGACCGCGTGGTAGCCGATTCCCAGGACGTCCAGTTCGACGCCGCGGGTCACCAGGGCGATCTCGGGTGCCATGTGCAGCGGGATCTCGGGTGTGGTGTGCAGGGCGATGCTCGTCCAGACACGGTCGGCGGGCTCGCCGGCGATTCCGTGGGCGTGCAGGAAGCGGCGGGCCTCGTCGGCGCCGTCGATCTCGAAGCGCTGGTCGGTGCGGCGCACACGCTTCGTAAGCCCGAGGTCGTGGAACATCGCGCCCACGTAGAGCAGTTCGGGGTCGAAGCCGAGCCGCTGCTCCCGGCCGCGCAGCGACCCCCACAGGAAGACCCGCCGGGAATGGTGGAAGAGGAGCGGCGGGGCGACGTCGCGGACCAGTTCGGTCGCCTCCCGCACCAGGGTGGTGTCCGGGATCTCCACTCCTGCGATCACTTCGCTCATGGTTCTTCTGCCTTCCTCGTCCGATCGGTGATGCGGCTCCGGATGCCTCCGGATGTCTCCGGATGTCTCCAGCGTTCACTGGACGGCATAGGCTGGGCCATGTCCCTGCTGCCAGGAAAACCACGGATTCGGACATGACACATCGGGTCGGCTTCATCGTGTTCGAGGGCGTGACCATGCTCGATGTCAGTGGTCCCTCGGAGGTTCTCCATCAGGCGGGCCGGCTCGCTCCCGGCTATGAGCTGGTACTGGCTCTCCCCTCGGGGCGGGACGGTCACGACCTCTGCCGGGCCCGCGCTGAGCGGTACGGTCCGGGCGGCCGAGGCGGGTCCGGTCGACACGGTCGTGGTGGCCGGGGGTGACCGGCTGGCGCGGCAGCCGGTGGAGGAGGAGCTGCTGGCCTCGGTCCGCGTGCTCACCGAGCGGGCGCGACGGGTCGCCTCGGTGTGCACCGGCGCCTTCGTGCTGGCCGAACTGGGCCTGCTGGACGGCCGTCGCGCGACGACGCACTGGCGGCACGCGGCCGCTCTCGCCCGCCGCTACCCGCGCGTACGCGTCGAGCCGGACGCCATGCACATCCGCGACGGGCGGTACGTCACCTCGGCGGGCATCAGCGCGGGCATCGATCTGACGCTCGCGCTGGTGGAGGACGACCACGGCGCCGACGTGGCGAGGAGCGTCGCGCGCGAGCTGGTGGTCTTCATGCAACGTCCGGGCGGGCAGTCGCAGTTCTCCACCGCCATCACGACCCCGCCGCCCCGCGGTGACCTGCTCCGGCCGCTGATCGCGTCGGTGCTCTCCGATCCGGCCGCCGACCACAGCCTGCCCGCGATGGCCGCGTCCGCGGCCGTCAGCCCTCGGCACCTGGCCCGGCTGTTCCGCGCCGAACTGGGCACCACTCCCGCACGCTGGGTGGAGCGGGTCCGCCTCGACCGTGCCCAGCAGTTGCTGCTCGACGGCCACAGCGTGACCTCGGCCGCGCGGCACAGCGGGCTCGGCTCGGACGAGACGCTCCGACGCGCCTTCGCCCGCCGTCTGGGCACGACGCCGAGCCACTACCGGAGGCGCTTCGCCACCACCCGCACGGAGCGGCCGTCCGCGTCAGGCGAGGACGCGGGCGAGGAAGTCGCGGATGTGCTCGGTGATGGTGTCGAGGTGGCTTTCCAGAGCGAAGTGCCCTGACTCGATCAGATGGATCTCGGCATCGGGCAGGTCCTGGCCGAACGCCGTGGCACCCTCGGGGCCGAAGATCTCGTCGTTGGCTCCCCAGACCGCCAGCAGCGGCACCTGGGAGTCCCGGAAGTAGCGCTGGACCCGGGGGTAGAGGTCCACGTTGGTGGGATAGTCGCGGAAGAGACTCAGCTGGATCTCGTCGTTGCCCGGCCGGTCGAGCAGGGCCTGGTCGTGGACCCAGTTGTCGGGGCTGACCAGGGTGGGATCGGCCACCCCGTTGAGGTACTGCCAGCGTGTGACCTCGGGGGCCAGGGCGCCTCGCACGGGGCCTTCGGTGTCGGGCCCGGGTGCCTCGGCGTAGGCGAAGAGGCCGTCCCAGAAGGGCTTGACGAAACCCTCGTCGTAGGCGTTGCCGCTCTGGGTGATGATCGCGGTGACGCGCTCCGGCGCCTGAAGGGCGAGACGCCAGCCGATGGGGGCGCCGTAGTCCTGCACATACATCGCGAACCGGTCGACGCCCAACTGCTGGAGCAGCCCGGAGGTGATCTCGGTGAGGGCGTCGAAGGTGTACGGGAAGTCCTGCGGGGAGGGCATGGCCGACTGGCCGAAGCCGATGTGGTCGGGGGCAATCACGCGGTACCGGTCCGCGAGCGCCGGGATCAGGTGACGGAACATGTGCGAGCTGGTCGGGAAGCCGTGCAGGAGTACGACCACGGGCGCCTGGGGGTCGCCGGCCTCCCGGTGGAAGACGTCGAGACCGTCGACGGTGGCCGTGCGGTGGTGGACTGCGTGGACCATGCCTCTCACTCCTCTCTCGGGTTTCGAACGCCGCCCTTCCAGTCGAGCACCTCCCTTCTAACCAGTCAAGACGCTTTTACTGGTTAAAGCACGACTGGGCAGCCGCGCTGCGGGGAGCAGACCGAGGGCGGTGAGTGCGGCCAGGACCAGCAGGGCGGAACTCATCGTGGAGACGGCGGATCCGGTAGCGCCCGCCGCGACGGCGATGCCGAGGGTCGGCCCGATGTTCATGGCGGTCTGCTTGAGGCCGCCGACGACTCCCGCGTACCCCGGCGGCGCGTCGCCGACCACGGTTCCGGTGGCGGTGACCATCACCGTGGCGAATCCGGCGCCGATGACGGCGAAGGCCGCGCCCATGACGATCCACGAGCTGTCCGCGTCGAGCCGCGACAGCACGGCGATGCCGACGACGACCAGGGCGGTGCCCGCGATCGCGGTGCGGCGCGCACCGTGGCGGCGCAGCGCCGCGCTCGCGGCGGGCGCGCCGAGGACCATGAGCACGGTCAGCGGAAGGACGCGCAGACCGCAGGTGAGCGGGTCGAGGCGAAGCGTGTCCTGGAGGTAGAACGTGGCCCTGAACAACGCGCCGAACAGGCCCGCGGACGTGACCAGCAGGACGGCCATCGAGGCCGTCACGGGTACGGACCGCGCCACGGCCGGCGGGACGATCGGGTGCGTGGTGCGCCGTTCGAGCCGGGCGAGTACCGCCAATACGCCTGCTACGGCGAGGAGTTCGAGCAGCGTGGGCGTCGCGGTCCATCCTCGCGCGGGCACTGCGACCAGGGCGTGCACCAGGACCGCGAGCGCGAGGGCGAGCAAGCCCGCGCCGGTGAGATGGAGGCGCGAGGAGTCGGCGCGCTCGGGTACGGGAGTGCGCAGGGCGAGGACGAAGGCGGCGATGACGAACGCGACCGGCACGTTGAGCCAGAACACGGCACGCCAGCCCAGGTGCGCCACGAGCAGACCGCCGAGGATCGGCCCCGACCCCGCCGCGACCGCGATCGCACTGGTCCGGACGGCGATCGCCGTGCCGAGCCGTTCCGGCGGGTACGCCTGCCGCAGCAGCGCGAGCGTCGCGGGTTGCAGCAGCGCGCCGAACCCGCCCTGCGCCACACGGAGCGCCGTCACCCAGCCGACGTTGGGCGCGAGCGCGATCCCGGCCGAGGCGGCCCCGAAGCCGAGGACGCCGACGAGCAGCAGGCGCGGATGTCCGTACCGGTCGCCGAGGCGCCCGGCGATCACGAGTAACGCGGCCACCGCGACCAGATAGCCGGTGCTCGTCCACTGGGTCTGCACGATGCTCGCGCCGAGATCGCGCTGGAGGCTGGGCTGCGCCACGAGCAGGATGGTGCCGTCCAGTGCGACGATCACCGCGCCGGCCGCGCTGACCAGAAGCGCGAGCCTCCGCTGGGCGGGGGCGGTCATGAGGTCACCGGACCGAGGTGGGCGGCCACGACGGCGGCGATGAGCCGGTCGCGCTGATCGTCGTCGGGACCGCCGTCCGGGGGTGGGGCGCCGAGGGCGAGTTGGAGGCTTCCCCAGGCCCACAACTGGGCCATCCCGTGCAGGTTCGACCACAGCGCGGCGGCGGTCACGGCAGGCGGCGGTGCGGCGTCGGACCCACTGCCCTCGTGCGCGGCGTCCCGCTCCGCTCGGCATCGGGCGACGAGTCGGGTGATGTGCTCGAACAGCGGGAGGGTCGTCCGGCGCAGCCGCGACCGGCCCGGCGCCTGCGGCTCGCTGTCGAGCAGGTCGTGCCGGAACATCAGCTCGAACATGCCGCGGCGCTCCAGCGCGTACCCGACGTACGCCCGCGCGACGGCCTCCAACTGGGCGCGAGGTGTGGCCGCTTCGGCGACCGCGGCCTCGAACCGGGCCCCGAGGTCCTCGAAGCCGCGGTGGGCGATGGCGGACAGCAGCGCGTGGTGGGTGGGGAAGTACCGGCGCGGCGCCCCGTGCGACACCCCGGCTCGGCGTGCCGTTTCCCGCAGGCCCACGGACGCGGAGCCCTCAGTGAGCACGAGGTCCACACCGGCATCGATCAACCGCTCCCGAAGAGAGCTCTCCTCAGTCATAGACAGTGTCTACCAGTGCCGAGTAGACACTGTCTACTCGCTCCTGCCGACGATCGCGGCGCTGTAACCTGTCAAGCGAGCCCATTCGGTCAGGGAGGTCCGATGGCGAGCGAGCGGGAGCGGCAGGACGCGCTGCTGGACCTCCTCAACAGCACGCCGGTGGTCAGCGGTGTCGTCCGGGACGAGCTGGCGGACCCGGAAGCGGCCAGGTCCTGGCAGCGGGCCCACGGCGGCAACGGAACGGAGGAGGAGCTGCGCGGCCTCGTCCAGGCACGCGACGCCCTCCAGGACGTGGTGCGCGGCGCCCGGTCCGCCACGACGCTGGCCCCACTCCTGAAGAGCGTCACCTCCCGGCCGGACGTGACGCCCGAGGGGGTGTCGTGGGAGCTGGACACCCCTCCGGAGCGCCGGATGGCGGTGGAAGCGGTGCTGGCGTGGAGCACGGTTCAGCAGACGATGCCCGGGCGGCTGCGGCCGTGCGCCAACCCCGAGTGCCGGCGCTTCCTCATCGACCGCAGCAAGACCAACAAGGCCCGCTGGTGTTCGATGGCCGTCTGCGGCAATCGCATGAAGGCGCGGCGCCACTACCAGCGCACCCGCGACGCGGTGGGACCGCTCAACTGAGGGGTGCGCCGAACCACTTGCGGAGGCGGCCGAGCAGATCCCGCTGGTCCTCGCCGACCCATGCCACATGGCCGTCAGGTCGCAGCAGTACGGCGGGCACGTCCAACTCCTCGCTGACGTCGGCGACATGGTCGACCCGGTCCACCCAGCCCGCCGCCGAGAGCCGGCCCGTCCGGTCGAGCAGCAGCCCGCGTCCGCCACGCATCAGCTCGTAGAGGCGTCCTCGCTTCAGCCGCACGTCCCGCAGCCGCCGGCCGAGCAGTTCGTGGCCGTCGCCGATGTCGTAGCGGACCTCCACGGCGGTGATGATCCCAGTGACGTACCGGTTCACCTCCTCGAAGTCCATCAGCTTCGAGAACAGTTCCCGCAGCGCGGTCGCGCCCGGATCGGTGCCGAGCAGCGTGATCTGCGCGCGGGTGTTGTCCAGCACCTGGGCGCCCACCGGGTGCCGTTCGGTGTGATAGCTGTCCAACAGCCCTTCCGGTGCCCAGCCGTTGACTCCGGCGGCCAGCTTCCAGCCCAGGTTGAACGCGTCCTGCACGCCGAGGTTGAGACCCTGCCCGCCGGTCGGCGGATGGATGTGCGCCGCGTCGCCGGCCAGCAGCACCCGGCCCACGCGGTAGCGCTCGGCCTGCCGGGTGGCGTCGCCGAACCGGGACAGCCAGCGCGGCGAGTGCGCTCCGAAGTCGGTGCCCGCGACGGCCTGCAGCCGCTCCTTGAACTCTTCGAGCGTCGGCGGAGTCGTACGGTCCTCGGCCATCCCGTCGGCGGGCACGATGATGCGGTACACCCCCTCGCGCCCGTCCACGTCGGGGATGGCGCCGAACCGCAGTTGGGTCCTGCGGACCTCGGTGACGACGGCGGCGACCGTCGCCGGATCCTCGGTCACCTCCATGTCGCCCAGCAGGGTCTCGATCCTGGCGGGTTCGCCGGGGAAGCCGACGCCGAGCAGTTTGCGCACGGTGCTGCGGCCGCCGTCGCAGCCGACGAGGTAGCGCGAGCGCAGGCGCGTGCCGTCCGCCAGTTCGACGGTCACCGCGTCGCCGTCCTGGCTCAGGCCCACCACTTCGCGGCCGCGCCGGATCTCGGCACCGAGTTCAAGGGCGCGATCCTCGAGCAGCCGCTCGGTGACCGGCTGCGGGGTGGCGAGACCGTAGGGATGTGCGGTGTCCAGCCGGTCCGGCCACGGCTTGACGATGCCGCCGAAGAGACCGCCGGCCTGGAACTTCTCACTGACCGCGAGGAACCGGTCCAGCAGACCGCGCTGGTCCATCATCTCGACGCTGCGCGCGTGCAGACCGCGTCCGCGGGACTGCCCGGTCGGCTCGGTCAGCTTCTCCAGCACGACCACGTGCACGCCGTGCAGCCGCAACTCGCCGGCGAGCATCAAGCCGGTCGGTCCGCCGCCGACCACGATCACGTCCATCATCAAAACGCCCGTTCGAGGAGAGAGGGTTTCGCCGGCCGTCCACTGAGCGTGGTCCGGCGGCGCGCGCACACGAACAAGTCAAAGCGCGCACATTTCGTGAATGACTTGTTTCCGCAGGTTCTGGCTTCGAGCGGAGATTCTGCAGCACGACCCGGGCCTTGCCGCAAGGCCCCCGGTGCGCTATAAGTTGAGAGTGGCAAGGAGCGGGTGCTCCTTGCCTTTGCTTTTGCCTGCGGCGTTTTTGCGGACGAACGCGCCCCTCGCCGGTCCGCGAACTAGGATCGATCCCAGCGCACAGATCACAGCGCCATGAGGGGCTGCCCCGGCTGCCGCCCCGGCCGACCACCCCGCAGGAGGTCCGCGATGGCGACGCTGCTGTCCGTGAACGTGGGGATGCCCACGGACGTCCCATGGCAGGGAAGGACCGTCCACACCGGAGCCTGGAAGGCTCCCGTCGAGGGCCCCCGCATGGTCCGGCGTCTCAACGTCGACGGAGACGGTCAAGGGGATCTGGCCGGGCACGGCGGCGAGATCCGTGCCGTCCTCGTCTACCAGTCGGAGTCCTACCGGTTCTGGCAAAAGCAGCTCGGGCGCGACGATCTGAGCTTCGGGATGTTCGGGGAGAACTTCACCGTCGAGGGACTGCCCGACGACGAAGTGTGCATCGGCGACCGGTACCGCATCGGCGAGGCCGAGTTCGAGGTCACCCAGCCCCGCGTCACCTGCTACCGCGTCGGCATGCGCCTCGGCGAACCCACCATGGCGTCCCTGCTGGTCGCCCACCACCGCCCCGGCTTCTACCTGCGCGTGCTCACCGAGGGGCAGGTCCAGGCCGGCGACGAGATCACCCTCGTCCGCAAGGGGCCGGAGGAACTCAGCGTGGCCGACACCGACGCGCTGCTCTACCTCCCCGACCGCGACCCCGCGAAGCTGCGCAAAGCACTCGGCATCCCGGCCCTCAGCCCCGGTTGGCAGCAGTCCTTCCGCGAACTCGCCGCCGCCCAGCAGCCCCAGCAGGAACCCGGATGGCCGGACGAACGCGCGAGCACACGGCAGTCCAGGCAGGAACCGGGGTGGCCGGGCTTCAAGAGCATGCGCGTGGCCCGTATCGTCCCGGAGACCGCCGACATCTCGTCGGTCTACCTCGACAGCTCAGACGGCACGCCGCTGCCCGAGGCGCGCCCCGGCCAGTACCTCTCCATCCGGCTCGCCGTCGGCGACGGCGTCCCCACGGTGCGCAGCTACTCCCTGTCCTCGACGCCCACCGACCGCACCTACCGCATCAGCGTCAAGCACGAATCCTGCGGAAAGGTCAGCGGGTACATTCATGCCACGCTCCACCCCGGGGACCTCGTGGACATCGCAAGTCCCCGGGGAACGTTCGTACTTGAAGCAGGCACCCGCCCGATCGTCCTCGTCTCCGCGGGGATCGGTGCCACTCCCGTGCTCGCGATGCTCCACGAGCTCGCCGCCGTACGAGACCCACGCCCCGTCTGGTGGATCCACACCGCGCACGACCGGGCCCACCACGCGTTCGCGGACGAGGCCCACGGCCTACTGACCCAACTCCCCGACGCCCACGAGCACATCTACTACACCTCCGAGGACCCACCCCCAAGCGAGCGGTACATCACCCGGGGCCGCCCGACCGCCCCGGCGCTCACGGCCCTGGGCATCCCCACCGACGCCGACGCCTACCTCTGCGGACCGACCGCCTTCATGGACGACCTCGGCGGCTTCCTGCGCGACCACGGTCTTCCGGCCGAGCGGATCCACACGGAGCAGTTCAGCGCGCTGCCCGCCATCAACCCCGGCGTCACACCCACCGCCGCCGTCCGTCCCCACCGGCCGCCCGGTCCCCCGGGCACCGGCCCGCTCATCACCTTCGCCCGCAGCGGCATCAGCACCCCCTGGTCACCGGCCCACGCCTCCCTGCTCGACCTCGCCGAGGCCTGCGACATCCCCACCCGCTGGTCCTGCCGCACCGGCGTCTGCCACACCTGCGTCACCCACCTCATGGCGGGCGCCATCACCTACACCACCCCACCCCTGGAACTCCCCGAACCCGGCACCGCCCTGATCTGCTGCAGCGAACCAACCACCGAAGTCGTCCTCGACCTCTAGGAACACCGGCCGGCCGACTGGGACGGGGGCACCCCTGCAGGTGCCCCCGCCCCAGTCAGTTCCAGGTCATGTTGATCTCGCGTTCGAAGTTGATGTAGCCGGCGCGGTGGAAGGCGTGTGCCATGGGGGTGTTGCCGAGGTCCGTGGAGGCCCGGATACGGGGGACGTCCTGTTCGGCGAGGATGCGGGTGCCCTCGGCGAGGATGTCGTCGATGTGGCCGTTGCCCCGGTGGGCGGGCAGGACCGCGATGTAGGCGATGACGGGGTTGTAGCCGTTGTGAGCAGGGATGACGAATCCCACGGGCTCTCCGTGGGGCAGGGTCGCGACGCGCCACCAGTCACGGGGGCTGGTGTAGCGGGCGAGTTCGTCCTCGTAGTGCTTGACGGCCGCCTCGTGGGCGGACATCCGGGTCAGCTCGTCCCGGCCGTGGGCGTCCAGTGTCCCGTCCAGGACCGAGGTCATCAGCGTGACGAGTTCCCGGGCGTCGTGGACGGGCCGGAAGGCGAGACGTCCGCGGGGCTCCGGAACGGGCGAGTCGGGGCGCCATTCCAGGCGCAGTCGTTCGACGAGGAGCCGGGCGCCGGTCCGTTCCAGTATCGTCATGCGCTCCTCGACGACCTGCCTCGTCCCCGCGTTCTCGCGCCAGTCTGGCGGGAGGAGCCCGTCCGCTCCGGGTCGGTCAGAGACCGTCCGTACCCCGGGAGGACTCAAGCGCGGTGATCCTGCGAATCATGGGCTTGCCCCTCCTCTCGCTGTCGTAGTCCCTCACCCGTGTGGTGGGGATGGCCGACTGTAGCGCAATGAGCCGGTCACGCCACGGAATTGACTGGACGCGGCGGCTGCCGGAGGAGCTTCGGCACGTCTGAGCCGTAACCGCCGTCCGCTGGAGGCGAGTTGCCGCCCACAATCGCTGACTCCGGCCGGACGTCACTGTGGGGGCTCTGTGTAGCCGCGGGTTCGGACGACGTCCTGGGTGAGACGGGTGAAGGCTCGGGCGGCGGCGCTGCGGTAGCCGCTGCCACGCCGCAGGAGGGTGACGGTGCGTGCGGGCAGGGGCGGTTCGAGGGGGACGGGTCGCAGGTGCGGGTGGTCGTGGGTGATGGCGTCGGGAAGCACGGTGGCGATCGGGGTGCGGCGCACGATCTCGACGAGGGCCTGGACAGAGTTGGCCTCCACCGTGATGCGGGGCCGCACCCGGTGGGCCGCGAAGTGGGCGTCGATATGGCTGCGGGTGGCGAAGTCGCCGTTCAGCAAGGCAAGTTGCCGATCGCTCAACTCGCCCACAGGTAGCGGCCGGGGCGGATCCGCGTCGGAGTCGGGGGCGCCCGTGACGAGGCTCAGGGTCTCCGTGAACAGGGTCTGCGCCTCGACGCCGGGGAGATGGGCGCCGGAGAAGGCGATGCCCAGGTCGAGGTCGTCGGCGAGCAGGGCCGACTCGATGCGGTCCTGGGTCATCTCCTTGAGGTCCAGGGTGATGCCGGGGTGCCGGGCGTGCAGTTCGGCGACCAGGGGGCCCACCAGATAGGCGGTGAACGTCGGCGTCGCGGCCAGGCGCAGATGGCCGCGGGTCAGGTCCTGGACGTCCTGGACGGCACGCTCGGCGGCCTCCAGGTCCCGCAGGGCACGGCGGGCGTGACGGGCGTAGGTCTCCCCCGCGTCGGTGAGCCGCACGCCGCGGCCGGTGCGGTCCAGCAGCGGCACTCCAACCGTCCGCTCCAGTTGCCGCACCTGCTGGGAGAGCGTGGGCTGGGAGATGCGCAGGTCTTCGGCGGCGCGGGTGAAGCTGCCGTGCTCGGCCACGGCGAGCAGATAGCGCAGATGACGCAGTTCCAGAGCCATGGAACCGATTATAGATGTGAGCAATGGGAGGCATGGGTAATGCGTCTTGGACTCTATAGGTCCAGGTCATGCAGGGTGGATTCACCGAGTCCGGCAGGCCCGGAAGCCACCGAAAGGAGTGACCAGTGCGCGACCTCGCCCAGGGCGTCACGCGTTTCCAGCGGGATGTCCACCCCGCCAAGGCGGATCTGTTCGCCCACCTCGCCGAGAACCACGCACCGCACACGCTGTTCATCGGCTGCTCCGACGCCCGTGTCGTCCCGGAGCTGATCACGGCCAGTGAACCGGGTGAGCTGTTCGTCGTCCGCACCGCGGGCAACCTGGTCCCGTCCCACGCGCCGGGCCCCGACGCCGTGGCGGCGGCGATCGAGTACGCCGTGGCCGTCCTCGGCGTGTCCGACATCGTGGTGTGCGGGCACTCCGGCTGCGGCGCCATGACGGCCCTCGCCGAGGCCCACGACCTGCGCGGGGTGCCCGCGGTCGCCGAGTGGCTGCGGCACGCGGACGCCTCGCGCGCCCGTACCGCCGCCCGCGGGGACGTCGCCGCTCTGGTCCGCCAGAACGTGCTCGCCCAGCTGGCGAACCTGGCCACCCACCCCTCGGTCGCCGGCGGCCTGGCCGACGGCACCCTCACCCTGCACGGCTGGGTCTACGACATCGCCACCGGAGGCGTCGAGAACGTCGCCGCCGTGCCGCGGGCGACCGCTTCCGCGGCCTGACCCACCGGTCCGGTCCGCTGTCCATAACCCGCAGCCCGCAGCCCGGAATCCAGTATCCGGAATCCTGAAAGGAACCCGCCATGCCGCACGCACAGTTCGACCCCACCGCCCGGCAGGCCCTCGCCGTCGCCGCCGTCGAGGTCAAGACGCGCAAGGACCTCACCTGGCAGCAGATCGCCGACACGGCCGGCCTGTCGGTGGCCTTCACCACCGCCGCCCTGCTCGGCCAGCACGCACTGCCCGAGCCCGCCGCGCGGGCCGTCGGCGAGCTGCTCGGCCTGGACGCCGACGCGGTGGCGCTGCTTCAGACGATCCCGACCCGCGGCTCGATCCCCGGCGGCATCCCGACCGACCCGACCATCTACCGCTTCTACGAGATGCTCCAGGTGTACGGCACCACGCTCAAGGCCCTGGTGCACGAGCAGTTCGGTGACGGCATCATCTCCGCGATCAACTTCAAGCTGGACGTGCAGAAGGTCGCCGACCCCGAGGGCGGCGAGCGCGCGGTGATCACCCTGGACGGCAAGTACCTGCCCACCAAGCCCTTCTGACCCACCCCGATCGGACCGCCGCCGGGGCGGTACGGCCGGCCCGGCCGCCCCGGCCTCCTCCACTCACGGAAGGACACCCCTGATGGACTTCGCACAGCGCACCGTCGACATCGCCCGCCGCAACGTCGCCGAGGGCGGCCGCCCGTTCGCGACCGTCATCGTCAGGGACGGCGAGATCCTGGCCGAGAGCCCCAACCGGGTCGCCCAGACCAACGACCCCACGGCGCACGCCGAGATCCTCGCCATCCGCGAGGCGTGCACCAAGCTGGGCACCGAGCACCTCGTCGGCGCCACGATCTACGTACTGGCCCACCCGTGTCCGATGTGCCTGGGCTCGCTGTACTACTGCTCGCCTGTGCCTGGGCTCGCTGTACTACTGCTCGCCGGACGAGGTGGTCTTCCTCACCACCCGGGACGCCTACGAGCCGCACTACGTGGACGACCGCAGGTACTTCGAACTCGACAACTTCTACGAGGAGTTCACCAAGAACTGGGACGAGCGCCGGCTGCCGATGCGCTACGAGCCGCGCGACGCCGCCGTCGACGTCCACCGGCTCTGGCAGGAGCACAACGGCGGTGAGCGCCGTGTCCCCGGCGCGCCCACCGCGGCCTGAGGGAGCAGTCATGCCCCTCATCGAACCGAACGCCGCCGAGCTGCGGCACCTGGAGCGCGCGGTGGAGCTGGCGGCCGAGGCGCTGCGGGCCGGGGACGAGCCATTCGGCTCGGTCCTGGTCGGTGCCGACGGGCAGGTCCTGGCGGAGGACCGCAACCGGGTGAACAGTCTGGACGACCGCACCCGGCATCCGGAGTTCGAGCTGGTCCGCTGGGCCACCGCCCATCTCACCGAGCGGCAGCGGGCGGAGGCCACCGTCTTCACCTCCGGGGAGCACTGCCCCATGTGCGCGGCCGCCCACGGCTGGGCGGGCCTCGGCCGGATCGTCTACGCCCACTCGGCCGCCCAGTTGACGGACTGGCTGACCGAACTCGGCGTGCCCGCCGCCCCGGTGCGCTGCCTGCCGATCCAGGACGTGGTGCCCGGACTGACGGTGCAGGGCCCCGTCCCGGCCCTGACCGACCGGCTCCGCGCGCTGCACCGCGGCCACCGTGCCGGCCGGCGAGGCTGACGGTCACGGCGGATCTCCTCCAGGGGAAGGTCCAGGTCGCCGGAGGGCGCCGCTCACCCGCTGCGTTCGGCGTACTCCCGGAGGTGTTCCAGGTCGCTGCGTACGAGCCGTTCGATCGCGTTGGCCTGGGCGAATCCCCTGGGCCCGCCGAACGCCTCCCGGACGGTGTCGGGGTCGTACTCCAGCCGTGCCTGGATCCGGGTGCTCCCCCGGTCGATGGGGTGCAGGGTGAGGGAGCAGCTCATCTTCGGGGATTCCGTGGTGTGCCATTCCAGCACGCGGTCCCCGGTGCGGTCGGAGGTTTTCATCTCCATCTGCCGGGTCCGTCCGCCCGCCTCGATGTCCAGCTGGGCGCGGCCACCGGATTCGGCCCGGGCGTCGCGCACGCCGTCCATGAAGCGGGGATAGTTCTCCACCCGGTGAAGGCTGTCCCAGACGCTGTCGAGGGAGACTCCGACGTCGATGTGTTCTTCGAGGGTGCTCATGGCGACCTCCACGGTTCGGCTCACGACGCACGTCCTTCTGCCTCCAGTGTGCGCCCCGCCCCGGCGGGCCGGGACCCGGTCCTGGCGGCCGGGCCACCGACCGGCGGGACAGCGTGCGAGTTCGTCGTGTGCTGCTCCGAGTGCCCGCGGCGGGGGCCCGGGCTACGCTCCCCCCATGGCTGGTCCATTCCGCCGGGACGTCCTCCGGCCCGGGTGGGCCCGGCATCCTTCGCCACCGGACGGGGATCGCCGCGTACGGGATCGCGTGCGGAACGCGGCCAGGGCGGCGAACCGGACGCGCGCGCCGACCGCGCTGGTGACCGCGGCGGCGCTGACGCTGGCCCTGCCCGGCTGCGGTGACGGCGGAGTCGCGCCGCAGGCCGGAGCGACGCAGCGGGTGTCGTCGGCGAGCGGCACGGTGGCCGGGGCCGGGACCGCACTCGGCCCCGACAGGTCCGTCGACTGCCGCAGGGCGAGATGCGTGGCGCTCACCTTCGACGACTCACCGAGCCTTCGCACTCCGCGCATCCTGGACATCCTGCGCCGGTACCGCGTGCACGCCACCTTCTTCACGCTGGGCAGGCACCACGTCGCCACGTATCCGGGAACGGTCGTGCGGATGGCCGCGGAAGGCCATGAGGTGGAGACCCTCACCTGGTCCCACCGGGTCCTCACCCGGATCAGCCCGGCCGGAGCGCGCGAGGAGATCACCCGGGGCCGCGAGGCCGTGGCGAAGGTCATCGGCCGCCGGCCGGTCCTGCTGCGCCCGCCGGAGGGCCGTACGAGCGCGGCCGTCGCCGCGATCTGCCGGCGGCTCGGCATGGCACAAATCCTGTGGAGCGCCACCGCCTCCGACTACGAGACCACCGACTCCGCGCTCATCACCCGCCGGATCCTGGCCCGGACCGGCCCCGGCGGGATCATCCTGCTGCACGACCGGGTGGACCCCACCCACCGCGGCTACAACGGCACGGTCGCCGCGCTTCCCGGCCTCATCTCCGGCCTGGAGGCCCGCGGTTACACGTTCGTCACCGTCACCCGGCTCCTCGCCCCGTCCGGGCCCCGGCCCGGCGAGGTGTACCGCGCCAGGCCTCTCAGCCGGTGACGGACACGGAGCCGCGCCCTGCGCCGGGAGCGTTCCGAGCGCGGCCCGTCAGGGGGACAGGCGGGTGTTGAGCCGGGCCGCCTGGCGCGTCAGGTGGTCGCGCTCGGCGAGGGTGGGCGCCTTGTGGGCCGCCTCGGCGTACAGCCGTGCCGCCGTCGCCGGATCGCCGTCGCGCTCGTGGAGGTACGCCGCCACCGCGGTGTGGCGGGGCAGCGCGGAGTCCAGCGCCGCGAGCGCCGCCAGTCCGGCGCGCGGCCCGTCGGCCTCACCGACGGCGACCGCTCGGTTGAGCCGGACGACCGGGCTGTCGGTCAGCCGCGCGAGCTCGTCGTACCACTCGACGATCTGCACCCAGTCGGTCTCCTCCGCGGTGGGCGCGTCGGCGTGGAGTGCCGCGATGGCGGCCTGGGCCTGGAACTCGCCCAGCCGGTCGCGGGCCAGGGCCGCCTGAAGGATCTCGATGCCCTCGGCGATCGCCTCGGTGTCCCACCGGGCACGGTCCTGCTCGGCGAGCGGTACCAGGCTTCCGTCGGGCGCGGTCCGGCCGGCGCGCCGGGCGTGGTGGAGCAGCATCAGGGCGAGCAGCCCCGCCACCTCGGGGTGGTCGATCGCGGCCGCGAGCTGCCGGGTGAGCCGGATGGCCTCGGCGGCGAGGTCGACGTCGCCGGAGTAGCCCTCGTTGAAGACCAGGTAGAGAACGCGCAGCACGGTGGCGACGTCGCCGGGCTGGTCGAACCGCACTCCGGAGACGGTGCGCTTGGCCCGGCTGATGCGTTGCGCCATCGTCGCCTCGGGCACGAGGTAGGCCCGGGCGATCTGGCGGGTGGTGAGCCCGCCCACGGCGCGCAGCGTGAGCGCGACCGCGGACGCCGGTGTCAGGGAGGGGTGGGCGCACAGGAAGTAGAGCTGGAGCGTGTCGTCCACCGCGGGCGCGGGCCCTGGCGCCGGTTCCTCGTCGACGCGGTCCTCCCGCCGCCGGCGCGCGGCGTCCGTCCTGGTCGCGTCGAGGAACCGGCGCCAGGCCACGGTGACCAGCCAGCCCTTCGGGTCCCGTGGCAGGCCGGCCGGCCAGACACGGACCGCCTCGACCAGGGCGTCCTGCACGGCGTCCTCGGCCGCCGCGAAGTCGGCTCCGCGGCGGACGAGGATCCCGAGCACGCTCGGCGTGAGGCTTCGGATCAGGGCCTCGTTCACCGGCGGGGTCACTCCGTGATGGTGGGCGGAGCGGTCAGGAACGGGCGTACCTCCAGCCACTCGTGGATCGGCTTCCCGCCCGCGCCGGGAGCGGCCGACAGTTCCCCGGCCAGCTCGACGGCCCGCTCGTAGCCGTCGACGTCGATCACCATCCAGCCGGCGATGAGGTCCTTGGTCTCGGCGAACGGTCCGTCGGTGACCGGCGGGCGGCCCTCACCGTCGTAACGGACCCAGGCCCCCTCGGGGGCGAGGGCCTGCCCGTCGACGAACTCGCCGGTCTTCTCCAGTCGGGCCGCGAAATCGTTCATGTACTGCACATGGGCCGAGATCTCCTCCGGAGTCCACCGGTCCATGGGCACGTCGTTGACCGCGGCCGGTGCGCCTCGGTAGTGCTTGAGCAGCAGGTACTTCGCCATCGTGGTACTCCTCGGTGCTGATGCGACCCATTGTGGCCGCGTTCAACCCGAGGACGGAGCCGGGCGCCGGTTCTCGACATCAGGTGTGCAGCCGGGTGCCCTCGATCGCCACGCGGCGGCCTTCCCGGGTGAGGGGGAAGTAGTCCCAGACGGCGTGGTGCTGGACGCTGCGGTTGTCCCAGAACACGAGGGTGCGTTCCTGCCAGCGGACCCGGCAGTGCAGCAGCGGCGTCCGGGCGACGTGCTGGTGGAGCATGCCCAGCAGGACGTCGCTCTCGGCCCGGGACAGCTGGGTGATGTGGGAGGTGTAGGGGGCGTTGACGAACAGCAGCTTGCGGCCGTTCTCCGGGTGCCGGACGACCACGGGGTGTTCGGTGCGCGGCACGTCGTACTCGGGCGGCGGCGCCTGGCCGGCCGCGGTCCACGGCAGGGCGCCGTCGTGGAGGGCCGTCAGGCCGTCGAGGAAGCCGCGCATGGCGGGTGAGAGGAGTTCGTAGGCGAGGTGCATGTTGGCGAAGAGGGTGTCGCCGCCGCTGTCGCCCTCGGGCATGGTCGTGATGTACAGCATCGAGCCGAGGGAGGGTTCGGCGTCGGCGGTGCCGTCCGAGTGCCAGCCGTTGCCGGCCACGTTCCGGGAGTCCTTGCCGGCCTTGATTTCCAGGATGTGCGGGTCGGAGCCCTCGACGGGCAGGGTGACGGGGTGCAGGTCGCCGAAGACGCCCGCGAAGCGCTTGTGCTCCTCGGGGGTGATGTCCTGGTCGCGGAAGACGAGGACGTGGTGGGCCGCGAACGCGTGCTTGAGTTCCTTCTCCTGTTGTGGGGTGAGTTCCTGGGCGAGGTCGATGCCGGAGACCTCCGCGCCGAGCAGCGGGGTCAGCGGGGCGACGGTGATGGCCTCGTAGGGTTCCACGGGGCGGGTGGTGAGCTGTTCGACTGCGCGCAGTGCGTAGTCCTCCATGAGGGACCTCCGTGATACGTCGGGGATGGGGGCGGGGCGGCTATCAGGCCACGGGGCGGTGCTCAGGCCACGGTCGAGGAGTCCTGCGGTCGGGACTCCGAGAGCGCGGCGGCGATGCCCTGGACGTGCGGTTCGGCGACGAGTTCGTAGTGGTCCGCGGCGACGCGCTCGACACGTGGGCCGGGGAGGTGGTGGTCCCAGGCGTCGGGGGCGGTCGGTTCCGGGGCGAGGAGTCCGTCGCCGACCGGGCGTTCGGCGAGCCAGATCGTGGTGGGTGTGCTGTGCAGGCGCGGTACGTGATGCGCGGCCATGGCGGCGAGGTTGGCGCGGCAGCAGTGCGCGAGGCGCTCGGCGTAGGCGCGGGCGGCGTCCGGCAGCCGTCCGGCGCGGCCGCCGCTCAGCTCGCGCGCGAAGACGGCGTCCACCTGTTCCTCGCTGTAGGCGGCGAGGAGTCGTCCCGCGCCGGGCGGAGGCGGGTCGAGCAGGTACAGGGCGTCCACAGCGCGGCCCTGCGACTCGGCGAGTGCCGCCATGGACAGGACGGTCCAGGCGCCGAAGGACCAGCCGGCGAGCCGCAGCCGGTGGCCGGAGCCGGGGAAGGCGTCCCGGACGGAGGCCAGATAGCTTTCGGCGCGTTCGGTGATCGACCGGGGCGCGTGTGCGGGGTCGCGCAGCGCCGGGTCGGCGATCAGGCAGACGGTCAGGTCGTCGGGCAGGGCGGCCACGAGGGGGCGGTAGGCCTGGATGTCGCCGCCGACGGGGTGGACGAGGCACAGCACGTCAAGGCCCGTACCGGGCTGCCACACCTCGACGTCCACCGCTTGCGGCGAGCCGGCGTCGGATCCGAGGTGGCCGAGGATCTCGGCGAGGCTGACCCGGTGGCTGAGGCGGGACAGGTCGAGGTCGGTGCCGAAGAGGCGTTTCACCTCGTCGAGGAGCTCCAGCAGGGTCAGTGAGTCGGCTCCCAGGTCGTACAGCGGTGCCTGCGGGTCGATGCTGTCCACGCCGAGGAGGCCGCAGAGGGCGGCGGTGAGGGCGGCGGTCGGGTCGTCGGCGGTGGCCGGGGTGCGCGGGCGGGGCGCCGGTTCGTAGAACAGGGGTGCGGCCGCCAGGTCCGTGGTGTTGACCATCAGGTGCGGCAGGCGCAGGTGGAGGGCCTGTTCGAAGACGGTGGCGCCTTCCTCGGGCGTGAGCGCGACCGCCAGGTGTGCCTGGTGGCGGCTGTCGGTGCCCAGCGCGTGCTGTGCCATGCCCACCTCTCGCCACGCGTCCCAGCCGATGCTCATCCGCACGGTGCGGGTGCGGCCGGGTGGCGCGTGGTGGGCGTGGGCGTCGAGGCAGGCGTTGGCCGCCGCGTAGTCGAACTGGCCGACGCCCCCGAACCTGGCGGCCATCGACGAGCAGAAGAGCGCGTAGTCGGGGTCGTGTGCGGCGATGAGGACGTCGACGAGCAGGGCGCCGCGCAGTTTGGCCGCGGTGGCCCGGCGGGCGGTGGCGGGTTCGCGCCGGGCGAGGAGGCCTCCCGCGGCGGTTCCTGCGGCGTGGACGATTCCGGCGAGGCCGTCCAGGTGCGGGCTGAGCCGGGCGGCGATCGTCTCCGGTTCCTCCGTGGCGAGGTCGGCGGGCACCAGGGTGACCCGGTCGGAGAACGCCGCGAGCGCGTCCGGCGTGTGGGTGCCGCGTGCGACCAGGACGACGCGGTTGCCGGGGTGCTGCCGCAGCAGGCGGGCGGCCAGGGTGGTGCCGACGCCGCCGGTGCCGCCGAGCACGAGGTGGGTACCGGTGTCGGCCGAGCGGGCGGCGGACGGCGGGGCCTGCGGTACGGGGACGGGCTGGAGCGTGCGGTGCCACCAGTAGCCGTCGCGCAGGGCCGTCGCCGTCGTGGGGAGCGCGGTGTCGAGGAGCAGGTCGGGCAGGTGGGCCGCCCAGTCGGCGGGCCGGGGTCCCGGCAGATCGGCCCAGCGCGTGGACACGCCCAGTTCCTGGCGGGGGACTTCGAGGGCGGCGGCGAGCAGGCCCGCCTCGGGGGTGCGGACGTCGCCGGTGACCGGCTGTGCCTGGTGGGACATCAGCCAGAGGTTCGGCCGCTTCTCGTCCGGCAGGCCGGCCACCGCCAGGGTGAGGGCGGCGACGGTGTCGAGGCAGGCCCACTGGGCCGTCTCGGTGGCAAAGGCGCTCGGTTCGCCGTCCAGGGCGAGCGGCAGCGCGTGCAGCCAGTCGACGGCGTCGGCGGCGTCGGCGGTGCCGGTGACGCCGGTGACGCCGGTGAGGAGCGCGGTCAGGTGCTCGGTGTCGGCGGGGTCGGCCTCGTAGCGGTCCTCGTCGAGGCGGGCGAAGGCGCTTCCCGCGCGTACCGTCACGACACGGGCGTAGTGCTGTTCGAGGAAGCGCCAGGCCGCGTCCGTGGAGTCAGCGGGGGTCATGATTACAGCGGTGCGGTGGGGGTCCTTGCCGCCGGTGCGGGCGCGGCGCAGGCGTGCCCAGAGGGGCTGGTGCAGCCATTGGGCCGTGGGCAGCCGTGTTGCCTGCTCGGGTCCGGGTGGTGCGGTCGGCTCGTCCGCCGGGGCGGTGCGTTCCGGAGCGGGTGTGCGCGGGAAGTCGTAGTCCGCCGTCTCGAAGGCGGGCGGCGGGAAGTCCCAGGGCGCGGGGGCCGGGCCCGCGGGCCAGCGGAGGGTGCGCCCGGCCGTCCACGCGTCCGCGAGGGCGTGCGGGTCGAGACCGTCGACGGGCAAGCGGGTCTCGGACGGTGAGGGCGCGACCGGCTCCAGGGAGCGCAGCCAGTCGACGGCGGAGGCGACGTCCGGGCAGGCCGCCGCCGCGCGGTGGCGCAGCGCGGGCCGGCCGGCCTGGAGATGACGCAGCACTTCCGGGTAGGCGTCGGGGTGTGCGTCCAGGTAGTCGGCGATACGACGGCCGTCGGCGCGCACGGCAGTGGCGGAGCTGCCCGACAGCACCAGGCAGGGGATCGCCGGCACCGCGCGGGGAGCGGCCGGAGTCTCCTGTGGCCCCTCCAGCAGGAGGTGCGCGTTGGTTCCCCCGATGCCGAAGCTGCTCACTGCGGCCACCCTGGGGGTGTTCGCCGGCCAGGGTTCGGCCGCGACCGGCACGCGGAACGGGCCGTCGTCGATCGCGGGGTTGAGCCGGTCGAAGTCGGCCGTGGGCGGGAGGATCCCGTGGTGCACGGCGAGGACGGCGCGGATCAGGCCGACGACGCCGGCCGCGGCCCCCAGGTGTCCGATCTGGCTCTTCACGGAGGACAGCGGCACCCGAGCGTCGTCCTGGAGTCCGTACGCCTCGCGCAGCGCGGCGGCCTCCACGGGGTCGCCGAGCCGGGTGCCGGTGCCGTGGGCCTCGATGTAGCCGAGGTCGGCGGCCCGGTGGCCGCTGCGCGTGAGGGCGGCGCGGATGGCGTCGCGCTGTCCGGCGCGGGAGGGAGCGCTGTAGCCGAGCTTGTCCGCGCCGTCGTTGTTCACGCCCGAGCCGGTGAGGACGGCGTACACGGTGTCACCGTCCCGGCGGGCGGCGGCGAGGGGTTTGAGGACGACGGCGCCGGCGCCGCTGGCCCCGACGGTCCCCTCGGCGTCCGCGCTGAACGGCCGGCAGTGCCCGTCCGGCGAGAAGATGTGCTGCGGGCGGTAGGTGTAGCCGTCGGTCAGGTCCGTGTCGACCAGGACTCCCGCGACGACCATCACGTCGGCATCACCCTGCCGGAGCATCCCCGAGGCGACGTGGACCCCGACGAGGGAGCTGGAGCAGGCGGACTGGACGGTGAGCGCCGGGCCGGTGAGTCCCAGGTGGTAGGCGGCCTTGGTGGCGAGGAAGTCCTTGTCATGGTGCTGGGCCAGGCGGAAGGTGTCCGGCAGTGCGCCGGGGTCCGCCTCGCGGAGCATCTTCGGGTAGTAGGTGTTCTCGCCGCAGGACGCGATGATCCCCACGCGCCGGGTGGCGGGGTCGCCCAGTCCGGCGTGGGCGAGGGCCTCGACGCAGTTCATCAGGAGGTGGCGCTGCTGGGGATCCATCAGCCGGGCCTCGTGGGGGCTGATGGTGAACCTGCCCGGGTCGAAGGCGAGCAGGCCCGCCATCTGGCTGCGGGCGCCGGTGCGCCCGTCGGTCGCGGGGAAGTGCTCGATGCCCCGGCGGCCGGTGACGATCAGGTCCCAGAAGGAGACCAGGTCGTCCGCGCCGGGCAGCCGTACCGCCATTCCGACGACGGCGATCGGTTCGTCGGCTCGTTCCGGCGTGTGGGAAGGTTCCCGGTCCGGTTCGGCGGCGGTGCGGTCCTGTGTGAGGAACCGGGCGAGCGCGCGGAGGCTGACGTGCTCGAACAGGTCCGGTACGGAGAAGGGGAGGTCGTCCTCTCCCGCGCATCTGAGGTGGAAGCGCATCAGGTCCAGGCTGGTGGCCCCGGCGTCGAAGAAGCGCTGGTCGACGTCGGGCGTCTTGCCGGTGGCCGTCTCGAACAGGCCGGCCAGGCGTTGTTCGAGTGCCGTCAGGGCCTCGGTCGGCGCGGAGGCGGGAAGCAGTTCTCTGCCGGGTGCGGTGAGTGCGGCCCGGCGGTCCAGTTTGCCGCTCGGCGTGCGCGGGAGGTCTTGGACCAGGCGGAAGCGGGCGATGCGGATGTAGGCCGGGAGCAGTCCGGCGAGATGGGCGGCGAGGCCGGCGGGGTCGGGGGCTTCTTCCCCGCACTGGAGGACGGCGACGAGCCGGCCTTCCTCCATGGCGACAACGGCGTTGGCCACTCCGGGGTGTTGGAGGAGCGCGGCCTCGACCTGTCCCAGTTCCAGCCGGTGGCCGCCGAGTTTGACCTGGCCGTCGTCGCGGCCCGTGTAGTGCAGCAGGCCGTGCCGGTCGAAGTACGCCTGGTCGCCGGTGCGGTAGAGGGTGCCGAGTCCGGGGTCGTCGAGGAACCGTTCGCGGTGTGCGTCGTCGCCGCCGAGGTAGCAGCGGGTGGCCATGGGGCCGCCGATCAGGAGTTCGCCGGTGACGCCGGGTGGCACGGGGAGGCCCGCCTCGTCGGCCACCCGCAGCACCGCCCCGGACACCGGACGCCCGATCGCGGGGCGCAGGGGCCAGGCGGCGGGGTCCTCGTCGAGGCACAGCCCGCTGACGACGTGGGTCTCGGTCGGGCCGTAGTGGTTGAACAGCCGTGCGCCGCCCGGGAGTCCGGCGAACCAGGTGCGGATCGCGTCGGTGCACACCAGTTGCTCGCCCGCGGTGACGACGTCCCGGAGCCGGGAGGGGTACCGGCCGAGGCGCACGCCGTGCTCGGCGAGGAGTTGGAGGGCCACGTACGGAAGGAAGATCCGTTCCACCGCCCCGCTCTCCAGCTCGCGCAGCAGGGCGGGCACGTCCTGCCGCCAGGCCGGCTTCACCAGGCGCAGATCGCCGCCGCCGCACAGGGTGGTCAGGATCTCCTGGAACGAGACGTCGAAGGACAGCATGGAGAACTGCTGGGTGACGGCCGGTCCGTTCAGTCCGCCCTCGTCCCGCTGCCAGGACAGCAGGTTGCACAGGGTGCGGTCGGGGACCTGGACGCCCTTGGGGGTTCCCGTGGAGCCGGAGGTGAACAACGTGTAGAGGGGGCGCAGCCCTTGGTGCTCGTGGGGTACGCGCGGGGCCCTGGGGGTGCCGGTGAGGGTGAGGACGTGCCGGGGCAGCTCCGGCGGGGCGAGGGTGTCGAGGACGGCGGTGTCCCCGGGGGCGACCACGACGCAACGCGGTGCGGCCTGGTCGAGCACATGGCGCAGCAGGGACGGCGGATAGGCGGGGTCGAGGGGGACGAGGGTCAGGTTGAGGCGGGTCGCCGCCAGAAGGGCGACGATGTGCTCGACGGAGGGCTGAAGGTAGAGCGCCACGGCTGCCGGTGCGGCGGGGTCGGCCGGGCGGAAGGCACGCAGGGCCGAGGCCACCTCGTTGGCCTGTGCGTCGAGTTCGGCATAGGTGAGGGTGGTCTCGCCGAGGGTCACGGCGGGGGCGTCGGGGGTGCGGGACACCTGGCGGGCGAACGCCTCGGCCACGGTGGTCACGTCGTCCGCGGGCTCGGTGCCGCGGCCCTGCCGGTCGAAGCCCTGCCGGTAGGGGGCGACGAGTTCGCGCAGGGTGATGTCACTGCCGGCGGTCAGGTGGTCGAGGGCCTCGCGGAAGAGCCGGGCGGCGGCCTGGGCACGCTCGGTGCCGATGTCGTCCCGGTACTCCCACAGGCAGTCGAAGCCGGACTCGTGCTCGACGACGGAGAGGGTGAGGGCGCACTTGGCGCCCGTCGGCTGCGGCCAGCGGGGCCGGGTGCGGCAGTCCTCCAGGCTCAGGCGGGAGAACTCGGTGTTCTCCAGTACAAACAGGTAGTCGAACAGCGGAGTGCGCTCGTGGAAGGCCCGGTCGGCGAGGACGTCGGCGAGGGCGACCTCCTGCCCGCCCAGTACGGCGCTCACGGTGTCCGCGTGTGCGGCGAGGTTGCCGTCGAGGGTGTCACGGGGCCGGGCCGCGAGGTCGAGGAGCACGGTGTTGGCGAACATGCCGACCGCGTCGCCGAACTCGGGGCGGGGGCGGTTGGCGACGGGCGCGGCGACCAGCGGGCGGGTCTGTCCCGTCGCGCCGTACAGGCTCGCGGTGAACGCGGACACCAGGAGCTGGAACCGGGTCAGTCCCGTCGCGGCGGCGCGCCGGTCCAGAGCGGTGCGGTGCGTCAGGTCCAGGGAGGTGTGCAGGAGCCTGGCCCGTCGCCGCTGTTCCGGGCCGGGGCCGGGCAGGGGGGCCGAGGGGGCCGCGTCGTCGTAGTGGGCGAGGAGGTCCGCGCGGTGCCGTGCGTAGGCCCCGGTCGCGTGCCAGTCCCGTTGCCAGCGCGCGAAGTCGAGGGGGGTGACGGGCGGTTCCGGGCGTGCGGGGGCACCGGCGTAGGCCTCGCTGAGGTCCTGGAGGAGGAGGTTGAGGGACCAGCCGTCCACGGCCGCGTGGTGGAGGTGGAGGAGCAGGAGGCCGCCGTCGGACCGTCGCACCCAGGCGGCGCGGAGCATGCGCGGATCGGCGAGGTCGAACCGGTGGCCGAAGAAGCGGTCGGCGGTGTCCTGCCACCGCTCCCCCGGCCGGCTCTCCAGCGGTTGCCAGGGGTCGTAGGGGTGCTCGGTGCGCTGGCGCAGTCCGTCCGGGGCGGGGACCAGTCGGGTGCGCAGCGCCGGGTGCCGTTCCACCAGGCTGCGCACGGCGCGGCGCAAGGCCTCCGTGTCGACGTGGCCCTCGATCCGGAAGGCGAGCGGCACGTCGTACGAGCGGTCCTCGGGGTCGCGCTGGTGCAGGAGCCAGAGGCGTTCCTGCTCACTGGTGGCGGGCGCGTCCGGTTCGTCGCTGGCGGGCGGCACCGGCGGGTGCGGGCGGGCGGCGACGTCCGGGGCGTGCACCGCGTCCGCGAGGGCGGCGAAGTCGGCGCGCAGGACGAGCTCTTGGGGCAGGTCGACGGCGAAGCGGTGGTGGATCTCGAAGCGGAACCGCAGGGCCTTCAGCGAGTCGCCGCCGTTGGGGATCCAGCGGTCGTCGGGGCGCAGGCCGCGGACGTCGAGGATCTCCTCGGCGATCTCCAGCACGGGCCGTTGCTCGTCGGTGACCCGGGCGGCGCCCTCGCGACGGGCCCGCCACGGTGTCCCGGCCGCCTCGATCAGGGCGTCCCGGTCGACCTTTCCGTTGGCGTTCAGCGGGAGTTCGGAGACCACGTGGGTGTGGTGGGGGCGCATGTACGGGGGCAGGGTGGTGGTGAGGTGGCGGTCGTACACGTCGAAGTCGAGGCCGTCACCGGGCACGAGGAAGGCCAGCAGTTCGTTGCGGCCGGCCGCGTCCCGGCGGACGCAGACGTAGGTCTGGCGTACGGCGGGCAGGGCCTGGATCCGTTGCTCCACCTCACCGGGTTCGATGCGGAAGCCGCGCACCTTGACCTGCCGGTCGGCCCGGCCGACGTAGGTGACGCGTCCCTCGGGGCCCTGGCGTACGAGGTCGCCGGTGCGGTACCAGCGGCGTGCGGTACCGCTCTCGTCCGGCAGCTCGACGAAGGCGCGTGCGGTCTCCTCGGGCAGGTTGCGGTATCCGCGCGCCAACGCCGTTCCGCACAGCAGCAGTTCGGCCAGTTCTCCGGGCTCGGCGGTGCGGCCGTCCAGGGTGCGCGGGAGCAGTCCGGTCCCGGGCAGGGGGGTGCCGATGGGGACCTCGTCGCCGTCGAAGTCCCTTGGTATGGGGTGGATCAGGGCGAAGGTCGTCGCCTCCGTCGGGCCGTACACGTTGTGCAGAACCGTCGCGGTGCCGGGATTGGCCTCGTACCAGCGGCGGATCGACCGGGGGTCGAGCCGTTCCCCGCCGATGAGGACCTGGGCGGTGCCGGCGAAGCAGTGGGGGACCTTCTCGACGACGGTGTGGAACAGGGCCGCCGTGATGAACAGGGTGTCCACGCGGCGTTCGCGCAGCACGTCCGCGAGCCGGTGGGGGGTGTGCACCTGCGTGTCGTCCAGTACGACGCAGGCACCGCCGGTCACGAGCGGGGCCCACACCTCGAAGCTGAGGGCGTCGAAGGCGGGGTTGGACAGGCAGGCGTAGCGCCCCTCGGGCTTCAGCTCGATGTAGCCGGGCTGGGCGAGCCGCAGCACGCCCGCGTCGGTGACCTCGACGCCCTTGGGACGGCCGGTGCTGCCGGAGGTGTAGAAGACGAAGCCGGTCGCCTCGGCGGTGCCGGCCTCCTCCGTGGGGTCAGGGGCGGGATCAAGCCCGTCGGCGTCCCCTGGGGGCAGGAGCAGGTCGGCGACGTCCAGTGCACCGGGGTGGGCGCTCTCGCCGTCGTGGACCACCACCGTGGCGCCGGAGTCCTCCAGGATGTGGCGTTGCCGGTCCTGGGGGCTCATACGGTCGAGCGGGACGACGACGGCGTCGGCACGGCGGATGCCGAGCATGACGCACACCAGTTGCCAGGAGCGGGGCAGGCAGACCGCGACGGCCTGACCGGGGCTCACTCCACGACGGCGCAGGTGCGCGGCGACCCGGCCGCTGAGCCGGTCGAGTTCGGCGTAGTCCAGGACGTGGTCGCCGTCCTCGACGGCGACGGCGGCGGGCGTGCGGCGGGCCTGGGCGAGCACGGCCCCGGCGAGCGGAACGGACTCGGTGCGGGGGGTGTTCATCGCGCCTCCCCCACCGGTGCGACGGGGGTGCGCGGCCCCTCCGTGAACTGCTTCTCGTGGTAGGCGAGTTCGGCAGCCAGCAGGTCGGCGACCCGTGCCGTCCCGGCGCCCTCCAGGACCTCCCAGTGGTCGCACTCCAGCGTCTCGACCCGGAAGTCCCCCGTCGCGCGTCGCCGCCAGAAGTCGCGTACCTCGGCATGGGAGGGGGTGTCGGCGCCGTCGGGCACGGCCTCGGCGAGGACGAGACGGGCGGGTGAGGCGGCCGGGAGGTGGTCCCGGGCGGTGACCCGGTTGTGGTTGTAGAGCCGGAAGTACCGGTCCACCTGGGCGTCGTCGATGCCCGGGTACATTCCGTTGAACCTCACCAGTTTCTCGCGGAACTCGGCCGCGTCGACGGGGGCGATCGCCTCCCGGGCCGAGGCGTCGTCGGTCGCCTGTGTGTCGAGCAGGACGACGCTGACGTCCTCACGTCCGGCGAGACTCAGCAGGCGTCCCATCTCGTGGGCGACGAGGCCTCCGTAGGACAGGCCGGTCAGCACGAGAGGTCCCTGGCCGAGGGGTTCGAGCATGCGCAGATACGCCTCGGCCATGGCCTCGACCGAGGGCAGGACGTCCTCTCCGGGGTTCACGCCCGGGGACTGGATGCCGTACAGGCCCGTGTCGGCGGGCAGGAGGGCGGCGAGCGGGAGGTAGCAGAAGGCGGTTCCTCCGGCGGGGTGCACGCAGACCACCCTGGGGCCCGAGCCCCGGCGGAACTCGATGAGGCTGCCCGGCTCGCGCTGGGGGGCGTCCTCCCTCAGCAGCGCGGCGAGCGACTCGATGGTGGGACGCGTCACGACCTCGGCGACGGGGAGCGGACGGCCGAAGGTCTCGGTGACGTGGTGGGCCATCTTGATGGCGGACAGGGAGGTGCCGCCGATGTCGAAGAAGTTGTCGCCGATGCCTATCCCGGGGTGCAACAGGACCTGCTGCCATATGCGGTACAGGGCGTGTTCGACGTGGTCGCGCGGGGTGGCCGTGTTGACCTGGTCGGTGTTCTGCTCGCGGGCGTGCCGCAGCAGCCCGGGGCGGTCGAGTTTGCCGCTGGAGTTGAGCGGGAGGCTCTCCAGGTCGACGAAGACGGCGGGGATCATGTAGTCGGGCAGGTCATGGGCGAGTGCGGCGCGCCAGTCGCCGCTGGGCGGTGCGCTCCCCCGGCCGATACCCGCGACCAGTCGTGGCTGGTCGGCCGTGTCCCGGTCGACGAGGACCGCGGCCTCGCGCACGCCCGGCAGACGCAGCAACGCGGCCTCGATCTCCCCGGGCTCGATCCGGAAGCCCCGGAGTTTGACCTGGTCGTCGGCGCGTCCCGCGTAGTGGGCCTGGCCGTCGTCTCCCCAGCGGGCGAGGTCTCCGGTGCGGTAGACGCGGGCGCCGGGAACGAACGGGTCGGGCAGGAAGCGTTCGTCGGTGAGGTCGGGGCGGTTGAGGTAGCCGCGGGCCAGGGACTCCCCGCCGAGGTGGATCTCGCCGACGACGCCGGGCGGGACGGGCTGCATACGGGAGTCGAGTATGTACAGGCGGGTACCGGGCAGCGGCCGGCCGATCGGGCAGGGGCGCTCCAGCGGGCGCGGCTCGTAGTAGGCGGTGCTGTAGAGCGTCGCCTCGGTGGGGCCGTAGCCGAAGCAGATCCGCAGGCCGGGCAGGTGCTCGGTGATGCGGTGGAGTGCGGCCTCGGTCAGGGACTCGACGCCGGTGAGCAGCTTGCGCAGGGGCAGACCGCGCAGGCGCGTGCCGGGGTCCTCGTCGATCCACCGGACGTAGGCGGGCGGCAGGAACGCCTGGGTCACCCGGTGTGCGCGCATCCAGTTCAGCAGGGCGTCCGGGTCTCCTCGCACCTCGTCGGGGACGATGTGCACCTCGCCGCCGGTGGTGAGGGGCAGCAGGAGTTCATGGATGGAGGCGTCGAAGGCGGTGCTGGACCAGGCCGAGCCGATCTCGCCGGGGGCGGTGCCCATCCGTTCGTGCCAGACCGTGAACAGGTTGAGGACACTGCGGTGTTCGACGGCGACGCCCTTGGGCCGTCCCGTGGACCCCGATGTGAAGATCACGTACGCGATCTGGTCCGGGGTGCGGGTGACGCCGAGCGGCGGGAGGTCGCAGCTCGCCGCCTCTGCCTCCACGGTGCCCAGGTCGAGCCACTCCTCCGGACGGTGCGGGCCGGGGTGGTCGCTCAGTACGACGGGGCAGCGGGCGTCCTCGACCATGGCGGTCAGCCGGGGAACGGGCTGGGCGGGGTCGAGCGGAAGGTAGGCGGCGCCCGCCTTCAGGATGGCGAGGATGCCGACGAGCAGGTCGCGGTTGCGTCGCGCGTGCAGTCCGACGGCGTCGCCGGGTTGGACGGAGCGGGCGACGAGGGCGTGCGCGAGGCGGTTGGCACGGCGGTCGAGGGTCGCGTAGTCCGTCGCGCCCTCCGTGTCGACGACGGCGACACGGGTGGGGTGCGCACGGGCCTGGGTCTCGAAGAGGCCGGTGACTCCGGAGGCCGTGCTCAGAGCGGCTGCCGCGGGGTCGGCCGTCGCGGGCTCGCCGTGGTTCCGTGTCGCGTCGCCGCGGCGGATCAGATGCCGGAGTTCGCCCGGGTCCATCAGTTCCAGGGTGTGGATGTCGCGGTCCGGGTGGCGGGTGAGGTCGGTGAGCAGGTGGCGCAGGTGTCCGGCCCATCGCCGCGCGGTGCTCGCGTCGAAGAGCGCGGTGGCGTAGTCGAGGTGGCCGGTGAGGCGGCCTTCGGACTCGGCCGCCGACAGGACGAGGTCGAACTTGGCCGGGGCGTCGTGGATCGGCAGGGGTTCGGTCGTCACCCCGGGCAGGCGCAGCAGGTCGTGCCGGTCCGGCACCCAGGCCAGCATGGTCTGGAACAGGGGGGTGTGGGACGCGCTGCGCGGCGGGTTCACCAGCTCGACGATGCGCTCGAAGGGCAGGTCCTGCTGGGCGAGGGCCGCGCGGACGGAGGCGCGGGTGCGGGCCAGGGCCTCGGTCGCGGTGGGGGAACCGGAGAGGTCGACGCGCAGCGGGAGCGTGTTGACGACGAAGCCGATGAGTCCGGCGGCGCCGGGTGCGCGGCGGCCCGCCACGGGGCTGCCGACAACGATGTCGTCCTGGCCGGACAGGCGGGACATCAGGATGGCCCAGGCGGTGAGGACGGTGTTGAAGAGGCTGGCCTGCTGGGAGTGGGCGAGGTCGCGGAGCGCGGCGGTCACGTCGGCGTCGAGGGCGAACTCGACGCGTCCGCCGTCGTAGCGCTGTTCGGCCGGGCGGGGCCGTTGGGTGGGGAGTTCCAGGACGCACGGAGCGCCGTCCAGGGTGCGTCGCCAGAAGTCCTCCTGGGAGGCGAGGGCGCCGCCGAGGACCGCCTCGCGCTGCCGTTGCGCGTAGTCCGCGTACTGCACCGTGAGTTCCGGCAGGTCCGCCTTGCCGCCCGTGAGCGCCGCCGTGTAGTGAGCGGCGACCTCCTCCATCATTACCTTCATCGAGGTCCCGTCGAAGATGATGTGATGGAACGTCAGCAGCAGTACGTGCCGTTCGGGGCCGAGGGCGATCAGCCGGCCACGTCCGAGCGGGCCGTCCGCCAGGTCGAACGGCCGCTCCGCCTCATCCCGTTGGTACCGGGCCACGCGCTCGTCGGGGTCGGCGTCGGCACTGAGGTCCTCGAAGAAGACCGTGAACCCCGTGCCGGGCGGGTCGATGTGCTGGCTCACGGCGCCGTCCTCCACCACCAGCCTTGTGCGCAGGCTTTCATGACGGCCGGTCAGGGCGTCGAAGGCACTCAGCAGGGCCTCGCGGTCGAGCGGGCCGTTGATCCGGAAGGAGGCGAGCGTCTCGTTGTACGCGGCGTTCGCGCCCGGCAGTTGGGCCAGGAACCACAGCCGCTGCTGGGAGAAGGAGGCCGGACGGACGCGGAGGGAGGCGTCGTGGGGAACGGAGCAAGGCGTGTTGTGCACCGGCAAGGCCTGGCTTTCCTGTCGGGGAGGAGGACCGGGGCGGAACGACGGCGCATCGAAGGATGGCACCACACGGAATTCCTTCAACGGAGAAACAGCAATCCGGGGAGGGTGGGGGGGATGCGCCGGAATTCGATCGATTACTTTACCTGGTTACATTGACACTTGACATACGGAACCACCCAAGAGAGTGGGCTCTTGACATGCACGCGATCATGAAGCCATCCACCACAGCATGTCAACCCTTGACTTCACTGTGCGACGTGCCCCAGATACCGCACACTAAAGGCCCGCTTCTGGGGCTCCATTTATCACGGCCCGAAACTCCAGGTGAATCACTCGACTTTTCCCTTTCGGGGATCCGGGCGATGACTTTCGGCGTCGGCGGGGGTATGGACCGGCCGGGTGCACGAGATGCCGCGCCTGTTCCGCGTGGCCATCATGGTCGTTCAAGGGCCCGATCCGGCCGTCAGGGGCGTCGGACGCCAGGGAAGGTTGATGACCATGGAACTGTTCCCGCCGATCCCGCTCGCCGAATGGCGCGACACCAAGGAGACGCTGCACCGCTTCGCGCAGATCGCGGGGAAGGTCCGCCTCGCCGCCGGCAGCCGGCGCAACCACTGGTGGAACGTCCCGTTCCACCTCACCGGGCGCGGGATCACGACACGTCCGATGGGACAGGTCGACGGCAATCCGATCTTCACGTTGGACTTCGACTTCGTCGCGCATCGCCTGGTCGTCTCGACGCTCGACGGCCGGGAGATCTCCGTCCCCCTCCTCGGACAGTCCGTGGCGTCCTTCTACGGGGCGGTCATGGACTCGCTGGCCGCGCTGGGCATCCGGGTGCGGCTCGACCTGCCCAGGCCCTTCGATCTGCCCGACTCCGGCCGGCCGTTCGCCGAGGACGCCGAGCACGCGGCGTACGATCCCGCGCGGGCCAACCGCTACTGGCAGGTTCTCAGCCAAGTGGCGTCCGTGCTGGAGGAGTTCGCCGCGGGGTACTCGGGGAAGGTGAGCCCGGTGCACCACTTCTGGCACACCTTCGACATCGCGCACACCCGGTTCTCCGACCGCCACATCGACCAGCCCGCGCAACTGGACCCGGTCACCCGGGAGGCGTACTCCCGCGAGGTGATCAGCTTCGGCTTCTGGTTCGGCGACGACGCCTTCCCCGCGCCCGCGTTCTATTCCTACACCGCGCCCGAGCCGGCGCATCTGGCCGACGAACCGCTCCGTCCCGCCGCGGCACACTGGGTCGCCCGCAACGAGAGCCATTTGGCCGTCCTGCCGTACGACGAGGTCCGCACCGAGCCCGACCCGCGTGCCGCCGTGCTCGCCTTCTACGAGAGCGCGTACCAGGCGGGCGCCCGATGCGCCGGATGGCCGGTCGAACCGCTCGCCTGCCCGGGCGGGATGACGGACCCGCAACTGCAGGAGCACGGGATCCGGCCGACGTACCGGTGAGGCCTGCGGGGCGGGCGACCCGTTCGACGCTCAGGTGTCGGTGCGCGCCAGTTCGCCCTTGAGCAGTCCCGTCGCCTGGCCCACCTCGATGAGGTAGCCGTCCGGGTCACGCATGTAGCAGCGCAACTCGGCGCGGCGGTCGACGGGCGGGGTGAGGAACTCCGCTCCCTTCGCGGCCGCCGCCTCACAGAAGCGGTGGATGTCGGCCACCCGCACATTCAGAAAGCTGGAGGCGGTACGCGGATCGTCGGGCGTGCGCAGGACGACGTCGGGCTTGTCGTCGGTGGGACCGCCGCCGGGGTTCAGGATGATCCAGCCGTTGGCGATCTTGATGATGCAGGGATTCTCCTCCAGCACGACCGTTCCGCCCAGCACATCGGCGTAGAACGCCCGGGAACGCGGCACGTCGGAGACCGTGAAAAAGTGTGTGAGCACCAGACCCTCGACCGGCGCAGGAAGATCGTCCCGGTTCATACGCGGCTCCCGCTCGACGTGTGGTCGGACACGCACCCAGAGTAGGCGCGGGTGGGCCGCACGGCACCCGCACACCGGCGGGCCCGTCCCCGCAGCGGGCCTCCGGGTGGCTCGTGCGCCGACGCCGGAGGAGGGCGATGGTGATCAGCACCGGGGAGTACGCGAACCTGTCCGCCCTGGACATCGTCCGGCACGTGCGGCACGGCGACGTGACGGCCGTCGACGTCGTCGGGGCCGCCCTGGCCCGTATCGCCGAAGTCGACGACGGTGTGCGGGCGTTCACCGAGGTCTGGGCCGAGCAGGCGGTCGCTCACGCCGCCCGCGTCGACGCGCGGGTCGCCCAAGGCGCCCGACTGCCGCTCGCGGGGGTGCCGATCGGTGTCAAGGCCAGCGAAGGCCCCGGCTCCTACCAGAACACCCGGCTGGTGGCCGCCGGATGCGTGCCGGTCGGCGCGACCTCGGTGCCGCGTACCGGCCGCGGCTGGCAGACGTACGGACACACCGACCGGGGACCGACCCTCAGCCCTTTCGATCCGGCGTGGTCGCCCGGTGGCTCCTCCGCGGGTGCGGCGGCCGCGGTCGCGGCCGGCCTCGTCCCCCTCGCCAGTGGATCCGACGGTGCCGGATCGGTGCGGATCCCCGCCGCGTGGTGCGGCGTCGTGGGCTTCAAGCCCACCAACGGCCTGCTCCCGGCCCGTGATCGCGCGGGGTTGAACTCGCCCGGCGTCCTCGTGCACGACCCGCGGGACGCCCTCGCCTACTTCGACGCGGTGACCGAGTCGGAGGTGCCCGCTGTCCGTCCCGCGTACCCGCTGAGGGCGATCTGGTCAGCGACTCTGGGATACGCGGACACCGATCCCGAAGTCGCCGCCGTCGCCCGCCGCTCGGCCCGGCGTCTCGCCGAGGCCGGTCTGATCACCCTGGCCGAGGGCCCCGACCCGGCACTCCTCGACCCCGCCCCGGCCTGGACGGCTCTCCGCGCGGCGGCACCGTCCTCAGTGACATCGTCCTCAGCGGCACCTTGCTCGGTGGCACCGCCCTCGGCCGACGTCAGCGGGGTCATGGCCACGAACGAGGAGCGGCTGCGCGACTGCTTCCAGCGAGCCGACCTGCTCCTCACGCCCACCACGCCCCACCCACCGCACGGCCACGACGGGCCGGGGCCACGCATGATTGTGGCCCTGACCTGGGCGTTCAACCTCAGCGGGCATCCGGCCCTCAGCCTTCCTGCAGGGACCACGGCACAGGGAGCGCCGGTCGGCCTCCACCTCGTGGCCCGCCACCACGAGGATCGGACACTGCTCGCCGTGGCCGACCGCGCCGCCCATGAACGGGATCCGGGGCGTCCCGGGCTCAGCGGTGCAGGGTGGTCTCGCGGTGCATGTGGGAGAGTTTCCGGGGGTTGCGAACGGCGTAGAGCCCGGTGATGAGGCCGTCGTCGACACGCAGGACCAGAACGGTGTCGATCGAGCCATTGATCCAGACGATCAATGCGGGGCGCGCGTTGACCTGCGCCGGCCGCAGCGACGCCTCGGTGATCCTGCCGAGTCCGGCGGCCAGCAGGCGGCCCACCTTGTCCGCCCCGACGACGGGCCGGGGCACGGCCTGCTTGACTCCCCCGCCGTCGCCCAGCAGGACGACATCCGGCGCGAGGATGTCGAGCAGGCGCTGGAGATCGCCCGTTTCCACCGCCCGCTGGAACGCGTCGAGCGCGTCCCGGGTCTCGGCCGCGGAGACCACCCCGCGCGGACGGCGCGCCGCGACGTGCGACCGTGCCCGGTGGGCGATCTGGCGGACCGCAGCCGACGTCTTGTCGACGGCGTCGGCGATCTCGTCGTATCCGAGGTCGAACACCTCGCGCAGCACGAACACCGCGCGCTCGGTCGGCGTGAGCGTCTCCAGCACCAGCAGCATCGCCATCGAGACGCTGTCGGCCAGTTCGACGTCCTCGGCCACGTCGGGGGCGGTCAGCAGCGGCTCGGGCAGCCAGGAGCCGACGTAGGACTCCCGCCTGCGGCCGAGTGTGCGCAGCCGGGTCAGCGCCTGGCGCGTGGTGATCCGGACGAGGTACGCGCGCCGGTCGCGCACCGTGCCGAGGTCGACACCCGACCAGCGCAGCCAGGTCTCCTGAAGGACGTCCTCCGCGTCGGCGGCGGAGCCGAGCATCTCGTAGGCGACGGTGAACAGCAGGTTGCGGTGGGCGACGAACGCCTCGGTGGCGGGGTCCGTGTGTCCGCCGTCGGCGGGCCGACCGCCCGTGTCATCTGTGCACTCGCTGCGCTGGCTGTCCACCGGCCGCTCCCGCCTGTCCGCTCTCGACGATGCCACGCGCACAAGACGCCGGCCGCGGCGGCCTTGTGACACCCATGAGCGGTGGCGCACGTCACACCGCCGACCCGTCACAGGGAGCGGGTGGCCGGCATCTCGTGTTCGTCCAGCGCAGTACGACAAGTGACGAGTGAGGACGACATCATGAGCGCCCGGTTCAACCTGTTCGAGAACGAGATCGCCGCCAAGTTCGCCAAGCGGTTCGCAGGCGCCGGCCTGCTGGTCCAGCAGTCGCCCCTGCCGCGGTCCACGCAGGAGCTGGTGTCGCTGCGTGCCAGCCAGATCAACGGCTGCGGCTGGTGCGTCGACATGCACACCAAGGAGGCGGCGGCCGCCGGTGAGACCGCCGTGCGGCTGAGCCTGGTGGCCACCTGGCGCGAGTCCACCGTGTTCACCGAGGCCGAGCGGGCCGCCCTGGCGCTCGCCGAGGAGGGCACCCGGCTCGCCGACGCGCACCAGGGCGTGTCCGACGAGACCTGGGCCCGGGTGCGCGAGCACTACGACGACGACGGGATCGCCGCACTGGTTGCGCTGGTCGCCCTGATCAACGCGGCCAACCGGCTCGCCGTGATCGTGCACCAGCGGGGCGGCTCCTACGAGGCCGGCATGTTCGCCGCCGCGCTCGACTGAACCGCGTCCGTCGCCGGGTCCGGCCCGGGATCAATCGATCCGGGACCGGACCCGCTCCGCGGTGCCGCCTCGGTGGGGTCCGGCGCGGAGGCGGACACTGGTCGGAAAGGAGGAGATTTCGGGCCCTGTGTTCGCTCGCTCGGGCCCTGCCCAGGAAGGGAGCAGACCGTGCAGATCACCCGTCGTGACGTCCTCAAGCTCGGTGGCCTGGCTCTGGTGGCCGGGGGCGCGGCGAAGCCGGCCCCTGCCGCCGCCTCCGTGGCGCCGTCCGCCGTGCCCGTCGCTCCGGGCAAGGCGGATTACACGGTGCGGATCGCCACCGGGCTCGTCGAGCTCGCGCCGGACACGATCGTGTCCACGACGACGTACAACGGGCAGTTCCCCGGTCCGCTGCTGCGGTTCACCGAAGGCCGCCCGGTCGTGGTCGACGTCCACAACGACACCGGCACGCCCGAGCTGCTCCACTGGCACGGCCAGCGGATACCCGCCGACGTGGACGGGGCCGCCGAGGAGGGCACCCCGTACATCCCGGCGCACGGGACACGTCGCCTGTCGTTCACGCCCGGACCGGCCGGTTTCCGCTTCTACCACACCCATGTGGCGGCGCATGACGACCTGAACGTGGGTACCTACACCGGTCAGGCGGGCCCGGTCCACATCGAGCCCGCGGCCCATCCCGGCGCCTACGACCAGGAGGTCTTCCTGGTGCTGAAGGAGTTCGGGCCCGCCTTCAGCCAGGGCGGGGACATGGCGCAGAACTTCCTGGCCGGCGCCGAGGTACCGGCCCTGAAGCGCAGCGGTGAGAAGGCGATGGCCGCCTCACTGGCCCGCGGGATGCCGCACGGCTACGAGGTCGGCTACACCGCGTTCAGTGTCAACGGCCGCAAGCTGGGCCACGGTTCGCCGGTCAGGGTCAGGTCCGGGCAGCGCGTGCTGTTCCACGTGCTCAACGCCAGCGCGACCGAGATCCGCAGCCTGGCCCTGCCCGGTCACACCTTCAAAGTGGTCGCCCTCGACGGCAACCCGGTGCCTCACCCCGTCGATGTGCCGGTGCTGTGGATCGGCACCGCCGAACGTGTCTCGGCGCTGGTGGAGATGAACCGTCCGGGCGTGTGGGTACTGGGGGATCTGGCCGACGACGACCGGAAGAACGGCATGGGCACCGTGGTGGAGTACGCCGGGCGCGGCGGTTCCCCTCAGTGGACCGCACCGCCCAGGTACAAGTGGGACTACCGTTCCTTCGCCCGTGCGGGTGGCACCACGCAGCGGCCCGACCGCACCTTCGACATGCTGGTGGAGAAACGCAACGCCGCCGACAAGGGCTTCAACGTCTGGACCCTCAACGGTGTGCCCTTCTCCATGGACGCCGACAGGCCGGTGCAGGACATCGACCGTGGCGGCCGCTACCGGATGCGGTTCCGCAACGCCACCGACGACATCCACCCCCTGCATCTGCACCGCCACACCTTCGAAGTCACCCACATCGCCGGCACTCCGACGCACGGCCTGCACAAGGACGTCGTCATGCTCGGCGGCTACCAGACCCTCGACTTCGACTTCACCGCCGACCAGCCGGGGCTGTCCCTGTTCCACTGCCACCAGCAACTCCACATGGACTACGGCTTCATGACCCTGTTCCACTGCACCTGACCGACAGCCGTCAACGGCACACACGCCGGCGCGTCAACGGCTTCACGATCACCGGGCAGGAGTTCCACAGCTCCATGCCGGCCGTGATCAGTTCCAGTACCGCGCGCAGCTCGTCCGGAGTCCATGCGGTGCACTCGCCTCCGAACAGCTTCTCGTAGGCGCTGTTGTGGACCGCGCCCTGCCGGGGCAGCCGGTGGGCCCCGCCGAGGCCTCGATCGAGGTCCTCGAAGAAGTTCCACGCCTCCAGCACCGCGCCCGCGGGGGCACGTCGGCGCTTCGGTGCCTCCAGCCAGTGCTGAACAGGGGCGAGCTCCAGCGTCCCGGCCTCGGAGTCGGCCAGCCTCCACCCTTTCCGACTGGCATACACCCGCAGCTGCCGGACAGTCACGAACACCGGCACCCGACGATGATCAGTCGCCGGCAAGGTCAGCACCCGGTCAGGGTCGTCCCCCTGGCCACCGATCCACAGAACCACCCCACTGCGGCCGAGCCCCCGCACCCGATACGCATAAAGCCTCCCGCCCTCACCACGGCGTCCGGCCGCGAACACATCTGCCGTCTCGATCTCCGTCACGCCCTCACCCTGGCACGACCCGCGGGAACCGTCGCCGGGTTTTCTCCGCAACCCACTGGGGGCGTGACGAAGGCCCGGATCGGCGTCGATGTCGGTTTCTCGCCGGAGGATGCGCGGGGGACGTGTTTGACTCCGGGCATGACCTCCACGCAGTCGGCCAAGGCCCGGCTCTTCCGTTCCCTGCACACGTCCGCCGCGCCCCTCGCGCTCGCCAATGCCTGGGACGTGGCGAGCGCCCGGGTCGTCGAGTCGGCGGGGGCCTCCGCGATCGCCACCACGAGTGCGGGCGTCGCCTGGTCGCTGGGGTCGCCGGACGGGGACGCGCTCGGCCGTGAACAGGCGCTGGGGTTGATCTCCCGCGTCGCCGCCGCAGTGGCGGTTCCGGTCACCGCCGACATCGAGGGCGGGTACGGGCGGGACGCGGCCGAGGTCGCCGAGACCGTCACGGGAGTGCTCGCGGCGGGTGCCGTCGGCGTCAACATCGAGGACGGCACCCGAGCCCCGGCCGAGCTCGCGACACGGCTGGCCGCCGCCCGGCGGGCCGCTGACCGCGCGGGCACGGAGCTGTTCCTCAACGCCCGTGTCGACACGTACCTGTTGGGACTCGGGGACCCGGACACCCGGCTCGCGGAGACCCTGGCCCGGGCCCGCCGGTACGTGGACGCCGGCGCGGACGGCGTCTTCGTTCCCGGTGTCACCGACACGACCACGATCGCGGCGCTGGCCGAGGGCAGCGGCGTACCGCTGAACGTCATGGCGGGCCCCGGCGCCCCGCGCGTCGCCGAGTTGGGCGCCCTCGGTGTGGCCCGCGTCAGTCTCGGCCCGGGTGTGGCACAGGCCGCCTACGCCGCCGCCCGCCGTGCCGCGCGGGAGCTCCTCGACACCGGCGGCTACGACTCGCTGTCCGGCGGTCTCACCTTCCCGGAGCTCAACACGCTTCTCTCCGAGTCCAGTTGACTCGGGCTTCGGGACACCGGCCGGTCGAGGTCACGCGGAAGTGCTCCCCCGGGCACTGTGCCAGGGGGAGCACTTCACTGTGCGCCTGCAGGTGAAGGGTGAGAAGACGATCACGAGCAGGACATCCGTGGGGCTACGTCACGGCGCGAGCAGCAGGCTGTCGCCGCGCTCCTTGGCGGCGGCGTAACGCCTGGCCACGTCCTGCCAGTTGACGACCCGCCACATGGCCTCGATGAAGTCCACCTTCTGGTTCCTGTACTGAAGGTAGAAGGCGTGCTCCCAGGCGTCGAAGACGAGGATCGGGGTGGAGCCCTGGCCGACGTTGCCCTGGTGGTCGTAGACCTGCTCCACGATCAGGCGGCCGCTCAGCGGCTCGTACGCCAGCACGCCCCAGCCCGAACCCTGGGTCGTGGCGGCGGCCTTGGACAGCTGCGCCTTGAAGCCCGCGAAGGAGCCGAACGACTCGGCGACGGCGTCGGCCAGCTCCCCCACGCCGTCCTTCTCCAGCGGCTCGCCGCCCCCGTCGCCGGTCATGTTCTGCCAGTAGATGCTGTGCAGGATGTGCCCGGAGAGGTGGAAGGCCAGGTTCTTCTCCAGGCCGTTGATCGAGCCCCACGACTCCTTGTCCCGCGCCTCGGCCAGCTGCTCCAGCGTGTCGTTGGCGCCCTTGACGTAGGCCGCGTGGTGCTTGTCATGGTGCAGCTCGATGATCTCGGGGCTGATGACCGGGGCGAGCGCCGCGTAGTCGTACGGGAGCTCGGGGAGCGTGTAGACCGCCATGTCCAACATCATCCTTCGACGTTATTGCGCATGAGTTGCAAGTGCAGCGTAGCAGCAATAACGGCGGACCTCCGAGCTACCGGGCACCGTGTTCGGCGGCCGGTTCCCCCGGCGCCGTGCCGGGCATGCCCGCTTCCCACTTCTCCTCGATACGGCCGACCTTCCACACCACCGCCGCGACGGCCCAGGTGGCAACGAACAGGCCGACGACGACATAGCCGACAATGTTCAGGTCGAGGCCGGACACCCAGCCCCAGAAGCGGCCGTGCAGGCCCGCCTTGTCGGCGATCAGGCCGAGGAGTTCCACGGTGCCGATGATGAGCGCGACGGCGACGGACAGTCCCGTCATGGTGAGGTTGTAGTAGACCTTGCGGACCGGCTTGGAGAAGGCCCAGCCGTAGGCGAAGTTCATGAACGAGCCGTCGATCGTGTCCAGCAGCGACATGCCGGCCGCGAAGAGCACCGGCAGGCAGAGGATGGCGTACCAGGGCAGCCCGGAGGCGGCACCCGAACCGGCGAGCACCAGCAGCGCGATCTCCGTCGCGGTGTCGAAGCCGAGGCCGAAGAGCAGTCCCAGCGGATACATCTGCCACGGCTTGGTGACGGCCTTCGTCAGGCGCCCGAGCAGCCGGTTCATCAGGCCCCGGTTGGCGAGCCGCTCCCCCAGGGCCGCTTCGTCGAAGTGGCCGGCCCGCATCCGCCGGAAGACCTTCCAGATGCCCACCATGATCAGCAGGTTGATGATCGCGATGACGTAGAGGAACGTTCCGGAGACGGTCGTGCCGATCCAGCCGGTGATGTCGTGCAGTTCGGAGCCGTCGTCCCGGACGGGACCCGCCAGCGCCCTCACCCCCAGGGAGAGCAGGAGCGCCAGGGCGAAGACGATCGTGGAGTGCCCGAGGGAGAACCAGAAGCCGACCGACAGGGGGCGCCTGCCCTCCCCCATCAGTTTGCGGGTCGTGTTGTCGATCGCGGCGATGTGGTCGGCGTCGAAGGCGTGCCGCATGCCGAGCGTGCAGGCGGTGACTCCGATGCCCGCGCCGAAGGCCTGGGTGCCCACGCTGTAGTGCCGCGGCGCCACGATCGCGACCAGTGTGAACCAGCCGATGACGTGCAGCGCGAGGACGAAGGCGGCCATCCCGCCGGCGCCGGCCCACTCTCTCCGCGTCATCGACGTACGGACGCGGTGCCAGGTAAGACCGGGTACGGCGGCGGTCGCGGCGGGGCTCGTGGGAGCGGTGTCGGGTGCGGTGGGCATGGAGGCGCGGGCCTTACTCGTCGCCGAGCGGCCGTCTTCAGCCGCACCTCCAGGTTCCTGCACATGAAGTGCAACTACAAGAATGCGGCAGCAAAGGGGCGGTCAATTCGGCCACCGGCGCCGGACCGCCTCCCGGCCAGGCCGACCACGCACCCCAGCCCGCATGACATTCCCCCCAGAAGCTCATAAATCGCCCTATATTTACTCCATGACGCATGGCTCGTGACAGCACCACCCGCGGGCCACCCGGACGACATCCCCTCCCCCCAGGAGCAGCGCATGAGCACCGCCGCCGCACACCGCACCCACGACGACCACACCCACAGCCACGGCGAGGGCTGCGGCCACGTCGCGGTCCCGCACGGCGACCACGTCGACTACGTGCACGACGGACACCTCCACAAGCCGCACGACGGTCACATCGACGAGTGCGTGACCAGCGGCCACACCACCCACGCCGATCACGACCACCAGCACGGCGAGGGCTGCGGGCATGTGGCCGTGCCACACGAGGACCACATCGACTACGTGCACGACGGCCACCACCACGCCAAGCACGAGGGGCACTGGGACGACCACTGACGCGGACGGAAGTCCCCGAGCGACCCGAGGCCGGCACCCCTGAAGGTGCCGGCCTCGAGGTTTCCCTCAAATAGTAATGAGATTCGTTTTCATGTAGCCTCCTGGTGCTCACCGAAGGTGACCGAACCAGGAGGACCCCATGGCCGTTCCCAAGCGCAAGATGTCCCGCAGCAACACCCGCCACCGCCGCGCCCAGTGGAAGGCGGCCACACCCGCCCTCGTCCCGGTCACCGTCGACGGCGTCGCCCATCTCGTGCCCCAGCGGCTCGTGAAGGCCTACGAGCGCGGCCTGCTGCGCCCCGAGGGCTGACCGCCCATGCCTTCCGACCGACTCCCCGTCACGGTCCTGTCCGGATTCCTCGGCGCGGGCAAGACGACCCTCCTCAACCACGTCCTCGCCAACCGTGAGGGGCTGCGCGTCGCCGTCATCGTCAACGACATGAGCGAGGTCAACATCGACGCCGCCCTGGTGCGCGGCGGCGAGGCGGCCCTGTCACGCACCGAGGAACGCCTGGTCGAGATGACCAACGGCTGTATCTGCTGCACGCTGCGCGACGACCTGCTCGAAGAGGTGGACCGACTGGCCCGCGAGGGCCGCTTCGACTACCTCCTCATCGAGTCCTCGGGCATTTCGGAACCCCTGCCCGTGGCGGCCACGTTCGCCTTCGCCCGCGACGACGGCGCCACCCTGGCGGAGACCGCCCG
>NZ_JBIVJN010000018.1:0-210910 GCF_044750345.1 Streptomyces sp. NPDC088817
ATCCGCTCCGCGAACACCGGCGACTCGTCCAGCAGTTGGGCACCCATGCCCACCCACTGCGAGCCCTGGCCGGGGAACACGAAGACGGTACGGCCCTCGACGTCGGCGACACCGCGGGCGACCACGCCCGAGGGTCCGTCCGCGGCGACGGCGCGCAGCGCCTGGAGCGGGTCGCCGCCGGCGGGCGGCACGACCACGGCGCGGTGCTCGAAGGTCGCGCGGGAGGTGGCCAGGGACAGACCGATGTCGATCGGACGGGCCGCCGGGTCGGCGGTCACGAGGTGGGTGAGGAGCCGGTCGGCCTGCTCGCGCAGCGCGGCGGCGCCGCGTGCGGACAGGGCCCACGGCACGACACCGGCGGCGACCGGCACGGGCGCCACGGCGGGCTGCTCGTCGTCGGCGGGCGCCTCGGTCTCCTGCTCCAGGATGATGTGGGCGTTGGTGCCGCTGATGCCGAACGAGGACACGGCGGCCCGGCGCGGACGACCGGTCTCCGGCCAGTCGGTGTTCTCGTCGAGCAGCCGTACGGTGCCCGGGCTCCAGTCGACGTGGCTGGAGGGCTCGTCGGCGTGCAGGGTCTGGGGCATCACACCGTGGCGCAGCGCCATGACCATCTTGATGATGCTCGCGACACCGGCGGCGGACTGGGTGTGCCCGATGTTCGACTTCACCGAGCCGAGGAGCAGCGCGGTCTCGGGCGTACGGGTGCGGCCGTAGGTGGCGAACAGGGCCTGCGCCTCGATGGGGTCGCCGAGCGGGGTGCCGGTGCCGTGGGCCTCCAGGAGGTCGATCTCCCCCGGGGCGACGCGGGCGTTGGCGAGGGCCTGGCGGATGACGCGCTGCTGGGAGGGGCCGTTGGGGGCGCTGAGGCCGTTGGAGGCGCCGTCCTGGTTGATGGCGGAGCCGCGGATGACGGCGAGCACCGGGTGGCCGTTGCGGCGGGCGTCCGAGAGCCGCTCGACGAGGACGATGCCGACACCCTCGGCGAGGGTCATGCCGTCGGCGCTGTCGGAGAACGCCTTGCAGCGGCCGTCCTGGGCGAGGGCCCGCTGCCGGCTGAACGCCACGAACGCGTTGGGGGTGGTCATGACCGTGGCGCCGCCCGCGACCGCGAGGTTGCTCTCGCCGTTGCGCAGCGACTGGCAGGCCAGGTGCAGCGCGACCAGCGAGGACGAGCAGGCGGTGTCGACGGTGACCGCCGGGCCTTCGAGGCCGAAGACGTAGGCGAGGCGGCCGGAGAGCACGCTGGGGCTGGTGCCGGTGACCAGGTGGCCCTCGGTGCCCTCGCCGGCGCCCATGCCGTATTCCTGGTAGCTGGAGCCGATGAAGGTGCCGGTCAGGCTGGAGCGGAGGGTTTCGGGGGTGAGTCCGGCGCGCTCGAACGCCTCCCAGGTGGTCTCCAGGAGAAGCCGCTGCTGCGGGTCCATGACCAGCGCCTCGCGGGGCGAGATGCCGAAGAACATGGGGTCGAACTCGTCGGCCTCGTGCAGGAAGCCGCCCTGGGTGGAGTAGGTGGTGCCGGGGTGGTCCGGGTCGGGGTCGTAGAGCCCTGCGGTGTTCCAGCCGCGGTTGACCGGGAAGTCGGTGATGGCGTCGGTGCCTTCGAGGACCAGTCGCCACAGGTCCTCGGGCGAGGCGACCCCGCCCGGGTAGCGGCAGCTCATGCCGATGATGGCGATGGGCTCGTCGTCGGCGCCGCCGGTGGCGACGGGGCCCGCGACCTCCAGTACGGAGCCGACGATCTCGGCCCGCAGGTACTGGGCCAGTTCCAGCGGGGTCGGGTAGTCGAACACCATGGTGCTCGGCAGGGAGAGGCCGGTGGCGGCGCCGAGGTGCTTGCGCAGCTCGACGGCGGTCAGCGAGTCGAAGCCGATGTCGCGGAAGGCACGGCCCTCCGGTACGGCGTCTGCGGAGGCGTGGCCGAGCACCGTCGCGGCCTCGGTGCGCACCAGCTCGGTGAGCAGGCGCAGTTGCTCCGGCTCGGACAGCGAGCGGACCCGCTGGACGATCTCGGACGCGTCGCCGGCGCCGGCGGGGGTGTTCTCGGCGGCCAGGGCGCGGACCTCGGGCAGGTCGCTGATGAGGGCGCTGGGCCGGGCGGAGGTGAACAGCGGGGCGTAGCGGGTCCAGTCGACGTCCGCGACGGCGACGGCGACGTCCTGGCGGACGACGGCGCGGCGCATCTCGGTGAGGGCGGGCGCGGGGTCGAGCAGGCGCAGGCCCTGGCGGCGCAGGGTGCCGGAGACGGCGTCGTCGGCGGCCATGCCGGTGCCGCCCCACGGACCCCAGGCGATGGAGGTCGCGGCGAGGCCGCGGGCGCGGCGGGCCAGGGCGAGGGCGTCGAGGTAGGCGTTGGCGGCGCCGTAGGCGCTCTGGTCGCCGCTGCCCCAGACGCCGGCGATGGAGCCGAACAGGATGAAGAAGTCCAGTTCGCGGTCGCCGAGGAGGTCGTCGAGGTGGGCGGCGCCCGCCAGCTTGGCGGCGGTGAGGCCGGCGAACTCGGCGGGCGTCAGCGCGTCCAGCGGGCCGTAGTGGCCGACGCCCGCGGTGTGGACGACACCGGTGAGGGGCTGGTCGGCGGGCAGTCCTTCGAGGACGGCGGCGAGGGCGTCGCGGTCGGCGACGTCGCAGGCCACGAGGGAGACGCTTGCGCCCAACTGCTCCAGCTCGGCGCGGAGTTCGGCGGCGCCGGGGGCGTCGGGGCCGCGGCGGCTGGTGAGGACGAGGTGGCCGGCGCCGGAGCGGGCCAGCCAGCGGGCGGTCTCGGCGCCGAGGCCGCCGGTGCCGCCGGTGATCAGAACGCTTCCGGAGACGCTGAACTGGTCGGCGGACGGCAGCTCGTCGACGGTGTGGCGGACCAGGCGGCGGCCGTGCACGCCGGTGGCGCGCAGGGCGACCTGGTCCTCGCCGTCGGGGGCGTCCTTGACCGCGAGGACTTCGGCGAGGCGCTGTCCGGCACGGCGGTCGAAGTCGGCCGGGAGGTCGACCAGGCCGCCCCACAGGCGGGGGTGCTCCAGGGCGACACCGCGGCCCATGCCCCAGGCGGTGGCCTGGGCGGGGCGGGTGACCGGGTCGGCGGGGCCGGTGGAGACGGCGCCGCGGGTGGCGGTCCACAGCCGGCCCCGGGCGCCGGTGTCGGCGAGGGCCTGGACGAGGGCGATGGTCAGGGCGAGGCCCTGGGTGAAGCCGGCGGTGCCGTCGGCGGGGCGCTCGTCGAGCGGCAGCACGGACAGCACGTGGGTGGTGGTGGCGGTGGTGTCGGCGTTCTCGGTGCCGGCGAGGCGGGCGCCGAGCACGGCCCGGTCGGCGCAGCCGGCGTCCAGGACGAGGCGGCGGACCCGGGCGCCGTGCGCGCCGAGCGCCTCGGCGAGGCCGTCGAGCAGCCCGGCCTCCTCGTCGGCGGTGGCGTCGGAGGCGACGAGCAGCCAGGTGCCGTCGAGGACGGGCGCGGCGGGCTTGTGCAGCCGGGTCCACTCGACGCGGTAGCGCAGCGTGTCGAGGAGCGCCTTCTCCTGGTTGCCGCGGCGCCAGGAGCTGAGCGCGGGCAGCAGGGAGTCGAGCGGGGTGAGGCTGTCCTCGTCGAGGCCGAGGACGGCGGCGAGTTCGGCGGCGTCGCCGCGCTCGACGGCGGCCCACAGCTTCTGGTCGGCCGGATCACCGGCCGGGGAGTGCGCGGCGGAGGGCAGCTGCGGCCAGTAGTGGGCGTGCTGGAAGGCGTAGGTCGGCAGGTCGGTGCGGCGGGCGCCGGTGCCGGCGAGGTACGCGGTCCAGTCGAGGTCGACGCCGTGGATCTGGAGGCGGGCCGCGGCGGTGGCGGCGGAGGTCTCCTCGGGGCGGCCGGCGCGCAGCATCGGGACGAGCGCAGTGTTGTGGTCGTAGCGCTCGTCGCCGAGGGTGTCCTCGGCCATGGCGGTCAGCAGTCCGTCGGGGCCGAGTTCGAGGAAGAGGGTGGCTCCGGCGTCGCGCAGGGTGCGGACGCAGTCGGCGAACCGGACGGCCTCGCGGACGTGGCGCACCCAGTAGTCGGCGGTGCGCACCTCGGCGTCGTCGGCCCTGCGGCCCGTCAGGTCGGAGACCAGCGGGATGCGGGGGGCGGCGTAGGACAGCGTCTCGGCGACCGTGCGGAACGCGTCGAGCATGGCGTCCATGTGCGGCGAGTGGAAGGCATGGCTCACCCGCAGACGCTTGGTGCGGCGCCCCCGGCCGGAGAACTCGGCGGCGAGCTCCTCGGCGGCGTCCTCGTCGCCGGAGACGACGACGGAGGTGGGGCCGTTGGCGGCGGCGACGGACAGGCGGTCGCCGAGCAGCGGGGCGACCTCGTCCTCGGTGGCCTGGACGGCGATCATGGCGCCGCCGGACGGCAGCGCCTCCATGAGGGTGGCGCGGGCGGCGACCAGTCGGGCGGCGTCCTGGAGGGTGAACACCCCGGCGACGTGCGCGGCGGCGATCTCGCCGATGGAGTGGCCGGTGACGAGGTCGGCGCGGACGCCCCAGCTCTCGACGAGGCGGTAGAGGGCGACCTCGACGGCGAACAGCGCGGGCTGGGTCCAGCCGGTACGGTCGAGCAGGGCGGCCTCTTCGCTGCCCTCGGCGGCGAACACGACCTCGCGCAGCGGCCGGTCGAGCAGCGGGTCGAGGACGGCGCACACCTCGTCGAACGCGGCGGCGAACCGGGGCTGGGTCTCGTACAGTTCGCGGCCCATGGCGGCACGCTGGCTGCCCTGGCCGGAGAACATCACGGCGACCCGGGCACGCCCGGCGGCCTCGCCCTCGATGACGGCCGGGTCGGGACGGCCGGCGGCGAGGGCGGCCAGGGAGGCGAGCAGTCCGTCGCGGTCCTGCGCGATCACCGCGGCGCGGCGCTCGAAGCGGGCGCGGGTGGTGGCCAGGGAGTGGCCGAGGTCGGCGAGGGACGGCTCGGGGTGGTTCTGGAGGTGGGTGAGCAGGCGGGCGGCCTGGGCGCGCAGGGCGTCGCGGGTGCGGCCGGACAGCAGCAGCGGGACAGCACCGGCGGTGCGCTCGGGGACGGCCGGGGCGGGCGCGGCGAGGGCGGGCGGCTGCTCCAGGACGGTGTGGACGTTGGTGCCGCTGATGCCGAAGGAGGAGACGGCGGCGCGGCGCGGGCGGCCGGTCTCGGGCCACGCGGTCTGCTCGGTGAGCAGTTCGACCGCGCCCTCGGTCCAGTCGACGTGCGAGGAAGGGGCGTCGACGTGCAGGGTGCGCGGGAGCACACCGTGGCGCATCGCCATGACCATCTTGATGACACCGGCGACACCGGCTGCGGCCTGGGTGTGACCGATGTTGGACTTCACCGAACCCAGCAGCAGGGGCTGCTCCGGGTCACGGTCCCGGCCGTAGGTCGCAAGCAGCGCCTGCGCCTCGATCGGGTCGCCCAGAGTGGTGCCGGTGCCGTGCGCCTCGACAACATCCACATCACCGGCCGACAGCCCGCCGCTGGCGAGCGCCTGGCGGATGACGCGCTGCTGCGACGGACCGTTGGGGGCCGTGAGGCCGTTGGAGGCACCGTCCTGGTTCACGGCCGAGCCGCGGACGACGGCGAGGATCTGGTGACCGTTGCGGATCGCATCGGACTGGCGCTCAAGGACCAGCATGCCCACGCCCTCGGACCAGCCGACACCGTCGGCCGAGTCGGAGAACGCCTTGCACCGGCCGTCGGGCGACAGACCCCGCTGACGGGCGAAGTCCACGAACACGGCGGGCGTCGACATGACGGTCACACCACCCGCCAGGGCGAGCGAGATCTCGCCCGAGCGCAACGCCTGCATCGCCCAGTGCATCGCCACCAGGGAGGACGAGCACGCCGTGTCGACCGTGACCGCAGGACCCTCCAGGCCCAGCGTGTAGGAGACGCGGCCCGAGGCGAGGCTCGGGGAGCTGCCGCTGCCCTGGAAGCCCTCGAACTCGGGGCTGCCCAGCATCGCGCTGTAGTCGCTGTACATCACACCGGCGAACACACCGGTCGCGCTGCCCCGCAGACCGACCGGATCGATACCGGCCCGCTCTATCGCCTCCCACGACGCCTCAAGAAGCAGCCGCTGCTGCGAGTCCGTCGCCAGCGCCTCACGCGGGCTCATCCCGAAGAAGCCGGGGTCGAACTCCCCCGCGTCGTGCAGGAATCCACCGGAACGCGTGTAGGCGGTGCCGGGGTGGTCGGGGTCCGGGTGGTACAGGTTCTCGACGTCCCAGCCGCGGTTGGTGGGGAAGCCGGAGACGGCGTCGGTGCCCTCGGTGACCAGGCGCCACAGATCCTCGGGCGAGGCGACCCCGCCCGGGTAGCGGCAGGCCATGCCCACGATGACGATCGGGTCGTCCGCCACGGCCGCCGTACCTCGCAGCACGACCTCCGCCTCGACCTCGGTGCCGAGGAGTTCGTCGAGGATGTACGTCGCGAGGTGGCTGACCGTCGGGTAGTCGAAGACGAGGGTGGCGGGCAGGCGCAGTCCGGTGACCGTGTTCAGGCGGTTGCGCAGCTCGACGGCGGTGAGGGAGTCGAAGCCCAGCTCGCGGAAGGCGCGGCCGGCGTCGATGTCGGCGCCGGTGGCGTGGCCGAGTACGACGGCGACCTGACCGCGGACGAGGTCCAGGACCAGTTCGTCGCGGCTCTCGCGGTCCAGGCGGGCCAGGCGCTGGGCGAGACCGCCCGCGGTGGCGGACCCGGCGACGGCGGCACGGCGCGAGCGGCCCCGGATCAGCGAACGGAGCAGCGGCGGCACGTCACCCGCGGCGCGCAGGACGGAGAGGTCCAGGCGGACGGGGGCGAGCGCGGCGTCGTCGCCGTCGAGGGCGGCGTCGAAGAGGGCGAGGCCCTGCTCGACGGTGAGGGCGGGGGTGCCGATGCGGGCCAGCCGGCGCAGGTCGTCCTCGGAGAGGTCGCCGGTCATGCCGCCGGTCCGCTCCCAGGGGCCCCAGGCGAGGGACAGGCCCGGCAGGCCGGCCGCACGGCGGTGCTCCATCAGGGCGTCCAGGAAGGCGTTGCCCGCCGCGTAGTTGGCCTGACCCGCATTGCCGAAGACACCGGCGACGGACGAGAACACCACGAACGCGTCCAGGTCCAGGTCGCGGGTGGCCTCGTGCAGGTTCCAGGCCGCGTCCACCTTCGGACGCAGCACGCCGGAGAGTCGTTCCGGGGTGAGGGAGGCGATCAGGCCGTCGTCCAGCACACCGGCGGAGTGCACCACCGCCGACACCGGATGCGCGGCCACCAGCTCGGCCACCGCCGCAGGATCCGTCACATCACACGCCACCACCGTGGCCCGCGCACCCGACTCCGCCAGCTCCGCGACCAGCTCGGCCGCACCGGCGGCCTCACCACCACGACGACTGACCAGAACCAGCTCACGCACACCGTGCTCGGCCACCAGATGACGCGCCAGCACCGCACCCAGACCACCGGTACCACCCGTCACCAGCACCGCACCCTCGCCACCGAACGCAGAGACCGACTCGGCGGAAGCAGGACGGCGGACCAGACGGGCCGCACGCAGTTCCTCGCCGCGCACCGCGAGCTGCGGCTCATCGCCCAGAAGGGCAGCGAGCGGCAGATCGGGCGTGATCTGCTCGGCGTCGAGGTCGACGAGGAAGAAGCGGCCCGGGTTCTCGGACTGCGCGGAGCGCACCAGGCCCCAGACGGCGGCCGCCGCCGGGTCGTGGCCGGTGGTCGCGCCCCGGGTGACCAGGACGAGCCGGGACGTGGCGAACCGCTCGTCCTGGTCGAGCCAGGTCTGCACGGCGGCGAGCGCGCCGGTGGCGGCGCGGTGCGCCGCGGTGACCGGGTCGGTGTCCGCGCCGGTGCCGGCGAGCGGCAGCAGGACGGTGTCCGGGACGGCTCCGTCGGCGGCGGCGAGGGCCGCGAGGTCCGGGTGGACGGCGAGGTCGCCGAACTGGGGCAGGGCGCGCAGGCCGAAGGCGTCCTCACCGACGAGGGCGGCGGTGTCGGAGGCTGCGGTCGCGGCCGTGACGGTCACCCAGTCCAGGCGGAACAGGGCGTCGCGGACGAGCGCGGCGGCGGCGTCGATCTCGTGGGCCGCGACCGCGCGCAGGATCAGTGAGTCGGCGGACAGGACGGGCTGTCCGGCGTCGTCGGCGACGGCGATCGCGACGGCGTCACCGGCCGCCGGGGCCAGGCGCACCCGCAGCGTGGTGGCGCCGCCGGCGTGCAGGCTCACGCCCTCCCAGGAGAAGGGCAGTCCGCCGGCGGCGCGCTCGTCGAGGTCGACGAACGAGGCCGCGTGCAGGGCGGAGTCGAGGAGCGCGGGGTGCAGTCCGAAGGACTGGGCGTCGGTGTGGCCGGACTCGGGCAGGACGACCTCGGCGAACACCTCGTCGCCTCGGCGCCAGGCGGCGCGCAGGCCCTGGAAGAGCGGGCCGTAGCCGAAGCCGCCGTCGGCGAGCCGCTCGTAGAGGCCGTCCACGGGGAGTGCCTCGGCGTCGGCCGGGGGCCAGACGGTGGCGTCGAAGTCGGTGGCGGCGCGGGAGGGCGAGAGCACACCGGTGGCGTGGGACGTCCAGGGGGCGTCCTCGTCGGTGTCGGGGCGGCCGTAGACGGTGACGCTGCGGCGGCCGGACTCGTCCGGGTTGCCGATCCACAGCTGCACCTGGACGCCGCCCTGCTCGGGCAGGACGAGGGGCGCGGCCAGGGTCAGTTCGTCGACGCGGTCGCAGCCGACCTCGTCGCCGGCGCGGACGGCCAGTTCCAGGAAGGCGGTGCCGGGCAGCAGGGTGGTGCCGCGGACGGTGTGGTCGGCGAGCCACGGGTGGCTGAGCAGGGAGATCCGGCCGGTCAGCAGGGCGCCCTCGGAGTCGGCGAGGGAGACCGCGGCGGACAGCAGGGGGTGGTGGGCGGCGCCGAGTCCGACGGAGCGCAGGTCGGCGGCGCTGCCCTGGACGGCGCGCGGCCAGTAGCGGCGGCGCTGGAAGGTGTACGTGGGCAGGTCGGTGCGGCGGGCTCCGGTGCCGGTGAAGCAGGCGTCCCAGCGCAGCGTGGTGCCGTGGGTGTGCAGCGCGGCGAGCGCGGCGGTGAAGGTGTGCTCCTCGGGGCGTCCCTCGCGCAGCGCGGGCACGGTGACGGCGTCGGAGCCGGCGGCGTCCAGGCAGTTCTGTGCCATGGCGGACAGGACGCTGTCGGGGCCGAGTTCGAGGAAGGCGGTGACGTCGTGCCGGGCGAGCCAGTCGATGCCGTCGGCGAACCGGACGGCCTGGCGGACGTGGTCGACCCAGTAGTCGGGCGAGGTGAGCTGGGCGACGGTGGCCGGCTCGCCGGTCACGTTGGACACGACGGGCAGCAGCGGGCTGTGCAGCGTGAGGCCTTCGACGACGCCGCGGAACTCGTCGAGCATCGGGGCCATGAGCGGCGAGTGGAAGGCGTGCGAGACGCGCAGCCTGCTCGTCCTGCGTCCGTCGGCCGCGAGGCGGGCCGCCAGTTCGGTGACGGTGGTCTCGTCGCCGGAGAGGACGACGGCGGAGGGTCCGTTGACGGCGGCGAGGGACACCAGGTCCTCGTGGCCGGCGAGCAGCGGGGCGACCTCGTCCTCGCTCGCCTGCACGGCGACCATCGCGCCGCCCTCGGGCAGCGCCTGCATGAGGCGGCCGCGGGCGGCGACCAGGGTGGCCGCGTCGTCGAGGGAAAGCACGCCGGCGACGTGCGCGGCGGCGATCTCGCCGACGGAGTGGCCGGCCAGGTGGTCCGGCTTGACCTCGAAGGACTCCAGCAGGCGGTAGAGGGCGACCTCGATCGCGAAGAGTGCGGGCTGCGCGTACTCGGTGCGGTCGAGGCGGGCGGCGTCCTCGCCCCACAGCACCTCGCGCAGCGGCACGTCCAGGTGGGGCGTGAAGGCGTCGAGGGCGGCGTCGAGGGCGGTGGCGAACACCGGGAAGCGGGCGGCGAGTTCGCGGCCGGCGCCGAGGCGCTGGGCACCCTGTCCGGTGAACAGGACGGCGAGGCGGGTCTCGGTGCGGGCGGTGCCGGTGACGGTGTCGGCGAGGGCGGCCGGGTCGGTGCCGTCGGCGATCGCGGTGAGCCGTTCGGTCAGCTCGGGCAGGCTCGCGGCGAGCAGGACGGCCCGGTGCTCGAAGGCGGTGCGGGTGGTGGCGAGCGAGTAGGCGGTGTCGAGGAGCGCGGGCGGGGTGCCGGTGCCGAGGGTGGTGAGCAGTGCGGCGGCCTGGGCGCGCAGCACCTCGGGGCCGCGCCCGGACAGCGGTACGGGCACCACGCCGGTGACGGCGGCCGGGGTGCTCGGGGTGTCGTCCTCGGGGTCGGCGGGCTCCGGTTCGGGGGCCTGCTCGACGATGGTGTGGGCGTTGGTGCCGCTGATGCCGAAGGAGGAGACGGCGGCGCGTCTGGGGGCGCCGGTGGCGGGCCAGTCGGTGTTCTCGGTGAGGACGCGGACGGCGCCCTGGGACCAGTCGACGTGGCGGGTGGGCTCGTCGGCGAGGAGAGTGCGGGGCAGTACGCCGTGCCGCATCGCCATGACCATCTTGATGACGCCGGCGACACCGGCGGCGGCCTGGGTGTGGCTGATGTTGGACTTCACCGAGCCGAGCAGCAGCGGCTTGTCCTCGTCGCGGTGCCGGCCGTAGGTGGCGAGCAGCGCCTGAGCCTCGACGGGGTCGCCGAGGGTGGTGCCGGTGCCGTGCGCCTCGACGACGTCGATGTCGCTCGCGGCGAGGCGGGCGTTGACGAGGGCCTGCTCGATGACCGCCTGCTGCGAGGGGCCGTTGGGGGCGGTGAGGCCGTTGGAGGCGCCGTCCTGGTTGACGGCGGTGCCGCGGACGACGGCGAGGATCTCGCGGCCGTTGCGGACGGCGTCGGAGAGGCGTTCCAGGACGAGGATGCCGACGCCCTCGGCCCAGCCGGTGCCGTCGGCGGTGTCGCCGAAGGAGCGGCAGCGGCCGTCCGCGGACAGTCCGCCCTGGCGGCCCATCTCGATGAAGGTGCCGGGGCCGGACATGACGGTGACGCCGCCCGCGAGGGCGAGGGTGCACTCGCCCGCGCGCAGCGCCTGGGTGGCGAGGTGGACGGCGACCAGGGAGGAGGAGCAGGCGGTGTCGACGGTGACGGCGGGACCCACCGTGCCGAAGGTGTACGAGATGCGGCCGGACAGCACGCTGCCGGTGTTGCCGGTGAGCTGGAAGCCCTCGGCGCCGTCGGCGGGGCCGACCCGGTAGTCCTGGGCCATGGCGCCGATGAAGACGCCGGTGCGGCTGCCCTTGACGGAGGTGGGGTCGATGCCGGCGCGTTCGAACGCCTCCCAGGCGGACTCCAGGACGACCCGCTGCTGCGGGTCCATGGCGACCGCCTCGCGCGGTGAGATGCCGAAGAAGTCCGCGTCGAAGTCGGTCGCGTCGTGGAGGAAGCCGCCCCGGGTGGTCGACGAGGAGGCGAGCGCCTCCATGTCCCAGCCGCGGTCGGTGGGGAACGACGTGACGCCGTTCTCGCCGGCCTCCAGCATCCGCCACAGGTCCTCGGGGCTGGTGACACCGCCGGGGTAGCGGCACGTCATACCGACGATGGCGATCGGTTCCTGGGCTGCCGACTCCAGCTCGCTCACGCGCCGCCGTGTGCGTCGGAGGTCGGCGGTGGCAAGCTTGAGGTAATCCCGGAGCTTCTGTTCGTTGTCCATCTCAACCCATCCCGACGGCCGACGGCCGTACACGCATCGCCGAAATTTCTGCGCCGTGCTGCAGAACACCGACTCGCCACATGGCTCTCCCCGGCGGGAGATGCCATGAGGCGAGTGTGGCCGGAAGTCCGGCAGGAAATCCCTAGTTGTTGGAGGGCCTTTCGCCCGTTACCAGCTGTGGGTCAGCAGGAGGTCGTCGAGTTCGTTCTGCCGGGAAACCATCGCGAGGTCGGCGTCGACCATCATTCGCATGAGTTCGGGGAAATCGACACTCGGCTTCCAGCCCAGCTGGGCCTGCGCCTTGCCGCTGTCGGCGCACAGCACCTCGACCTCGGCGGGCCGTACGAGGTCGGGGTCGATGACCACGTAGTCCTCCCAGTCGAGGTCCACGTGCTCGAAGGCGTAGCGGACCGCGTCGCGCACGGTGTGCATCTCCCCGGTGCCGATCACGTAGTCGTCGCCGGCGTCCTGCTGGAGCATCAGGTGCATGGCGCGGACGTAGTCACCGGCGTAACCCCAGTCACGGACCGCGTCCATGTTGCCGAGGGCCAGCTTGTCCTGGAGTCCCAGCTTGATGCGGGCCACCGCGAGGGAGATCTTGCGGGTCACGAACTCCTGGCCGCGGCGCGGGGACTCGTGGTTGAACAGCATTCCGGAGACCGCGTACATACCGAACGACTCACGGTAGTTGCGGGTGATGAAGTGGCCGTACGCCTTGGCCGCGCCGTAGGGGCTGCGCGGGTGGAAGATCGTGGTCTCCCGCTGCGGCGTCTCGGCGACCTTGCCGAACATCTCGGAGGAGGAGGCCTGGTAGAAGCGGATCTGGCCCTCGGCGCCCGCGGTGCGGGACATGCTCAGTCCGCTCACCATGCGGATGGCTTCGAGAACCCGCAGCACGCCCATGCCGTTCACCTCGGTGACCAGCTCGGCCTGCTGCCAGGACATCGGCACGAACGAGATCGCGCCGAGGTTGTACACCTCGTCCGGCTGTACTTTGTCGACCGCCGAGACCAGGCTGCCCTGGTCCATGAGGTCACCGTCCACGAAGGACAGTTCGGAAACGAGCCGGCTCACCCGGGACTTGCGCGGGTTGGCCTGGCCGCGGATGAGGCCCCATACCTGGTACCCCTGCGACAGCAGGTGCTCCGCCAGATAGGAGCCGTCCTGGCCGGTAATTCCGGTGATCAGTGCGCGCTTGGGCATGTCATCCCCATCTCGACCGCGAAGAGACCGTCCAAACGCTGCGCTCGGTCGACGACCTTGGCGGGAGAAAGCTGTCCGGACGATAGACACCGGCACGTTCCCAAGGGGCGGAAGTCAATGTCAACGCTTCACGAACTTACTAGGGAATTCCCGGCGGGAGGCCGGGGGCGATGCGAACACTAGGGAAATCCGGGTGCGTTGTGGGTTCGAATGACCGGGTCGGCGTGCCGGCCGACTCCGTTCCAACGGGCGGCTCCTGTCCGCCGTCAACCGGGGTGTCATTCCGTGCTGTTGAGACTCATGCGCACACGACTGCGCCCCTATGCCGGGTCCGTTGTCGTTCTGGTGGTGCTGCACCTTGTGCAGATCCTCGGCACGCTGCTCCTGCCGACGCTGGGCGCCGCACTCATCGACCAGGGAGTCGTCCGCGAGGACAGCGACCGCATCGGCGCCATCGGCGCGGCGATGGCCGTGGTGGCGCTGGTGCAGATCGCCGCGGCGCTGGGTGCCGCGGCGCTGGGCGCACGCACCTCCACCGCACTCGGGCGGGACCTGCGGTCCGCGGTCTTCCGCCGTGTGCTGGACTTCTCCGCGCGTGAGATGGGCCGTTTCGGCACCCCGTCCCTGCTGACCCGCTCGGTGAACGACGTGCAGCAGGTGCAGAACCTCGCCCAGTCCGGGCTCGGCATCTTCGTCGCGGCCCCCCTGATGTGCCTGGGCAGTGTGGCGCTCGCGCTGCGCCAGGACGTGGCGCTGGCCTCGATCCTGGTCCCGATGGTGCTGGTGGTGGCCGTCTGCTTCGGTCTGCTGCTGTCCCGCATGGCCGCGCTGTACGCCCGGCTCCAGCTCACCCTGGACCGGATCGGGCGGCTGCTGCGGGAGCGGATCACCGGGGTGCGCGTGGTGCGCTCCTTCGCCCGCGACTCCTACGAGGGCGAGCGCTTCACCCGCACCAACGAGGAACTCTTCGGCCTGTCCATGGGGGTGGGCCGGCTCATCGCGGTGATGCTGCCCTCGGTCCTGCTGCTGATGAACCTCTTCACCCTGGCGCTGCTGTGGGTGGGGGCGCGGCGGATCGACTCGGGCAGCATGCAGATCGGCTCGCTCAGCGCCTTCCTCAGCTATCTGTCGCTCATCCTGATGTCCGTGGTGATGCTCGCCTTCGTGTTCCTGAACGTGCCGCGGGCCCGGGTGTGCGCGGAGCGGATCGCGGAGGTCCTCGACGCGGAGACGGACGTCGTCCCGCCCACGACGCCGCGGCCCATGACGGCTCCGGCCGGTCAGGTCGAGCTGGTGGGCGCCGAGTTCCGCTACCCGGGCGCCGAGAACGCCGTGCTGCGGGACCTGTCGCTGACGCTGCGCCCCGGCGAGCGGGTCGCGGTCCTCGGCAGCACGGGCGCCGGCAAGACCACGCTGCTGCACCTGGTCCTGCGGCTGGTCGACGCGACCGCGGGCGAGGTGCGGATCGGCGGCACGGACGTGCGCGACCTGGACCCGTCGGTACTCGCCGGCGCCGTGGGCTACGTGCCGCAGCGGCCGTACCTGTTCGCCGGGACCGTCGCGACCAATCTGCGCTTCGGCCGCCCGGACGCCACGGACGAGGAGCTGTGGGAGGCGCTGCGGGTCGCCCAGGCGGACGACTTCGTGACCCGGCTCGGCGGCCTCGACGCGGAGATCGCCCAGGGCGGCACCACCGTCTCCGGCGGCCAGCGCCAGCGGCTCGCGATCGCGCGGGCGCTGCTGCGCCGCCCCGCCGTCTACCTCTTCGACGACTCCTTCTCGGCGCTCGACCAGAGCACGGAGGCGGCCCTGCGCAAGGCCCTCGTGCCCTGGACGGCGGACGCCACCGTGATCACCGTGGCCCAGCGTGTGGCCTCCGTCCGCGACGCCGACCGGATCGTCGTCCTGGACCAGGGTGGCATCGCCGCCACCGGCACCCATGACGCGCTGCTGCGCGACAGTCCCACCTACCGCGAGATCGCGCTCTCGCAGCGCACCCGAGAGGAAGCCGCTCATGGCGCCGGACGTCCCTGAGGAGCGCGCGGAGGCGCACGAAGAACACCAGGAAAACCAGGAAAACCAGGAACACCAGGAACACAAGGAAGCGGAGCGCGAGGCGGACCGGCCGGTCCGCCGGCTCGCCGGCCTGCTGCGCCCGCACCGCCGCTCCGTGGGCATCGCCCTGGTGGCGGGTGTCGTCGGCATCCTCCTCAACGCCTTCGGCCCGCTGCTGCTGGGCCGCGTCACCGACCTGATCGCCGACGGCGTCCTCGGAAAGGGCGGGCCGGCCCCGGGCGTCGACTTCGGGGAACTCGGCAGGCTCCTGCTGATCCTGCTGGCCCTGTACGTGCTGGCCTCGGCGTTCATGCTGGTCCAGAACTGGCGGGTGGCCTCGGTGGTCCGCCTGCTCATCCACGACCTGCGGCACCGGGCCCAGGAGAAGCTGGCGCGGCTGCCGCTGCGCCACTTCGACCGCAAGCCGGCCGGCGAGACGCTCAGCCGCACCACGGACGACGTCGACAACCTCCAGCAGACGCTCCAGCAGACCCTGACCGATCTGATCAGCTCGGTGTTCTCGCTGGTCATCATGTTGTCCCTGATGCTGATCATCTCCCCTTCGCTGGCCGGGGTGATGCTGCTGAGCGTGCCGGTGTCGGGGCTGCTCGCCACCTGGATCGCCAAGCGGGCCCAGCCGCGGTACGCCGCCCAGTGGTCCGCGAGCGGCAGTCTGACCGCGCACGTCGAGGAGATGTGCGCCGGGCACGCGCTGGTGAAGGCGTTCGACCGGCGGGCGGAGGCCGAGCGGCGCTTCGACGAGCGCAACGAGGCGGTGTACCGGGCCGGTGCCGGGGCGCAGTTCGCGTCCGGCGCGATCGAGCCCGTGATGATGTTCGTCGCCAACCTCGGCTATGTCGCGGTCGCCGTGGTCGGTGCCTGGAAGGTCGTGGACGGCTCACTGACCCTGGGCGACGTGCAGGCGTTCATCCTGTACGCACGGCAGTTCAGCCAGCCGATCGTGGAGATCGCCTCGGTCGCGGGCCGCCTCCAGTCCGGAGTGGCCTCGGCGCAGCGGGTGTTCACGCTGCTCGACGCGCCGGAGCAGGATCCCGAACCGCGCAGCCCGCTCGCCCCGGAACGCTCCGAGGGCCGGGTGGAGTTCCAGGACGTGTCGTTCCGCTACTCCCCCGACGTGCCGCTCATCGAGGGGCTGTCCCTGTCCGTGGAACCCGGCAGCACGGTCGCGATCGTCGGACAGAGCGGCGCCGGGAAGACCACGGTCGCCAACCTGCTGATGCGCTTCTACGAGATCGACTCGGGCCGCATCCTCCTGGACGGCACCGACATCGCCGAGATGAACCGCGACGACCTGCGCTCCCGCTTCGGCCTCGTCCTCCAGGACACCTGGCTGTTCAAGGGCACGATCGCCGAGAACATCGCCTACGGGACCCCGGGCGCGACCCGCGCCGACGTCGTCGAGGCGGCCCGCGCGACCTGCGCCGACCGTTTCATCCGCACCCTGTCGCAGGGCTACGACACGGTCCTGGACGACGAGTCCGGCAGTGTCAGCGCCGGGGAGAAGCAGCTGATCACGGTCGCGAGGGCGTTCCTCGCCCGGCCCGCCGTGCTCGTCCTGGACGAGGCGACCAGCTCCGTGGACACGCGTACCGAGCTGCTGATCCAGCGGGCCATGAACACCCTGCGGGCGGGCCGGACGAGCTTCGTGATCGCCCACCGCCTGTCGACCGTCCGCGACGCCGACGTCATCGTCGTCATGGACTCCGGCCGCATCGTCGAACAGGGCACCCACGACGAACTCCTCGCCGCGCAGGGCGCGTACGCCCGCCTGCACGCGTCCCGCGCCAACGCCCCGACGGCCGAGGCGACGGTCTGACCGGGGGCGGACGACCGGGCGGACGACCGGTCGGCTCGCAGTGGTGCCGCAGGCCGAAGGGGGCCGCGGTCAGACGAGTCGGCGGTGCGCGCGCAGCGCCAGGTGCACGGCGAGTGCCCGCGGTGTTCCCACCGGGTCGCCGCCCAGGAGGTCGAACGCGCGCTGCAGCCGCGCGTAGAGCGACTGGCGCTGCAGATGCAGTCTGCTCGCCGTGCGGGTCTTGTTGAAGCCGGTCTCGAAATACGTCTCAAGGGTGGTGAGCAGGAGATCGCGTTCCTCGTCGCGCAGGGTGAGCAGGAGTCCGAGCTGCTCCCGTACGAGTCTTTCCGCCGGGACACGCAGTTCGTTGTCGAGCAGCAGCCGCTCGGCGCTCAGCTCGGCGGCGTCGACCACTCCGGCCCTGAACGCGCGGGTGGGGCGCCGCAGGCACTCCAGCGCCGCGCCCAGTGAGACGGCGGCGTCCTCCAGGGACGGCATCACCGGGCCGACCGCGATCGCCGTCCGGTCGGACGTGCGCCAGGCGGTGAGGTCGGCGACGAGCCGGGTCCGGAGGTTGGCGGCCCCGTCGCGCTCACGCAGTGACACGAGCGTGTGCACGGCGAGCGGGGAAGGCACGTCGACCGCGGTGCGGCCGTAGCGGGACAACAGGTCGTCCAGGCGGCGGAGTTCGTGCGAAGGGCCGGTGGCGCGGGCGGCCACCCCGATGACCGGCGCGTCGGCGCGGAGGCCGATCGACATGCCGAGCCGGCGGATCCGCGGCGGGTGGGTGCCGTCGGCCGCGGCCAGCCGGACGAGTTCACTGGAGGCGAACTCGCGCGGGCCCGGCGGCCTGAAGCGCAGCAGCGCCAGTTTCAGGGCCTCGATCGTCCGGTCCTGCGCCAGTTCCAGCGTCTCGACATCCGCGTCGGCGTCCGGGTAGAGCACGAGGGTGGCGGCGGGGACCCCGCGGATCGTCAGACCCGTCCCCATGCCGTCGAACGGAGTCGGCGCCTCACCGGCGGCGCCGCCCCCGGGGCTGTCCGCCGGCCTGCTGGCGGCGATGAGCCGGTCGGTGGCGTCGAAGACGGCGGCCGCGGTCGACGTGTGCCGTACGAGCGCGTCCAGCACCTCCTGTACGCCGCCGCCCTCGGCGAGCGCCTCGGACTGCTCGTGGGAGAGGTCGCCCACCGAGCGCAGTCGTGTCACGGACGCGTTGACCAGGGCGCCGTTGATCACCTCGGCGACCTCGACGAACGGGACGACCCGCCGCAGCTCGACGACCGGGAAGTCCGTCGCGGCCGCTTCCTCGACCAGAGGTGCCGGTACCTCCAGGAGCTCGCCGCCGGTTTCGATCGCGACGCCCGCGACTCCCCGCAGGGCCAGGCTGCGGACGTAGGCGCGCTGCTCGTCCTCGTTCGCGCGGGCCAGCATGGTGCCGCCGGTCAGCAGCAGCTCGCCGCCGCGCAACAGCGGTGCCACATCGAGGACTTCGCTGGAGTGGAGCCACCGCACGGTCCGCCGCTCCAGACCTCGCGATCCGGTCAGGACGCGTGGCTCGGCCGGGGCGAGGCTCGGGTGGGCGAGGACCCGTTCCAGCGACATCAGCATGACGATTTGTGTAGCACAGAAGGACAACTGTATGACAGTTCGTTTCTTGTTCTGTGTGACCGCGGCCACCAGGATTGCCGGTCAAGCGGCCCGTCTCCGTGCGCGAAAGGCCGTCCCAACCTGGGGGTCCACCCATGTCAGCTTCCTCCGCACCCTCTTCCCCACCACCTTCCACCGTCCCGGAGGTCGAGGCCGCGCTGCAGCCCGTCCCGGAATCCGCCCGGTCCCACAGCGTTTCCGGCCAGTTCTGGATCTGGTGCGGCGCCAACATCGCCCCCATCAACTGGGTACTGGGGGCGCTCGGCGTCAAACTCGGCCTGGGCCTGTCCGACACACTCATCGTGCTGGTCGTCGGCAACCTCATCGGCATGGCCTTCTTCGGCGTCTTCGTCCTCATGGGCCAGCGCACCGGCGTGACCGGCATGGTCCTGGGGCGCGCCGCCTTCGGGCGTCGCGGCAACTATCTGCCGGCCGCCATCCAGGCGTGCCTGGCGATCGGCTGGAGCTCCGTCAACACCTGGATCGTCCTGGACCTGGTCATGGCCCTGCTGGGCAAGATCGGCGTGGTCGATCCGCACGGCGCCAACCATGTGTGGAAGATCGCGGTCGCGGCCGTGATCATGGTGATCCAGGTGGGCATCTCCTGGATCGGCTACCGCGCGATCTCCGCCTTCGAACGCTGGACGGTGCCGCCCACCATCGTGGTCCTGGTGGTGATGTCGGTGGTGGCCTGGTTCTTCCTCCACATCGACTGGTCGTACGCGGGCCCGCCCGGACAGGTGCTCACCGGCGGCGCGCGGCTGGCCGCGATGACCGGCGTGATGACCGCCATCGGCATCGGCTGGGGCATCACCTGGTTCACCTACGCCGCGGACTACTCACGCTTCGTCAGCAACGACATGCCCCGGCGCAGGCTCTACCTCGCCAGCACCCTGGGCCAGTTCATCCCCGTGGTGTGGCTGGGTGTCCTCGGCGCCACCCTCGCCACCAAGAACGGCTCCGTCGACCCGGGCCGCCTCATCGTCGACAACTTCGGGGCGCTCGCCATCCCCGTGCTCCTGCTCGTCCTGCACGGTCCGGTCGCGACCAACATCCTGAACATCTACACCTTCACCGTCGCCACCCAGGCCCTCGACGTCCGGGTGCCGAGGCGCACGCTGAGCAGTGTGGTGGGTGTGCTGTCCATGGCCGCCGTGGTCTTCTTCATCTACCAGGAGGACTTCGCCTCCGTCCTCGACACCTGGCTGGTCGGCCTCGTGGCGTGGGTTTCCACCTGGGGCGGCATCATGCTCGTCCACTACTACCGCGTCGAGCGCGGCGCGATCCGGGTCGACCGGCTCTTCGACCCCGTCGGCACCCGGCGGCTGCCCGACGTCAACTGGGCCGGTTACACCGCCTTCTTCACCGGCGTCTTCGCCACGTGGCTGTTCATGTACGGGCTGATCCCGTTCTTCCAGGGCCCGATCGCCGTCGCCCTCGGCGGTGTGGACCTCTCGTGGCTGGCCGGCGGGCTCACCAGCGCGGCGGTCTACGCGGTGCTCGGACCGCGCGCCGCCCGGCCGGCCCGGGTCTCTGCCCTCCCCTCCGCAGCGGAAAGGACCGACGATGAACTTCCCCTGGCCTGACGGCGTTCGCGCCGCCGCGGCGTTCACCTTCGACGTCGACGCCGAGTCGTGCGTCCTCGCCCACGACCCCTCGGCCTCGTCGCGGATGTCGCTGATGACCCATCAGGCCTACGGTCCGCGGGTCGGCGTGCCCAGGCTGCTGCGGTTGCTGCGGCGGCAGGAGGTGAGGGCCACCTTCTTCGTCCCGGGGTTCACCGCCGACACCTATCCGGACATGGTGCGGAGCATCGTCGCCGAAGGTCACGAGGTGGCGCACCACGGCTATCTCCACGAGCCGATGCAGGGGATCGACGCGGCGCGGGAGGCCGAGTACCTCGACCGCGGCCTGGAAGCGCTGGACCGGCTCGGCATCCGCCCGACCGGCTACCGCGCCCCGTGGTGGGAGATGAACTGGCACACCCCGGACCTGCTCATCGAACGCGGCTTCCAGTACGACTCCAGCCTGCTCGACGGCGACACCCCGTACCGGCTGCACGGCACCGGCACGGCGGGCGACCTGGTCGAGATCCCCGTCGACTGGGGCCTCGACGACTGGGAGCAGTACGCCTTCTACCCCGGCTGGACCGGCAGCGGGGTGATCGAGAGCCCGCGCAAGGTGCACGAGATGTGGCTGCTGGAGGCGCAGGCGCACCACGCCGAGAGCGGCTGCTTCGTCCTGACCAACCACCCCTTCATCTCCGGCCGCCCCTCCCGGGCGGCGGCGCTGGAGCGGCTGATCGAGGATGTGCGCGCCCTGGACGGCATGTGGGTCACCACGCTGGGGGAGATCGCGGCCCACACCGCCGGGGCCGTCGAGGAGATCCGGCGCATCGACCGGATCGAGGCACCCGGCGCACTCGCGACGAACCGCGAGTAGCGCGGGCCGGACACCGCCACGCGTGCGCGCCGGGCTCCCGCGGAACCGCGGGAGCCCGGCGCGTACGGCCGTCTCAGGCGGGACCGTCCTCAAGGGTTCCCGGGCCGTGGCCGCCGAGGCGCCGGGTCACTTGGTCGGCGGCGGCGCGTACCGCCTCGCCGAGTACCGGCAGTTGCTCGGGGGAGACCCGGAAGCGGGGTGCCGAGGCGAGCACGGCCGCGGCCACCTCACCGCGGTGGTCGAAGACCGGCGCCGCCACGCCGACCTCCTGCAACGAGGTCTCCCCGTAGTTGGTGGCGTAGCCCCGCTGGTGGGTCTCGCCGAGCCGGCTCAGGTACGCGTCGAGCGCCTCGTCGTCGAGTCCGGGGAAGACCAGCGTGCCGTTGGTCAGCAGGGCACGCGCGGTGTAGGCGGGCAGCTGGGCCAGGAACACCTGCACCGACGAGCTGGCCGCGGTGTTGTAGCGGGTGCCCAGAGGAGTGGTGTGCTTGACCTCGTGGCGGCTGGGCACCTGCTCGACGCACACGGACTCGGAGCCGTTCCACAGCATCAGCGCCGCGGTCTCCTCGGTGCGCCTGCTGAGCTCCCGCAGCACCGGGTGGGCGACGCGGCGTACGTCGAGGTCCGCGAGCAGCGGTCCGGCCATGGCGATGACGCCCAGGCCCAGTTGGAAACGCCGGGAGTCCTCGGCCCGTTCCACCAGGCCGGCCTGCTGCAGCGTGGCGAGGATGCGCGAGACGGTGCTCTTGTGCAGTCCGACCCGGGCGGCGATGTCGGTGACCCCGAGCCGGGGCTCTTCGGCGCTGAAGCTGAGCAGTACGGAGATGCCGTTCTGCAGGACGGAGATCCCGCGGTTCTCGCCCGCGCCCGTGTCGTCGCCGTTCTTGTCCGGCTGGTTGTCTGCCATGGTGCTCCCATCGTGCCGCATGGACGGCGACGGCACGGTGCCGCTCCGGCCCAAGTGGCCGGAGCGGCACCGTGTGGCGTCGGGTTCCCCGGTCAGACGCCCAGGATGTTGTGCTCCGGGCCGAAGGGGAACCCGGTGATGTTCTCGGCGCCGTTCTCGGTCACCACCAGGATGTCGTGCTCACGATAACCGCCGGCGCCCGGCTCACCCTCGGGCACCATGATCATCGGCTCCATGGACACCACCATGTTCGGTTCGAGCACGGTGTCGATGTCCTCACGGAGTTCGAGCCCGGCCTCCCGGCCGTAGTAGTGGGACAGCACGCCGAACGAGTGGCCGTAGCCGAAGGTCCGGTTGGGCAGCAGACCGTGACCGATGTAGATCTCGTTGAGGGTGTGGGCGATCTCGGCGCAGCTGATGCCGGGCTTGATCAGTTCCAGACCACGGCGGTGCACCTCGACGTTGATCTCCCACAGCTGAAGGGACCGGGCGTCGGGCTCGCCGTAGAAGAGGGTCCGCTCCAGGGCGGTGTAGTAGCCGGAGATCATCGGGAAGCAGTTGAGGCTGAGGATGTCGCCGCGTCCCACCTTGCGTGTGGTCGGCCAGTTGTGGGCGCCGTCGGTGTTGATGCCCGACTGGAACCACACCCAGGTGTCGCGGATCTCGGTGTGCGGGTGGGCACGGGCGATCTCGCGGACCATGGCGTTGGTGCCCGCGAGCGCGACCTCGTACTCCGAGACGCCCTCGTGGATGGCCTCGCGGATGGCCTCGCCGCCCAGGTCGCCGACGCGTGCGCCCTCCTTGATGAGGGCGATCTCCTCGTCCGACTTGACCATCCGCTGCCGCATGGCGGCCTGTGCGATGTCGGTGAACTCGGCGCCGGGGAAGGCGGCTTCGAACTTCCGCAGGGTGTCCAGCGGCAGGCTGTCGTGCTCGACGCCGATCCGGCGCGGAGCGACGCCCCGCCCCTTCAGCGTCTCCTGGATGACGTGGATGTAGTTGTCGCGGTGCCAGTCGGTGTACACGACGTTGTCGCCGAAGGTGCGCCGCCACGGCATGCCGGCGTCGATGTTGGCGGAGACGGTGACCTGGTCGTCTCCGGTGACGATCAGCGCGTAGGGGCGGCCGAAGGAGGTGTACAGGAAGTCGGAGTAGTACTTGATGTTGTGGTACGAGGTGAACAGGACGACGTCGACGCCGGCTTCGGCCATCGCCTTGCGGAGCAGCGACAGCCGGCGCCCCATCTCCGCGTCGGAGAAGGTCAGCCGCTCCTTCTCACCGTTGTGGATCAGCTTCAGGCGCTCGAGCTCGGCAGCGGACATGGTGACTCCTTTTCATGGGTTCGGTCTCTCCTCCCCGGCGGGCGAGGAGGAGTGGTGCGAGGGAGGGGCCGGTCCTCAGTCCTCGCGCAGCGGCTCGCGTGAGGTCTCCCGCGAGCGCAGGACGGCCCACAGCGAGCACAGCGCGGCGGCGACGAGGTACCAGGCGGGGGCGAGGGGGCTTCCGGTCCAGGAGATGAGCAGCGTGGCGACGAACGCCGCGGTGCCGCCGAAGAGGGCGTTGGCCAGGTTGAAGCTGATGGCGAAGCCGCTGTAGCGCACCCGGGTCGGGAACAGCTCGGCGAGGAAGCTGGGCAGTGTCCCGTCGTTGAGCGTGAGCATCCCGCCGAGCAGCACCTGGACGGCGATCACGGTCAGCAGTCCGGCGCCGTCCAGCAGCATGAACGCGGGGACGGTGCACAGCGTGAACAGGACGGACGCCGTGATCAGCATCCTCTTCCGGCCGAACCGGTCCGAGGCCAGGCCGGTGAGGAAGATGAAGGCGATGTACGTCGCGAGCGAGACGGTGGTGGCCAGGAACGACTCGGTGGCGCCGAAGTGCAGCTCCTCCGACAGGTACGTCGGCATGTAGCTGAGCACCGTGTAGAAGGCGACCGCGTTGAGCACGGTGGCGCCCATCGCGAGTACCAGCGGGCGCCGGTTGGCGCGCAGCATCTGCTTGGCGGGGGGCGGTGCGACCTCCTGGTCCTCCAGCGCGCGGAACGCCGGGGTGTCCTCCAGGCGCAGCCGGATGTAGCGGCCGATCAGCCCCATCGGAGCGGCGAGGAGAAAGGGCAGGCGCCAGCCCCAGCCGTGCATCTGCCCGTCGGAGAGGACTCCGGTGAGCAACGCCGCGAGCAGGGATCCGAGCAGCAGGCCGGACGCGGTGCTCGCCGGGACCACGGAGGCGTACAGTCCGCGCCGGCCGGGCGGGGCGTACTCGACCAGGAAGGCGGAGGCGCCCGCGTACTCGCCGGAGGCGGAGAAGCCCTGGACGACCCGGACCACCAGGAGCAGGGCCGGTGCGAGCAGGCCGACCGCGCGATAGGTGGGCAGCAGGGCGATGCAGAAGGTCGCCACTGACATGATCACGATGGACAGTGACAGGGCGCTGCGGCGGCCGACCTTGTCGCCGATGTGCCCCCAGACGAAGCCGCCGAAGGGGCGGACGAAGAAGGAGACGGCGAAGACGCTGAACGTCGCCAGCAGGGCCGTCGTGCGGTTGGTGTCGGGGAAGAAGACCGTGGAGATGGTCGCTGCCAGGTATCCGTAGGCGGCGTAGTCGAACCACTCCACGAAATTGCCGATGAAGCTGGCCGCCACCACGCGGCGGCGCGTGGCGGGATCGATGCCGGCGTCCGGCGGACCGGAGACGGTGGGTGCGGACGTGACGGACGGAACGGAGGTGAGGGGCGGGGCTTGCTGCCCGGAGAGGCTCGGCTGGTCGCTCATGGAACGGGCTCCCAAGCATGTGGTTGCGCGTACCGCAACGGTGTTGCACACCATAGGAGTGTGTACGGGAGTCGACAAGACGTGGCGGGCGGCTTCTTTTTTGTTTTGCCCGTCGACAACGTCGGTTGACCGACCAAAAACCGTGCGGCGACGTGTTGAGTTCGCCCCGTTGCACCGCGCGCATTCGGGTTGCAACAGGACTGACATCAGGCGGTGCCGGAGACAGACGAGCAGAGCCGCCGCAGCGAGGCTACGACGGCTCCACGAGGGGGCCGGCCGCCACCCTCCGGCGGCTCAGATCGCCTCGCGGATCGCCCGCTCGAAGCCCACGACATGGCTGAGCGCGAGCTCCGAGGCCTTCTCGGGGTCGCCGTCGACGATGGCCCGCAGCAGCGGTCCGTGCTCGACGACGTGTCCCGCCATGCCCGGCACCCGGTCCACGAACAGGCACCAGATCCGGGTGGCCAGGTTGTCGTAGCGGATGAGGGTGTCCTCGAAGTACGGGTTGTGGGTGGCGGCGTAGATGGCCCGGTGCACGCGCAGGTCGAGGCGCATGAGGGCGTCCGCGCCCTGCGCGGAAGTGCCCTCGCCCTCCAGGCCGCGCAGCAGCGCGCCCAACGCCTGGCGGTCGGCGGCGGTGGCGCGGTCGGCCGCGCGGCCCGCCGCCATCGGCTCCAGCTGACGCCGGACCTCGGAGATGTGGGCGAGGTCGGTGATGTTGACCTCAGTGGCGAAGGTGCCGCGCCGGGGGTAGGCCATGATCAGCCGCTCGTGCTGCAGGCGCTTGAGGGCTTCGCGCACCGGCGTGCGCCCGAAGCCGACGCTCTGCGCGAGCAGGTCCTCGTTCACCGGTGCGCCGGGCGGGATCTCCAGCATGATCAGGCGGTCGCGGATGTCGCGGTACGCGCGCTCGGCGAGAGTGAGCGTCTCCTCCTCGCCGGTTCTCCGCGAAGCCGAAGCCTCCACCTGCTTCATTCCGCCACCCCCTTGACCCTCTCCGTCAGTCTGTCCTACGTTACCGCACACACTGATATATCAGTGTTGGAGCAGTCGCATATTAAGGTGGTGCTCACTATGGCAGCGAGTCCGTCCACGACGGAGAACAGCGGCCCCCTCTCCCTCCCCCTGGCTGCACTGGACCCCGAGATCGCCGCCGCCGTCGAGGCGGAGCTCAGGCGCCAGCGGACGACACTCGAGATGATCGCGTCGGAGAACTTCGCCCCGGCGGCCGTGATGCAGGCCCAGGGCTCGGTCCTGACGAACAAGTACGCCGAGGGATACCCCGGCCGCCGCTACTACGGCGGCTGTGAGCACGTCGACGTCGTGGAAAAGCTCGCGATCGACCGGGTCAAGGCCCTCTTCGGCGCCGAGGCCGCCAACGTCCAGCCGCACTCGGGCGCCCAGGCCAACGCCGCCGCGATGTTCGCCCTGCTCGACCCCGGGGACACCATCCTCGGTCTCGACCTGGCGCACGGCGGGCACCTCACGCACGGCATGCGCATCAACTTCTCCGGCAAGCTCTACAACGTCGTGCCGTACCACGTCCGCGAGTCCGACCTGCGCGTCGACATGGACGAGGTGGCCGAGCTGGCCCGCGCGCACCGGCCGAAGCTGATCGTCGCCGGCTGGTCGGCCTATCCCCGCCAACTGGACTTCGCCGCCTTCCGGCGCATCGCCGACGAGGTGGGCGCGTACCTCATGGTCGACATGGCGCACTTCGCGGGACTGGTCGCGGCGGGCCTCCACCCGAGCCCCGTGCCGTACGCGGACGTCGTGACGACCACCACCCACAAGACCCTCGGCGGTCCCCGCGGCGGTGTGATCCTCAGCCGGGCCGCCCTAGCCAAGAAGATCAACTCCGCGGTCTTCCCCGGCCAGCAGGGCGGGCCGCTGGAGCACGTGATCGCCGCGAAGGCGGTCGCCTTCAAGGTCGCGGCGGGCGAGGAGTTCAGGGAGCGCCAGCAGCGCACCCTGGACGGCGCCCGGATCCTCGCCGGCCGGCTGCTCGCCGACGATGTCGCCGAGGCTGGGATCTCCGTCCTCACCGGCGGCACCGAGGTCCACCTCGTCCTCGTCGATCTGCGCGACTCCGCGCTCGACGGGCAGCAGGCCGAGGACCGCCTCCACCGCGTCGGCATCACCGTCAACCGCAACGCGGTGCCCTTCGACCCCCGCCCGCCGATGGTCTCCTCCGGCCTGCGGATCGGCACCCCCGCCCTGGCCACCCGGGGCTTCGGGGCCGAGGAGTTCCGCGAGGTCGCCGACATCATCGCCTGCGCCCTGAAGGAGGAGGAACTCACCGACGAGAGCGCCCTGCTGCTGCGCGACCGGGTCACCGCACTCGCCGAGAAGTTCCCGCTCTATGCCGAGCCGACCGACCCCGCCGAGCCGGCCGACCCCGCCGACCGGAACGGAGCCGCCGGATGACCGCCGCACCGCTCCCGGAGCACCCCGACTGGCTCTGGCGCACCCCCGAGCCGCGCTCCTCCTACGACGTCGTCATCGTCGGCGCGGGAGGGCACGGCCTGGCCACCGCCTACTACCTCGCCAAGAACCACGGCATCACCAACGTGGCCGTACTGGAGAAGGGCTGGCTGGCCGGCGGCAACATGGCCCGCAACACCACCATCATCCGCTCCAACTACCTGTGGGACGAGAGCGCGGCCATCTACGAGCACGCCCTCAAGCTGTGGGAGCGGCTGCCCGAGGAGCTGGACTACGACTTCCTGTTCAGCCAGCGCGGCGTGCTCAACCTCGCACACACCCTGCAGGACGTCCGCGAGGGTGTGCGCCGCGTCAACGCCAACCGCCTCAACGGAGTCGACGCCGAGTGGCTCGAGACGGACGAGGTCGCCAAGGTCTGCCCGATCGTCAACGTCTCGCCCCACACCCGCTATCCGGTGCTCGGCGGCACCTACCAGCCCCGTGCCGGCATCGCCAAGCACGACCACGTCGCCTGGGCGCTCGCCCGCCGGGCCGACGAGATGGGCGTCGACCTGATCCAGGGCTGCGAGGTCACCGGGTTCGTCAAGGACGGCGACCGGGTCGTCGGCGTCGAGACCAGCCGGGGCCGTGTCCTGGCCGGCCGGGTGGGTCTGGCGGCCGCCGGGCACAGCAGCGTGCTGGCCGAACTGGCCGGGTTCCGGCTGCCGGTGCAGTCGCACCCGCTGCAGGCACTGGTCTCCGAACTGCACCAGCCGGTGCACCCCACCGTGGTCATGTCGAACCACGTGCACGTCTATGTGTCGCAGGCGCACAAGGGCGAGCTGGTGATGGGCGCGGGCGTCGACGCGTACAACGGCTACGGCCAGCGCGGCTCGTTCCACGTGATCGAGCACCAGATGGCCGCCGCCGTCGAGCTGTTCCCCATCTTCGCCCGCGCCCATGTGCTGCGGACCTGGGGCGGCATCGTCGACGTCACCCCGGACGCCTCCCCGATCATCGGCACCACGCCGGTGGAGAACCTCTACGTCAACTGCGGCTGGGGCACCGGCGGTTTCAAGGCCACCCCGGCCGCCGGCTGGGCCTTCGCCCACACCATCGCCACCGGCGAACCGCACGGCCTGAACAAGCCGTTCGCCCTGGAACGCTTCACCACGGGCGCCCTGATCGACGAGCACGGCGCCGCGGCCGTGGCCCACTGAGAGGAGGACACCGTGCTGCTGCTGAACTGCCCATGGTGCGGTCCGCGCGACGAGACCGAGTACCGCTACGGCGGACAGGCCCACATCCCCTTCCCCGAGAGCGCCGGGGAGCTCACCGACGAGCAGTGGGCCGAGTACGTCTTCTACCGGGACAACCCCAAGGGCCCCTTCGCCGAGCGGTGGGTGCACTCCACGGGCTGCCGCCGCTGGTTCAACGTCGTGCGGGACACCGTCAGCTACGACGTGCTCGCCGTCTACCGGCTCGACGAGCCCCGTCCCGGGATCCCCGGGCTGTCCGGGCCCGACGACCGTCGCCAGTCCGCCGATCCGGCCGGAGGGAACCGATGACCCACCAGGAATTCCGTCTGCCGCACGGCGGCCGTGTCGACCGCGGCACCGTGCTGCGGTTCACCGTCGACGGACGGGAGCTGACCGGCCATCCCGGTGACACCGTCGCCTCCGCGATGCTGGCCGGTGGTGTCGTCCAGGCCGGACCGTCCCTCTACCGGGGCCGGCCGCGCGGCATCGTCTCCGCCGGCGTCGAGGAGCCCAACGCGCTGCTCCAGATCGACGGGCCGTGCTCGGAGGGCATGCTGCCCGCCACCACCGTGGAGCTGTACGACGGGCTGTGCGCCACGACCCTGTCCGGGATGGGCGTCCTCGACCCGACCCCGGACCCGGCCGTCTACGACAAGAAGTACGTGCACACCGACGTCCTGGTCGTCGGCGCGGGCCCGGCCGGACTCGCGGCCGCCGCCGCGGCGGCCGGCTCCGGCGCCCGCGTGATGCTCGTCGACGACCAGCCCGAACCCGGCGGTTCGCTGCTGTCCGGGCGCGCCGAGACGGTCGGCGGGCAGACCGCCCTGGAGTGGGTGGCCGGGGTCCGCGCGACCCTGGAGGCGGCCCCCGAGACCGTCGTCCTGTCCCGCACCACCGTCTTCGGCTCCTACGACGACAACTACGTCCTGGCGGTGCAGCGGCGCACCGACCACCTCGGCGCCGACGCCCCCGCCCCGGCCGAGGGCGTCTCGCGCCAGCGGCTGTGGCACATCCGGGCCCGCCAGGTGGTCCTGGCGACCGGCGCCCACGAGCGGCCACTGGTGTTCGCGGGCAACGACCGCCCCGGCGTGATGCTCGCCTCCGCCGTCCGCTCCTACGTCAACCGCTACGCGGTGGCGCCCGGCTCGCGCACCGTCGTGAGCACCACCAACGACAGCGCCTACGACACGGTCGCCGACCTGCACGCGGCCGGCGTGGAGATCGCCGCCGTCGTCGACGCCCGGCCCGAGCTGTCCCGGCGGGCGGCCGAGGTCGCCGCGGCCACCGGCGTCGAGGTGCTGACCGGCAGCGCGGTGACCGGCACCGCGGGCGAGAGGCGCCTCACCGGCGTCACCGTCCAGGGCCTCGACGACGGCGGCGAACTCACCGGCGGACCCGTCTCGTTCGACTGCGACCTGCTCGCCGTCTCGGGCGGCTGGAGCCCGGTGGTGCACCTGCACAGCCAGCGCCAGGGCACACTGCGCTGGGACGACGATCTCGCCGCCTTCGTGCCCGACGGCGGTGTGCGCGACCAGCGGATCGCCGGTGCGGCCCGGGGCACGTACGCCCTCGACGGCGCGCTCGCCGAGGGCGCGTGGGCCGGTGCGCGGGCCGCGACGGACGCCGGGTTCCCGGTGCCCGTCCCCGCCGAGCCCGAAGCCACCGCACACGGGCCGGTGCGCGCGGTGTGGCTGGTACCCGCCCCCGACGACGGCTCCGGTCAAGGTCCCGGCGCCTGGGACACCCACTTCGTCGACCTGCAGCGCGATGTCACGGTCGCCGACGTGTGGCGGTCCGTCGGCGCCGGCATGCGCAGCGTCGAGCACGTCAAGCGCTACACCTCGCTCGGCACCGCCAACGACCAGGGCAAGACCTCGGGCGTCAACGCGATCGGCGTGATCGCCGCCGCCCTCGGCGACGGCTCCGCACCGGGCGGGATCGGCACCACGGCCTACCGGGCGCCGTACTCCCCGGTGGCGTTCGCGGCACTCGCCGGACGCGAGCGCGGCGAGTTGTTCGACCCGGAGCGCACGACGCCGGTCCACGGGTGGCACGTCGCCCACGGCGCGCGGTTCGAGAACGTCGGGCAGTGGAAGCGGCCGTGGTACTACCCCCGGGAGGGGGAGGACATGGACGCCGCCGTGGCCCGCGAGTGCCGCGCGGCCCGCGAGGGTGTCGCTTTCATGGACGCCTCGACCCTCGGCAAGATCGAGATCTGGGGCAGGGACGCCGGGGAGTTCCTCAACCGCGTCTACACCAACGCCTTCAAGAAGCTCAAGCCCGGCTCCGCCCGCTACGGCGTGATGTGCAGGCCCGACGGCATGATCTTCGACGACGGCGTGACCCTGCGCCTGGACGAGGGCCGCTACTTCATGACCACCACGACGGGCGGCGCGGCCGGCGTACTGGACTGGCTGGAGGAGTGGCTGCAGACCGAGTGGCCCGAACTCGACGTCCACTGCACCTCGGTGACCGAGCAGTGGACCACGATCGCGGTCGTAGGACCCGAGTCCCGCGAGGTGGTCGCCCGGCTCGCCCCGGACCTCGACCTGTCGAACGACGCCTTCCCCTTCATGACCTTCCGTGAGACGACGCTGGCCTCCGGTGTCCCCGCCCGCGTCTGCCGGATCTCGTTCTCCGGCGAACTCGCCTACGAGATCAACGTCTCCGCCTGGTACGGGCTCGCCGTCTGGGAGCAGGTGTACGCGGCCGGCCGGCCGCACGGCATCACCCCCTACGGCACCGAGACCATGCACGTCCTGCGCGCCGAGAAGGGGTACGTCATCGTCGGCCAGGACACCGACGGGACGGTCACCCCTCAGGACGCGGGCATGTCCTGGGTGGTCTCCAAGCAGAAGGACTTCATCGGGAAACGCTCCTTCAGCCGCCCCGACACCGCGCGCACCGACCGCAAGCACCTGGTCGGTCTGCTGCCCGCCGACGGCACCACCCGGCTGCCGGAGGGCTCCCAGATCGTCGCGCCCGACGTCCCCGTCACCCCGCAGGCGGGTCCCGTGCCGATGCTCGGCCATGTCACCTCCAGCTACCACAGCCAGGCGCTGGGCAGGCCGTTCGCCCTCGCGCTCGTCGCCGACGGGCGCAACCGCATCGGCGAGACCCTGATCGCCCCCGTCGGCGACACCCTGGTGCCCGTCCTCGTGGCCGAACCCGTGCTCTACGACCCCGAAGGGACCAAGCGAGATGGCTGAGCCGATCGAAGCGGGACCAGCGGCGCTGCGCCGCAGCCCCCTCGCACACCTCCAGGAACGAATGCGCGGCGCCACCGTCACCGGCGCCCGGGGCGTGTCGCTCACCGAGTGGCCCTTCGTCACCATGGTGAGCCTGCGCGTGGACCCCGCGTCGGACGCGGCCGCCCGCGTCGGCCCGGTGCTCGGCGCGCCGCTGCCGGACCGGTGCGGCGCGACCGCGCAGGCCGGCCCGCACACCGCGATCTGGCTCGGCCCCGACGAATGGCTCGTGCTCTCCCGCAGCGACGGGCCCGCGCTCGCCGCCGAGTTGCTGGAGGCGCTCGCCGGGGACCCGGGCTCGGTCGTCGACGTGTCGGCGAACCGGACCACGCTGGAGCTGACCGGCCCCTCGGCCCGGGCGGTGCTGGAAAAGGGCTGCTCCCTGGACCTGCACCCCCGCTCCTTCGGCCCCGGCCGGGCGGTGTCCACGCAGGTCGGACCGGTTCCGGTGGTGCTCTGGCAGACCGGCGAGGCGACGTACCGGCTCCTGCCGCGGTCCTCGTTCGCCGACCACCTGGCCCGCTGGCTCATGGACGCGATGAGCGAGTACCGGGCCGCCGAGGTGCCCTGATGACCCTCAGCGTCTTCGATCTGTACTCGGTCGGCATCGGCCCCTCCTCCTCCCACACGGTGGGGCCGATGCGGGCGGCCGGGCGCTTCGTCGAGGGACTGGAGCGGGACGGGCTGCTGGACGACGTGGTGGGCGTCCGGGCGGAGCTGTACGGCTCGCTCGGCGCCACCGGCCGGGGACACGGCTCCGACAAGGCCGTCGTCCTCGGCCTGGAGGGCGAGGACCCGGCCACCGTCGACACCGACCGGTCCGACGACCGGGTCGCGCAGGTCCGCGCCGACGGCGGCCTGCTGCTCGGCGGCAAGCACCGGATCCGCTTCGACAGCGACAAGGACCTGGTGCTGCACCGGCGCAAGTCCCTGCCCGCCCACCCCAACGGCATGACGTTCCGGGCCCTGGCGGCGGACGGGCGGGAACTGTCGGCCCGCACCTACTACTCGGTCGGCGGCGGTTTCGTCGTCGACGAGGAGGCCACCGGCGCCGACCGGGTCGTCGCGGACGCCACGCCCGTGCGGTTCCCCTTCCGCTCGGGTGCCGAACTGCTCGGGATCTGCGCCCGCGAGAACCTGGCGATCAGTGAGGTGATGCTCGCCAACGAGCGGGCGTGGCGCTCCGAGGCCGAGGTGCGCACCGGGCTGCTCGAACTGTGGGCGGTCATGCGGGCGTGCGTCGACCGCGGCTGCCGGCGCGAGGGCGTGCTGCCGGGCGGCCTGAAGGTCCCCCGGCGCGCGCCGGCGCTCCACCGCGAGCTGAACGCCGCCGGCCACGACAGCACGGACCCGCTGCGGGGCATGGACTGGGTGAACCTGTTCGCCCTCGCCGTGAACGAGGAGAACGCCTCGGGCGGCCGTGTCGTCACCGCCCCCACCAACGGGGCGGCCGGGATCGTACCGGCCGTGCTCCACTACTACGCGCGCTTCGTGCCCGGCGCCGACGACGACGGCGTCGTCCGCTTCCTGCTGACGGCCGCCGCCATCGGCATCCTGTTCAAGGAGAACGCCTCCATCTCCGGTGCCGAGGTCGGCTGCCAGGGCGAGGTCGGATCGGCGTGCGCGATGGCCGCCGGGGCGCTGTGCGAAGTCCTCAGCGGCAGCCCCGCACAGGTGGAGAACGCCGCCGAGGTCGGCATCGAGCACAACCTGGGCCTCACCTGCGACCCGGTGGGCGGTCTGGTGCAGATCCCCTGCATCGAACGGAACGCCGTCGCGAGCGTCAAGGCCATCAACGCGGCACGGCTGGCCCTGGCCGGCGACGGCACCCACAAGGTCAGCCTGGACAAGGCGATCAGGACGATGCGGGACACCGGCCGCGACATGAAGACCAAGTACAAGGAGACCGCCCGCGGCGGCCTCGCCGTCAACGTCATCGAGTGCTGACATTTTCAGCCATGAACGCGGACACCGCGTGGCGTGGACGGTTCGTTGAGTGATCCCTTCATCCGCAGACATTCTGTTCATTGAGGACCACCCGGGCGTTCGCCAGGATGACGTCACGGAACAGCGGATTTCTTCCGTCTGACCTGCACCGATCCCTGGCCTTACCGCACTGTTCGTTGACGCCCCGTGGAGGATTCGGATGGACCCAGCACGCGCATTTCCCGGAGCCCCCGCGCGCCGTGACGTTCTCAGGCTCTTCGGGGCCGGCGCCGGCCTGATGGCCGCAGGCGGACTGCTGACGGCCTGCTCAGGAAGCTCTTCCGGCGGAACGTCCGCCGACGGGCTGCTGAAGATCAACGACCAGCTCGGCTGGCTGAAACTCACCCAGTTCGGCGGTTTCTACGCCGCCGAGGCGAAGGGGTACTACAAGGCGGAGAAGATCAGTACGTCGTTCACCGCCGGCGGCCCCAACATCCTGGCCTGGCAGCAGGTGGCCTCCGGCCGGTCCTTCACCGGAGACGACGACAACACCAACGTGCTCGTGGCCATCGCCAAGGGCCAGCCCCTCGTGATCTACGGCGCGATCTTCCAGACCTCACCCTTCTCGATCATCAGCAAGGCGGACGACCCGATCAAGTCGATCCAGGACTTCGCCGGCCGGACGATCGCCGTCACCGAGGCGTCACGACAGCAGTTCGAGTCGCTGGTGAAGAAGGCCGGCGTCAAGAACGTGCGGTTCATACCCGCCGGAACCGACCCGACCCAGCTCACCACCGGTCAGGCGTCCGGCTACTCCGGCTACGCCACCTCCCAGGCGGTGGCACTCCAGCGGCAGGGCGTCGACGTCCACGTGCTGTACCTGGAGGACCTCGGCGTCCCCAGCTACGGAAACGTGCTGATCACGACCCGGGACCACCTGGAGAAGCAGCACGACGAGCTGGTGCGGTTCCTCCGCGCGACGATCAAGGGCTACGAGTACATGAACGCCCACCCCGACGAGATCGGGCGGCTCGTGGCGACGAAGTGGAACAACAACGGCCTCAAGCCCGAGGAGGAGGCCGCCACCGCCAGGTTCCAGAAGGGCCTCATCACCTCTCCCAAGGGTGTGCTCCAGGTCGACCCGGCCAAGATGCAGAAGATCATCGACCAGTTGGTCGACGTCGGCACGATCGGCAAGAAGCTGAAGGCCGAGGACGTGGTGGACACCTCCGTCCTCGAAGCCGCCTACGGCGGGCGTACCTCCCTGCTGGCCTGAGCCCGACCCCGTCCGGCCGTACCCGGCCCGTCCGGTCCCGGCCCGCGGTGTCCCGGCGGGCCGGCCGGTACCCGACAACCAACCGAAGCGGAGTGGAACACCCGTGATCATCGACGCGTACAACAACGTGTGGCAGGCCGGGGGGACTTCGGACTACCTCACGGCCGAGTCCTACACCCCCGAGAACATGATCGCGTCGATGGACGCGGCGGGCGTCGACATGGCCGTGGGGTGCTCCCTCGGCCAGATGATCGACAACGACTTCATCGCCAGGACGGTCGCCGAACACCCGGACCGGATCGTCGGCTTCGGCCAGGTGGACCCCCGGCGCCCTGACGCGGTCGACACCGTCCTCAAGTGCGGGCAGGAGTACGGGCTCAAGGGCCTCAAGCTCCACCCGACCATGCACGGCTACCACTTCGCCGACCACGGGCTGCTCGACCCGGTCTTCTCGGCCGCCCGCGAGGCCGGGCTGGTGATCCTGGTGAACGCGCTGGACGACCCGTTCTGCGCGCCGCTGTCCATCGAGGAGATCTCCAAGGGCTTCCCCGAAGTGCCCCTGCTGATCGCCCACATGGGCACGATCTGGAACGTCAACGAGGCGATCCTGGTCGCCGAACGCAACGAGCACATCTACCTGGAGACGTCCGGCACCCAGCTCATCGAGGTGCAGATGGCCTACGGACGGCTCGGGGCCTCCCGTCTGGTGATGGGCACCGACTGGCCGGGAAGCCACTTCGACCTGGAACGGGCCAAGATAGCCCGGGCCGTCCCGGACGAGGCCGACCGGGCCCTGGTCGAGGGCGCCAACCTCGCCCGCCTCCTGAGCCTGGACGGCGGCACCGGCACGACCGGCGCCGGCACCCCGGCGGACGACGGAGTCCGGGCATGAGGGCCGCGGGCCGGGACCCCGGTCCGGCCCTCGCGGCCCCGAAAGCGGCGGCGGAGTCGGCGGAAGGCGACAGCGGCGCCGTGGTACGCGCCGAGGGCATCGGCAAGCGCTTCGACGTCGGGGGCTCGCCCTTCACCGCGCTGGAAGGCATCGACCTGACCATCCGCGAGGGCGCCTTCGCCACGCTCATCGGCCCGTCCGGATGCGGCAAGTCCACCCTGCTGCGGATCCTCGCCGACGTCGTCCAGCCGACCACCGGCACCGTCGAGGTGTTCGGCCGGACCCCGACGCAGGCCCGCAGGGCGGCGGAGTTCGGCTTCGTCTTCCAGGACCCGGTGCTGCTCCCCTGGCGCAGCGCGCTGGCCAACGTCGAACTGCCCTTGCAGGTCGCCGGAGTACCGAAGGACGAACGCCGCGAGCAGGCCCGCGACCTGCTGCGCCTGGTCGGCCTGGAAGGCTTCGAGAAGGCGCTGCCGGCGAAGCTGTCCGGCGGCATGGCCCGGCGGGTGGCCATCGCCCGCGCGTTGATCCTGCGTCCGCGGCTGCTCTTCCTCGACGAGCCGTTCAACGGCCTGGACGAGATCCGGCGCCGGCAGATGAACGACGAGTTGCAGCGGATCTGGCTGGAGACCGGGACGACCGCGATCCTCGTCACGCACAACGTGTCCGAGGCCGTCTTCCTCTCCGACCAGGTGTTCGTCCTGGGCCGCGGACCGGGCCGGATCATCGCCGAACTGGAGATCGACCTGCCCCGCCCGCGCACGGCGGAGACCATGCTGCTTCCGGAGTTCACGGCCTACGAGCAGCGGCTCACCGACCTGCTGACCGAGGTGTACCGGGAGATCGAACCGTGAGCCGGAACGCCGCGGCGGCTTCGGGCGCCCTCGGGCGGCAGCCGCTGAACCGCCGCACCTCGGCCCTGATCGCCGCCGCCGTCTACTGCGCGCTCCTAGCCGCCTGGGAGGTGTACGGCCGGACCGAGTACCGCCCCGGCGGGGTGCTGCCGCCCCCGTCGCGGATCCTCGGTGTGCTGTGGGACGGCCGCACCGCCTACTGGAGCAACACACTGACCACCGTCGGGGAGGCCGCGGCCGGGTTCGTCGGTGGGGTGGCTCTCGCCGTGGTGCTGGCCCTGGTCATGGACCGGTTGCCGCTGATCGGGGACGGTGTGTACCGCCTCTCCCTGATGATCTACAGCATCCCGGTGGTGGCGCTCGCCCCCGCGCTGGTCGCCTGGCTCGGCCTCGGCTTCACCTCCAAGGCCGCGGTGGCGCTGCTGGCCGCGTTCTTCCCGGTACTGGTCAACCTCACCGGCGCGCTGCGCTCGACCGACCGCCGGGTGCGCGAACTCGGCGAGGTGCTGAACACGGGCTGGGTGGGCTCGCTGCGCCACCTGCGGCTGCCGTACGCGCTCCCGGCCTTCACCGCCTCCCTGAAGATCGCCGCTCCGGCGGCGTTCATCGCGGCGATGATCGCCGAGTGGGTGGGCGCCGACCAGGGTCTCGGACTGGCCCTGCTGTACGCGATGTTCGGCTATCAGATGCCCCAACTGTGGGCCGCCCTGGTGCTGTCCAGCGCCATCACCGGCCTGCTGGCGGCGGCGTTCGGATGGGTGGCCCGGATCGCCACCCCGTGGCATGCGTCGGTCGACGCGGGAAGCGAGCGCCGCTGATGAGGATTCAGACACCCTTCCGGCCGGGCGGCGCCCCCTCCCCCGGTGAGGCCGCGGCCTCGCCCGGTGCCGTCGCCCCGGCCGGCCAGGCGGATGCCATGAGTACGGGGAAGCGCCGTGGGCGGTCCCTGCCCGGTCTCCGCGGCCCGGTCACCTCCGCCGCGGTGCTGGCGGCGGCGCTCGCCGTGTGGGAGATCGGCGTACGGGTGACCGGCACGCCGTCGTACGCCCTGCCCGCGCCCAGCGAGATCGTCACCTCCGCCGACTGGGGCGCGGTACTGGAGGCCGTGAAGTCCACCGTGCTCGCGGTCCTGGGCGGCTTCGCCGCGGGCAACGCGGCCGGATTCGCGCTGGCGCTGCTCATCTCGGCGTCGCCGGTCCTCGCCTCCGTGCTGTACCCGCTCGCGCTCACCCTGCGGGCGATCCCGGTGGTGGCGCTGGCGCCGTTCATCACGCTGGCGTTCGGCCGGGGCGCGACGCTCACCGTCGTGGTGGCCGCGCTGATCGTGTTCTTCCCCACCCTGATCAACGTGCTCCTCGGGCTGCGTTCGGTCGAACGGGAGGCGCTGGAGCTGATGCATGTGCTCAACTGCCGGCCGGTCACGGTCTATCGCCGGGTGAGACTGCCCGCGGCGATGCCCGCCTTCTTCGACGCGATGCGGATCGCGGCGCCTTCGGCCGTGCTCGGTGTGATGACCGCCGAGTGGATCATCGGCGGCCGGGGACTCGGCAAGCTGGTGATCACCGCGGCGCTGTCGCTGGAGACCGCGACGATGTGGGCGGCGATCCTCGCCTCGTCGGTCGTCGCCGGGCTGCTGTTCTCCCTGGTCACGCCGGCCGAACGGCTGCTGCTGCCCTGGGCGGAGCGGCGATGAGCACCTTCCAGCCTCCCGCCGGCCCGCTGCTGCTGCGCTGCCGGACCCTGGTGACCCACGCGCGGGCCGTCCCGCTCCGGGACGCCGGTGTCCTGGTCGAGAACGGCACGGTGGTGGCCGTCGCCCCGTTCGCCGAACTGAACGGCGCCGCACCCGCCGAACGCACGACCGGACTCGACGGCGTGGTGCTCCCGGCCTTCACCGACGCCCACTCGCACCTGCGTGCCCTGCCGCTCGGCGAACAGGGCGTGGCCGACGCCGACTTGGAGACCTGGGTCGTACGGCTCACCGGAACCACCGCCCTCGACCCGTACGACGACGCGTTGGCGGCGGCCGTGGCCCTGGTGGCCACCGGGGTGACCACCGTGCAGGCGATCCACCACACCTTCGCCGAGGCGGACACCTACGCGGCCGGGGTGCGCGCGGTCGCCTCCGCGCTCACCGAGGCCGGGCTGCGGGCCGAACTCGCGGTCGGGATCACCGACCGGGCCGAGTTCCTGCCCGAGCCGCTGCCGGCGTCCTGGCCCGGACCGGCACCGGAACCGCGGTCACTGGCCACGCCCCAACGGGGCGTCCCTCCGGAGGACCTGCCGGCCCTGGCGGCCTCGTTGGCCCCCTCGTGCCCCGGAGTGCGCGTCGGGGTGGCACCGGTGGCGCCGCAGTGGTGCTCCGACGAGGCGCTGGACATGCTGCGTCGGTGCGCAGGCGGCGGAACGCGGCTCCACACCCATCTGCTGGAGAGCCGCCACCAGCGCACCTGGCTCGGTGGCGGCGACGGCGATCCGGTGAGCAGGCTCGACCGTCACGGGCTGCTGGGTCCGGGGCTCTCCGCCGCGCACGGTGTCTGGCTGACCGGTCCCGAGATCGCGCTGCTGGCGCGGCGCGGTGCCGCGCTCGTGCACTGCCCGGTCTCGAACGCGCGGCTCGGCTCCGGCGACGCCCCGGTGCGGTCCTGGCTGGACGCCGGGGTGACCGTGGCGCTGGGGATGGACAGCCAGCACACGGCGGCACCGGACATGTTCGCGGAGATGCGCGCGGCACTGGCCGCCGCCGAGCGCGCGGGCGGCCCGCTGACCCCGTACGAGGTGCTGGCGATGGCCACCGAGGGAGGGGCCGCCGCGACCGGGCACGGCGGGCGGCTCGGCCGGATCGCCCCCGGTTTCCGCGCCGACCTGATCTGTGTCGCCGCCGGAACCACGGGCGCGAAGGCCGACCCGGGCCTTGTGGAGCGGATCGTGTGCGGCGCGGAAGCGACCGACGTCACCGACGTGTTCCGCTCCGGCCGCCCGCTGGTGGCGGCGGGAGAGGTGCACGGACGCCCCGCGGCCGATGCCGCGCTGGCCCGTCTGCGGGCGGTCCTGGATGCGGACCGGGAGGCGCGCACGCGCCGGCTGGACGCCCTGGCGGCGTACGAGGAGCCGCTGCGCGGCCTGCTCGCGGGGACGGAGCCGTGATCCGCGTCCTGCCCGCGCCGGCGGAACCCGTCCTGCGCGCCCGCGACCAGCTCGGCGAAGGTCCCGCCTGGGACGGCTCCCGGGGCGAACTGCTCTGGGTCGACATCCTGCGCGGCCGGCTCCACCGGTACGCGCCCGCGACCGGCGAGGTCTCGCACCGGACGTTCGGGCACGCGGTGAGCGCGGTGCTGCCCAGGGCCGGGGGCGGCCTGGCCGTGGCCGCACGCCACGGTGTGCTGCTGCTCGGCGCCGACGGCGAGGTCGAGCGGACGATCACCGTTCCGGGCGAGCCCGAGAGCAACCGTCTGGGCGACGCCGGGGTGGACCCGGCAGGGCGCCTGTGGTTCGGCACCCTCGACGCGGAGATGCTCCCCGGGCGCGGCGCCCTCCACCGGCTGGCGCCGGGCTCCCCGGCTCCGGAGCGGGTGCTGGACCGCACCAGCGTGGCCAACGGGCTCGGCTGGTCACCGGACGGCAGCCGGATGTACTTCGTGGACAGCGCGACCCGGCGCGTCGACGTGCTCGACTTCGACCCGGCGACGGGCGAGGCCCGCGACCGCCGCCCCTGGGTGAGCGTCGAGGACGAGGCCGGGGTGCCGGACGGGCTCGCCGTGGACGCCGAGGGCGGGGTGTGGGTCGCGCTCTGGCGGGGCGGCCAGATCCGCAGGTACGACGCCGACGGGCGCCATGACGCGACGCTGCCGTTGCCCGTACGCCAGGTGACCAGTTGCGCGTTCGGCGGTCCCGGGCTCGACCGGCTGTACGTCACCACCGGCCGGGTCGAGATGGAGGGCCGGTGGCTGGCCGCCGAACCCGACGCGGGAGCGGTGTTCGCGGCGGACGTCGGAGTGTGCGGGCTTCCGGTCCCGCCGTACCCGGGCTGAGGCCCACGCCGGAGTCGTACGAGGAGACCCACGTACGAGCAGACCACGAGACAGCACGAAAGGAGAACGCGATGACCATCGCACAGGGATTCGAACCCGTGGGCGCAGGCGGGGAGCAGGGCGCGGGCATGGGCGGCGGCATCGTGCCCGGCGCCTTCCCCGGCCCCGAGTCGATGCGCCCCACACTGCTCGGTGAACGCTGGGCGGTCGTCGGGGGGCATCCCCTGGTGAGCCAGGTCGCGGCGGAGGTGCTGGGCCGTGGCGGCAACGCGGTGGACGCCGGCGTCGCGGCCGGGCTCGCCTCCAACGTGGTCCAGGTCGACATGGCGAACTTCGGCGGTATCGCCCCCATCCTGATCCGCCCGGCCGGGTCGGACACGGTGCACAGCGTCGCGGGGGTCGGGGTGTGGGGCCGGGAGGCGACCCTTGACGCGATGCTCGCCCGGCACGGCGGGGCGCTCCCGCTGGGCGGGGCCCCGTCGATCGTGCCCGGTGCGCCCTCCGGCTGGATCACGGCGCTGCGCGACTTCGGCACGATCGGCTTCGCGGAGGCCGCCGCTCCCGCGATCGCCCTTGCCGAAGAGGGCTTCCCCGTCGATGTGCGCACCGCGAGCAGTCTGGCCGTGATGGGCCGGGGGTTCGCGGCCTGGGAGTCCAGCCGTCAGGTGTACTGCCCGCTGGGACGGACTCCCCGGCCGGGCGAACGGCTGGTCCAGCAGGACCTCGCCGCGCTGCTGCGTTCGCTGGCCGACGCCGAGGGTGCGGCGCTGCGGGCCGGGGCGGACCGGCGCGGCGGGCTGACGGCCGCGCACGACGCGTTCTACCGGGGCGAACCGGCCGTCCGGATCGCCGAGTTCGTACGGGCGGCCGGCGGGTTCCTGGAGACGGAGGACCTCGCCGGGTTCTCCGCGGAGGTCGCCGTCGCGCCGTCCGTGCGTTTCGGGGACCGCACCGTGCACGTCACCCCGACCTGGAGCCAGGGCCTGATCGTCGCCCAGGCGCTGGGCGTTCTGGACCGCTGCGGCCTCCCGGCCGACGGGCACAACGGCGAGGAGTACCTGCACCTGGTCACCGAGGCCCTCAAGCTCGCCTTCTCCGAACGCGAGCGGACCTTCGGGGACCCCCGGCACACCCCGGCGGACCCGCGGGCACTGCTCGCCCCCGGCCATCTCGACGAACTGCGGGCCAGAATCGGAGACCGGGCGCTGCCCAACCTGCCGACGCTGCCCGACGGCAGGCCGCGGCTCGGCAGCACCACGGCGGTCGTGGTCATGGACGGCGAGGGCACCGCGTTCGCCACCTCCCCCAGCGACACGCTCGACGGCGCCCCGATCATTCCCGGCCTCGGCATCCTGTGCTCCCCGCGCGGTGTGCAGAGCCGCCTGGTCGCGGGGCATCCGAATGTGATCGCCCCGGGCAAGCGCCCCTGTGTGACACCCGCCGCGCTGATCGCCCTCCAGGACACGGGCGGGGAACCGGCGGTCACCGCGATGGGCTGCCCGGGCGGCGACGTCATCGTGCAGGCGATGCTCCAGGCGTATCTGAACCAGACGGTCTTCGGGATGACCGCCCAGCAGGCCGTCGAGGCGCCACGGGTCTTCGGCTCCAGCTATCCCGGGGGCTTCCACCCGCACCCGTCGGGCGACGGGCTGCTGCTGGTCGAGGACCGGATCCCGCAGGCCGTACGGGACGGCCTCACGGCCCGGGGCCACGACGTGCGGCCGTGGCCCGCGTACGAGTTCGACGCCGGGTCGGTGCAGACCGTGGGCGATCTCGTGCCGCCTCCCCCGGACGGCCCCCGGGTCCTCGCGGCGGGCGCCGACCCCCGGCGCAGCGCGTACGCCATGGCCCGCTAGCCGATGCCCTCCGACGACCTCCGGGAGAAGAACCCCGTGAACACTGAACCGACGACCGAACCGACGACCGACCTGTTCGTCAACGGAACCCTGATGCGCGGGCTCGCGCTGCACCCCAACCTCGCGGGCGCCGAATTCCTCGGTGAGGCCCGCACCGTGCCCCGCTACCGGCTGCACTCCATCGGCGATGCGCATCCCGGGATGTACCGGCTGGACCCGAAGGAGGAGGACGGCGGGCGGGGCGTCTCGGTGGCCGGCGAGGTGTACCGGGTCCCGGCCGACGTACTGCGCCGCGTGGAGGCCGGGGAGCCCCCGGGCCTCCACCGGGGACCGGTCGAACTGACCGACGGCCGCACCCTGGACGGCATCCTGTACTCGCGGGAACTGGCCGAGGGACACCATCTGGACATCTCCGCGTACGGGGGCTGGCGGGCCTACACCGCGGCCCGTCCCCGGCCGGCCCACGCGGGCACGGCCGGGACCTGGGCCTGGCACCACAGTGGTGTGGTCGTACCGGACCTGGGCGCGGCGGTCGACTTCCACCGGCGGGTGCTGGGCTTCGAAGTGGCCTTCGAGGCCCTCGGCATGACGGATCTGATCAGCGGTCTGCTCGGCATCCCGGGCCTCGGCTGCGACCTGGTCCAGTGCGTGTCCCCGGTGAGCGGGGCGCGTCTTGAGCTGCTGTCCTTCCGGGATGTGCCCGCGGGCACCGACCCCCGGCTGCCGGTGTGGCCCGGCGTCGCCCACACGGCCCACCTGGTGGACGACCTCGACGCCGCGCTCGACGGGCTCGCCGAGGCGGGCGGGGAGCTGATCGGGCAGGTCACCGAGTTCGCCGAGGGCCGGGCCGCCTACTGCTGGACGCCCTCGCGCACCGTCGTCGAACTGGAGGAGCAGCCGTGCCCGGACCACTAGCGCCGACGAGCCCCACGAGCCCGACCAGGAATGAGGAGTGAAGAGCATGGACGGACCCACCCTTGTGGCCCGCTACACCGAGATGGTGCGCATGCGCCGCTTCGAGGAGGCGTGCCTGGAAGGCGTGCCCACCCGGGAGATCCACGGCGAACTCCACACCGGGATCGGGCAGGAGGCCGTGGCTGCGGGACTCATCGGCACACTCCGGGACGACGACGCGCTGGTCAGCACGCACCGCAGCCATCTGCACGGACTGGCCAAGGGAGTTCCGGCGAGGCCGATGCTGGCGGAGATCTACGAGCGGGCGACCGGGCTGTGCGGTGGCCACGGCGGCCATATGCATCTGTTCGACCTGGAGCGCCGCTTCTCCACCACGGGCATCGTCGGTGCGACGCTGCCGGTCGCGCTCGGACACGCCTGGGCCGCGCGGATGGAGGGGCGGGACTCGGTGGCGGTCGGCGTGACCGGTGACGGCGGCGCCAACACCGGCGGCTTCCACGAGAGCCTCAACATGGCCGGTGCCTGGAACCTGCCGCTGGTGGTTCTCATCGAGAACAACGAGTGGGCGATCTCCGTACCGTTCACCGAGTCGACGTCCACCGCCACGCTGGCCGAGCGGGCCGCCGCGTACGGGGCGTGGGGGAAACGGGTGGACGGCCTGGACGTCGAGGCCGTCGCGGAGGCCTTCGCCGAGGCGGTCGCGCACGCGCGGGCGGGGAACGGGCCCGCCGTCCTTGAGGCCACCTGCTACCGGTTCCGCGGCCACTTCGAGGGCGATCTCGACCTGTACCGGCCCGCCGGTGAGAAGGACCGCCGCCGCCAGGAGCACGATCCGCTGCCCCTGACCCGGGCGCGGATCCTCGAACGCGGCGCGGCGACCGAGGCTCAACTCGACGCGGCGGAGGCGGCGGTGACCGCCGAGATCGCCGCCGCCCTCGCCGCGGTGCGCGCCGACCCGATGCCCGACCCCGCCACTGCCCGTGACCACGTCTTCGCGAAAGGCCCGAGCGCATGACCACCACGACCGGGGGGCCGGCCCGAGCCGGCACCGACGTACGGAACATCAATGTCTCCCAGTGCGTCGCGGAGTCGCTGCGCCTGGAGATGGAGCGCGACGACCGCGTCGTGGTGTTCGGGGAGGACGTCGGCCTGCAGGGCGGCGTCTTCGGCAGCACCCGCGGATTGCAGAAGGCGTTCGGCCGGGACCGGGTGCGGGACACCCCGATCTCCGAGATGGCGTTCACCGGCGCGGCCGTGGGTCTGGCCATGGAGGGCTACCGGCCGGTGGTCGAGATCATGTTCGTGGACTTCATCGGCGTCTGCCTCGAACAGGTGTACAACGCGGCGGCGAAGATCCGGTACATGACCGGCGGCCGGGTGGGCATGCCCATGGTGATCAAGACCGCGGGCGGCTGCATCGGCTCGGCCGCGCAGCACTCGCAGTGCCTGTGGGGCACCTTCGCGCACCTGCCCGGACTCCAGGTGGTCGCGCCGTCCTCGCCGTACGACAGCAAGGGCCTGATGGCCGCGGCGGTGCGCAGCGACGACCCGGTGGTGTTCATCGAGCACAAGGGCCTGCTGCTGCAGAAGGCGGGCACCTTCACCCACGGTGCGCAGGTGCCCAAGGAGTCCTACACGGTGCCGCTCGGCCAGGCCTCGGTGGTCCGTCCCGGCTCCGATCTGACACTCGTCACCATCAGCGCCACCGTGGGCGAGAGCCTGCACGCCGCGGAGGAACTGGCCCGCGAGGGCGTCGACGTCGAGGTGATCGACCTGCGCAGCGTCGTCCCGCTCGACCTGGACACGGTGTGCGCCTCGGTGGCACGGACCGGGCGGCTCCTGGTCGTGGACGAGGACTACCTGGGGTTCGGGCTCAGCGGCGAGGTCGTCACCGGGGTGGTCGAACGGCTGGGGACGCGGGCGCTGAGCCAGGTCGCCCGGCACGGCACACCCGACGTGCCCGTGCCCGCCGCGCTGAGTCTCGAACAGGCCGTCGTCCCGCGCCGGGCCTCGATCGCCCAGGCCGTACGGGACATGGGGAGGGCGTCGTGACCGGGCAGCCGGGGTCCGTGGTGGCCGTCGTCGGCGCCGCCGGCGCGCTGGGCCGCGCGGTGTGCGAGGCGGTCGCGCGACGCGGCCACACGGTGTGGGCGGTGGACACCGTCGATCCGTCGGGCGCCCTGACGGACCTGCCCGGCTCCGGCCACCGGGCCGGACCGGTCGACGTGACCGACCAGGGATCGGTCGAGCGGATGCTGCGGGACGCCGCAGGCGACGGCGAGCGTCTTGACGGGCTCGTGTACGCCGCGGGCGTCAACTACACGGGCCCGGTGGCGACCACCGACTGGTCGCAGTACGACCGGCTGATGGAGGTCAACCTGCGCGGGGCGTTCCGCACCGGGCAGGCCGTGGCGCGCTCGCTGGCCGCGGACCCGCGCCCGTTCGGCGCGGTGTTCCTCTCCTCCACCGCGGGTCTGCGCGGTGAGGCGGGCGGGGCGGTGTACTGCGCGTCGAAGTTCGGCCTGATCGGCTTCGTCCAGTCCTTCGCGGCGGAGATCGCCGCGCACGGCGGACGGGCGAACGCGGTCTGTCCCGGCAACGTGGACAGCCCCATGCTGCGGCGGCTGGCCGCACAGGTGGCGGAGCGCGAGGACACGACCGAGGCCGAAGTCCTGGCCCGGTTCGCGGACGCCTCGGCGTTCCGCCGTCTGATCGACCCGGCGGAGGTGGCGCGGACCTGCGCCTGGCTCGTGTCGGCCGACAGCTCCGGGATCAGCGGCCAGACCCTCGTCGTCGACGGCCCGCCCCCGGCCGGCTGACCCCCTCCGGCCCAGCCGGCCCGTGACCCACCGGGCCGGTCGTCCGCCGGACACCGGCCCCCACACCCCCGCGGCTCAGCGTCCCGCGCCCACCCGACACCAGGCCGCCGACCGGCCACCGGTCCTCGGCGCCCGCCGCACCGAACCAAGGAGAACGCGATGATCTCTCCGGACGTCGTCCTCAGCGACACCCGCACCCTGATCGGGATCGACAGCCAGAACCCCGGACCGCTCGAAGGCAAGTGCGCCGAGTGGGTCGGCAACCGGCTCTCCGACGCGGGCGTGGCCACCGAGCGCATGCCGGTGGCGGAGGGCCGCGACAACGTCGTGGCCCGCGTGCCCGGCGAGGGGTCCGCCCCCCGGCTCGTGCTGCTCAGCCACATGGACACCGTGCCCGTGGGAGAGGGCTGGACCTTCCCGCCGCTCGGCGGGGCCGTGGCCGACGGCCGCCTGTACGGGCGCGGAGCCTGCGACATGAAGGCGGGTCTGGCGCTGTCGATCAACCTCCTCGACGCGCTCACCGCGAGCGGCCGTCCGCCCGCCGGGGACGTCCTCCTGGTGGCGACCGTGGACGAGGAGGCCCCGGACATGGCCGGTGCGCACCGCCTGGTCGAGAGCGGTCTGCTGCGCCCCGACGACCAGGTACTCGCCCTGGAGCCGACCGGGATGCGGCTGCGGATCGCCCAGATGGGCCTGCGCTGGCTGACCCTGCGTGTACACGGCCGGATGGCGCACGCGGGCCGGGCGAACCTCGGCATCGACGCCAACCACCTGATGGCCAAGATCGTGGACCGGCTGAAGACGGTGTTCGCCGCGCTGCCCTACGAGGATCCCCTGCTCGGCCGGCCGCGCTTCACCTGCGGCACCGTGCACGGCGGGGTCGCGACGAATGTCGTCCCCCCGGTGTGCGAAGCCGGTCTGGACATCCGGATCGTCCCCCCGATGACTCCCGCGCACGCCGTGGAGCTGGTCGAGCGGGTCGCCGCGGCCGTGACCGAGGAGCACCCGGGAGCCCGGTACGAGATCGATCCGCTCGGCGCCGAACGCCCGCCGGTCCGCGCCGCCGACGACTCACGGATCGTGCGGGGCATCAGAGCCGCCTACCGGGAGCACACCGGACACCCGGTGCCGGTCGGAGGGGCCGACGGGCACGAGGCGTACACCGACGCCTCCATGGTGGCGGCGCTCACCGGCAGCACCTCGTGCACCGTCTTCGGACCGGGCGCCACCGACCAGGCCCACACCGCCGACGAGTACGTCCCGCTCGCCGACCTGGACCTCGGCGCCCGGGTGCTCTGGACCCTCGTGGACAATTGGCGGAACAACCCGGGATAAGAACACCGAGAAGGGGTGCCAGGGGCATGGCCGACACAGGAGAGGAAGCACACCACCGCGCCGAGCCCCAGGGAAGCCCTGACGGCGGGGCCGACGGCGGTCCGGGCGGCTGCCTCCCCACTTCCGGGGGGCTGCCCACCCTGGCCCAGGTGCTGGAGTTCCCCTCGCTGCGGGAGGGACGGCCCGAGGTCGTGGCGGGTGCGGACGGACTGACCGCACCCGTGCGCTGGGTGCATGTCAGCGAGCTGCCGACGATCGCGCCGATGCTGCGCGGTGGTGAACTGATCCTCACGACCGGTATCGCGCTGCCCTCCGGCGACTCGTCCCTGGCCCGCTTCATCGACGACCTCGCCGACGTCGGAGCCGCCGGGGTGGTGGTGGGCCTCGGGCCGCGGTTCCACGACGCGCTGCCCGAGGAGATGCGGGCCGCCGCCGAGCGGCGGGGCCTGCCGCTGGTCGTCCTGCTGCGCACCACCCGGTTCGTGGAGATCACCGAGGATGTGCACCGCAGGATCCTCGAGAACCGGATCGAGGAGTTGCAGGCGTCCGAACGCATCCACCAGACGTTCAACGAACTCGCGGTGGAGGGGGCCGGACCGGGTGACGTGCTGCGGCAGGCGGCCCGGATGTCCGGCCGCCCGGCCGTCCTGGAGAACCTCTCCCACCAGGTGCTCGCCTTCAACACCGCCGGACTCCCCGCGCAGGAGGTGCTCAGCCAGTGGGAGGCCCGGTCCCGCAGCGTCCAGGTCGCCACCCGCACCGCCCACGACCAGCACAGCGGCTGGCTGGTCAGCACCGTGGGCGCACGCGGCGAGGACTGGGGCCGGCTCGTCCTGATGTCGGTGCCGGCCGTCTCGCCCCGGCTGACGATGCTCATCGAGCGGGCCGCCTCCACGCTCGCCCTGGGCCGGCTGGTCGCCCGCGACCAGGAGACCCTGGCCCTGCATACGCACCGCACCCTGCTGTCCGGACTGCTGTCGCCCCAGCGGACGAGCGCGGAGATCGCCCTGGAGGCGCGGGCCATCGGTGTGCCGCTCGACGGCCGCCGGCTCCTTCCGATGGTCCTGCGCACCCGCGCGACCCTGCCCGGCAACGCGTTCGACCGGCAGTCCGTCCTGCGCACCACCGCACAGGTGGCCACCGACGCGGTCCGCGAGCTCGGGCTGCTGGCGCTGGTCGGCCCGGTCGAGGAGACCGTGATCGGCGTACTGGTCTCCCTCGGGCCCCGCGAGGACCCCACGACGACGATCGAACGGCTCGCGGCCCGGGTCCACCAAGGCATACCGCAGAATCGTTACATCATGGCCGTGGGCGACTACGTCTCCTCCGTCTCCGAGGTACGGCGCGCCCTCCTGAGCACGCTCCAGGTCGCCGACGCCGCGACCCGCCTCCCGGACCGGCGGCTGTACTACCGCCTCCCGGATCTGCGGTTGCGCGGCCTCCTCCAGCTCCTGCGCGACGACGCGCGACTGCAGACCTTCGCGGAACGCGAGCTGCGGCCCCTGCTGGTGTACGACGAGAAGAACGGCACGTCGCTGGTGCCGCTGCTGCACGCCTACCTGGAATCCGGCCGGAACAAGACCGCCGCGGCCGAGGCGGCCCATGTCTCACGCGCCTGGATGTACGAGAGCCTCACCCGCATCGGCCGCATCCTCGACGTCGACCTGGACTCCGAGGACGTCTGCGTCTCACTGGAGGTGGCCCTGATGGCCCTGGACGCCATCCGCGACTGAACCCGCGCCGCAGCGCGACCACCGTCTGCCACCTCGCCAAGGGCGCCCGGCCGTCCAACATCGCCGAGTTCCTGGACCCGCGCCTGCTTCCCGACCGCCCGGTCCAGGCCGCTGCTCAGTACGCCGACACCATGGACTACGTCCGCGAGCGCCTCCTGGCCGCCGGCCATACCCGGCTCGGCTGCTACTCCGGCCGGGGCGGCGAGATCTACGATCCCCTGGCAGGGAAGTGGAGCCCAGTCACCAAGGCCGAGATCAAGACCCGATTCCGCAACGGCGACATGGAGGTCTTGATCGGCACCGACTCGATGAGCGAGGGCCTCAACCTGCAGACTTCGGGCCGCCTGATCAACTACGACATGCCCTGGAATCCGCAATGAGCCCGTAGGCACCGACGACCTCGGCGCCCCCGACGATGACATCACCATGAAAGCACCGCCGGACCTGACGGGAGACATCACTCCGTCAGGCCTTGCCCATAAGCTCACGAACAATCTTCTCTCAGGCCGCCGGCTCACCCCAGATCGCGGACGCCCCGGGGTCTACAGCCTCTTCGTTCCGCGTGACGACGCCCGCGTGTCCTTCGAACGTTCCGATGGCGTGACGTCCGTCGAGTGCTACTCGGGTCAGTCGCCCACGGCTTGAGTTCCCGTCACATTCGACCGCGAGATCCGGGATGCCGGCAGCGACAGCAGTCTGGTCTTCCTGACCTATGGGACACCCGAGTTGGGCGCTCTCCTACCCGCTGAACCCGATGAGTGACCGACAGGGAGTTGAGATACGTCCTCGGCAAACGTCGTGTCCCTGATGCGGTGCACAGAACGGGCGCGCGTGAGCGTCGGTCGTCAGACGGCGACCACGTGCACGTCCGAAGGTGCGAGGACCGTCAGGTAGGCCTGGATGTCAGCGGGGTCGGTGGTGAAGATCACCGCGCTGCCGTGGCGGGCCGCTGCCAGGGCCACCCAGGCGTCCACCGCGTCCGGCCGCTTCTTCGCCGGCAGGGCCGCCCGGCCCAGAGCGGTGCCGACGCGCCGCCAGTCCACGAGGTCCGGGCCCGTCACACAGGCCAGACACTCCGGACGGCCCGCCCTCGTCTCGCGCAGGGGCGGCTCGGACGTACGGGCCTGGGGGACCGTGCAGTCCTTCAGTACCCCGGACAGGGCATGCACAAGCGCCGGCTGGGGGCGCCACACCTGGGCGAGGACCGGTCCGAGCACCAGCGCCCGGTGCGGGACCGTGCGCAGTCCCTCATGGAGAGCCACTGCCTTCGCCTTGCGGTCGGCGAGGGCGATGAGCATGCCGGTGTCGTAGACCGGTACTCGTGCGCTCACGCGGCGTGTCCCGGACGGCGGCCCTGTCGGTCCCGGCCCCGAACGAGGCCCAGAGCCTCCTCGACCTCGCGGCGTTCCTGCTCCGTCAGTTCCGCGGCCGGTTCCGGGGCGGCCTCGACGGGCAGCCCGTCCGCGGCCCGCTCCGCCCGGGCGATGAGCGCGTCCACCTCGGCGAACTGTTCCTCTATGGCATCGCTCTCGGCCATCTGGCGCGTTGCCGCATGCACCAGGTACGCCGAGACGTCCATGCCAGCCCGTTCCGCATGCTGCCTGATGCGTTCGGCCTGGTCCTGCTCCAAGCTGATACTGATACGCGTCTTAGCCACGAGGACATCGTAATACGCGTATGACGGCTGTGCGAGTGCGATGGCCGGAGGAGGCCCCGGGCCCGCCTCCTCTTCCTTCGCGGCGGCGCACTGGAGCCCCAATAGTCGTCCGAGGCCTCAGCCGACGGGACCCCAAAGATCGCCATCACCCACCAATGCACGACGAGGACCGCGACCGTAAGGTCGTGGTCCTCGCTTCTCGTTACAGAGAGTGTCCGAGGGGGGACTTGAACCCCCACGCCCGATAAAGGGCACTAGCACCTCAAGCTAGCGCGTCTGCCATTCCGCCACCCGGACCAGGTGTCTGCCGCCTGGCCGGGGGTGTTCCCCGCGGCGACATGGACAACAATACCAAGCTTTCGGAGTGCGTTTCACCTGCGTATCCACCCCCGGAAGGGGCCCTCCGCGCGGCTGCGGGGAGGGCCCCTTCACGTTGGTCACTTGCGGCGGAGCGCGGCCATGTTCCGGTAGCCGATCCGTGCGTGTTCCAGCGACTGGGCCGGGTCGGTGGAGCTCGGGGCGTTGTCCTGCTCGACCATCGGGTGGTGGTGGTTCGGGTCGCCGACCCGGGTGAAGAAGGTGGTGTAGTCGATGACGCCGGTGCCGAACGGGACCATGTCGTAGCCCTGTCCGCTGGTGTTGTTGATGACGCCGTCCTTGGCGTGGAACAGCGGGTAGCGCTTGTTGTGGCGGGTGACCAGCCCGGCCGGGTCGAAGATGTTCTGCCGGGTGGCCCCGTCGTGGTCGGTGTAGGTGCGGAACTTGTACTGGGCCACGTGCGCCCAGAAGATGTCCATCTCCAGCCAGATCAGCTTCGGGTCGGTGATGGACAGGAAGTACTCCAGCTTGCGGATGCCGGAGCTGCGGGTCGGACGGCCCTGCGCGTCGAGCGGGCCGCCGTCGAGCAGGAAGCCGTAGGCGGCGTCGTGGTTGTGGGTGTAGAGCTTGAGCCCGGCGCGGCGGGCGATCTCGCCGAGGGCGTGCCACTTCTCCGCCGCGGCGTCCCAGTCGGCCTTGTAGTTGCTGCCGGTGGGGTCGTTGCCGGTCCCCACGTGCTGCATGCCGAGGATGTTGGCGATCTCCAGGTGCTTCTTGAACGTGTCCAGGTCGCCCGTGGTCAGCGGCCAGGAGCCGGGGATGAAGCCGTGGTTGCCCTGCGCCCGCAGCCCGTACTCGTCCAGCCAGCGGCGCAGCAGCCGGGCGCCCTCGACGTTCTCCAGGTTGGCGCCGCCGGGGGCGTTGGCGTGCTGGCCGTAGCCGGCGAACTCCACCTGCCGGTAGCCGAACCGGGCCAGTTGCTCGAACACGGCGCGGAAGCCGGAGGGCAGGCTGGTGGAGTACGGGTCGCGGCCGGTGGCGTCGCGCACGGTGTAGAGGATGATGCCGCGCTTGTCCTCGGGGACGAGCAGGTGGCCCTTGGCCTTGCCGTTCGACTCCGCGGGGGCCGCCTGCACGGGGGCCGCGCCGAGGACGGGCGCGGCGATGGCCCCGGCCGCAACGGCGGTGCAGGTGCTGAGGAAGCCGCGGCGGCCGATGCCCAGGCTGCGGCGCAGCTGTTCGTCGGTGCCGTGGTCGGTCGCTTGGATGTCGTTCACGGGTGCCTCTCTTCGGACTTGGGGTCTGCGTGGCCGAGACCGGCGAGGTGGAGCAGGAGGGACTTCACGTCGGTGGCCGCGATGCGGTCGCCGACGGCGCGGGGGGTGGAGCACAGGAGGAGCGGACCGTCGTCGTCGCTCGCGGGCAGGCGGCCGTGGCTGCCGCGGATGGGTGAGGCGTCGAGGGGCACGACCGCCATGCGGTAGCGCAGGCCGAGTTTCTTGCGGGCCACGGCGGTCGCGGCCTTGACCTTCACATACGGGTCGTGCGGATCCATGAAGAGCTCGACCGGGTCGTAGCCGGGTTTGCGGTGGATCTCGACGAGCTGCGCGAAGTCGGGCGCGCGCTCGTCGTCGAGCCAGTAGTAGTACGTGAACCAGGCGTCCGGCTCGGCGACGGCGACGAGTTCGCCGGAGCGCGGGTGGTCGAGGTGGTGGGCCTTCTTGCCCTCGTCGTCGAGGAGTTTCTCGATGCCGGGCAGCCCGTGGAGGGCGGCCCGGGTGGCGTCCAGGTCCTCGGGGCGGCGCACGTAGACGTGCGCGATCTGGTGGTCGGCGACGGCGAAGGCGCGGGAGGCCATCGGGTCGAGGTACTCCATGCCGTCCTGGGTGTGCACTTCGAGCAGGCCGGCCCGGCGCAGGGCGCGGTTGATGTCGACGGGGCGGTCGGCGCGGGTGATGCCGTACTCGGACAGCACGACGACGGTGCGGCCCTCGGCGCGGGCGTCGTCCAGGAGCGGGGCCACGGCCGCGTCGAGGTCGGCCGCCGCTTTCAGGGAGCGCGGGTCGTCGGGTCCGTACCGCTGCAGGTCGTAGTCGAGGTGGGGCAGGTAGCACAGGGTCAGGTCGGGGCGGCGGGTGCGCAGGATGTGGCGGGTGGCGTCGATGATCCACTGGCTGGAGACGAGGTCGGCGCCGGGGCCCCAGAAGTGGAACAGGGGGAACGTGCCGAGTTTGCCGGTGAGTTCGTCGTGCAGGGCCGGGGGACGGGTGTAGCAGTCGGGTTCCTTGCGGCCGTCGGCGTAGTAGACGGGCCGTGGGGTGACGGTGATGTCGGTGTCGGCGCCCATGGCGTACCACCAGCAGATGTTGGCGACCGTGTAGCCGGGGTGGGCGCGGCGGGCGGCGTCCCACAGCTTGTCGCCGGCGACGAGGCCGTTGTGCTGCCGCCACAGCAGGACGTCGCCGAGTTCGCGGAAGTACCAGCCGTTGCCGACGATTCCGTGCTCGGCGGGCATGGTGCCGGTGAGGAAGGTGGACTGGGCGGCGCAGGTGACGGCGGGCAGGACGGTGCCGAGCGCGGCGCGCGAGCCCGCCTGGCCGAGCGCCTTGAGGTGGGGCATGTGGTCGAGGATGCGCGGGGTGAGACCGACGACGTCCAGGACGAGCAGGGGTGTGGGTCCCTGGGGCCGGGTCATGGCAGTTCCTTCAGGCCGAGGTCGGTCAGCAGGTCGCGGGCGAGGGCGAGTTCGGCGGCGATGCCGTCGGCGAGCCGGCCGCGGTCGCGGGGGCGCAGCTCGGGCGGGAGCGCCTGCCAGGTGTAGGTCTCGACCTCCAGGTGGCGGGTGAGCGGCCGCGGGCCGCCGACGAGCCGTGTGAGGGCGGCCTTGAGGACCGGGAGGGTGGAGGTGAGGGGTTCGGCGGGGGCCGCGTGCAGGGGGACGTGGAAGTGGGCGCGCCAGGGGGCCGAGTCCGGCAGTGCGTCGCCGCCGAGTGCGGTGCCGAGGTCGTCGGTGCCGCGCAGACCGGCGGCGGTGACGGTACGGGTCTGGTGGAGGAAGCGGGGTTCGTCGAAGGCGGCGAGGGTCTCGCGGACCTCGGGCAGATGGGGCTGCTCGGCGTGCAGGGCGGCGGACAGCTGGGACTTGACGACGGGAACGCCGGCCGCGGTGAGGGCGTCCAGGGCGGTGTGCGGGTCCTCGAAGGAGGTGGCGAGGTGGCAGGTGTCGACGCAGATCCCGATGCGCTCGTGGCCGATCGCGGTGAGCGGGGCGATGGCGTCGTGCGTGGTCTCGACGACGCAGCCGGGCTCGGGTTCCAGGCCCACCCGGATGGAGCGTCCAGTCAACTCCTGAAGTGCGTCGAGGCGTTGGGCGAGGGTGCGCAGCGCGGTGCGGGCCTGTTCGGCGCGGGTGCCGTCGTACGCGGTGCGCCAGGCCAGCGGCAGGGTGGAGATGCTGCCCTCGTTGACGTCGTCGGGGAGGAGGCCGGCGAGGATGCGGGCGAGCGCGGTGGTGTGGTCGAGGCGTGCGGGGTCGGCCCAGTCCGGCTGGTAGACGCGGTACTTGACCTCTTCGGCGCCGAAGCCCTGGTAGGGGAAGCCGTTGAGGGTGACCACCTCGAGGCCGTGCCGGTCGAGTTCGGCGCGCAGGGCGCGCAGCGCGGACGGGTCGGTGTCGAGGGTGCGGGCGGCGTCCCGGGCGAGCCACAGGCCGATGCCGAGGCGGTCGCGGCCCAGGCGGCGGCGGACGGGCTCGCAGTGGTCGCGCAGTTGGGCCACGACGCCGTCGAGGGTCTCGGCGGGGTGGACGTTGGTGCAGTAGGCGAGGTGGACGGTGGAGCCGTCGGGGTGCCGGAAGCGCATCGTTCACTCCCCGCCGCGCAGGATGCTGTTGCCCTCGTGGGTGACGCCGGGCGCGGCGACGTCGAGGCTCAGCCGTCCGCTGAGGCCGTAGAACTCGACGGGGTTGCGCCACAGCACGCGGTCCACCTCGTCCTCGGTGAAGCCCGCGGCGAGCATCAGGTCGCCCACCTTGCGGGTCTTCAGGGGGTCGCTTCTGCCCCAGTCGGCGGCGGAGTTGACGAGAACCCGTTCGGGGCCGTGGGCGCGCAGGATCGCGACCATCCGCTCCTCGTCCATCTTGGTGTCGGGGTAGACGGAGAAGCCGAGCCAGCAGCCGCTGTCCTTGGCCTCCTTGACGGTCGTCTCGTTGAGGTGGTCGACCAGGACGCGGTCCATGGGCAGCGCCGACTCCCGTACGACGTCGAGGGTGCGGCGCAGCCCGGCGAGCTTGTCGCGGTGCGGGGTGTGGACGAGGGCGGGCAGCCCGTGGTCGGCGGCGAGCTGCAACTGAGCGGTGAGGGCGGCGTCCTCCTCGGGCGTCATCGAGTCGTAGCCGATCTCGCCCACGGCGACGACCTGGTCCTTGACGAGATAGCGGGGCAGTTCACCGAGGACGGGCAGGCAGCGCGGGTCGTTGGCCTCCTTGGGGTTCAGGGCGATGGTGCAGTGGTGGGCGATGCCGTACTGGGCGGCGCGGAAGGGTTCCCAGCCGATCAGGGAGTCGAAGTAGTCGAGGAAGGAGGCGACGGAGGTGCGGGGCTGGCCGAGCCAGAAGGCCGGTTCCACGAGGGCGCGGACGCCTGCGGCGTGCATGGCCTCGTAGTCGTCGGTGGTCCTGGACGTCATGTGGATGTGGGGATCGAAGATGCGCATCAGGACTCCTTGCCGTGGGGGTCGACCGGGCCGTGCGGCGCGGTGCCGGGCTCGGTCAGGGCCAGGACGCGGTGCAGGTCCTCGGGGACCTGGCGGCCCGCCGCGGTGCGTTCGGCGGCGTAGTCGCCGAGCATGCGGGCGAGTTCGGCGTCGCCGTGGGCGCGGCGGCCCAGGTCGGCGACGCTGTCCACGGGCACGCCGGTGAACAGGCACTTGAGAACGGCGTGCCGCCATGCGTGCGGCGCCAGGTGCCGGGCGGCGTACGGGCCGACGGCGGCGGCGAGCAGCCGGGTGTCGTTGGTGCGCAGCGCGTCCTCGACGAGCGGGAGGGCGTCGGGGCCGGGCACGAGGTGGGACAGGGCGCGCAGGACGGCGCGGCGTTCGTCGGCGGTGCCCTGGCGGTAGACGCGGGTGAGGGCGTCCAGGTCGGCGTGGGCCGCGTGCAGGATGAGGACGCGGGCGGCGTCGGCGTGGGCGGGACCGCAGCGGCGGCCGGCCTCGGCGAGGCGCAGCTCCCACACGGAGATCGGGCCGTGGGTGCCGGGGTGGGCGGCGGCCTCGTCGAGCGCCTGCCCGAGCCAGGCCCGTGCGGCCGGGGCGAGCGCGGCGTCCGTACGCTCGCGCAACTCGCCCACCGGCTCGGGCGCGGGGACGGTACCGGCCGCGGGGGTGCCCGCGGCACCGGTGCCGATGTCGTACGGCTGGGTCATCGGGTGCTCCCTTCTGGGGTGACCGGATGCTCGGGGGCGGAGGAGCCCGGGGGCTCGGTGGCCGGGGGCGCAGGTGTCGCAGGCACGACGGCTGCGGGTTCGGCGGCCGGACGCTCAGCCTCCCTGGGCACAGGCGCCGGGGGCGAGGCGGCCGCAGGCGCGGCGGCCTGGGACGCGGGCGCCGCAGGCGCGACGGCCGGTGGCTCGGCGGCCAGGGGCTTGCTCGTGGCCGCCGCGGTGGCGGCCGCCCGGCGGAGGTACGGCAGGGACAGCTCGGCGTGGTGCGGGCCGGCGTGGGAGTGCCGGGGCAGTTCCACGACGGTCAGGCCCCGGTAGCCGGTGGCGGCCAGGGCGGCGAGTACGGGCGGGAAGTCGATGTCGCCGTCCCCGAACGGGAGGTGTTCGTGCACGCCGCGGCGCATGTCCTCGATCTGGACGTGACGCAGCCAGGGCGCGGCGGCGCGGACGCACTCGGCCGGAGGGAGGGGTTCGAGGCACTGGCAGTGGCCGATGTCGAGGGTGAGGCCCAGGTTCTCGGGGTCGCCGAGGGTGCGGCGCAGCTGGTGGAAGTCGGCGAGGGTGGCGAGGAGATGACCGGGCTCGGGTTCCAAGGCGAGGGGCACGCCGGAGGCGCCGGCGGCCTCCAGGACGGGCATCAGGGACTCGGCGAGCCGTTTCCACGCCGTGTCCCGGTCGGTGCCGGGCGGGGTGATGCCGCTGAAGCAGTGCACGGCGTGCGCGCCGAGGTCGGCGGCCACCCGTACGGCCCGCAGCAGCAGGTCGGCGCGCCGGGCGCGGTCCTCCGGGTCCTCGTCCAGGAGGGAGGGGCCGTGCTTGCGGCGCGGGTCGAGCACATAGCGGGCGCCCGTCTCCACGGTCACGCCCAGGGCCAGCGCGTCCAGCCGGCGGGCGACCCGGCGGGTGCGGGCGGGCAGGTCGGGGGCGAGCGGGTCGAGGTGCATGTGGTCGAGGGTCAGGCCGACACCGTCGTAGCCGAGGTCGGCGAGCAGGCCGAGGGCGTCGTCGAGGCGCAGGTCCGCGAGGCCGTTGGTGCCGTAGCCGAAGCGGAGGCCCGCGGCGGGCTCGGGGCTCATGTGACGCTCACCTTCTTCCCGAACCGTCGGGCCAGGGGTGCCAGGGCTGCCGTGCACACGGCGGTGACCGGTGCGCCCGCGCGGGCGGACAGCGCGGCCTGGAGCGGGATCATGGCGCGGATGCCGCCGCCGACGGCCCGCTGGGTGAGTGGCGGCGAGGGGTTGAGGACGGCGTGGGCGAGAGGCCGGGCGACGGTGGCGGCGTAGCCGAGCGCGAGGGCTGCGCGGAGCGCACCGCCCGCTGCCCGGGTGAGGCCCGGCGGACCGAGGGGGGCTGCTCCACCTCGGTCCGCCGGGAGCCGGAGGGCCGCGGCGGGCGGGGCCAGTGCGTACGCGACGCAGGAGGTGACCGCGAGGGCCGCGAGCGGTACGACGGCGGAACCGCCCTGGGTCTCGCGGCGGGAGACGGCCGTGACGGCCAGGGTGTGGACGCCGAGGGCGGCGGCGGACGGTACGGCGTCGCGGACCCGGCCGCCGCTCGCGGCGGCGCCGAGCGCGAGGTCGAGGCTGCGGGCCGCCGCCATCGCGGGCGGCCCCGCCCAGTTCCGCTTCAGTCCGAGGTCGTACGCCCAGACCGTGGCGGCGAGCGGTACGGCGACGGTGAGCGCGGGCCGGCCGGCTCGGGCGGCGAGCGCGAGGCCCAGGGCGGTGAGTGCGCCGGCCGCGGCGAGCGCGGCGCCGGGGGCGATCCGCCCGGAGGGCAGCGGTCGGTGCGGGCGCTCGACGGCGTCCTCGGCGCGGTCCGCCCAGTCGTTGAGCGCCATGCCCGCCTGGTACAGGCACAGGGACGAGCCGATGGCGAGGAGCGTACGGGTCCCGGGGGCGCGCCCCGCTGCCGCGGCTCCGGCGAGGGCGTCGCCGGGGACGGTGAACAGGGCGGGCAGCCGCAGCAGTTCGACCCAGTCGGCGGGGGTGCCGAGGGCGGGTAGGGCGGGACCGCCGTCCTCCGGTGCCGGCCGTTCGGCGGCGGCCGGGCCGGCCGTGGGTGTGGCGCTCTCCCCCGCCGGGGTGGCCGGGTCCGGTGGTCCGGCATCGGGGCGTGGGCGGCGGCGACGGGCGGATGAGGTCCCGCGTGCTCCGACGACGGCGGCGACGGTCACCGCCAGGGCGGCGGCCACCAGGCGGCCGTGGCGGGACATCACCGGTCCCCCAGCCGTCGGCCGAAGTCCAGGAGGGCGGCGTACTGCTCCCCCAGCGCGGCGGGGGCGCCCGGGTCGGGATCCTTGAAGTAGAAGCCGAGTTCGGGGCGGGGTCCGGTCAGTCCGCGCTCGTGGGCGCGGGCCAGCAGCCGGGCCAGGTCGAGGACCAGGGGTGCGGCGAGCGCCGAGTCGCATCCCTGCCAGGTGGTCTGGAGGGTCATCCGGGAGCCGAGGAAGCCCTCGAAGGCGATGTGGTCCCAGGCGGTCTTCCAGTCGCCGAGGGCGGGCACGTCGTCGATGTGCACCTCTCCCTGGGGGACCGTGCCCAGGGTGTCCGCGAGGACGCGTTCCTTGCCGGAGTTCTTGGCCGCGGCGGCGGCGGGGTCGGCGAGGGCGGCGCCGTCGCCGCCGCCGAGGAGGTTCGTTCCGGACCAGGCCAGCACGCGCAGCGCGCGCTGCGCGAACATCGGGCCGAGCACGGACCGCAGCAGGGTCTGCCCGGTTTTGCCGTCGCGGCCCGCGTAGGGGAGGGCGGAGGCGTGGGCCTCGGCGGCGAGCGCGGGGTGGTGCAGCCCGGTCGACGGGGTGAAGTTGACGTACGGGCAGCCCGCGCGCAGGGCGGCCGCCGCGTACAGCGAGCTGGCGGGCAGGGTGTTGCCGTCGGGGGCGGGTTCGGTGGAGGCGACGTTGACGACGACGGTGCGGGCGAGGGCGTTGCGGCGGGTGAAGTCGCGGATGTCGGCGGCGAGGGCGTCGATGAGGGCGTCCTCGCTCCGGGTGTCTCCGGGGAGCGGGCCGCCAGGTCTGATCTCCCCTTCCGCGGCGGCCAGTTCACTGTGGACGGCGGAGGGCAGACCGTGCGGCAGGACGCCGCCGGCGGCGAGGGTCTCAGCACGTTTGGGCAGCGGGCAGTCCACGGTGTCGTGCCCGCCGAAGACGAGGGAGGACAGGGCGGGCAGGCCGCTCGCGGCGAAGGGCTCCGTCTCGGTGACGAGGCCGGCGGTGGGATGCAGCCCGGCGGAGACGGCGGCGCATCCGGTGACGGCGGTGGTGGCGACGGATCCCCGCGCACCGATCAGCCAGACGCCGGTGCGGGAGGGGGTAACGGAAGGTTCGGCGGACATGGGCAGCCTCCTTGTCGTACGCGAACCGAATGCCGGACAAGTGATCGAGCATCGACGGCCCCGGAACCGGTCCGGCGCCTTGAACCGGCCCCGGTTTCGGTGCCGGCCTCCGGAGCCTGCTCGGCGCCCGGTCCCGGAACCGGAACCAAGACCGACCCGAACCCGGCCCTCCGACCGAGCCGGCCCCCACGGACCGAGCCCGGCCCGGACTGAGCCCGGCCCGGACCGAGTCCTCGGCCTCGGGACCAGCACCGGAACCGGAACCGGAGCCCGGACCGAGGTCCGAGACCGGGGCCAGATGCCAGCGCCGGACTGCCGGACGAACACGGCCTCGGCTTGGACCGAAACCGAGCCTGGAACCGGATCCAGGACCGGAGTCCAGGTCCGGAACCGGGTCCCCGACCGGGCAAGACCCCGGCCTGGGCCGGACCGGCGACCGGAACCCGGACCTGGCCCCAGGCCCGGATCCAGGACCAGCGCCAGGCTTCCCCGGCCGGGCACGGCCCCGCCGGTTACCCGGCCGGGCACGTCCTCGGCCTGAGTCGAGAACCAGGCTCGGTCCGGATCCAGGGCCGGGCCCCGGACCGGAGCCGGAGCCAAGCTCGGGACCGGTTCCAGAGCCGAGCCCGGGGCCGGGGCCGGGGCCAAGCCTGGAACCGGATCGAGAACCGGGCCCGAGCCGGAGCCGGAACCGAGATCGGACTCGGAGTCCGACACCGGCACCGCGTTCCGGTCCAGTCCGGCCCTCGGCCGGGGCCGAGACTCGGCCGGGGCCATGGCCCGACCTGGGCCGGGGCTTGGCCTGAGCCGGGGCCTCGGCCTGACCCGGATCGCCGGGTCGCCGGGTCGCCGGGTCGCCGGGTCGCCGGGTCCAGCCAGGTTCCGGGGGCGGAGTCCCAGGCCACCGTCGAGAGCCTGCGGCACCGGTCGGCGGGGTCTACGGGCCCCGGCCGGTGGGACCTGCGAGCCCGGTCGATCGGACCTGCAGGTCCCGGCCGGTGGAGCCTGCGAGCCCCGGCCGGTGGAGCCTCCGGGCCCGGTCGGTCGGACCTGCGAGCCCCTGTCGGTCGGACCTGCAAGCCTCGGCCGGTGGGACCTGCGGGCCCCGTGGACCGGACCTGCGGGCCCCGTGGGCCGGACCTGCGGGCCCCGGCCGGTGGGACCTGCGGGCCCCGTGGGCCGGACCTGCGGGCCTCCGCCGGGGGGCCTGTGGCCCCGGTCGGTGGGACCGGCAAGCTCCGGTGGGTGGGGGCGGCGGGCGGGAGTCCGGCGTCTCTCGCCCGCCGCCGGTTCGGGCGGCCTCGGCGGCGGTCAGGCCTTGCGCGGCTTGCAGTCCGCCTTCTCCTGGCCGGTGACGTACTTCAGGCCACCGAGCAGATGACTGCGGAAGCCGTCCTCGGCGTAGGACTCCTTGGTGTGGCCGAGGCCGGTGTAGAAGGAGCGCCCGCCCTGGTAGGCCTGGCACCAGGCGATCGGGTGGTCGCCGTTCATCGTGCCGCCCTGGTAGGTGCTCTCGTCCAGGGTGGCCAGCACGCGGGCGTGGTCACGCGGGTTGGAGCGGTAGTTGTACCACTCGTCCGTGCGGTCCCACGCGTCGTCGAGGCCCTTGGTCGCCGGGTGGTCGTGCGCGGGCACCCGGACGGTGGCCTGCTGGATCTGCGGGTGCGAGTCGAAGTACGCGCCGACCAGGCCGCCGTAGAACGGCCACTCGTACTCGGTGTCGGCCGCCGCGTGGATGCCCAGGTAACCGCCGCCGCCGGCGATGTACTTCTCGAACGCCTTCTTCTGGTCGGCGTTCAGCACGGTGCCGGTGGTGGAGAGGAAGACGACGGCGTCGTAGCGGGCGAGGTTGGCGGTGGTGAACTGCTGCGCCTCCTCCGTGGAGTCGACGGTGATGCCGCTCTGCCCGCCGAGGTCCTTCAGGGCCCGCACGCCGGTCTCGATGGAGTCGTGCCGGAAGCCGGCCGTCTTGGAGAAGACCAGGACGCGCTTGTCGTTCTTCGCGGGCTTCTTGTCGGAGATCATGAAGTCGTCGACGTCGAAGAGCGCTCCGTCACCGCCCTTGAAGACCAGGTACAGCTCGGTGGTCTTCTTCGGCAGCTTGCTGAGCGGGATGTCGATGTCCTGGAAGGTCTCCCAGCCGCCGGTCACCGGGACGACCCCGGAGCCGTGCAGGGTTCCGTTCGGACCTCCGGTGCGGACCTCCAGGTACCCGCCGGCACCGCCGGAGGACACCCGCGCGGTGAGCGTCCGGGCACCGCTCAGGTTGTACGGCTTGAACGAGATCCAGTCACCGTTGTCGATGTCGCCGACGGTCCTGCCGCCGTGCGCCTCGGTCTTGTCGTAGGTGCGGATGCCGCTCTGGTTGCTGAAGTGCTCGGCCTGCCGGTGGCGGGGCTGGAGCACGATCCGCGCGTGGGTGGTCAGCGCTTCCTGGCCACCGCCGCCGTTGTCGGTGTACTCGGCGTCCAGGACGCCGAAGATGTTGGCGTTGGGGTCGTGCTCGCCGTCGGCCGGCACGGCGAGGGTGCCCTGGCAGCCGTTGGCCGAGGTGATCGGGTGGCCGTGGCTGTCGTGTCCGAGGATGTAGCGGACGGTGACCTTGGAGCAGTCGATCTTCCTGTCCTCGGCGTCGGTGACCTTCACCTTGAACGGGATGGTGTCACCGAACTCGAACAGGGCGCCGTCCGCCGGGGTCTCGAAGGTGACGACGGGCGCGGTGTTGCCGACGACCACGTGGACGTTGGCGGTGGCGGTGTAGCCGGTCGGGTCCGTCACGGTGACGGTGGCCGTGTACGTGCCGTTGGTGCGGTACGTGTGCTGGGGCGACTGACCGATGCCGGTGGTCCCGTCACCGAAGTCCCAGCCGTAGGTGAGCGCGTCGCCGTCGGCGTCCTTGCCGGTCGCGGAGAAGGACACCTTCAGGGGCGCCTTGCCCGACGTCCTGTCCGAGGTGGCGGTCACGGTCGGCGCGTGGCCGTTGGTGACGTTCTCGATGCGGTACAGCGCGGAGTTCTCGTCGCCGCCGAACCAGGACAGGCCGTAGTCCAGGACGTACAGGGCGCCGTCCGGGCCGAAGGCCATGTCCATCACCTGGGTGCCTGACCAGGGGAAGGGGTTGATGGACTTGACGGTGCCGTCGTCGTCCTGCTCGATCCGCTTGATCCACCGGCGGCCGAACTCACCGGCGAAGAAGTCCCCGTCGTAGGCCTCGGGGAACTTGGCGGGCGATTTCAGGTCGGGGTCGTAGCGGTAGACCGGGCCGCCCATCGGGGACTCGGAGCCGTTGCCGAACTCGGGGATGGAGCCGCCGTCGTAGTCGATCCAGGCCGGCTGGGCCGGCGGGAGGTCGACCAGGCCGGTGTTGTTCGGGGAGGTGTTCTTCGGCGCCGAGCAGTCGAAGGCCGCACCGGACTGCTTGGTGGCGAAGTCGTACTTGATGTACGCCTCGTTCTTGCCGACGCAGTAGGGCCAGCCGTAGTTGCCGGGCTTGGTCACGCGGTTGAACTCGACCATCCCGGAGGGACCGCGGTTGGGGTTCGCGGCGCCGGCGTCCGGCCCGTACTCGCCGATGTAGATGGTGCCGGTGGGCTTGTCGACGCTGAACCGGAACGGGTTGCGGAAGCCCATACCGTAGATCTCGGGACGGGTCTTCGGGGTGCCGGGGGCGAAGAGGTTGCCCTCGGGGATGTCGTAGGAGCCGTCCGGCTTGACCTTGATCCGCAGGATCTTGCCCCGCAGGTCGTTGGTGTTGCCGGAGGTGCGCTGGGCGTCGAACGCCGGGTTCCGGGTCGACCGCTCGTCGATGGGCGTGTAGCCGTCGGAGGAGAAGGGGTTGGAGTCGTCGCCGGTCGACAGGTAGAGGTTGCCGTCCTTGTCGAAGTCGATGTCGCCGCCGACGTGGCAGCACATGCCGCGGGACGTCTTGACCTCGAGGACGTTCTTCTCGCTGGCCAGATCCAGCGTGCCGTCCTGCTTCAGCACGAAGCGGGAGAGCCGGTTGACGCCGTCGAAGGGGGCGAAGTCGGCGGCTGTGCCGTTCTCGGGGGCGTCGCCGGGCGGGGTGTTCAGCGGCGGCGCGTAGTAGAGGAAGACGAAGCGGTTCTCGGCGAAGTCGGGGTCGATCCCGATGCCCTGGAGCCCTTCCTCGTCGTGGTCGTAGACGGCCAGCTTGCCGGCGACGGACGTGTTGCCCTGGGCGTCGGTCAGCCGCAGGGTGCCGTCGCGGGAGGTGTGCAGGACGCTGCGGTCCGGGAGCACGGCCAGCGACATCGGTTCGCCGACCTCGGCGGCGCCCTTGGCGAGGGTGATCTGCTGGAAGTCCTCGGCGGCCGCCGCGGCCGGTCTGGTGTCGCCGGGGCCGTGGGCGCTCGCCGGCGGCGCGGCGAGCGCGAGCGAGCTGCCCGCGAGGAGTGAGCCGGTGAGAAGTGCGAGTGCCTTGCGGAATCTGGGACGTTTCCTGTGCACGAAGATCCCTCCGGGAGGGTGGGGGTCGTACGGGGCGATTGCGATGCGCCGGGGTGCGCCGTCACCCCGGAGATGTGCGGGACCTGTACAACTCCGGGACCGTAGCTGTCTTTGTCGGAGTCGGGTAGTCCTTGCGCAGAAGAGAAGTTGGTCTTTTTCCAGCATCAGGACAAAGCGGTTTCCGGGCAGGCCGGAGCGCCGGGTCGGCACCCCGCGCCCCCAAGGGGCGGGGCCGTGCACCCGGCGGAGCCGACCGGCGGGGCTACTCCCTGCCGAATGCCGCGTCGAACGACGCGCTCGGCGGGTCGAAGTCGAACGCCTTGAGGTGCCGCAGCGCCTCGGGGGCGCCCTGGAGCCGGTCCATGCCGGCGTCCTCCCACTCCACCGACACGGGGCCGGTGTAGTCGATGGACCGCAGCATCCGGAAGACGTCCTCCCACGGGACGTCACCGTGCCCGGCGGAGACGAAGTCCCAGCCGCGCCGGGGGTCGCCCCACGGCAGGTGGGAGCCGAGGCGGCCGTTGCGCCCGTCGAGGCGCTTGCGGGCCTCCTTGCAGTCCACGTGGTAGATCCGGTCCCGGAAGTCCCACAGGAAGCCGACGGGGTCGAGGTCCTGCCAGACGAAGTGGCTCGGGTCGAAGTTCAGCCCGAACGCGGGCCGGTTGTCCACCGCGTCCAGGGCCTGCCGGGTGGTCCAGTAGTCGTACGCGATCTCGCCGGGGTGGACCTCGTGCGCGAAGCGGACGCCCTCCGCGTCGAACACGTCGAGGATCGGGTTCCAGCGCTCGGCGAAGTCCTCGTAGCCGCGTTCGATCATGCCCGGCGGCACGGGCGGGAACATGGCGACCAGGTGCCAGATCGAGGAGCCGGTGAAGCCGATGACGGTGTCGACGCCGAACGCGGCCGCCGCCCGCGCCGTGTCCTTCAACTCCGCGGCGGCCCGTTGCCGTACGCCCTCGGGCTCCCCGTCGCCCCAGATCCGGGCCGGCAGGATGCCCCGGTGGCGCTCGTCGATCGGGTGGTCGCAGACCCCCTGGCCGACCAGGTGGTTGGAGATCGCCCAGCACTTGAGGCCGTACTTGTCGAGCAACGCGCGCCGGCCGTCGAGATAGGCGGGGTCGGCCAGCGCCTTGTCGACCTCGAAGTGGTCGCCCCAGCAGGCCAGTTCGAGTCCGTCGTAGCCGAAGTCGCGGGCCAGCCGGCAGACCTCCTCCAGTGGGAGGTCGGCCCACTGGCCGGTGAACAGGGTGAACGAGCGTGGCATGACCGGGCCTCCCTAGACCGGGACGGGCGTGTAGAGGGAACTCTTCGCCGCGCTCTCCTCGACGGCGGCCAGGACGCGCTGGACCTGGAGCCCGTCGGCGAAGGACGGTTCGGGCGCGGTGCCCGCGGCGATCGCGAGCACCAGGTCGCGGGCCTGGTGGACGAAGCTGTGCTCGTAGCCGAGGCCGTGGCCCGGCGGCCACCAGGCCGCGAGGTAGGGGTGGTCGGGTTCGGTGACGAGGATCCGCCGGAAGCCGGCGCTCACCCCGGGTTCGGTGTGGTCGTGGTACGAGAGCTCGTTGAGCCGTTCCAGGTCGAACGCGAGCGATCCGTGGGACCCGTTGAGCTCGATGCGCAGCGCGTTCTTGCGGCCGGAGGCGAACCGCGTCGCCTCGAAGGAGGCGAGCGCGCCGGAGCCGAACCGGGCGGTGAACAGGGCCGCGTCGTCGACGGTGACCTCCCCCCGGCCGCCGCCGCCGACGCCGCTGAGCCCGGCCGCCGCCCCGGCCGGCAGCGGGCGCTGCCGGACGAAGGTCTCGGTGACCGCGGACACCCCGCTGATCGGCTCGCCCGCGAGGTACTGGGCGAGGTCGACGATGTGGGCGCCCAGGTCGCCGAGGGCGCCGGAGCCCGCCGCGTCCTTGCGCAGCCGCCAGGTCAGCGGGAACTCCGGGTCGACGAGCCAGTCCTGGAGGTAGGTGACACGTACGTGCCGCAGGGTGCCGAGGCGGCCCTCGGCGACCATGCGGCGGGCCAGGGCGGTCGCGGGCAGCCGCCGGTAGTTGAAGCCGACCATGGCGACCTGGCCGCGGGCCCGCGCCCGCTCGGCCGCCTCGGTCATCGCCCGCGCCTCCTCGACCGAGTTGGCGAGGGGTTTCTCGCACAGCACGTGCTTGCCCGCCTCCAGGGCGGCCACGGCGATCTCCGCATGGCTGTCGCCCGGGGTGCAGATGTCGACGAGGTCGACGTCGTCGCGGGCGATCAGAGCGCGCCAGTCGGTCTCGGCGTCGGCCCAGCCGAGCCGGGCGGCCGCGCCCCGCACGGCCGCCCCGTCACGCCCGGCGACGACGGCCAGTACGGGCCGGTGCGGCAGGTCGAAGACGCGGCCCACGGTGCGCCAGCCCTGGGAGTGGGCGGCGCCCATGAAGGCGTAGCCGACCATGCCGACGCGCAGCGGAGGCTTCCCGGCCGCGGGATCGCTCTCGGCCTGCTCCGACTGTCCCTTCAGGCCCATACCGATAACTCCTTCTCGTCAACGTTCGCAGCGGCGTTCCCGACGCCGTGATTGCGAGGTGGGGGGTTGGCGGCGCCCATCACTTGAAGCCGGTGGGCATGTACTGGTCCACGTTGGTCTTGTCGACCACGGCGGAGTACAGGGTGATGGACGCCGGGATCTCGAACTCCGCCATGCCGGACACGCCCTTGCCCTGGCCCAGCGCGCGGGCCAGGTCGATCGCGGACGCGGCCATCGTGGGCGGATACAGCACGGTGGCCTTCAGGACGCCCTTGTCCTGCTTGATCTGTTCGAACGCGGAGAGCGCGCCGGCGCCGCCGACCATGAAGAACTCGTCGCGGCCGGCCTGCTCGATGGCGCGCAGCGCGCCGACGCCCTGGTCGTCGTCGTGGTTCCACAGCGCGTCGATGTGCTTCTGCGCCTGGAGGAGCTGGGACATCTTCGACTGGCCGGACTCGACGGTGAACTCGGCCGCCTGGCGCGCCACTTTGGTGATGTTGGAGTAGTTCTTCAGCGCGTCGTCGAAGCCCTGGGTGCGCTGCTTGGTCAGCTCCAGGTTGTCCAGGCCGGCGAGTTCGACGACCTTCGCGTTCGCCTTGCCCTTGAGCTGCTCGCCGATGTACTGCCCGGCGTTGAAGCCCATCCCGTAGTTGTCGCCGCCGATCCAGCAGCGGTACGCCTGCGGGGAGTTGAAGACCCGGTCGAGGTTGACGACGGGGATGCCCGCTCGCATCGCCTTCAGCCCGACCTGGGTGAGTGCCTTGCCGTCGGCGGGCAGGATCACCAGGACGTCGACCTTCTTGTTGATGAGGGTCTCGATCTGCCCGATCTGCGCGGCGGTGTCGTTGGACCCCTCGGTGATCTCCAGGGTCACGTCGGAGTACTTCTTGGCACGGCTCTTGGCGTTCTCGTTGATCGCGTTGAGCCAGCCGTGGTCGGCCTGCGGGCCGGCGAAGCCGATGGTGACCGCCTTGCCGGGCTGGTCGTCGGCGGCGGGCTGGTCGTTCGCCGTCGGCTTGTCGTTCTTGGGCTCGTTGCTGGTGCAGGCGGCGAGGAGGGCGGTGGCGCCGACGGCGGCGCCGCCGAAGAGCAGTCCTCTGCGGCTCGGTGTCTGGGACATGGCGATGGCCTTTCCGTTGAGGGCCGTACGGAGCGGGCGACTCGGCCGGGCTACGTGGTGGAGGCGGTGCGCCGCTGGACGAGGACGGCGGCGACGATGATGGCGCCCTTGGCGATCTGCTGGACGTCGCTCTGGAGGTTGTTCAGGGCGAAGATGTTGGTGATCGTGGTGAAGATCAGGACGCCGAGGACGGAGCCGACGATGGTGCCCCGGCCCCCGCTCAGCAGGGTCCCGCCGATGATCGCGGCGGCGATGGCGTCGAGCTCGTACAGGTTGCCGTTGGTGTTCTGGCCCGAGCCGGCCAGGACGATCAGCAGGAAGGCCGCGATGCCGCAGCACAGTCCGGACAGCAGGTAGAGGTAGAGGCGCTGGCGGCGGACGTCGATGCCGGCGAGGCGGGCCGCCTCCGCGTTGCCGCCGACGGCGACGGTGCGCCGGCCGAACGTGGTGCGGTTCAGCACGAGCCAGCCGATGACGGTGACGGCGGCGAAGACCAGGACCAGCGGCGGTACGCCGAGGACGTAGGAGTCGCGTTCGCCGAGCTTCAGGATGCCGTCGATGGTGACGATCTGGGTCTTGCCGCCGGTGATCTGCAGGGCGAGTCCGCGCGCGGAGGCGAGCATGGCGAGGGTCGCGATGAACGGGACCATGCCGCCGTACGCGATGAGGACGCCGTTGACGAGTCCGCAGCCCACGCCGACGAGCACCGCGGTGAACAGCACGCCGACGAAGCCGTACTCCTGGGTGGCGACGGTGGTGGCCCACACGGAGGCGAGGGCGACGATCGCGCCGACGGACAGGTCGATGCCGCCGCTCATGATGACGAAGGTCATCCCGACGGTGACGACGCCGATGATGGACGACTGGGTGAGTACCAGTTGCAGATTGCGGGTGTCCAGGAACTCGTCGGGTTTGGTGACGCCGCCGATGAGGACGAGGGCGGCGAGCACACCGAGCAGCGACAGGGTGCGCACGTCGGCGCGCGCCCACAGGACGCGCAGCGGACCGGCGCCGCCGGCCGGGGTGTCCGCGCGGGCGGCGGGCGGCGGCCCGGCGTCGGGTCCGCCGTGCTGGGCCGGGGTGGCGGGCTGCGTCATGACGTCGCGCTCCCTTCCTCGGTTACGGACTGCGTGGACACGGGGGTTCCTTCCATGGCCAGGTCGAGTACGCGGTGTTCGTCCAGCTCGCGGGCGGGTGCCGTGTGGACGACGACCCCCTCGCGGAGCACCAGGACGCGGTCGGCGAGGCCGAGGACCTCGGGTATCTCGCTGGAGACGAGCAGCACAGCCAGGCCCTCGTCGGCGAGTCGGCGCACGACCGCGTACAGCTCGGCGCGGGCGCCGACGTCGACGCCGCGGGTGGGTTCGTCCAGGAGCAGGACGCGGCAGCCGCGCAGCAGCCAGCGGGCGAGGACCGCCTTCTGCTGGTTGCCGCCGGAGAGGGTGCGCACCGGGGTGTCGGGGTTGTCGGGGCGCAGGGAGAGTTCGCGGGTGGCCTGCCGGGCGGCGTTCCGTTCCGCGCGCCGGTCGAGCCAGCCGCCGCGGGCGAAGCGGGACAGTGTGGAGACGCTGACGTTGCGGGTGACGGACTCCAGCATCAGCAGGCCCTGGGCCTTGCGTTCCTCGGGGGCGAGCCCGAGTCCGGCGCGGACGGCGGAGCGCACGCTGCCGGGGCGCAGCGGTGTGCCGTCGACGAGGACGCGGCCGGCGCTGGGTCTGCGGGCGCCGTAGACGGTTTCCAGGATCTCGGAGCGGCCGGAGCCGACGAGTCCGGCGAGGCCGACGATCTCGCCGGGCCGCACTTCGAGGTCGAGGGGGGCGAACTCGCCGTCGCGGGCGAGTCCTTCGACGGTGAGGACGGGCGGGAGGTGATGGGTGTCGGCCGGCGGGCGCGGCGGGAAGACGTACTCGACGTTGCGGCCCGTCATCAGGGAGACGATCTCGCGGGTCGGGGTGGATTCGGCGGGCAGTCCGCCGGCGACGGCGCGGCCGTCCTTGAGGACGGTGACCCGGTCGCCGATGCGGCGGATCTCCTCCAGGCGGTGCGAGATGTAGACGACGGCGACGCCGTCGGCGGTGAGGTCGCCGACGATGCGGAAGAGGTTGTCGACCTCGTCCGGGTCGAGGGCGGCGGACGGTTCGTCCATCACGATGAGCCGGACGTCGTGGGAGAGGGCCCGGGCCATGGAGACGACCTGCTGCTGGGCGGCGGAGAGGTCGCCGACGAGCCGGCCCGGGTCGATCTCGGGGTGGCCGAGCCGTTTGAGGAGGACGGTGGTGGCGGAGCGGGCCTCGCGGCCGCGGACGACGAATCCGGCGGTGGTGGGTTCGTGGCCGAGGAAGACGTTCTCGGCCACGGACAGGTGTCCCACCAGGTCGAGTTCCTGGTAGATGGTGGCGATGCCCAGACTCATGGCGGCGATCGGGGACTTGAGGGTGGTGGGCTCGCCCCGCCAGACGATCGTCCCGTCGTCGGGCTGGTGGGCCCCGGCGAGGACCTTGATGAGGGTGGACTTCCCGGCGCCGTTCTGGCCGAGCAGGCAGTGCACCTCTCCGGCCTGTACCTCCAGGTCGACTCCGTCCAGGGCGCGGACTCCGGGGAACGACTTGGTGATGCCGGACATGCTGAGCAGGGGTGGTTCTGGAGCCATGGTGGTTCCCCTCGGCGGATACGGCCGGTCTCAGGGCAGGGCTGACGTACGCGTGGCTGGTGTACGCGGGGTTGATGTGCGCGTGCTGATGTACGCGGGGCGGGCTGATGTACGCGGGGCGTGCCGGTGGTGGTGCGTGCTGTGTGCGGGTGGTGCGGGGCGTACCGGTGGTGCGGGATGGTGCCGGACGGTGCGAGGTGGTGCGCGCCGGTCAGGCCGGCGAGAACAAGTGGTCGCTGATGAGCCGGGCCGCGCCGATGACTCCGGCGGCGGGCCCCAACTCGCCTAGGACGATGGGCAGGTTGCCGGTCGCCAGGGGCAGCGACTGGCGGTAGACCTGGGTGCGGATCGCGGCGAGCAGGGTGTGGCCGAGGCCCGTGACCCCGCCGCCGATCACCACGAGCCCGGGGTTGAAGAAGGAGACGAGTCCGGCGATGACCTGGCCGGTGCGGGTGCCGCCCTCCCGGATCAGACCGAGGGAGGTGGCGTCGCCCGCGGCGGCCGCGGCGGCCACGTCGACGGCGGTGAGGGCGCCGTTGGCCTCCAGCCGCGTCGCGAGTTCGGCCGACAGGCCCTGCTGGGCCGCCTCCAGCGCGTCGCGGGCCAGGGCGGCGCCGCTGAAGTGGGCCTCCAGGCAGCCCTGGTTGCCGCAGACGCACGGACGTCCGTCGGGCACGGCCTGGATGTGCCCGATGTCGCCCGCGCTGCCGGTCGTACCGCGGTGGACCTCGCCGCCGACGACGATGCCGCAGCCGATGCCGGTGCCGATCTTGACGCAGAGGAAGTCCCCCACGGAGCGGGCGACGCCCGCGTGCTGCTCCCCCATCGCCATGAGGTTCACGTCGTTGTCGACCATGACCGGGCAGCCGAGTTCCTGGCTGAGCGCCTCCCGTACGGGGAAGCCGTCCCAGCCCGGCATGATCGGAGGCGCCACGGGGACGCCCTGGGGGAAGCGGACGGGACCGGGGACGCCGATGCCGGCGCCGTCGTAGCCCTCCGCGAGTCCCGAGGCCCGCAGCTTGGCGGCCATCGCGAGGACCTGCTCGAAGACCGCGACGGGTCCCTCGCGCACGTCCAGCGGCTGGTTGAGGTGTCCGAGCACCTCCAGTTCGGCGTTGGTGACCGCGACGTCGACGGAGGTCGCGCCGATGTCGACGCCCAGGAAGCGCAGTTCGGGGGCGAGCCGGACGTTGTGGGAGCGGCGGCCGCCGCGCGAGGCGGCGAGTCCGTCGGCGACGACCAGTCCCGTCTCCAGGAGCCGGTCCACCTCCACGGCCAGCTTCGACCGGGACAGCTCGACGCGGTCGCCGAGCTGGGCCCGGGAGCTGGGTCCCCCGTCGCGCAGCAGCTTCAGCAGCCGGGCCTGATGGGTGTTGGCGGGTCGTGCCGTCATACGTCTCACGTGCCCCTCCCCGCCTCAATTCGGCCTGCACACACGGGAATTCCGGCCACCTGGCCGCCTGCTTGAGAGAGGAACGTAGCAGCGACTGCCGGAACTGGGAAGAAGTTGCGCATGGATTGCCGCCAACTTTTCCCACCGACAGGACAAAGTTGGCGGCGCCGGCCATACAGGAGGGTGGCGCGCCGGGCCGCGTCGCCGGACTCGCGCCCACCCCGGCGGCCTCCGCTCAGGGGCAGCGCACGACCTGCCCGGCGTACGAGAGATTGCCGCCGAAGCCGAACAGCAGCACCGGGTCGCCGGTGGTCACCTCGCCCCGCTCGATGAGCTTGGACAGCGCCAGCGGGATGCTCGCGGCCGAGGTGTTGCCGGACTCGCTGACGTCACGGGCGATGACGGCGTTGACGGCTCCGAGCTTCGCGGCGAGCGGCTCGATGATGCGCAGGTTGGCCTGGTGCAGGACGACCGCGGCGAGCTGCTCGGGCACGAGTCCGGCCCGCTCGCAGGCCTGCCGGGCCAGCGGCGGCAGCCGCGTGGTGGCCCACCGGTAGACGCTCTGTCCCTCCTGCGCGAACCGCGGGGGCGTGCCCTCGATCCGCACCGCGTGCCCCATCTCGGGCACCGAGCCCCACAGCACCGGCCCGATCCCGGGCTCCTCGCCCGGCCGGCAGGCCTCGACCACGGCGGCCCCGGCTCCGTCACCGACGAGCACGCAGGTCGTGCGGTCGGTCCAGTCGGTCACGTCGGACATCTTGTCGGCGCCGACGACCAGGGCGCGGGTCGCGGCGCCCGCCCGCACGGTGTGGTCGGCGGTGGCCAGGGCGTGGGTGAACCCCGCGCACACGACGTTGACGTCCATCGCGGCCGGCCGCGGCACGCCGAGCCGGGCGGCGACACGGGCTGCGGTGTTCGGGGAGCGGTCCGTGGCCGTGGAGGTGGCGACCAGCACCAGGTCGATGTCGCCGGGCGTGAGCCCGGCCGCCGCGAGGGCCTTGCCGGCGGCGTGCGCGGCGAGCTCGTCGACCGGCTCGTCGGGCCCGGCGATGTGCCGGGTCCGGATGCCCACCCGGCTCCTGATCCACTCGTCGCTGGTCGCCACGATGCCCTCCAGGTCCTCGTTGGTGAGTACCTTGGCGGGCTGGTAGTGACCGACGGCGGTGATGCGCGAGCCGTTCATGGGTGATCCCCCTCATGGCCGTGGGTAGCGGGAATTCCCCAGTCTGATCAGTGACTCACGGGTAGGGCGGCAGGTGAAGTCACAGGATTGACGGGCCCCGCTTGTCGGCTTCCGTCAGACGGGGGCGGCCCTGACCACCCGGAACCGCCGCACGTGCAGGACAATTGACGCCGTCGGGGCCGCTTCGGCCGAAGAGCGCACAGAACCGGGGCTGATCAGGACATGGGACGAGTCACGGAACGACGCAAGGTGATCCGCATCCGGGACGGAGCCGTCTCGTCCCGCCCCGACACGCTGGTCGCCGAGGAGCCGCTGGAGATCCGGCTGAACGGCAAGCCGCTCGCGATCACCATGCGCACCCCGGGTGACGACTTCGCGCTCGCGGCCGGTTTCCTGGTGAGCGAAGGCGTGCTGGGCGCCGCGTCCGACCTGCTGAACATCGTGTACTGCGCGGGCGCGACCGTGGACGGCTCGAACACCTACAACGTGGTGGATGTGCGGACCGCGCCGGACGTCGTCCTGCCCGACATCACCCTCGAACGCAATGTGTACACGACCTCGTCGTGCGGCCTGTGCGGCAAGGCGAGTCTGGACGCGGTCCGTACGACGGCCCGCTGGCCGATCTCCGACGCGCCCCCGCTGCGGGTCGGGCCCGAACTGCTCGCGAGCCTGCCCGACCGGCTGCGGGCCGCCCAGCGCGTCTTCGACCGCACCGGGGGGCTGCACGCGGCGGCCCTGTTCGACGAGGACGGTGAGCTGCTGGACATACGGGAGGACGTGGGCCGGCACAACGCGGTCGACAAGCTGGTCGGCCGCGCCCTGCAGCAGGGCGGCCTGCCGCTGTCCCGCAGCATCCTGCTGGTCTCCGGCCGCGCGTCCTTCGAACTGGCGCAGAAGGCCGTCATGGCGGGCATCCCCGTCCTGGCGGCCGTCTCGGCGCCGTCGTCCCTGGCGGTGGACCTGGCCGCGGAGACGGGACTGACGCTGGTCGGCTTCCTGCGGGGCAGCTCCATGAACGTGTACGCGGGCGAGAAGCGGATCACCCTGCGGGAAGCGGCCGCCCAGGGCTGAGCCCGGGGCCGTCGCATCCGGCGGCGCGGCGGGTGTCAGCCGGGCGGGTTCGCCGTACCGGCCGCCGCCGCGCGTGACGCCGCGGCCGGTGCCTGCCCGGCGGTCTCCTGCCGCGCCTCGGGGTCGCGCGCCCGGCGCTTGGCGATCACCGCGCACACCATGAGCTGCATCTGGTGGAAGACCATCAGCGGCAGCACGGCGAGCGAGGCGTGGGCGCCGAACAGGACGCTCGCCATGGGCAGTCCGGAGGCCAGTGACTTCTTCGAGCCGGCGAACTGCACGGCGATGCGGTCCTCGCGGGAGAAGCCGAGGGCCCGGGCGCCGTACCAGGTCAGGGCGAGCATCACGGCCAGCAGCAGGGCCTCGACGACCAGCAGCCCGCCGAGCCGGGCGGGACTGACCTGGTGCCAGATGCCGCGCACCACGCCCTCGCTGAACGCGGTGTAGACGACGAGCAGGATCGAGCCGCGGTCGACCAGCCCGAGCACCTTCTTGTGCCGGGCGACGAAGCCTCCGATCCACGGCCTGAGCAGTTGCCCGGCGACGAACGGCACGAGCAGTTGCAGCACGATCGTGACCAGCGAGTGCCCGGAGAAGCCGCCGCCGCCGTTGCCGAGCAGCACGGCCGCGAGCAGCGGGGTGAGGATGATGCCGACCAGCGAGGAGAAGGAGCCGGCGCAGATCGCGGCGGGCACGTTGCCGCGGGCGATGGAGGTGAACGCGATCGACGACTGGATGGTCGACGGGACCAGGGTGAGGAAGAGCAGGCCCTGGTAGAGAGGCTGGTTCAGCAGCATCGGGACGAGTCCGCGGGCGGCGAGGCCGAGCAGCGGGAACGCCACGAAGGTGCAGGCCAGGACCGTGACGTGCAGCCGCCAGTGCTTCAGGCCGTCCAGTGCCTCGCGGGTGGAGAGACGGACGCCGTAGAGGAAGAACAGCAGGGCGATCGCGGCGGTCGAGGCGCCCGAGGCCACATGGGCGGCCGCGCCGCTTGCGGGGAGGAGCGCCGCGATGCCCACCGTCGCCAGCAGCAGGAGGATGTACGGGTCGATCGGCAGGTTCGTGCGGCGCAGACGTTTCACGGTGCTCCACTTGCTCGTGCTGTGCGGGTCGGTACGGGCAGCGACAAGCCCGTCGGCTACGGGACCACGGGTCCCCGGTTCATCGTGCTCCTCACCGCGCTGATCGGGAAACCGTCATACGGCTCTAACTGTCATCACGTCTCGTGATGGCCGGTGTACCGTGGGCCTCGTGTACGACCCCGCCCAGCTGCGCACCTTCCTGACCGTGGCCCAGACCCTCAGCTTCACGGGAGCCGCCCGGCGGCTCGGGCTGCGTCAGTCGACCGTCAGCCAGCACGTACGCCGACTGGAGGACGCGACCGGCAGGCCGCTGTTCGCCCGGGACACCCACTCGGTGGAGCTGACCGAGGACGGCGAGGCGATGCTGGGCTTCGCGCGCCGGATCCTCCAGGTGCACGAGCAGGCGACGGCGTTCTTCACGGGCGCCCGGGTGCGCGGCCGACTGCGGTTCGGCGCTTCGGAGGACTTCGTGCTGACCCGGCTGCCGGAGGTCCTGGCGGGCTTCCGCTCGGAGCATCCCGAGGTCGACCTGGAGCTGACGGTGGAACTGTCGGGCATCCTGCACGAGCGGCTCGCCGCCGGAAAGCTCGACCTGGTGCTGGCCAAGCGGCGCCCCGAGGACCCGGCCGGCGAACCGGTCTGGCACGACCGGATGGTCTGGATCGGCGCCGAGCGGCTGCGCCTGGACCCCGACCGGCCGGTGCCGCTGATCGTCTACCCGCCGCCCGGCATCTCCCGCGCCCTCGCCCTGGAGGCCCTGGAGCGCCAGGGCCGGCCGTGGCGCGTCGCCTGCACCAGCGGCAGCCTCAACGGCCTGATCGCCGCCGCCCGCGCGGGCCTGGGCGTGATGGCGCACTCCCGCGGCCTGATCCCGCCGGGTCTGGTACGCGTCCCGGACCGCGCGGACCTGCCGGAACTGGGCGGGGTCGACTTCGTCCTCGTCCACGGCCGCCGCCACGACACGCCCCACCACGCCGCCGACGCCCTGGCCACGGCCATCCTCTCCAGCGGCGACCGCCTCCACCGGCACGGCGTCGGCTGAAACGCGCCCCTGGCCGGACCGGCTCGCCCCGGGGGCCGTAAGCGGGCAGTACAGATTCGGTGGAGAAAACGGCACCGAACCTTACTCATCCGTAGGAAAACCTGTCCGACCCTTCCCCTTGTGAGCGCATTTTCCGGCGTCCGCGGGGGCGCCGGAGGCCTTCGCGGGCCCTGTCGCCCCCGCCACGCTGGGGTAGCTTTCACGGCGCTGTGCGGAGCGTCACAAGGAACGGGAGCGTGGTTTGCGCGAGTTCACCAGCCCTCCGTCGACGTTGCCACCGCCGGTGGGCGGACTGGCCGACGTCGTCTTCCAGCATGCCCAGGACGACCCGCTCCACATCGCGCTCGGCCGCAAGGACGAGTTCGGCGGATGGCGGGACGTGACCTCCGCCGAGTTCCGCGACGAGGTACTGGCCCTCGCCAAGGGGATGCTGTCGCAGGGCATCCGCTTCGGCGACCGCGTCGCGATCATGTCCCGTACCCGGTACGAGTGGACGCTGTTCGACTTCGCGCTGTGGACGATCGGCGCCCAGGTGGTGCCCCTCTACCCCACCTCCTCGGCGGAGCAGTGTTTCTGGGCGCTGTACGACGCGGAGGTCACGGCGGCGGTCGTGGAGCACGAGGAGCACGCGATGACGATCGCCACCGTCATCGACCGGCTGCCGCGGCTGCGCCTGCTGTGGCAGCTCGACACCGGCGTCGTGCAGCGGCTCTACGACGCGGGCGCGCACATCGACGACGCCGTGGTGCACCGGCACCGTGAGGCGGTCACCCCGGACTCCGTCGCGACCGTCGTCTACACCTCCGGCACCACCGGCCGGCCCAAGGGCTGCGTCCTGTCGCACGGCAACTTCATGTACGAGTCGGACACGGTGATCGAACGCTGGGAGCCGGTGTTCCACAGCAGGAAGGGCGACGAGGCGGCGACGCTGCTGTTCCTGCCGCTCGCCCATGTCTTCGGCCGGATGGTGGAGGTCGCCGCGATCCGCGGCAAGGTCCGTTTCGGCCATCAGCCGCAGCTCAGCGCCTCCGCGCTGCTGCCCGACCTCCAGGCGTTCCGGCCGACTTTCATCCTGGCGGTGCCGTACATCTTCGAGAAGGTGTTCGGCGCGGCCCGCCGCAAGGCGGAGAAGGAGGGCAGGGACGGGCCGTTCGAGAAGGCCGTCGAGGTCGCGGTGAAGTACGCGGACGCCGTCGAGGCCAAGGCGTGGGGCATCGGCCCGGGGCCCTCGGCCGGCCTGCGGATGCAGCACCAGTTCTTCGACACGTTCGTGTACTCCAAGGTCCGCGCCGCGATGGGCGGCAGGATCCGCAACGCGATGTCCGGCGGCTCGGCGATGGACCGCCGGCTCGGCCTGTTCTTCGCGGGCGCCGGCGTGCAGATCTACGAGGGCTACGGGCTGACCGAGTCCACCGCGGCGGCCACCGCCAACCCGCCCGGACTCACCCGCTACGGCACGGTCGGGCAGCCCGTCCCGGGCGCCACCGTGCACATCGCCGGCGACGGCGAGATCTGGCTGCGCGGCGCCAACGTCTTCCAGGGCTACCTCAACAACGAGAAGGCCACCGACGAGGCCCTGCACGACGGCTGGCTGGCCACCGGCGACCTCGGCTCCCTCGACGAGGACGGCTATCTGACGATCACCGGCCGCAAGAAGGAGATCCTGGTGACCTCCGGCGGCAAGAGCGTGGCGCCGGGACTGCTGGAGGAGCGGGTGCGCGACCATCCGCTGATCTCCCAGTGCATCGTCGTCGGCAACGACCGCCCCTACGTCGCCGCGCTGGTCACCCTCGACCAGGAGGCCGTCGAGCACTGGCTCCGGATGCGCGGGAAACCGCGGATGCCGGCGGCCCGGCTGGTGCACGACCCCGATCTGGAGACCGAGGTCCGCCGTGCGGTGGTCGCCGCCAACACACTGGTCTCCCAGGCGGAGTCGATCCGCACCTTCCGCGTCCTCGCCCAGCCGTTCACCGAGGAGCACGGTCTGCTGACCCCGTCCCTGAAGCTCAAGCGCAAGGCCATCGAGAACGCGTACGCCGCCGAGGTGGAGGCGTTGTACCAGGTCTGAGCGGGGCCCGCACCGCCCGGGCCGGTTCCGGCCGGAACGGGCGACCAGGAATGCGGTACGGCTCGTGATCGTTGACGATGGGTGCAACACCGGACGACAAACGAAGGATCGAGAAGCTCGTGAGCAGCAAGGTCCCCCCGATCATCCTCAACAACGGCGTCGAGATGCCCCAGCTGGGCTTCGGAGTCTGGCAGGTGCCGGACGACGAGGCGGAGCGGGCCGTCGCCACCGCACTGGAGGCCGGGTACCGAAGCGTCGACACAGCGGCGATCTACGGCAACGAGGAGGGCACCGGCAAGGCCATCGCCGCCTCCGGGATCCCCCGCGAGGAGGTCTTCGTCACCACCAAGCTCTGGAACAGCGACCACGGATACGACTCCACGCTGCGCGCCTTCGACGCGTCGCTCGCCAAGCTCGGCCTGGAGTACGTGGACCTGTACCTGATCCACTGGCCGACGCCGGCCCGGGGGAAGTTCACCGACTCGTACAAGGCGTTCGAGGAGCTGCTCGCCGACGGGCGCGTCCGGGCGATCGGCACCTCCAACTTCCTTCCCGAGCACCTGGACCGCCTGATCGCCGAGACCTCGGTGATCCCGGCGGTCAACCAGATCGAGCTGCACCCGCACCTCCAGCAGCACGCCGCCCGCGCGTACCACGCGGAGCAGGGCATCGCCACGGAGGCCTGGTCGCCGCTCGGCCAGGGCAAGGGCCTGCTGGAGGTTCCGGCGATCGTGGCGATCGCGCAGAAGCACAACCGCACGCCCGCGCAGATCGTGCTGCGCTGGCATCTCCAGCTCGGCAACATCGTGATCCCGAAGTCGGTGACCCCCTCCCGGATCCGGGAGAACATCGACGTCTTCGGCTTCAGTCTGGACGACGAGGACCTCGCGGCGATCAGCGCCCTGAACGAGGACCGGCGCCTGGGCCCGGACCCGGCGACGTTCGGCGTGGTCTGACCGCACCGGGCGCGGTGCGTCCCGGTCCGCCGCCCGGCGGTTCGGGACGCACCGCGCGTCGTCACCGGGACGCGCCGCAGGCAAGGAACTTTCCTGACAGACCTGACAGAAGGGCCTCCCCCGTGCGCATACGAAGACCGCCGCTCGCCGCGGCCATGAGCGCCGCCCTGCTCACCACCGGAACGGCGCCCGCACACGCCTCCGGCGGCGGGGAGCCGCGGCCTGTCAGGGAGGGCTCGGTCGGCGCCGCCGAGCTGCTCGCCAAGGTGACGGCCTGCCGGCAGATCTCCCACGGCAAGTACCGCACGGACGAGGGGGCTCCGGCCACGGTCCCGGTGTGCGACGCGGACGGCGCGGTGTTCTGGAAGGCCGACATGGACATCGACTGCGACGGCGTGCGCACCACCCACTGCAACGAGACCAGCGATCCCTGGTTCCACGACGACACGGCCTTCCACCGGTCCGACGGCCGGCCGCTGGAGGCGGAGTCGCTGCCGTACGTGGTGGTGCCGAGCGCGAGCGCCGTCTGGGACTACGCCGAGGCCGGCATCAAGGGCGGCGGCGTGGTGGCCGTGATCCACGGCGACCGGGTCGCGTACGCGGTCGTCGGCGACACCGGCCCCTCGAACATCATCGGCGAGGCCTCGTACGCCACCGCCGAGGCCCTCGGCATCAACCCGGACCCGGCCACCGGCGGCGTGGACTCCGGGGTGACCTACATCCTGTTCAAGAACTCCCGGGTCTCGCCGATCGAGAGCCACAGCGCGGCCGTCGCCCTGGGCGAGAAACTGGCGAAGGAGTTCGTCGCCGGCGACTGAGTCGGGGCCCGGCAGCGCGCGGTCGCCGGGCCCGTCCTGCTCAGGCGGCCCGTACCGCCGTGTACACGGTGTACGCCTTGAGCACGAAGACGTCGCTCCTGCGGTGCACGCTCGCCTCGTCCGCGGGGTCGAGGAGCCGGTCGAGGGTGGCACGGTCCTCGGCGCCGATGCCGCCCTCCAGGGCCTCGCGGAGCCGGTCCAGTTCGGCGGCCACATAGGCGCGGACCGGGTCGGAGACCGGGGCGGGCAGGTCGAGCAGGAAGCTGCGGGTGCCGGCGGGCCGGAGGCCCGCGGACCCCAGCAGCGCCGGCCAGTCCTCGGTCTCGGCTACCGAGTCCGGCAGTTCGGCCCGCATGCGCGCGAACCAGTCCTCCTGCACCACGTCGATCCGGGCCTGGAGGCCGGGCCGGCCGATGCCGATGTCACGGGCCAGGAACCGGGTGGGCAGGCCGCCCTCCAGCAGGGCGAGCGTGCCGCCGGGCGCAAGCCGCTCGGCGAACGCGGCGAGGGCGGCCCGCTGGTCGCCCAGGTGGTGCAGGCTGTTGCCGGCCCACAGCAGATCCGCCGGATACTCCAACTCGTCCAGTACGCCGGGGAGTTCACCGGTGAGCGTGCGGAGCCGGTCGGCCAGGCCGAGGCGGGCGGCACGGGCCCGGGCCCGCTCGAGGAGCGGTTCGGAGCCGTCCACCGCGACGACCCGCGCACCCGGGAACGCCTCGGCGAAGAGGCAGGAGACCACGCCCGGCCCGCTGCCGGCGTCGACGACCAGGCCGGGCTCGGGCACCTTCTCCCCCAGCCACTCCATGACCGTCCGGTACAGGGGCGTGAACAGCTCCGCCTGGGCCTCCAGGTGCGGAGCCATGACGCCCCAGTCGATGTCGGTCGAACCGTGGCCGTGATGGCCGTGCCCGCCGGGGTGGGCCTCCTGGTGGCCGTGGTGTTCGTGGGGTAGGTGCGCCATGCGATCAGCCTCTCTCGTCCGGTGCGGTCAGCCTGCGCCGACGCACCTGGAGAGGGCCACTCCTGTTGCCGAGGCCGCAAAAGGGAGAGCTGGAGAAGAGGGGGAAGGGAGCCGGACGGAAAGGTGCGGCCGGGGGGCGGGTGCCCCCCGGCCGCGGGGAGGGAGCCGTCCGCCGGGACCGGCCGGCAGGACCGGCCCCGGTGGATCGACGGCTCATGAGCGGGTCACTACAGCGCCGGGTAGGCGTTCTTCATCAGCTCCTGGAACTGGGCGGAGAACCAGTGCCCGGACACCGGAGCGTTCGGCAGCGCGCCCGACATGCTGTTGTTGTTGCGGGCGTTGCCGCCGTAGGTCGGGTCGCACATGCGGTCGAAGCCCTTGCCCTCGTCGTTCGCGATGGCCGAGCTGGAACCGTCGGACTCCCCCGGGGGCTTCATCCACACGTAGGCGTCGATGCCCGCGGCCGGTGCCGCCTTCGGACGCTCGCCGAGACCGGCTCCCGCCTGGTTGCACCAGTTGCCCGTGTTGATGCGCCGGTCGTAGCGCCCGCCGTCGACGTAGGTGTCCACGCTGGTCTTGGCACCCGGACCGGCCGGACGCGCCGATCCTCCCCAGCCGTTCCTGGAGGTGTCGATCAGCATGCCGATGTTGGAGCTGAAGCCGACCGAGACGAGCTTGTTGCGGAAGGCCTGCGCGAACGACAGCTCGTCGACGTACTGGTTCCAGTCCACCCACTTGGACTGGCGCACCGAGACGCCGTTGACCTGGTCGGTGATCGAGAAGTTGTTCTCCTTCAGGGCACTGTAGTTGGCCGTGTTGGTGATGAAGCCGGCCACGTCGTTGACGGACGCGCCCTCACTGGTGGCCGCCTGCTTGAAGATGTCGGCCGACGGACCGAAGTTGTCGTCCCAGCCGATCCAGCCGTGGTGCCCGGCGTCGATGTAGTTGTAGACGTTCGGGATCTTGCCGAGCTTGGCCAGTGCGTAGCCGACGCCCTTGACGTAGTTGCCGTTGGCCTTCATGGTGTCGCACTGCGGTGTGGCGGTGGCGCGGCCGCTGGTGTTGGTGACCAGGTTCGGCAGCGAGTCGATCTCGATGGTGGTGACGATCCGCAGCGAGGAGTACTTGGAGTCGCCGAGGATGGCCGCGATCGGGTCGATGAACTGCGTCTTGTACTTGTCGATCTCCGTCGGGCCGAGCTCGCCGTTGGAGGCGAGGGCCGCGCAGTCGCGTCCCGGCAGGTCGTAGACGACGACCTGGATGACCTCTTCGCCGGTGCCCTTCTGCTTCAGGGCCTCGTCGAGGTGGGCGCGCAGGCCCATGCCGCCGTTCACGCCGTTGATCGCGGCGATGCGGTCGAGCCAGACGCCGGTGGGCTGGTTGGAGACCCTGGTGCCGCCGGGCTCGGCGGCGGCCTTCTTGGACCACTCCGGGTTCACGTACACCTTGGCGCCGACGTACGGGTTGTCGACGCGGCTTCCGTTGCCGCCGCCGGGGTTGCCGCCACCGGGGTCGCCGCCGCCCGGGTCACCTCCGCCGGGGTTGCCACCGCCGTTGTCGACGTTGCAGGTGACGCCGTCGAGGCTGAAGGAGGCCGGGATCGCGTTGGTGCCGCTGTAGGTGCCCTGGAAGCCGAAGTTGACGGAACCGCCGCTCGGCAGGCTGGCGTTGTAGGTCTCGTTGGCCGCGGTGACGTTGGCGCCGCTCTGGCTGACCTTCGCGTTCCAGAAGCTGGTGACCTTCTGGTTACCGGCGTAGGTCCACTTCAGTGACCAACTCGACTTGGCGGCACCGTTGTTCTTGACGGTGACATCGGCGGTGAAGCCGCTGTCCCACTGGTTGACCTTGTAGTCGACGGTACAGGGGACCGCGGCGCTGGCGGGTGCGGCGGTCAGCGCCGTTCCCGTGGCGCCGGCCACCAGTGCCATGGCGGCGAGTATCGATGTTCTGGTACGGCTCATGAGTGCGAGTTGCTCCTTCTGTCGAACCTGATGTGCGGTTGCGGGACTTTCGGACAGGGACGTGCGGACTGGGGCTCGCGAAGAGGGCTCACGGACTGAGGGCGCGCAGATGGTCGCGCAGCCCGGCGCCGAACGCCGTGGGCGTGCCGTCGAAGGCGGAGATGAGGGACGGCCCGGAGGCGCAGTCCCAGGTGTTCCAGGTCCAGCCCAGATAGGACAGGCCGCGGTCGTCGAACCACTTCATGACCTGGTCGATGAACCCGTGCGAGCAGGTGTTCTCGCCGATCTCCCCGGCCACCAGCGGCACCTGGGCCGCGACCGGGACGAGGGTGGAGTTCCAGCAGCTCGCGCTGGAACAGGTGTTGAAGTTGTAGACGTGGTAGGAAGCGCCCAGATTGCCCGCCGGGTCGCTGGGCCGGTAGGTGAGCCACTGGCCGAGGTCGTTGGAGTACGCGAGACCGCCGGCGAGGACGACGTTCTTCGCCCCGGCGCCGCGGATCGCGTCGACCAGGCTCTGCATGCCGGCGACCTTGTACCCGATGCCGGGGCAGGTGCCGCCGTCGCGCCAGCACTTCCAGGCGTCCGTGAGGCTGGAGGTCGCCCGGTCCGGATAGGGCTCGTTGAACAGGTCGAAGACGACGGCCTGGTCACCCTTGAAGGTACTGGCGACCGAGGACCAGAACGACGGCGTGTACTGGGCGTCGGGCATCGGCTTCTGGCAGGTGGCGTGCACGTCGGAGCAGCCCGCCGAGTTGCCGGTGTACTGGCCGTAGGTCCAGTGCAGCTCGACGATCGGCGTCATGCCGTGCGCCTCGACGCGGGCCACCAGCTCCTTGACCGCGTTGATGTAGTTGGCACCCGCGTACTCGGGTTTGATGTTGGAAAGACCCAGCCAGCACTCCTCGTTGAGCGGGATGCGGACGACGTTCGCCTTCCAGTCGGCGATCGCCTTGATCGCGGCGTCGTCCACGGGACCGTCCCAGATGCCGTAGCCCTGGACGCACATGAACTCGCCGCCGGAGCGGTTGACGCCCAGCAGCCGGCGGTTGTTCCCGGCGGCGTCGACCAGCTTGGTGCCGGAGACGTGCAGGGCGGGTGCCTTGCCGTCACCGGTCGGCGGCGGGTCCGTCGGAGGTGTGGACGGGCCCGAGTCGACGTTGCAGGTGGTGCCGTTGAGCTTGAACGTCGTCGGCACGGGGTTGCTCCCCGACTTGGAGCCGAGGAAGCCCGCGCTGACGCTCGCGCCGGTGCCGAGAGAGCCGTTGTAGCTCTCGTTGGCGGCGGTCACCTTCGTGCCGGACTGGGACCACTTGGCGTTCCAGCCCTGCGTGACCTTCTGCCCGCCGGCGAAGTCGAAGGTCAGACTCCAACTGCTCAGCGGAGCCTGGTTGTTGGTGATCTTCACGTCGCCCTGGAAGCCGGCGTCCCACTGATTGGTGACGGTGTACTCCACCGTGCACGCGGGTGCGGCTCCGTGCGCCGTGACCGCCGGCACGACCACGCTCCCGACGAGCGCGACCGCACCGGCGATGCCTAAAAGGACTGAACGCGGGGGGTGTCGCATGAGCGACTCCTTGCAGCTCTGGCGCGCCGTGACGGCCGCGTCGACTGATGGAATCGCTCCCACTGGTTCGAGTGAAGGTAGCGGCAAGTGACGGCGAAGGACAGAGGGTGTGCGAACTTTTGTCGAACTTCCTCAACTCAGCATCTATTGAAGGGGGTTGAGCTGCGTCGAATCTTTTCGACTCTTCAAGGACCTTGACCCCCTGGACACCCTTCCGCACTATGGGAGCGCTCCCACTGGTTCACGGCTTGACGCTCCTCCCCCACCTCCCCCGAGCCGCAAGGAGGAACCAGCACATGCATCCCCGACGCAGACGCCGCGGCGTGCGGCGGCTGTGGACCGCCACCGTGGCGGCCCTCGCGCTTCCACTCACCATGCTGGCTACGGGGTCGACCACCGCGCACGCGGCGGCCCTGCAGTGCAGCGTTGACTACAAGACCAACGACTGGGGCTCCGGCTTCACCGCGGACCTGACCATCACCAACCGCGGCACGGACACCATCAACGGCTGGACCCTCACCTACGGCTACTCGGGCAACCAGAAGCTCAGCAACGGCTGGAACGGCATCTGGTCGCAGTCCGGCCAGACGGTCACCGTGAAGAACGAGTCGTACAACGGGACGGTCGCCGCCGGCGCCGCCGTGAACACCGGTGCCCAGTTCAGCTACAGCGGCACCAACGCGGCCCCGACGAGCTTCGCGGTCAACGGCACCACCTGCGCCGGCGCGCACCAGCCCCCGGTGACGGTGCTGACCAGCCCGGCCCCGGGCGCGGTCTACACCCAGGGTGCCGCGGTGCCGCTCGCGGCGACCGCCGCGGCGGCCGACAAGGCGAGCATCACCAAGGTCGAGTTCTACGACGACACGACGCTGCTGGGGACCGCCACCACGGCGCCGTACACGCTCTCCGTCTCGAACCTGGCCGCGGGCAGTCACTCCCTGGTGGCCAAGGCCTACGACAGCCTCGGCGCCTCCGCGCCGTCCACACCGGTCGGCATCACGGTCGCCTCGGGCCCCGCCGTGGTCGTCTCGCCCACCCAGCTGGGCGTCCAGCAGGGCAAGACGGGCACCTTCGACGTCAAGCTGTCGAACCAGCCCAGCGCCAACGTGACGGTGAGCACCTCCCGCACCTCCGGCAACACGGGCCTGTCCGTGACCGGCGGCTCCTCACTCACCTTCACGACGTCCAACTGGAACACCGCGCAGAAGGTGACCATCACCGCGGACTCCAGCGGCACCGGCTCGGCGGTCTTCACCGCCTCGGCGACCGGCTACACCAAGGCCACGGTCACCGTGACGGAGCTGGCGGGCTCGAAGGCGTACGACGCCCGCTTCCTGGACCTGTACGGGAAGATCACCAACCCGGCGAACGGCTACTTCTCCCCCGACGGCATCCCCTACCACTCGGTGGAGACGCTGATCGTGGAGGCGCCCGACCACGGTCACGAGACCACGTCGGAGGCGTACAGCTACCTTCTCTGGCTGCAGGCCATGTACGGCAAGGTGACGGGCGACTGGTCGAAGTTCAACGGCGCCTGGGGAATCATGGAGAAGTACATGATCCCCACCCACGCCGACCAGGCGACCAACTCCTTCTACACGGCCTCGAAGCCGGCGACGTACGCGCCCGAGTACGACACGCCCAACGAGTACCCGGCGAAGCTGGACACCGGTGTGTCGGTGGGCTCCGACCCGATCGCGGGTGAGCTGAAGTCCGCGTACGGCACGGACGACATCTACGGCATGCACTGGATCGAGGACGTCGACAACGTCTACGGCTACGGCAACACGCCGGGCGGCCAGTGCGAGGCCGGCCCCACGGCCAAGGGCCCGTCGTACATCAACACCTTCCAGCGCGGCCCCGAGGAGTCGGTCTGGGAGACGGTGCCGCAGCCCACCTGCGACGCCTTCAAGTACGGCGGCAAGAACGGCTACCTGGACCTGTTCACCGGGGACTCCTCCTACGCCAAGCAGTGGAAGTTCACCGACGCCCCCGACGCCGACGCACGTGCCGTCCAGGCGGCGTACTGGGCGGACCTGTGGGCCAAGGCGCAGGGCAAGAGCGCCGATGTGTCGGCCACCGTCGCCAAGGCGGCGAAGATGGGCGACTACCTGCGGTACTCGATGTACGACAAGTACTTCAAGAAGATCGGCAACTGTGTCGGGGCCTCCTCCTGCCCGGCCGGCACCGGCAAGGACGCCTCGCACTACCTGCTCTCCTGGTACTACGCCTGGGGCGGCGCCACCGACACCTCGGCGGGCTGGGCCTGGCGCATCGGCTCCAGCCACGTCCACGGCGGCTACCAGAACCCGCTCGCGGCGTACGCCCTGAGCAGCAACGCCGACCTGAAGCCCAAGTCCTCGACGGGCGCGGCCGACTGGAGCAAGTCGCTCACGCGGCAACTGGAGTTCTACCGGTGGCTCCAGTCCTCCGAGGGCGCCATCGCGGGCGGCGCGACCAACAGCTGGCAGGGCCGTTACGCGACCCCGCCGGCCGGCACGCCGACCTTCTACGGCATGTACTACGACTGGCAGCCCGTCTACCACGACCCGCCGTCCAACCAGTGGTTCGGCTTCCAGACCTGGTCGATGGAGCGGGTCGCCGAGTACTACCAGCAGACGGGTGACGCCGCCGCCAAGACGGTGCTCGACAAGTGGGTCAAGTGGGCGCTGTCCAAGACCACGGTCAACCCGAACGGCACCTTCCAGATCCCCTCCACCCTCAAGTGGTCGGGGCAGCCGGACACCTGGAACGCCTCCTCCCCCGGCGCGAACAACTCGCTGCACGTCACCGTCGCCGACTACACCAACGACGTCGGTGTGGCGGCCTCGTACGCCAAGACCCTGACGTACTACGCCGCCAGGTCCGGTGACGCGAACGCGAAGTCGACGGCGAAGGCGCTGCTGGACGGCATGTGGAACAACAACCAGGACAGCCTGGGCATCGCCGTCCCGGAGACCCGCACCGACTACAGCCGCTTCGGCGACAAGGTGTACGTGCCCAGCGGCTGGACCGGCACCATGCCGAACGGCGACAAGATCGACTCCTCGTCGACGTTCAGCTCCCTCCGTTCCTTCTACAAGAACGACCCGGCCTGGTCGAAGATCGAGGCCTATCTGAAGGGCGGCGCGGCCCCCAGCTTCACCTACCACCGGTTCTGGGCGCAGGCGGACATCGCGCTCGCCATGGGTTCGTACGCGGAGCTCCTCGAATAAGTCCCCGCTGAACGCTCCGTGTACCGGGTCCCGTCATCCGCCGACGGGCCCCCGACCGGGCGGCTCCCTCACGGGGGGAGCCGCCCGGTCGTCACATCCTCCCGCTCCCCCTCCCGCTCCGGTTTCCCGCCTTCCGCCCTCCGTCGAGAGGAGCCCCACCGTGCGAAGAACGCCCCGCACCGGACGTGTGCTCACGGCCGTGTTCGCCCTCGCCGCCGGACTGCTCGCCGGCGCCCCGTCCGCGGTGGCCCGGCCCGCCGCACCGGCCGCGGTCGCGGCCGACACGTACACCTGGAAGAACGCCCGTATCGACGGGGGCGGCTTCGTCCCCGGCATCGTCTTCAACCGCAGCGAGAAGAACCTGGTCTACGCCCGCACCGACATCGGCGGCGCCTACCGCTGGCAGCAGTCGACGAAGACCTGGACCCCGCTGCTCGACTCGGTCGGCTGGGACGACTGGGGGCACACCGGCGTCGTCTCCCTCGCCTCCGACTCCGCCGCCCCCGACCGGGTGTACGCGGCCGTCGGCACGTACACCAACAGCTGGGACCCGGGCAACGGCGCCGTGCTGCGCTCCACCGACCGGGGCGCGAGCTGGAAGAAGGCCGACCTGCCGTTCAAGCTCGGCGGCAACATGCCCGGCCGCGGCATGGGCGAGCGGCTGGCGATCGACCCGAACAAGAACAGCGTGCTGTACCTGGGCGCGCCCAGCGGCAAGGGCCTGTGGCGTTCGACGGACTCGGGGGCGACCTGGTCGCGGGTCACGAGCTTCACCAACCCGGGCAACTACGCGCAGGACCCGAGCGACACGTCCGGATACGCCAGCGACAACCAGGGCGTCGTCTGGGTCACCTTCGACGAGTCCACCGGCACCTCCGGCAACGCGACGAAGACCGTCTACGCCGGGGTCGCCGACAAGGACAACGCGGTGTACCGCTCCACGGACGCGGGCGCGACCTGGCAGCGGCTGCCGGGGCAGCCGACCGGGTACCTGGCCCACAAGGGCGTCCTGGACGCGAAGAACGGCTACCTGTACCTCGCCTACAGCGACACGGGCGGACCCTACGACGGCGGCAAGGGCCAGTTGTGGCGGTACGCGACCGCGACCGGCACCTGGACGAACATCAGCCCGGTCGCCGTGGCCGACACCTACTACGGCTTCAGCGGTCTGACGCTCGACCGGCAGCACCCGGGCACGGTGATGGCGACGGCCTACAGCTCCTGGTGGCCGGACACGCAGATCTTCCGCTCCACCAACAACGGCGCGAGCTGGACGCAGGCGTGGGACTACACGTCGTACCCGAACCGCGCCAACCGCTACACGATGGACGTGTCGTCCACGCCCTGGCTGAGCTTCGGCGCCAACCCCTCACCGCCCGAACAGGCCCCGAAACTCGGGTGGATGACGGAGGCGCTGGAGATCGACCCGTTCGACTCCAACCGGATGATGTACGGCACGGGCGCGACGATCTACGGCACCGAGAACCTCACCAAGTGGGACAGCGGCGGCCAGTTCGCCGTGCGCCCGATGGTGCAGGGCCTGGAGGAGACGGCGGTGAACGACCTGGCCTCCCCGCCCTCCGGAGCACCGCTGCTCAGCGCGCTGGGCGACCTCGGCGGCTTCCGGCACACGGACCTGACGAAGGTCCCGTCGATGATGTTCACCTCCCCCACCTTCACCACGAGCACCAGTCTGGACTTCGCCGAGACCAACCCGAACACGGTGGTGCGGGTCGGCGACACGGACTCGGGCGCGCACGTCGCCTTCTCGACCGACAACGGCGCCAACTGGTTCGCCGGCACGGATCCGTCGGGCGTGAGCGGCGGCGGGACGGTCGCGGCCGCCGCGGACGGCAGCCGGTTCGTGTGGAGTCCGGCGGGGACGGGCGTGCGGTACTCGACGGGCTTCGGGTCCTCGTGGTCGGCGTCGGCCGGGATCCCGGCGGGCGCCGTCGTGGAGTCGGACCGGGTCGACCCGAAGACCTTCTACGGCTTCAAGTCCGGCAAGTTCTACGTGAGTTCGGACGGCGGTGCCACCTTCACCGCCTCCTCGGCCACGGGTCTGCCCAGCGGTGACAGCGTGCGCTTCAAGGCGCTGCCCGGTACTAAGGGCGACGTCTGGCTGGCGGGCGGAGCGAGCGACGGCGCGTACGGGCTGTGGCACTCGACCAACGGGGGCACGTCCTTCACCAAGCTGGCGGGCGTCGAGCAGGCCGACACCATCGGCTTCGGCAAGGCGGCGAGCGGCGCGTCGTACCAGACGCTGTTCACGAGCGCGAAGATCGGCGGGGCGCGGGGCATCTTCCGCTCCACCGACAAGGGCGCGAGCTGGACCCGGATCAACGACGACGCCCACCAGTGGGGCTGGACAGGCGCGGCGATCACGGGCGACCCGCGGGTCTACGGCCGCGTGTACGTCTCGACCAACGGCCGCGGCGTGATCTACGGCGACACCTCCGGCACCGGCGGCGGGGACACGGGCGGAGGCGACCCGGGCGGCGGTACGACACCGCCGCCGGCCGGTGCCTGCGCGGTGACGTACCAGGTCACCAACCAGTGGGCCGACGGCTTTCAGGCCGACGTGCAGCTCACCAACACCGGCTCCACGGCCTGGAACGGCTGGTCGCTCACCTGGTCCTTCCCGAACGGGCAGAAGGTCACCCAGCTGTGGAACGCCGACTACTCCCAGTCGGGCGCGTCGGTGACCGCGCGGAACGTGACCTGGAACGGCACCGTGGCAGCCGGTTCCTCGGTGGGCTTCGGCTTCACGGGGAGCTGGTCGGGGACCAATGGCAGACCGGCCGCCTTCACGGTCGGCGGCCAGAGCTGCAAGGTCTCCTGACGGGGGGAGGGGCGCGTGCCGGACGCGGCACGCGCCCCCGCTTGCTCACTCCGCCTTGCGGAACGCCCTCAGGGTGAAGACCGGGTCCGGGCGGCGGCGGTCCTGGTCGGGCAGGGCCGCCAGCCGCTCGGCGAAGGACTCGGCGAGGGGTGCGCCCGGCGGCAGCGTGACGAACCAGCCGCGGAGCAGGTCGGCGATGGTGCGACGGGGGCTGCGGCCCTGATCGCGGCCCGGGAAGAGGGCCTGCCCGGCCGGGACGAGACCGTGCGCGGCCGCGTACTCGGTGACCAGGCCGGCGTCGTCGCGGGCCGGGCTGCGGGGCCGGGAGGCGAGGACGGCGTCGATGTCGCTGCCGACGTTGTGCGCGGCGGCCTTGTCGACCGTGGTGACGTACACCCCGCCGGGCCTGAGCACCCGGGCGCACTCGGCGACCATCGCCCGCGCCTCCCCGGGGCCGGGCGCCAGGTGCAGCAGCCACACACTGGTGACGGCGTCGAACCGCCCGTCCGGGAAGGGCAGGCTGCGGCTGTCGGCGAGCACGACGGCGCCCGGCAGCCGTGCCCCGGCGTGCCGGGCCATCGCGGGCGCCCGGTCGACGCCGGTCACCCGCGCGCCGGGGCGGGCGGCGGCGATGCGGCGGGTCACGATGCCGGTGCCGCAGCCCACGTCGAGCAGTTCGCGCGTCCGGTCCGGTATGAAGCCGAGGACCGCCTCCGCCGCGGCCTCCGCTCTCGGCTCGCCGCCGCGCGAGGCGTCGTAGCGCTCGGCTTCCTCGTCGTAGTCCAGCACGCGGATCCCCCCTCCCCGTCCGGGCGCGGCTCAGCTCGCGCCGTGTCCCGGCGCGAGGTCCCCGACCCGGCGGGCCAGTTCGAAGTCCTTCTCGGTGACGGCGCCGCCCGCGCTGTGGGTGTGCACCGCGAGCGAGACCGTGTTGTAGCCCAGGGTGAGGTCGGAGTGGTGGTTGAGCTCCTCCTGCACCTGTGCGATGTGCACGACCATCGCCACCGCCGCGAAGTGCGAGCCGAGCCGGAAGGAACGGGTGAGGCGGCCCCCCTCGACGGACCAGCCGGGCAGCTCCGCCAACCGGTCCTCGACCTCCTTGTGCGACAGCGGTGCGACGGGCATGGGACCGGCTCCCTTCCTGGGCTTCTCCTGGACTGCCGCTGGACCTCTGCTGGGTCTCGCGCTCCTGTTCAGACTGCCACAGGAGGGCCGCCGCGTCCCCGGACCGGAACGGACCCGCGGCCCGTCCGGCCCCGCGCGCGGCCGGGGGCCGGGGGCCCGCGACTCGGTCGTGGGCCCGGTCCTCGACTACCGTCGTGCGTATGGCCCTTGTCGCGTCCGGCACCACCGCGCCCCCCGCAGCCTCCGCAGCCCGGGGCGTGGGCCCGCTGCTGCGGTCCTGGCGGGAGCGGCGGCGGATCAGTCAGCTCGAACTGGCGCTGCGCGCCGACTCCTCCGCCCGGCACATCAGCTTCGTCGAGACGGGGCGGTCCCGGCCGAGCGAGGAGATGGTGCTGCGCCTCGCCGAGCACCTGGAGGTGCCGGTACGGGAGCGCAACGCCCTGCTGGTGGCCGCCGGTTACGCCCCCAGGTACCGGCAGACCCCGCTGGACGACCCGGCGCTCGGCCCGCTGCGCGAGGGCCTGGAGCGGCTGATCCGGGGGTACGAGCCGTATCCGGCGCTGGTGGTCGACGCGACGTACGACGTGGTGAGCGCGAACCGGGGCATCACGATGCTCCTCTCGGGCGTCCCCGAGCGGCTGCTCGCCCCGCCGCTGAACGCGATGCGGCTGACCCTGCACCCGGAGGGTCTGGCGCCGCGCATCCGCAATCTGCGCGAGTGGCGCGGGCATCTGCTGGCCCAGATGGAGCGGCAGCTCGCTCTGCACCGCTCGGCCGCGCTGCGCGAGCTGTATGAGGAGGTGGCGGCCTACCCGCTGCCGTGCGGCGCGCGGGAGGCGGTCCGGGCTCCCGGGCAGGTGCCGTACTTCGCGCTGCCGATGCGGATCGAGCACGACGGGCGGGTGCTGTCGTTCGTCTCCTCCATCTCCACCTTCAACACGCCCATGGACGTGACGGTGGCGGAACTGGCGATCGAGACGTTCCTGCCCGCCGATCCGGCCACCGTCGAGTACCTTCACTCGTCGTGGGCGGGAGAGAGCCGGGAGGCAGGGCGTGAGTGAGCGGCGGGCCGCGCCCACCGTCGGCCAGGTGGTGCTCGGCAGAAGACTCCAGGAACTGCGGGAGAAGGCCGGACTGGGCCGCGAGGAGGCCGCGCGCGTCCTGCGGGTGGCGCCCGCGACCGTACGGCGGATGGAGACGGCCGAGGTCGCGCTGAAGATCCCGTACGTGCAGATACTGCTGACCGCGTACGGGGTGGGCGACGAGGCGGCGGCCGCGTTCGTCGCGCTGGCCGAGGAGGCCAACGCGCCGGGCTGGTGGCAGCGGTTCCACGACGTGCTGCCGGAGTGGTTCAGCCTGTACGTGAGCCTGGAGGGCGCCGCCCGGCTGATCCGCTCCTACGAGCCGCACTTCGTGCCGGGGCTGCTCCAGACGGAAGGCTACGCGCGTGCGGTGCTGGAGACGGGGACGGTCGGTCAGCGCAGGCCGGACGCGGTCGAGCGGCACGTGTCGCTGCGGATGGCCCGGCAGCAACTGCTGGAGCGGGCCGATCCGCCGCACCTGTGGGTGATCCTCGACGAGACGGTGCTGCGGCGGCCGGTGAGCGACCGCCCCGAGGTGATGCGCGACCAGCTCGACAAGCTGCTCCGCTACACCGAGCGGGACCGGGTGACGGTGCAGGTCGCCGAGTTCGCGAGGGGGCCGCACGCGGGGACGTACGCGCCGTTCTCGCTGTTCCGCTTCGCCGAACCGGAGCTGCCCGACCTGGTCTACACCGAGTACCTGACCGGCGCCCTGTACCTGGACTCCCGCACGGAGATCTCCGCGCACCTGGAGGTCCTGGACCGTATGACGGCGGCCGCCGCCACCGCCGAGCAGACCCGCGAGCTGCTGCGGAAGTACCGCGACAACCTGTGAGCCCGCCCGGCGGCCGACAGCATGGCGCGGCCGACTAGGCGGCGCCGCCCTTCGTGTCGCGTTCGTCGTCGACGATCTCCGCGTCCACCACCGTGTCCTCGTCCGGCGGCGTCTGCTGTCCGGTGCTCTCGGTGCCGCTCTGCTGGGCCTGGGCGTACATCGCCTGGCCCATCCGCTGGCTGACCGAGGCCAGTTTGTCGATGGCCGTGCGCAGCGCGGGGGTCTCCGCCTGCTGCTCCAGGAGCGCCTTCACCTCGGCGGCGGCGGCCTCGACCTCCGACCTGGTGTCGGCGGGGACGCGGTCGCCGTTGTCGCGCAGGAAGTTCTCCGTCTGGTAGACGAGCTGCTCGCCCTGGTTGCGGGTCTCGGCGGTCTCCCGGCGCCTGCGGTCCTCCTCGGCGTACTGCTCGGCCTCCCGCATCATGCGGTCGATGTCGTCCTTGGGCAGCGCCGAGCCGCCGGTCACGGTCATCTTCTGCTCGCGGCCGGTGGCGAGGTCCTTGGCCGAGACGTGCATGATCCCGTTGGCGTCGATGTCGAAGGCGACCTCGATCTGCGGCACCCCGCGCGGGGCGGGCGGCAGACCGGTGAGGTCGAAGACGCCGAGCTTCTTGTTGTACGCGGCGATCTCGCGTTCGCCCTGGTACACCTGGATGCCGACCGAGGGCTGGTTGTCGGTGGCGGTGGTGAAGATCTCCGAACGCCGGGTCGGGATCGTGGTGTTGCGCTCGATGAGCTTGGTCATGATCCCGCCCTTGGTCTCGATGCCGAGGGACAGCGGGGTGACGTCGAGGAGGAGGACGTCCTTGACGTCGCCGCGGATCACGCCCGCCTGGAGGGCGGCGCCCACGGCCACCACCTCGTCCGGGTTGACGCCCTTGTGCGGGTCCTTGCCGGTCAGTTCCCGCACCAGGTCGGTCACGGCCGGCATCCGGGTGGAGCCGCCGACGAGGATCACGTGGTCGACGGCCGACAGCTTGATGCCCGCGTCCTTGACGGCCTGGTGGAAGGGTGTGCGGCAGCGGTCCAGGAGGTCGGCGGTGAGCTCCTGGAACTGGGCGCGGGTGAGCTTCTCGTCCATGTGCAGCGGGCCCTCGGCGGACGCCGTGATGTAGGGCAGGTTGATCGTCGTCTCCGTGGAGGACGACAGCTCGATCTTGGCCTTCTCGGCGGCCTCGCGCAGCCGCTGCACCGCCATCTTGTCGTTGCCGAGGTCGACGCCGTACTGCCCCTTGAACCGCTTGACCAGGTGCTCGACGACCCGCTGGTCCCAGTCGTCGCCGCCCAGGTGGGTGTCGCCGTTGGTGGCCTTCACCTCGATGACGCCGTCGCCGATCTCCAGCAGCGACACGTCGAAGGTGCCGCCACCGAGGTCGAAGACGAGCACGGTCTGCTCCTCGCCCCGGTCCAGGCCGTAGGCGAGCGCGGCGGCCGTCGGCTCGTTGATGATCCTGAGGACCTTCAGACCGGCGATCTCCCCGGCCTCCTTCGTCGCCTGACGCTGGGCGTCGTCGAAGTACGCGGGCACGGTGATCACCGCGTCCGTGACGTCCTCACCGAGGTAGGACTCCGCGTCCCGCTTCAGCTTCTGCAGGACACGCGCGGACAGCTCCTGCGCCGTGAAGCGGGTGCCGTCGACGGAGCCCTTGTCCGGGAAGCGCCAGTTCGCGTCCCCCATGTGCCGCTTGACCGAGCGTGCGGTGCGCTCCACGTTCGTCACCGCCTGCCGCTTGGCCACCTCACCGACGAGCACCTCGCCGTTCTTGGCGAACGCCACGACCGACGGCGTGGTGCGCGCGCCCTCGGCGTTGGCGACGACGGTGGGCTCACCGCCTTCCAGCAGCGCCACCACCGAGTTCGTGGTCCCGAGATCGATCCCGACCGCACGTGCCATCTTCGTCCCCTTCCGGGCGCCTCCTGCCCTCCAGCTCAGAACTTGAGTGCGCTGTTGTCAATGCCGCGTACCCGCCGCCTGCCGCTCTACCCGGGAACAGCGATGCCGCGCCCCGGAGGAGGGGCGCGGCATCGTCGGACGTGCGTCTCGCGTCAGGCGAGCTTGGCGTCCAGGGTGATCGTCGTACCGGTCAGGGCCTGGCTGACCGGGCAGTTCTTCTTGGCCTCCTCGGCGGCGGCGACGAACGCGTCGTTGTCGATGCCGGGGACCGTGCCCTCGACGCTGAGGTGGATGCCCGTGATGCCCTCGCCCGGCTGGAAGGTGACGTCCGCCTTCGTGCGCAGGGTGGTGGGCGGGGTGCCGGCGCCGGCCAGGCCGTGCGACAGCGCCATGGAGAAGCAGCTCGAGTGGGCGGCGGCGATCAGCTCCTCGGGGCTGGTCTTCCCGTTCGCCTGCTCGGCGCGCGACGGCCACGACACCGGCTGCTCGCCGATGCCGGAGGAGTCGAAGGTGACGACTCCGTTGCCCTCGAGCAGGTTGCCTTCCCAGACGGTGTGAGCGGTTCGCGTGGTTGCCACGGTGGTTCCATACCTTTCGCCTGCGTTCCCGTTGCCGGGATCCCGTGACGCCATCCGATCACATCCGCAACTCGTACATCCACAGAACCGGGCCACGACCTGCCGGAGAAGCTGCGCGAACCGCTGGGGCGCCTCCTTCCGGGGTCAGGCGGCGCGCTCCTCCGGTTCGGCGGTGAGCGGTGCCCCGGTTCCGGCGGCCTCGTGCAGCCAGCGCCGCAGCACGCGGTGGACGTGCTCCGCGCCGACGAGTTCCTCGCCCTCCGCGACCGGCGGGGAGCAGTCGAGCGGCGACAGCAGGAACGGGCGGCCCTGCGCGCCGCCGAGGCCGCCGTGGGAGCCGATCTGCTCCTCGAAGGCGAGGACCTCCCCGTCGGCCGGGTCGTGACTGGAGTTGACCATGATGTCGGCGGTGTGCGGGAAGGAGTGGGTGCGGCGTACCGCGCCGACCGCGCCGGGGCCGAAGACGGCCAGCGGGCCCGGGTCGGTGTCCAGCTCGGCCAGCGGTACGCGTACGCCGCGCGGGCCGAGGACGACACCGCCGTGCTCCTCGCTGCGCACGAGCAGGAAGCCGACGCCCGGGTGGCCGGCGAGCGTGGACAGCAGCGCGGGGTGGCGGGCGTCGATCTCCTCCTGGCTCATGCGGTGCGGCACGTCCGGGAAGGAGACCAGGCCCAGGTTGCCGGAGGCCAGTACGACGGGCTCGGAGCGGCGGGAGGGTGGCCGGTCCTCGCCGCCCTCCTCGACCGGGCGGCCCAGCGCGGCCCGTACGGCGGCCCGCGCCTCGGCTCCGCTGCGCGTCCCCTCCGCCCGGCGCGGCACCGGCAGTCCGCAGCCGGCGCGCACCAGGTCGCCCAGGGTCAGGCCGTAGCGGGAGCGGAAGGTCTCGCCGGGGCTCTGGCCGTGGTCGGACAGGAGGACGAACCGGTACGGGCGCGGGGCGTGCTCGGCGACCTTCTCGATCAGCGCCAGCGAGCGGTCGAGGCGCCGCAGCACCCGCGCCGCGTCCCGGCTGTGCGGCCCGGAGTGGTGGGCCACCTCGTCGTACGCCACCAGGTCGGCGTAGACGGCGGTGCGCCCGGCGAGCAGGTCGCCCATCACCGCGGCCACGACGACGTCCCGTTCGACGACCGTCGCGAAGGCGCGCACCAGCGGGTACAGCCCCCCGCGGGAGACGCGCGGGCGCTCCCCGCGGAGCCGGGCGCGCAGGGACTGGCCGATCTCGCGGCCGGTCTCGGCGACGAAGGACAGGAAGGTGCGGACGGCGTTGGCGGGGTCGGAGAAGTAGGCGAAGTAGCCCGCGCGGGAGCGGCTGCCGCGGTCGCGGCGGACCGCCACCGACAGGACGAGGGCGAGTTCGCCGGCGCCGCCGCCGAAGAGGTTGCCGCGGCTGGCCCCGTCGGCGGTGAGCAGCCCGCCGTCGCCGGTGCGCCGTACGGCGCGGCGCTGGAGTTCAGCGGCGCTGCTGGGACGGTTGCAGACCATCACCTCGCCGGTGTCCTTCTCGTACCAGCGGAAGGCGGGGACGTCGTGGTTGGACCCGTGCAGGATGCCGAGCTGGCTGGCACCGGTCTGGCTGGACCAGTCGGTGCGCCAGGGGGTGAGCCGGTGGGTGGGCCCCGGATCCCCCTCGCCGGCGCCGAGCCAGCGGGCCACGGTCGGCATCAGGCCATCGTCGACCGCGTTCCGCAGCACGTCGTGGCCGACGCCGTCGAGCTGGACGACGACGGTGCCGGGGGTCGGCGAGCAGGGCCGCAGCCGTCCGCGGCGGCGGTCGGCGAGCCGGTGGAGCCGGCGCCGGTAGGCGTCGTCGTCGCGCACGGCGAGGGCGGCGCCGGTGGCCGAGGCGACCGCGGACATCACCGCCGCCACGATGACGGCGGTCTCGGGGGCCGCCTCCGCCTGGCCGGAGGGGGTGATCCGCAGGGCGAGCAGGAGCAGGGAGCCGTTGAGGAAGAACACCAGCAGCCCGAGGACCAGGGCGGGCACGAGCAGCAGCAGCCGGACGAGCAGCGGCCACACCACGGCCGACAGCACGCCGAAGGCGCCCGCGCCGAGTGCGGCGGTCACGGCGACCGTGGTGGCGCTGTCGCCGTCGGGCGACTGCAACCGGAAGTCCGGCAGGATCCCGGCGAGCACCAGCAGGGTGACCGTGGAGACGGCCCACACCGCGACACTGCGCCCGACCTGACTGGCGGCCCGCCGCCACCGCCGCCCGCCACCCATGCCCGGCACAACCTCCGCTTCCGCCCCGCCCGGTGCCTCCGCACGGACGTACCCCAGCTTGTCATACACCCGCACAAATCGCCGTGACCTGCGGTAACACCCACAAAGCGGTGGGGACGAAGGGGGTGGGTCAGGGTCAGGAGGTCGGCCGGTCAGCGGCCGTCGTAGCCGGCGGTCGGCATGGAGAGGCGGCGGTGCACGCGGGCCTTCATCTGCGCGTCGTACGAGGGCTCGGCCTGGCCCACCGTCTCGACGCGGACCCCGCGTCGCGCGCACTCCTCGGTGAACTCCTCGACGGAGGACAGCGCCCGCTCCAGCACCCGCCGGCTGGGCGCGACGAACAGGTCCATGCCGGGGCGCACGCCCTCCCACAGGGCGCCGTGGTCGGCGCGCAGCCCCCGGACGAGCAGTTCCCGCGCGATGACGTAACCGTGCTCGGCCGCCCAGCGGGCGCACATCGCGTACTGGCTGCGGGAGTCCACCAGGAAGGGCTCGTCGTGCAGCTCCTCCAGGGGTGTCAGGCTCGCGATCGCCGTGACGCGGACGACCGCCGGGGCGCCCCCGCCGGGGGCATCCCGCACTTCTCCCATGGCGTCCCCCTCACCTCCGGGTTTCCGCCGCCGACCCTACTCCTGCCCGTAGGCTCAGGGGGAGTCGCACGAAGGGGGGCAAAGGAGTGCCGGTGGAGATCACCTGGTGGGGTCATGCCACCTGCACGGTCGAGGACTCGGACGTGCGCGTGCTGACCGATCCCCTGTTCGCACGCCGGCTCGCGCACCTGCGGCGCCGGCGCGGCGCGCCGCCGCCGCCCGCCGCCCGGCACGCGGACGTGGCCCTGGTCTCCCATCTGCACGCCGACCATCTGCACGTGCCCTCGCTGGCCCGGCTGGAGCCGGGCACGCGCCTGCTGGTGCCCCGGGGCGCACTCGGGGTGGTCGCGGGACTGCGCCGGCTCGCCCATCTGCGGATCAGCGAGGTGACGCCCGGTGACCGGGTCGAGGTCGGCGGCGTCGTCGTACGGGCGGTGCCGGCCCGGCACGATGGGCGTCGGCTGCCGGTCGGACGGCACCGCTCGCCCGCGCTCGGCTACGTCGTCGAGGGCGAGGCGCGGACGTACTTCGCCGGGGACACCGGCCTGTTCGAGACGATGGCCGAGGAGGTCGGGCCGGTCGACGCGGCGCTGCTGCCGGTGGGCGGCTGGGGGCCGTACCTCGGCGCGGGGCATCTGGACGCGGGGCGGGCGGCGCAGGCGCTGGCCCGGCTGGCGCCGGGGAGCGCGGTGCCGGTGCACTACGGCACGTACTGGCCGATCGGGATGGACGCCGTGCGCCCCCATGAGTTCTATGCGCCGGGTGATGATTTCGCGCGCCTGGCCGCCGAGCGTGCGCCGGGGGTCGCGGTGCACCGGCTCGGGCACGGGGAGAGCGTGCGCCTGGAGGGCGCCCGGTGATACGGATCGCCGCCGCCGTGACCTCGGTGGTGCCGCCGGAGTCCACCCAGCAGGCGCTGGGGTATCCCTCGCTGTTCCTGCTGGTGCTGATCGGGGCGCTGGTGCCGGTGGTGCCGACGGGCGCGCTGGTCAGTTCGGCGGCGGTGGTCGCGCTGCACCAGACGGCGCCGTTCTCGCTGGCGCTGGTGTTCCTGACGGCGTCACTGGCCGCGTTCCTCGGGGACGCGGCGCTGTACTGGCTGGGACGGCGCGGGCTCGGGTCGCGGAACGGGTCGCGGTGGCTGGAGGCGATCCGTACGCGCGCGCCGGAGGACCGGCTCGCGCAGGCGCAGGAGAAGCTGAGCGAGCACGGGGTCGCGGTGCTGGTCCTGTCCCGCCTGGTCCCGGCGGGCCGCATCCCGGTGATGCTGGCCTGCCTGCTGGCGAAGTGGCCGCTGCGCCGCTTCTCCCGCGGCAACCTCCCCGCGTGCCTGGCCTGGGCGGTCACGTACCAGTTGATCGGCATCCTCGGCGGCTCCCTGTTCGAGGAGCCCTGGGAGGGCGTGGCCACGGCCATCGGACTGACCGTCCTCCTGAGCACGGCCCCCGCAGCCTGGCGCCGCCTGCGCCGCCTCCTCCCGGCCCAACGCCCACAGTGACCGGGGCAGGGCTCCGGACGCGGGGGTGCACCCGCGCGCCGGCCGTCCTCCGGCGACGCGACGCCACCGCGCCGGCCGCGGACCGGGTGCCGCTCGCCGCGGGCAGCGGCCGGTGGGCGCAAGGCCGCCGCCGCATGACCGGCCCAGCTCGCCGGCTGCGCGGCCCGGCCGACTTCTTCACCTCGGCCGACGAGCACGTCGACCAGGCGGTCGACGACCGCTACGGCTTCGACACCGTGATCGACTGGATCATCTGCTCGCTGGAGCACCAAGCCGACGCCTTGACCTGGCCGTCCGGCACGCCGCCTCGCGGGTGGGCGCCATCATCCGGCGTCCACCCGGCCCATCCGGCCGTCACAGTGGGTCGAGGCGGCGCCTGAGCAGGCAGAACTCGTTGCCTTCCGGATCGGCAAGGACATGCCAGGATGCCTCTGCGGGCTGACCGATGTCGACCAGTTCGGCCCCGGCGGCCAGGAGGCGCTCGAGCTCGGCGTCCTGATCGCGATCGGTGGGATTGACGTCGATGTGCAGCCGGGCACGCCCGTTCCTCGGCTCGTCGTTGCGGATGAGGAAGATCGTCGGCTGCGGGCCGCCGAACCCTTCGCGCGGACCTATCTCGATGCAGCCCTCGGCCGCGCGATCGATCTCCGCGAAGTCCAAGACCTCACACCAGAACCGCGCCAGGACCTCGGGGTCGCGGCACTTGATCACGAGCTCACTGAAACGGCATGCCATGGACGAAACCCACTCTCAGGTGTGGAGAACTGCCGGGGCGGCCGACACGCGGATCTCGTGGGCTCCCTACAGCGAGAACAAGATCGCGACCGTACCGGGGGAGGCGAGCGGGGGCGATTGATTTCACGGCACGCCGGACGACGCTTGGGTCACTTGAAAACATTCAGGGGTGTTCCAGGACTCCGGAGGCGCCCACCGGGAGGTCCCAGAGGTGTTCCCGGGGGAGGCCGGCCTCCTTCCAGGCTCTGCGGACCCGGGTCAGGGGTTCCAGGAGGGGTTCGGCGGAGAGGACGAAGGTGCCCCAGTGCATGGGCGCCATGTGCCGGGCGCCGAGGTCCTGGACGGCCCGGACGGCCTCCTCCGGGTCGCAGTGGACGTCGCTGAGCCACCAGCGGGGGTCGTAGGCGCCGATGGGGAGCAGGGCGAGGTCGATACCGGGATAGCGGCGGCCGATGCGGGAGAACCAGTGGCCATAACCCGTGTCCCCGGCGAAGTACACGCGCTGCCCGTCCGGGTCGGTGAGCACCCAGCCGCCCCACAGGCTGCGGCAGGTGTCGGTGAGGGTGCGCTTGGACCAGTGGTGGGCGGGGACGAAGTCGAAGCGGACACCGGACAGTTCGGCCGCCTCCCACCAGTCCAGCTCGGTGACGCGGGTGAACCGGCGCCGCTGGAACCAGCGGCCGAGTCCGGCCGGCACGAACACCGGGGTGTCGCGCGGGAGTCGGCGCAGGGTGGGCGCGTCCAGGTGGTCGTAGTGGTTGTGGCTGAGGACGACCGCGTCGACGGGCGGCAGCGCCTCCCAGGCGACACCGACGGGCGTGACCCGGGCCGGGGTGCCGATGATGCGGCGGGACCACACCGGGTCGGTCAGCACGGTCAGCCCGCCGATCCGCACCACCCAGCTGGCGTGCCCCGCCCAGGTGACGGCGACGGTACGGGTGTCCACGCGGGGCAGTCCGGCGGGCCGGTACGGCAGCAGCGGGATGTCGGCGAGGGCCTCCTTGTCCGGCCGCAGAGCGCCCTCACGGGCGAACCGGGCAAAGGCCTTCAGGCCGGGCAGCGGGGCGGTCAGGCGGTCGTGGAAGGTACGCGGCCACACTCGCCGCTCCCCCAGCGGCCGGGGTTCGGCCGGCGGCGGGAACGGGGCGGACGGAGAGGTCAGAAGGGACGAGATCGCGGGATCAGCGGTCTCCTGAGGGGTCGTGCTCGGGGACGTGGTCGACTCGGACTGCTGCGTCATCGAGGAGGCTCCCATCGCTGAGCGTCGTCACGGAGATCGTCGAGTACCGAACTCAAGGAGAGCAACGCGCGTTGCGGGTGTGGCAGTTCCAACGGCGTGGTGGACAGGAGGCATTCCGCACGCTCCTCGTCGGTGCGGCCGAGGAGTTCCGTGGTGGACAGCCGTACGCGCAGCTCGCCGAGGTCGTCGCCGAAGCGGTGGCCGCCGGGCACGGGCAGTCCCAGGCGTGCGGTGAGGAAGTCCTCCAACTCTTGCGCGTCGCCCACCGCGTGGGCGTCGAGCGCGGGGCGCAGCGGGCCGAGGTCGGCGTACAGGTGGCGGCCGGACTGCGGCGGCCGGGCGAGCGCGCCGGCGGCGACCACGGCCGCGTGGACGGCCCGCGCCATGCTCGCGTGCAGGCTGACCGATGCCGTCCGGCGCGCGGTGACGGGACCGGGTTCGCCGAGGACGTAGGCGGCCGCGGCGGCGACCGGTTCGGCGATACGGGCGTCCAGCGCGGTCAGGATGTCGAGCACGCGCGCGTGCAGTGCCTCGCCGGTGGCTCCGGCGGGGAAGCGGGCGATCGCGGCGGGCCAGCCGGCGGGCAGGAACGCGCCGGCCAGGTCGGTGACGACGGTGACCCGGTCGGGCAGCATCTCGGCGGGGCTGAGCAGCACCGTCCCGTGCGGTGCGTGCACGGTGTCGCGCCAGGTCTCGTCGCTGACCAGGTGCAGTCCCTCGGCGGTGGCGGCCTCGACGGTCTCGTGCAGCACCTCCGGCGGTGCCACGGTGGCGGTGGGGTCGTCGGCGACGGACAGGACGAGCAGCCGGGGGTCGCCGCCCTCGGCGCGGACTCTGCGGACGGTCTCCAGCAGGGCGTACGGGTCGGGAACGCCGCCGCACTCGGCGGGCGTGGCCACGTGGAAGGCGGGGCTGCCCAGCAGGCGTGCGTACGGCGCCCACCAGGCCGCGCAGGGCCGGGGCACCAGGACGTCGCCGCCGAGCGCGGCGGTCAGCGCGAGCAGCAGGGCGGGGGCGCCGGGTGCGGCCGCGACCCGGCCGGGCGTGGTGGGCAGTCCGCGTCGCTGCCAGTAGCCGCAGGCGGCGTCCAGCAGTTCCGTGCCGCCGCCGATCGGTCTGCGCCGGGTCTGCTGCGCGGCCCCGGCGAGCGCGGCGGCCACCTCCGGCAGGACGGGCAGTCCGTCGTCGGGGAGGGCCGACGGTCCGTAGCGGACGGGGCCGTGGCCTTCCGGTTCCGTCCGCCGCATGGGTACCTCCGCGAAGTCCCTGATGCCGTGTGGTGCCGCCGCTCCGTCGCCCGGCGCGGGCCGTGCCTTCGGGCCTCCGTGTACCCCGGGTGACACGGTCCCAAGGCCACCGGCCGGGCCGGGAAGCACCCCGTACGGAGACCGCCCGGCCGGTCAGCCGCCGGTCCGGCCGCGCCGCCACGCCCGGTGAACCGCTCCGCCGAGCGCCGCGAGGATCAGCGCGCCGCCGCCGATCAGCGCGGGCAGGGACGCGGTGAACGACCCGCCCGAACCGGCCTGCACCCCGTGCTGGGCCGGGTCCCGGTCCACGTCGGCGGCGGACGGCCCCCGGGACGGCTCCCGTGACTCCTGCGGGCGGGAGGGTTCGGGGGAGGCACCCCCATTGAGATCGGGCGCGACCTGGGCCCGGGACGGGTCGTAGGACGGGACGTCACGAGCGGTGTTGCGCGAGGCGGGTCCGGGTCCTGGCTCACGGGGAGAGCCCTGCGCGGACAGCCCGGGGGCGGGGTCACGGGGCGGGGTCCGCGCGGACCGGCCCGCACCCGGGTCGAGGGGCGGAGTCCGCGCGGCCTGGGGACGGGAAGGATCATTGGCCGACGCGTCCGCCAGAACCGGATCCTGCGACGCTTCCACGGGCGCCGCCGCCCTCGCTTCACGGACCGCGCCGGGGGCGGACGGAGCCACGGTGGACCGGGGTACGGACCTCGCACCGTATCGGCTCGTGCCGGACACGGAAGCCGGTGCGCAGGTCTCCGCAGTGGCGCGAGAGGTGGCGGCGTCGGCCGGGGCGCACGCCATGGTGGCGACGGCGCCCTCGGCGGGCGGGTGGGGCTGTGCCGCCGGGCTCGCCAGAGCGGCCGATGCGGCCCCGCCCGCGATGACTCCGGCCAGGACGGCGACGGGCAGGGCGCGGGTGACGGTACGGCGCATGAGCGGGGCTCCTCGGACCGGCGGCTGCTGACGGCACGGGTTCGCGCCCTCGCTGCCATCACAGCCGCTGGGGCCGCGGGTCGCGCGCGGCCGAGCCCCATTAGCGGGACACCAACGGCCTATCGGGTGACGCCCGAGGTCGGCGCGGGCGCCGAGGCCATGGCCCGACGACGACGGCACGACACGCGTCCGGCCGCTGCCGCCGCCCAGCCCCGCCTGCCCGCCCCGGACGGCGGCCCCCGTCTACACGCCCTCCCGCATCACCTGCTCCCGCAACCGGTCGCAGCACCGGCTGATCAGGCGGGACACATGCATCTGCGAGATGCCGAGCTGTTCGGCGATGCTGCTCTGGGTCATGTCGCTGAAGAACCGCATGTACAGGATGGCCCGCTCCCGTTCGGGCAGCGCCGCCAGCCGCGGCTTGACGGACTCGCGGTCCACGACGGTGTCCAGGGCGGGGTCGGAGGAGCCCAGGCAGTCGCCCAGGGAGTACCCGTCCTCGCTGCCGGACAGCTCCGCGTCCAGCGAGAGGGCGGTGAAGCTCTCCAGCGCCTCGAGGCCGACCCGCACCTCCTCCTCGCTGAGGTGGGCGTGCTCGGCGATCTCCGCGAGAGTGGGGCCGCGGCCGGAGATCGTCCGGGACAGGTCCTGGGAGGCGAAGCGGACCCGGTTGCGCAGTTCCTGCACCCGGCGCGGTACGTGCACGGTCCACATGTGGTCGCGGAAGTGCCGTTTGATCTCACCGGTGATGGTGGGCACGGCGTAGCTCTCGAAGGCGTTCCCGCGGTCGGGGTCGTAGCGGTCGACGGCCTTGACCAGGCCGAGCGCGGCGACCTGGCGCAGGTCCTCGGAGCTCTCGCCGCGGCTGCGGAACCGGCCGGCCAGCCGTTCGGCCATCGGCAGCCAGGCTTCCACTATCTCGTCGCGCAGCTCGTTGCGCCGCGGGCCAGGCGGAAGCGTGGCGAGCCGGCGGAAGGCTTCCTCGGTGTCGGGGGCGTCGTCGTGGGGGTGGTGCCTGGCGCTCGCTCGCGTTGCCATGGGCGTCGCAGCTCCCTCGCAGTCCTCTCGGGTGGGCGGTCACCGTGGGAGTGCGGGCACGTGAACCGGGCAGGCCGCGCCCCGGCGGCGCGTTGCGCCGCTCCCACGGGCGTGCCTACGGTCCGAAGCACTGGGTCCGCGCCTGCCCCCGGTGCCGGGCGCCCAAACACGGCGCCCGCGCGCCGCACCCGGACGGCCCTGCGCGGCGGCCGACGCACCGGCCGCATCCGGCCTTCATCCCGTCCCGGAAAAGCGGTGTCGGCTCGCCGCGCACGGGTACGCGGTGGCCACCCCCGACGATCTGGAGGGAGACATGCAGCGAGGCAGTGACCGGCTGAGTGTCCACCGTGACGACGAGATGAAGCACGAGCTGCAGGGGCTGCTCAGGTCCGGCCATCCCACGCGGAGCGAGGAGTGGCACGACCCGGAGCCGACCGCCGAGGACGACCCGGAGGTGTGGGGCGGACCGGTGGCGCCGGGCGGCTCCCGGGCGTCCCTGGAGACCGTGCGTCTGGAACTGGCCAGGATCCTGGGCCGCAGCGCCTTTCCCGCGGGTCCGGGCGAACTGGCCCGCGAGCTGCGGCGCAAGAACGCCCCCGACACGCTGATCGAGGCGCTCCAGCGACTGCCGAACAAGGCGCGCTACGCCAATGTGCAGGAGCTGGCCCGGGAACTGACGCACAACGAGCGGCCCACACGGGAGGACCGCCCCTAGCCGGGCCCAGGCCGCCGCGCCCGGGGCCACGTGCCCAGGCCGACACGCCGGGGCTCACGCACCGGACCCGAGCCGGCGGACGCCGCGACAGGCACGCCTCGGGGCCCGACCCGGACCCTGGCGCCCAGGCCGCCCCGTCCGGGCCTACGCGTCCAGGCCGGGCACGCCCGGGCTCGCGCACAGGGCCCGAGCCGGCGGGCGCCACGACGGGCCCCGCATGTCACACCGGCGTCCGGCCACGGCGCTCCCCGCCGCGACCGGCCCACATCTGGCGTGACGGGCAGACGCCCGGCGTGACAGGCCGACACCTGGCAACACGGGCCGACGCCCGGCGTGACGGACAGACGCCCGGTCACGGGCAGACGCCCGGTCACGGGCAGACGCCCAGCGTCACGGGCAGACGCCCAGCGCGGCGGCCGGATCGCACGCAGCGCGGACCGGGCGGACGCAGCGCGGACCGGGCGGACGCAGCGCGGACCGGGCGGACGGCGGTGCGGACGCCTCCGTGTGGCGGGCGAGGCGAAGAGAGAAGAGCGTTCCGAGGACGGCAACGCCCGTCCCCGGGACGGCGAAAGGACGTTGAGGCATCATGCGCATCGCATTTCTGACCGCGCCCGAGGGTGTGGAACAGGTCGAGCTCACCGAACCCTGGAAGGCGGCGAAGGACGCCGGTCACGAGCCCGTGCTCGTCTCGACGAAGTCCGGGCGGATCCAGGCCTTCGACCACCTGGACAAGGCCGACACCTTCCCCGTGGACGCGGTCGTCGGCGAGACCTCCCCGGACTCCTTCGACGCGCTGGTCCTGCCGGGCGGCGTGGCCAACCCGGACTTCCTGCGGACGGACGAGAAGGCGGTGGCCTTCGTGGGCGCGTTCTTCGAGCAGGGGCGCCCGGTGGCCGCGATCTGCCACGCGCCGTGGACGCTGGTGGAGGCGGACGTCGTACGGGGCCGGGTGCTGACCTCGTGGCCGAGTCTGCGCACGGACATCCGCAACGCGGGCGGCATCTGGGTCGACGCGCAGGTGAAGGTCTGCGACCACGGCCCGAACAAGCTGGTCACCAGCCGCAAGCCGGACGATCTGAAGGCGTTCTGCGAGACGTTCCTCGACGTCCTCACCGAGAAGGCGGGCTGAACCCGAACGCGTCCGGGACGTTCTTCAGGTGCGGGGAGTCGGCGACTCCCCGCACCCGCGTTCCCGGGCCCCCTCGCGGGTGCGGCCGGCGGCGACCGGGCGGCGCGGATTGCGGCGCAGGTACTCGCCCTCGAGCTGCGCCATGCGCTCGTTGTGGGCGCGCAGCGCGTCGTTCGAGCCGTACAGCAGCGTGTCGTGGCGCGTGCGGTGGATCGTCTCCAGCTCCTTCATGAGCTGCTGGTCGTCCAGCCGTCCCGGGTCGACTCCGGTCATGGTGGTGCCCCGTTCGTCGTGTTCGTACCTGCGGTCCGGGTACCCGCCCGGCGTGCGGCACCACCGAACGGTCTCCGGGAGGGAGCCATGGATCTCGCCTTTCTGCATCCACTGTACGAACACCCTGGTCCATGGGCCTCCGTGTACGTCGACACCTCGCGGCACGCGGAGGACACGGCGCACCAGCTGGAGCTGACGGCCCGGGCCATGGGGCGCGAGCTGGCCCGGCAGGGGGCGGACGAGGCCACCTGCCGTGCGGTGGAGGCGGCGGTGCGGGAGATGCGCCACGCGCCCGATCCGCACGGGCGGGTGCTGTTCGCGCGGGCCGGCAGGGTGGTGCTCGACCCCCTGCTGGCCCGTCCGCCGCGGGGCGGCAGCCGGGCGGAGTGGGCGCCGTTGCCGCGCGTGGCGCCGCTCCTCGACCTGGCGGGCGAGGATCCGGTCGCGATCGTCGCCTATCTCGACCGCAGGGGCGCGGACTTCGAGCTGCGCAGCTCGCTGGGCCGGGAGGACGCGGGGGAAGTGGTGGGGCAGGAGTGGCCCATCCACCGGACGGCGAGCGCGGACTGGTCGGAGCGGCACTTCCAGCTCAAGGTGGAGAACACCTGGGAGCACAACGCGGTGGAGATCGCCGACGCGCTCAGTGTCTGCCAGGAGGAGACGGACGCGGACCTGCTGATCCTGGTCGGGGAGGACCGGGAGCGGCGCGAGGTGCGCGAGCGGCTGCCGAAGCGGCTGCACGACCGGGTGGCGGAGGCCGCGCACGGCACCGGCAGCCGGCTGCTGGACGAGGACGTGGAGCGGCTCCGCGCCGAGCACGTGCACCGGCGGGTGGAGTCCGGGCTGGACCGCTTCCGGGCGGCCCGTACACCCGACGACGAGGGCCGGTCGGCGGCCGCCGAGGGGGTGTCCGCGCTGGTCGAGGCGGCCCGCGAGCACCGTCTTGAGGAACTGCTGATCCGCCCGGACGGCGCCGACGCCCACCGCGAGGTGTGGATCGGCGAGGACCCCGACCAGCTCGCCGTGCGGCGCACGGAGCTGAGGACGCTCGGGGAGCGGGACTCCTGGCCGGCCCGGGCCGACGACGCGCTGCTGCGTTCGGCGGTCTGCCAGGACGCCACGGCCCTGTCGCTCGACCCGGCGGTGCCCGCCGGCGAGGACGTGCCGACGGGCGGCCTGGGCGCCGTCCTGCGCTGGAGGTGAGGGGTCCGGGGGCAGCGGCAGTGCGTCACCTCGCCCGCCGCACCCGCCGTTCGTCCCAGACCGGCTCCGGGGTCTCGCGGACCTGGCCGTCGCTGCCGAAGACCAGGTACCGGTCGAAGGAGCGGGCGAACCAGCGGTCGTGGGTGACCGCGACGACGGTGCCCTCGAAGGCCTCCAGACCTTCCTGGAGGGCCTCGGCGGAGTCCAGGTCGAGGTTGTCGGTCGGCTCGTCCAGGAGCAGTGCGGTGGCGCCCGCCAGTTCGAGCAGCAGGATCTGGAACCGGGCCTGCTGCCCGCCGGAGAGCCGGTCGAAGGTCTGCTCGGCCTGGCCGGTCAGTTCGTAGCGGCGCAGCCGGGACATGGCGGCCCCGCGGTCCTGGGAGTGCTCCTTCCACAGGATGTCCAGCAAGGTGCGGCCCATCAGCTCGGGGTGGGCGTGGGTCTGGGCGAAGTGCCCGGGTACCACGCGCGCGCCGAGCTTCCACATGCCGGTGTGCGCGACGTCCTCACCGGCCAGCAGCCGCAGGAAGTGCGACTTGCCGGAGCCGTTGGAGCCGAGCACCGCGACGCGTTCGCCGTAGAAGACCTCCAGGTCGAAGGGGTGCATCAGGCCGGTCAGCTCCAGGCCCTGGCAGGTGACGGCACGGACGCCGGTGCGGCCGCCCTTCAGGCGCATCCGGATGTCCTGCTCGCGCGGCGGCTCCGGCGGCGGCCCGGCCTCCTCGAACTTGCGCAGCCGGGTCTGGGCGGCCTGGTAGCGGGAGGCCAGTTCATGGCTGACGGTGGCGGCCTGCCGCAGGTTCAGCACCAGCTTCTTCAGCTGCGCGTGCTTCTCGTCCCAGCGCCTGCGCAGCTCCTCGAAGCGGGCGAAGCGCTCGCGGCGGGCCTCGTGGTAGGTGGCGAAGCCGCCGCCGTGCACCCAGGCGTCCGCGCCGGCCGGGCCGGGTTCGAGGGAGACGATCCGGTCGGCGGCGCGGGCGAGCAGTTCACGGTCGTGGGAGACGAACAGGACCGTCTTGCGGGTCTCCTTCAGCCGCTCCTCCAGCCAGCGCTTGCCGGGCACGTCGAGGTAGTTGTCCGGCTCGTCGAGCAGCAGCACCTCCTCGGTGCCGCGCAGCAGCGCCTCCAGGACCAGCCGCTTCTGCTCGCCGCCCGACAGGGTGCGCACCAGCCGCCACTGCGCCTTGTCGTAGGGCACGCCGAGCGCGGCCGTGGTGCACATGTCCCACAGGGTCTCGGCCTCGTAGCCGCGCGCCTCCGCCCAGTCGGCGAGCGCCTGGGCGTACTGGAGCTGGGCGGCCTCGTCGTCGGACGTCATGATGGCGTGCTCGGCCTCGTCGACGGCCCGCGCCGTCTCCCTCACCCGCGGCGCCGCGACCGACACGAGCAGGTCGCGCACGGTCGTCTCGTCCCGCACCGACCCCACGAACTGCCGCATCACACCGAGGCCGCCGCTGACGGTCACGGTGCCGCCGTGCGGCTTCAGCTCGCCGGAGACCATGCGCAGCAGGGTGGTCTTGCCCGCGCCGTTGGGTCCGACGAGGGCCACGGCGGCCCCCTCTCCCACACGGAAGGACACGTCGCCGAGCAGCGTCCTCCCGTCGGGGAGGACGTACTCCAGGTGCGCGGCTTCCAGATGTCCCATGGTCAGGCATTCTGACCTCGGCCGCGGGGGCCGGGCAAACTCTTATCCGAAGTCGACGGGCCGTCCGGTCGGGCCGCTCTCCCGAGCCGGGGTGACGAGGGCGTCCGCCCACGTCAGGGCGGTCCATCCGGTGCGGGCCGAGCCCTGGAGGACCACCACGCCGGTGTTCTCCAGGGGGTGGGTGGCGGCGAACTCCGCGTCGAGGTTGCGGACGCGGACCGCGGTCCACAGGCGGATGGCCGCGCCGTGACTGACCAGGGCGACGGTTCCGGCGCCGTCCGCGGTGGCCTCGGCGACGACGGCGTCGTAGCGGGCCAGCACCTCGGTGCCGCTCTCGCCCCCGGGGATGCGGGTCCGGGTGTCACCGGCGGCCCAGCCGAGCAGTGTCCGCATGTATGTCCAACCGCGCTCTGAGTCGCCCGGCTCCGTCTCCAGGTCGCCGGCGGACACCTCGCGGATGCCGTCGCGGACGTTCACGTCGAGTCCGCGTTCGGCGGCCAGCGGCCGGGCGGTGAGCTGGGTGCGGACCAGCGTGGAGGCGTAGAGCGCCTCGATGTCCTCCCCGGCGAGCGCCCGCGGCAGCGCTGCGGCCTGCTGTTCGCCGAGCGCGGTCAGGCCCGGCCCGGGGATCCGCGTGTCCAGCAGACTGCCCACGTTGGAGGGGGTCTGGGCGTGACGGATGAGGAGCAGACGCATGCGGGGTCCCTACGACGGCCTGTGCCACCCCGCGCACACCGGGCCACTGGCGCACGGCCCACCGGAAACGACGCACGCAGGAAACGGCCACTTCAGGGTAAGCGGTCCCCCATGAGCCCAGACGTCGACCTGACCGCCGCGAAGACCGGCGCCCATGCCCTCCTGAACCGTCTTACGGCCCTGGACGGCCGGTTGTTCGAGTTCGCGGCCGAGCGCCGCTGGCCCGGCGCGGGGCCGGTGCTGCCAAGGCTGAGCCGGGCCGCGAACCACGGCGTGCTGTGGTGCGCGGTGGCGGCCGCCGTCGCCGCGAGCCGCACCCCGAGGGGCCGCCGCGCGGCGGCCCGCGGCCTGGCCTCGCTGGGCCTGGCGTCCCTGACCGTCAACACGATCGGCAAGCGCTCGGTGCGCCGCGACCGGCCGGCCCTGGACCCCGTCCCGCTCATGCGCCGGCTCAAGCGGCAGCCGTTCACCACGTCCTTCCCGTCCGGGCACGCGGCGTCCGCGGCCGCCTTCGCGACGGGCGTCGCCCTGGAGTCCCCGGCCTGGGGGGCTGCGGTGGCCCCGGTCGCCGCGTCGGTCGCGCTCTCGCGTGTCTACACCGGCGTCCACTTCCCGAGCGATGTGCTGGCGGGCGCCGCGCTGGGGGCGGGCGTCGCGTTCGCGGCCCGGGCCCTGGTGCCCACCCGCGCGCAGACGGACCCGCCTGCCCGCTCCCGCGCCGACCTGCCGCCGCTGCCCGGCGGCAAGGGCCTGGTCCTCGTGGCCAACCGGGCCTCGGGCACCGCGGACCGCGCCGGTGCGCTCGGGGACCTACTGCCCGAGGCGGAGGTCGTCGAGTGCGGGCCGGAGGATGTCCGGGCCGAGCTGGAGAAGGCGGCGGACCGCGCCCGGGTGCTCGGGGTGTGCGGCGGCGACGGCACCGTCAACACGGCCGCCGAGGTCGCCCTGGGCCGCGGCCTGCCGCTCGCGGTGCTGCCCGGCGGCACCCTGAACCACTTCGCCCTCGATCTGGGCGTGGAGGACGCGCGGGCCCTGGCCCGGGCCGTGGAGCAAGGTCACGGAGTCCGCGTCGACGTGGGCCGCTTCCGCTCCGGGAACAAGCGGGGCGTCTTCCTCAACACCTTCAGCCTCGGTGTGTACCCGGAGCTGGTACGCCGGCGCGACCGCCTGGCGGGCCGGATCGGCACCTGGCCGGCCGGGGTGCTGGCGGCGCTGAAGGTGCTGCGCGCCGACCGCCATCCGCTGCGGGCGGTGGTGGAGGGCCACACCCACCCGCTGTGGCTGCTGTTCGCCGGGAACGGCACCTACCACCGCAGAGGGCTCGCGCTGGGCCGCCGGCTCGACCTGACGGACGGAAAGCTCGACGTCCGGGTGGTGCACGGGGGCCGCAGGCCGGCCCTGCGCCTGCTGTCCGCGGCCCTGGCCGGCCCCCTGACGCGGTCCCCGGCCCACGCGGCGGTCCAGGTGGCCCGGCTGCGTCTGACCGGTGTCGCGCCCGGCACCCTGCTCGCCCACGACGGCGAGGTGATGGAGGTGGCGGACGAACTGTGGCTGGAGAAGCTGCCCGAGGCGCTGGCGGTGTACCGGCCGCTCCCCCGCGGCTGACCGCCCACCCAGCATCCGTCTCGGATCCTGAAACCTGGGTCTCACCATCCGGCACGGAGGCGTACCGTGATCCGTGCCGCCCGGGGCCGCGGGCCCCACGGGATCAGGGGACGAGAAGGGGTACAGCCATGCCGAAGCGGGAGACGGCCGTCTACACGCACGGTCACCACGAGTCCGTGCTGCGTTCGCACACCTGGCGCACCGCCGCCAACTCCGCGGCCTACCTGCTCGGCTCGCTGCGGCCCCACATGCGGATCCTCGACATCGGCTGCGGCCCCGGCACCATCACCGCCGACCTGGCGGCCCTGGTCCCCCAGGGGCACGTCACGGGTGTCGACCGGGCGCCCGGCGTCCTGGAGCAGGCCCGGGCCACGGCCGCCGGGCGGGGTCTGACCAACGTCGACTTCGCGGTGGCCGACGTCCACGCCCTCGACCATCCCGACGACACGTTCTGCGTGGTCCACGCCCACCAGGTGCTCCAGCACGTGGGCGACCCCGTGCAGGCGCTGCGCGAGATGCGGCGGGTGACGAAGCCGGGCGGGTACGTCGCCGTGCGCGACGCGGACTACGCGGCCATGAGCTGGTACCCGCGGGTCGAAGGCCTGGACGACTGGCTCGACCTGTACCGGCGGGTCGCCCGCGCCAACGGCGGTGAGCCGGACGCCGGACGCCGGCTGCGGTCCTGGGCGCTGGAGGCCGGCTTCACCGACGTCACGGCGGGCTCCAGCACCTGGACCTACGCCACCGAGGACGAGCGCGCCTGGTGGAGCGGGCTCTGGGCCGACCGCACCCTGGCGTCGGCGTACGCCGGGCGCGCCGTCGACGGCGGACACGCGACCGAGGACCGGCTGCGGACCGTTTCGGCGGCGTGGCGGGAGTGGGGCGGGCGGCACGACGGCTGGTTCGCGGTCCTGCACGGGGAGATCCTGTGCCGCAAGGAGGCCTGACCCCCACTACTCCCGGGGAAGCAGGGGTCCCAGCGGTCCGAGGTCGAGGTTCAGGTCCTCGGGCCGCAGCCCGTAGCGGTCGCGCAGCTCGGCCATGCGGTCCTCCAGGAGCATGAGCGTGAGGCCGATCCGCTCCTCCTGCTCCTCGCTCAGGTCCCCCTCGTCGAAGCGGCGCAGCGCCTGCCGCTCCATGAGCTGGCGCAGCAGTTCCACGACGGTGAGCACGAGTTTCACGAGGTCACGCTCGACGGTGTCGGGTTCCAGGTCCATGTGCTTGCGCGGGGCCACTACTGCTCCTCGAAGGGCGACGGCACTTGGGCGTTCACCGAGCTGATCAGCGCGTTCAGGTCGATGCGGACGAGGTCCACGTCGGCGATGCGCAGGGTGATGTCCCCGGTGATGACGACACCGCCGGCCAGCAGCCGGTCGAGCAGGTCGACCAGGGCGATCTCCCGGCGTTCGACGACCGTCATGTCTCCTCCCCCGCGAAGGAGTACGCCGCCCACGGTCCGGTGAGTTCCACGCGCAGCCCCGGTACGTCGTCCTTGGCGCGGTCCACGAGTTCCACGAACTCCTCGGATTCCCCGCGCGGCACCAGGTAGGCGGCGTTCAGCACGTTGCGCCCCGCCGCGCCGGAGAGGGCGGGGTTCTGGGGGGCGTGCAGCCGGGACTCCTCGGCGAAGGCGGAGAGCTGCTCGTGCAGCTGGGTGGCGAAGGCCTCCGCCTTCTGCCACAGGTCCTCCCCGGCCCGCGTCTGCTGCCGCCGCTGCCTCAGGTAGTCCCGGCCGGAGGCCGCCTTCGACGCGGGCTGCGCGGCCCGCTCGGGCTGCTCGGTCTCGGCGTAGATCTTCACGCCCCACTCCACGCGCCCCTCCAGCCGGTCCAGAGTGCGGCGGATGTGCTCCTCGCGGGCCTCGATCATCGAGCGTACGGCGCTGTCGTCGCGGAAGACGGTGGCGAGCCTGAGCGGCAGCGGTGTGGTGACGACGGTCAGCGCGTCGACGACGCCCTGGTGGGCGCGGGCGGTGGCGGCGAGCCAGTCGAGGTCCTCCAGATGGGCGTGCAGCGGCTCCTCGGCGAAGTCGCGCTCGGGCACCTCGCTGACGACGGCGACCAGGCCGTGGTGGTTGAGCTGCTTCGCCGGAGCGCCCGCCACCCCGGTGAGCTGCGCCTGGAGGGGTGCGCCGAGGGGCCGGCAGACGGCGTAGACGTACCGCAGTCCGGTCATCGTTCCTCCTTGCGGGCGCGATCCTGATCCGCGCGGCCCCGGTCACGGTCCCGGTCCGCCCGGCCGCGGTCCAGGTGGTCCGGTTCGCGGCGGCCGCGGTCCAGCTCCAGTTCCTCCAGTCGCGCCAGCCGCTCGCGCAGCTCGGCGTTCTCCCGGGCGAGCTCGTCGCGACGGGCGCGGGAGGAGAGCGCCGGGTCGCTCTCCCACCAGTCGATACCCATCTCCTTGGCCTTGTCGACCGAGGCGACGACGAGCCGGAGCTTGATGGTGAGCAGTTCGATGTCGAGCAGGTTGATGCGGATGTCGCCCGCGATGACGATGCCCTTGTCGAGCACGCGCTCGAGAATGTCGGCGAGGTTGGCCCCGCTGCTCGAGCCGTACGGTTCGGGCAGTCGGCTGGGCGTCGTCATCGGCGGCCCCTGCCCTCGGCGTACTCGGGCTCTTCCTCTTCTTCTTCCTCGGGCTCTTCCTCGCCCTCGGCCTCTTCCTCCGGCTCGTACTCGCCCTCGTCCTCGTACTCTCCCTCCGGCTGCTCCTCGGCGTCGTCCTCCGGCTCTTCCTCCTCTTCCTCGTACTCGCCGTTCTCCTCCTCGGCGTACGGGCCCTCTTCCTCGTCCGGCTCCTCGTCCCTCTCGGCGGCCTCCCGCTCCTCCTCCGCGACCGCGTCCTCGTGGCTGCGGACGACTTCGCCGTCGCGGATCTCACCGCGCCAGCTGTCCTCGGCCTCCCCCTTGAGGGTGATGAAGCGGACGTAGTTCTTCAGGTCCAGTCGGGCGCGGCGGCCCTGGGCCCGCCAGATGTTGCCGGTCTTCTCGAAGAAGCCGCTGGGGTAGTACTCCATGACCAGCAGGACCCGGGTGAGGTTCTCGTCGAGACGGTGGAAGGAGACGACGCCCTTCGTGGTGCCCTTGGCGCCCTCCGACGTCCACTGGATGCGCTGGTCGGGCACCTGCTCGGTGGTCTGGGCCTTCCAGCTCCGGCTGGACCAGAACACCTTCAGCTGCCAGTCGGAGTGGGTGTCGTCGGCGCGGCTCGCGCTCTTGACGCCCTTGGCGAAGGTGCTGAAGTCCTGGTACTGCGTCCACTGGTCGTAGGCGGTACGCAGCGGCACGCCGACATCGACGGACTCGATGATGACGACGGGCTTGTTGCCCCCGCCGCGCTTGCGCTTGCTCCCGCCGCCTCCGAGGTTCTTGAGCGCGCCCATGACGCTGTCCTTGGCACGGGAGGCGCCCATTTCCAGGACCGAACGCAGCGGCCCCTTGCCCTCGGCGACCTTGCGGCCGGCGTCGAGGGCCAGCTTGGCGAAGCCGGGGCTGTTGCCCTCGGCGATGTCGTTCAGCTTGCCGGTGGTCTCGCCGAGCTTGTGGCCGAAGCCGGCCAGCAGCCGCTGGGCCTGGGCGGCGAGATAGTCCCGCACCTCGGCCTTGAGACGGTCGGCGGCCTCGCTGTGGGCGAGGTCGCCCAGCGGATTGCCCTTCGCCGCGCCGGCCGCCGCACTGCCGGCGGCGGAGGTCGCGGATCCGAGTGCCTCGGTCATCGGTCACCACCACCCTTCGGCCGCCGGGAGCGGGCGGCACGGGTCGCGCCGCCGGGAGCGGCGGTCTTCTTCGCGGCCGTCCTGCCTGCCGCGGCCTTCGTCGCCGCCGCCTTCTTGGCGGGGGCCTTCTTCGCGGGCGCCTTCCTCGCCGCTTCCTTCCCGGCCGGCGCGTCCGCCGATGCCTTCTTCGCGGTCTGCCTGGTGGGCGCCCTCTTCGTCGGCCCCTCCTTCGCGGGGGCCTTCCTCGCCGCTTCCTTCCGCGCCGGTGCACCCTGGTCCCCGGCCTCGCCCCCGGTCTCCTCCTCGGCCTCGCGGCCCTCCCGGTCCTCGTACCCGTCTTCCCCCTCGGTCTCCTCCTCGCTCTCCCCTCGGGTCTCCTCCTCGTTCTCCCCCTCGTCAGGTTGCGGCACGACGCCTGCGACTTCGTCACGGACCTGCGCGGTCCGCTCGTGCAGCCGGTCGGCGAGCGCGGTCATCTGCCGCTCGACCAGGGCCCCCGAGGCCGCCTTGCCGACGCCCCGCAGTTCCTGGCGCAGCTGGTCCCCGATCTCCTTGAACTGTGGGTTGTTCATCAGCTGCTGGTTGACCAGGTCCGCGATTCCGCGCGGACCGAGGTTCAGCTTCTTGCCCGCCACCATGCTGCCCACGGCGAGGGCGAATTTCGCTTTCTTGGTCCGTCCCAGGAGGTAGCCGGCCCCTACCGCGAGGCCGAGTGCCACTCGATTCATCGTGCCGTCCCCTCACCTGTCCCCGGGCCCCCGCGCATGCCGGTCTCCAGCCGGTCCAGGAGCTCGTCCTCCCGGCGGTCGTATTCCTCCTCGGTTATCTCGCTCGCCTCCAACTGCTCTTCCAACCGCGCCAGTTCAGCCCGTACCGTGGCCGGGTCGTAGTAGATGCGCTCGGCTTCGCGCAGTACCTGCCTGATCGCCCAGCCGCTTGCGCGCGCCGGTGCGAGCGGCAGCAGCAACACCTCGGAGATGAGTCCCATGGCGTCACTCCGCTCCCGCGTCGGCCCCCGCCGTGGTGCTCGCGGGCTCGGCGGGGCCGGGTTCGACGAAGCTGTACGGCGGCAGGGGCCCGTTGACGCGCAGATCGAGGTGGGGCAGGTCCTTGCGGGCCCGCTCGACGGCGGTCACGAACTCCTCCGCCGCCTCCCGGTCCACCAGGAACGACGTGTTGACCAGCCAGCCGGTGGACGGCGGGCCGTCGCTGACCGCGGCGGCGAGCGGCTCCAGAGCGTGCACCACCTCGCGGGCGTCCTCCGCCTCACGGGCCTGCACGGCAGCGGCGACCATCTCGCCGAGGCGGATCTTGTCCTCGTAACTACCGCCACCCGCACGCCGGTTGGCCTCGGCCATGCCTCGGATCTCCGGGTTCTCGGCCATCACCCGGTGCAGCACCGCGTCCTCGTCATGACTGCCCTTCACGTTGTACTCGACCCTGCCCTCCAACGCCTCCAACCGCTCCCGGTAGTGCTCGGCACGCTCGGTGAGCACACCCGTGACCGCGTCGTCGTCCGGAGCGACACTGCCGAACCGCATCGGCAGCACACAGCCGCCCGCGCCGCCCACCTCACTGAGCACCGCCTGATGCGCCAGCAGGTCCCGCCGCTTGGGCCGCAACCCCTCCGGCGCGTCACTGACCACCGCGGCCAGTCCACTCGCCGTCAGCACCCGCACCGGCCGCGCCGGCTCACCCACCCCGCCCAACTCCTCGGGCAGCGAGGACACATCCGAGGCGGCCGTGATCCCGTACACATACGTGCTCACTCCTGCTCCTCCTTCCGGCGGGCCGGCGCCGCCTTGCGCGCCCTGGGCCGCCCCTCGCCCTCACCCGAGCGCTCGTCACGGGCCTGCTGGAAGGCGTCGGAAACGGTCTGTGCCGCGCCCGACAACGCCCCCTTCGTCTTGCCGCGCGCGCCGGACTCGGTGACCTCGCCCACCAGATCGGGCAGGCCCGGAGCCTTGCGGGGGCCCGCTTCGAGATCGAGCCGGTTGCAGGCCTCGGCGAAGCGCAGGTAGGTGTCGACGCTCGCGACGACGACCCGCACGTCGATCTTCAGGATCTCGATACCGACCAGCGAGACGCGCACGAACGCGTCGATCACCAGCCCCCTGTCGAGAACGAGTTCCAGGACGTCGTACAGGCCGCTGCTGCCGCCTCCGCCGCCGGACGTCTGTGCCGGGACAACGGTCATGCCAACCGCACTCCTCGTCTGTTGTCTGCGTATGAGGGTCTGTTCCGTTGAGGGTCTGTTCCGTTGAGGGTCTGTTCCGCGGGGACTCTGTCTGTGTGGGGTCTTCGGGCGTGGGGCGTCCGGGCGCGGTCGTGGGCCGGGTCCGGCCTCAGCGGCCGCCGCCCGAGCGGCGGGCGTCGGCGCGTCCGCGTTCGTAGCGGTGCAGCCGCCGGTAGCCGGTGAGCTGCCCCTCCGGGTCGAGTTCGACCTGGTAGCTCGCCATGAGACTCATGGTGTCCGGCACCCGGGCCAGTTCCAGGACCTCGATCTCCAGCGACCAGCCGTCCTCCGTCTGCTCGAAGGTCGTGACCGACTCGGGGCTCAGACCCGTCAGCTCGGCGAACTGGGCCCGCGCCTCACGCAGCACCTCCATCGGCCGCGGCCGGGACACCGGCTCTCCCGAGCCCTGCGACTCCGCGGTGTTGTCCTTCTTCACCATGGCCACCTCTTCTCCTTCGGGTGGCCGCAACCTCCACGACCAAACCTGCGCGAGCGCGGACGTCCCTCACACACGGGGGCGGGATCCACGGGGTGCGCGGCCGGTGCGAACCGTGCGCGGGTCACTCTCGCCACTCCCGTCACTCATCGCACGACCGCCTCCTCCACCAGCAGCCGCGCGGCGGCCGCGATCGACTCGGCGTCGATGCCCGCGGCGTGCAGCTGCTCGGCGGGCGAGGCCGAGCCCGGCATGTTCCGGACGGCGAGCCGCACCAGACGCGGCACCGGGCGTCCGTCGGTGAAGGCGTCGAGCACGGCGTCGCCGAGGCCGCCCTCCGGGTGGTGGTCCTCCACGGTGAGCAGGCAGCCGGTGTCCTCGGCGGCCCTCCGGAGCGTCTCCCGGTCGACCGGCTTGACGGAGTAAAGGTCGATCACCCGGACCGCGATGCCGTCCCGGCCGAGCATGTCCGCGGCGGCGAGCGCCTCGTGCAGGGTGACACCCGCGGCGACGACGGTCAGCCGGTCCCGCGCGGAGGAGCGCAGCACCTTGCTGCCGCCCACCGGGAACTCCTCCTCGGGCCCGTAGAGCACCGGGCCGGCCCCGCGCGAGGTGCGCAGATAGCGGACGCCGTCCAGGTCGGCCGTCCGCGCCACGAGCTCGGCGGTCTGGTTGGCGTCACACGGGTAGAGCACGGTCGAGCCGTGCACGGCGCGCATCATCGCCAGGTCCTCCAGGCCCATCTGGCTGGGTCCGTCCTGGCCGATCGCGGTGCCCGCGTGGGAGCCGTTGAGGTTGATGCCGGAGCCGCTGACGGCGGCCATCCGCACGAAGTCGTGCGCGCGGGTCAGGAAGGCCGCGAACGTCGAGGCGTACGGCACCCAGCCGCGCCGGGCCATTCCCACGGCGGCGGCGACCATCTGCTGTTCGGCGATGTAGCACTCGAAGTAGCGCTCGGGGTGCTCCTTGGCGAAGAACTCCGCGCGGGTGGAGTCGCCGACCTCGCCGTCGAGGGCCACCACGTCGCCGCGGGCGGTGCCGAGCGCGGCGAGCGCCTGCCCGTAGGCGTCGCGGGTGGCGACCTCCTCGCCCTTGTCCCAGCGGGGCAGTTCGAGGTTGCCGTCGCCCACGGCGTGCAGCGAACGGACCGAGCCGGGCTCGTGCACGTGGACGCGGATGTCCCGAACGCCGCCGAGCTCCTCGATCGCCTCGTCGGGGTCCTTGAGCGGTTTGCCGTGCAGGCCCTCGCGGTCCTCGGCGTCCTTGACGCCCCGGCCCTTGAAGGTGCGGGCGACGATCGCGGTGGGCTGCCCCTTCGTGGAGACCGCCTCGCCGAGGGCGCGGTCGACGGCGTCCACGTCGTGGCCCTCGATCTCGATCGTGTGCCAGTCGAAGGCGCGGAAGCGGCGGGCGTAGGCGTCCAGGTCGTGGCCGTGCCGGGTGGGGCCGCGCTGGCCGAGCCGGTTGACGTCGAGGATCACGGTCAGGTTGTCCAGGTGCTCGTACCCGGCGTGCTCGGCGGCCTCCCAGATGGAGCCCTCGGCCAGCTCGCTGTCCCCGCACAGCACCCACACGCGGTAGTCGGCGTGGTCGAGGCGCTTGCCGCTGAGCGCGATCCCGACGCCGATGGGCAGGCCCTGGCCGAGGGATCCGGTGGCGGTCTCCACCCACGGCAGCCGTTGCGGGGTGGGGTGGCCCTCCAGCCGGCTGCCCAGCTTGCGGAAGGTGAGCAGTTCCTCGTCGTCGATGGCGCCCGCCGCCTTGTAGGCGGAGTACAGCAGCGGGGAGGCGTGCCCCTTGGACAGGACGAAGCGGTCGTTGCCGGGGTGCTCGGGCCGGTCGAAGTCGTAGCGGAGATGGTTCGCCAGCAGGACCGCCATGATGTCGGCGGCGGACATGGAGGACGTGGGGTGCCCGGAGCCCGCCGCGGCGGCGGCGCGCACGCTGTCGACGCGGAGCTGCTGGCCGAGTTCGACGAGTTCGTCGGTGTTCATGAGTCTCCTTCCGCAGGAATGTCGTCTCGCTTGACCGGGCCGGGGGCGGGGTGACTCCCGGCGGTCCCGTGACCGGGAGCGCCGCTCGCGGGCTCACCGGCCGGGCTGCTCCGCGCGGACGCGGGAGCGGACGCGTCGCCGGCCCCGTGGGACGGACCAGCCCCGTGGGACTGCCCGGACGGACCGCGGTCGGCGTCTTCGGGCGGACCGCCCCCGGCGTCGGTCGGCGCGCCCGCTCCCTTGCCGGCCGGGGGCCTCGCCCGCTGTTCGGGGCCGCCCGGCACCCGTGCCAGCTCCGGGGAGGCCGTGTCCAGGGGCACGGACCAGGACCGTACGAGGCCCAACTGGACGGACTGGCGCGGCAGTACGGCGTCCAGCAGCCAGTCCGCGGCCACCCGGACCCGGTTCCCGGGCATCGCCGCGAGGTGGTAGCCGCGGGTGACCGCGCCGGCCACCGGCCCGGACAGCGGAACCCCGAGCGGGTCCGCGGCGGCCTGCGCACCGCCCAGGTCCACCACGAAGCCCAGGTCGCGGTGGCGGTAGGGGCGGGCCTCGCCGACGCCGAGTGAGGCGGCGACGTTGACCGCGGCGGTCCTGCCCTGCCGCCAGGCGTGCTGGGCGGTCATCGGGGTGTACCGGCCGGGGTTGTCCAGGTCGGGCACGGCGGCGGCGTCCCCGCACGCGAACACCTCCGGCCGCCCCGGTACCTGGAGGTAGGGGTCGACGACGAGCCGCCCCTTCTCCAGCGGCTGCCCGGTGTTCTCCACGACCGGATCGGGCCGTACGCCGACGCACCACACGAGCGTGCGGCTGCGGACGAACTCGCCGTCCGTCAGCAGCACGCCCTCGTGCGTGGCCTCCTTCACGGAGGTGCCCATGCGCACCTCGACGCCGCGCCGCCGCAGTACGCGGTCGGCGGTGGCCGAGAGCCGTTCGTCCAGCTCGGGCAGGACCCGGGGCGCGATGTCCAGCAGCAGCCAGCGCGGCCGGACGTCCCGCCGGGGCGGATGCCGGCGCACCAGTGAGCCGGTGTACATCATCCCGTGCGCGGCGACCTCGGTGCCGGTGTAACCGGCGCCCACGACGACGAACGTGCAGCGGGCCGCGCAGGTCTCGGGGTCGTCCTCACTGCCGGCCAGTTCGATCTGGCGGGTCATGTGGTCCCGCAGGTACAGGGCCTCGGGCAGACCGCGGAAGCCGTGCGCGTGCTCGGCGACGCCGGGGATCGGCAGCAGCTTGTTGACGCTGCCTACGGCCAGCACCAGCCGGTCGTAGGCCAGGGTGCCCTCGCCGCCCTCGGGGTCGGTGTAGTGCACGGTGCGTGCGTCCAGGTCGATGCCGTCGGCCTCGCCGAGGACCAGCCGTACGTGGCGCAGCGAGCCGGCGAGGGAGAGGGCGGTGCGGCGCGGCTCCAGGATGCCCGCGGCGACCTGAGGCAGCAGGGGCAGGTACAGGAAGTAGTCGGTCGGGTTCAGCAGGGTGATGTCGGCCTTGCCCCGGGACATCCTCGACAGGGTCCGGGCCACACGGAAGCCGGCGAAGCCGGCACCGACGATCACGATGCGGGGTCGACTCACGGTTCGCCTCCGTCGCGGTCGCGTACCAGGTACGGAACCTTCCGCGTCCCCCCACCCAAACCCCCCAAACTTCCACCTCCGGGGGCCGCGGCGGGGGACGGACCGGGCCCCGCGGACAGAAGTTCGGTAGGCCACAAGCAGACGCCCGCCGCCTGCCGACAAGCGGGCGCACCGCCGCCGTGCGGGCGCAGAGCCCACATGACCGGCGCGCTGCGCCAAGGCGATCCGAGCCGGACCCGGGCGGGCCGCCCCGCCTGGGCACGCTGCGCGCGAGGACGCCACCCGTAACCGACCTCGATGCGTCCCCCGCTCCGCCCACGGGAACGCGCCCGCTGGTTCGTTCTCGGGCCGGACGCACAGCCCGTTGCGCGAGCGCCCCGCCACGAGCGGGCGCTCTGCCACATGCGTCCCGAACTCCGCCCGCGGAAAGCGGGACGGGGTGTAAGGCTCGGGGCTTCGGTCTGAGGTCGAGCGCGCGGGACGTTCCGCGCGCCAGTGAGCGCGACTGCCCCGCCCCGGCCCAACGACCCGGCCGCAGACGCGGCCCGCGCCGCGGACCAATGGCGGGCGTAAAGCCCAGCCGACGCGCTACGCCCACGGTGGACCCCACGCCAGTCGCCCGCCGGCGTGCCGGGCGCCGCCCTGCGACCCAAGCCGACCTCAAGCGGGCGCCCAGCCGGAGGCGCGGGCGGGACCGGCGGCGTGGCGGGATACCGCATCACCCGCCGTCGGCAGCGCCCGTGCTGCCCGTCGGCTGGGCCGCCCGTGCCGGGGCCGGACGCGAAGTGCGTGCCGGGTTCGGTGCGGGGTGTGGCGCCGACGTGCGGTGGCCTCGGGCAGCGTAGGTCGCCGCGCCCGGGATCGCCGCGATGCATCAGCGCGGGCGTCCCGGGCTCCGCCCACGCGGGGCGGGACGGGTGTCAGGCCCGGTGCTGCGGTCCGGGGTCCTCCCCGGGGTGGTCCGGGCGGGGCATCCCCGCCGGGGGCGCGGGCGGGACCGGCGGTGTGGGCGGGTAGGCCGCGCCCGCCGCCCCGCCGGGCGTACCCGTGGCTCGGCCGGCGGCGCCTGTGGCGCCCGTCGCGTGGGCGCCCGTGCCGTGGCCCGGCGTGGGGTGGGACGCCGATGGGCGGGCGGCCTCGCGCAGTGCGTAGGCTGCCGCGCCCAGGATCACCGCGGTGACCAGCGCGGCCGCCCAGCCGGGCAGCCCGATCGCGAGGGCCAGCCCCACGGCGAGTGCGACGGCCGCGCCCGCGTACAGGGCGACGGCGCCGGACGCCGCGTACAGCGTCGCGGTGCGCCGCTGCCTGCGCGTCTGCTCGCGCAGTTCGTCGCGCACCGTCTCGCGCGCCACCTGTGCCAGCTCGTCGACCAGTTCCTTGTCCAAGTGCTCCAAATGATCCAAGCCCTTCATGCACCGCGGGTACCCGCACACACGTACGCATAACACCGGGCGATCCGGTGAAGGGATCACCTCCCCGGCCACCCCCAACTACGCTCGTGCGCATGGAGATTCTGGGAACCAGCCTGCGCGTCTGCGTCAACGATCTGGACACCGCCGTCCCCTTCTACGAGGGCCTCGCGGGCGCCAAAGCCCTCCGTTTCGAACAGGCCGGCGTCCAGGTCGCCGCGGTCGGCTGCTTTCTGCTGATGAGCGGCCCCGAGTCGCAGCTGGAGGTGCTGCGCAAGGTCGCGGCGACGATAGCCGTGGAGGACGTCGACGAGGCCCACCGGGTGCTGACCGGACTCGGCGCGCGCATCGTGGCCGGGCCGGTACCGACCCCGGTGGGCCGCAATCTGATCGCCCTGCACCCGGACGGCACGGTGTACGAGTACATGGACCGCCGGGGCTGAGCGGGCAGGCGCGTCGATATTCCGTGGGCAGCGCGTCGCGGGCGCCGTAGAGTCGGCCGGTCGGCCCCTGTGGGCCACGGCCGAGCATGGAGAAGTACGGAGATCCGATGAGCGAGCAGCACACCTACCGGGTGATCGTCCGGGGCACCTGGGACGCACTGACCGACGAGGCACAGGAACGGCTGCGCGCGGAGGCGGACCAGCACGGCATGCCCAGCATGCGGTTCACCGAGGAGGGCTCGCTGTCGTACGAGCCGTCCCCGCTGAAGCACTTCTCGATGCGCTACGTCGTGGTCAGCGACGCCGACGACGGCGAGGAGATGGCGGCCGCGATCGCGGAGGACCGCGCGGAGGCCACCCTGCGCGGCCTCGGATACGGCTTTCGCGACCTGCGGTCGACCGTGACGGACCTGGACACCATGAAGGTCAACGTCAAGCGCGCATCTCGGCGGTGATCGCCCACCGCTCGTGGTCGCGCCAGGCCCCGTCGATGAACAGCATGTCCGGCGAGAAGCCCTCCAGGCGGAAGCCGCAGGCGCGGGCCAGCGCGATCGAGGCGGTGTTGAGCGGCTGCACGTTGATCTCCAGCCGGTGCAGCCGCATCGGGCCGAAGGCGTACCCGACGACGAGGCCGAGGCCCTCGCGCATCAGTCCGCGCCCGGCGGCGTGCGCGAAGGCGCCGTAGCCGAGGGCGCCGGACCGGAAGGCGCCGTGCACGATGTTGTTGATGTTCACGAACCCGGCGAGGGCACCGGTGTCCTTCTCGCAGACCAGGAAGCCGGCCCTCGCCGGGTCCTCGAGCAGCCGCCGGGCGTAGCCGGCGTACGCCTCGGCCGTGTCGGGAGGGAAGAGCCACGGGCGGTGCAGTTCCTCGCTCTCCCGGACGCGGGCGGTGAACTCGGGGCCGTCCTCGTGGGTGAAGGGGCGGATGCCCACGCGGGGCCCCTCGGCGAGAAAGCGGGCTGCGGTGTGCGGCATGCCGTCACCCTACGCGCGGCACACCCCGGGCCGCCGCACGATCGGCGCAGGCGGGACACCGCGAAGCCGACCAGGCGCCCTGGCCCACACAGCGCGGGCTTCGCGAGGCCAGACCAGCACGGGCCGCGCGCGGTCAGCCCCAGCACAGGCCCACGCGGCCAGCCCAGCACAGGCCTCGCACGGCCAGCCCAGCACAGGTCCCGCGCACTCCGCACAGCACGGGCGCCGCGGAGCCAGCCAGGCGCCCTGGCCCACACAGCGCGGGCTTCGCGAGGCCAGACCAGCACAGGCATCGCCCGGTCCGCGCAGCACGGGCCGCGCACCGCCGGCCCCGCACCGGCCCCGCACGGTCAGCGCAGCGCCGGTTCGTCCAGTGTCAGCGTGCCCGCGTCGGCGTCGAGTTCGGCCGCGACGCCGAAGGGCACCGTCACCGCGCCCTCGCAGTGGCCGAAGCCGAACTCCTCGGCGACCGGTACACCGAGCCCGCCGAGCCGGTCGGCGAGCAGGGCCCTCACCCGGTCCGGGGTCTCGCACTCCTCCCAGGAGCCGAGCAGCACCCCGCGCACCCCGTCCAGCCACCCGGCGCGCAGCAACTGGGTGAGGTACCGGTCCAGCCGGTAGACCTCCTCGCCCACGTCCTCCAGGCACAGCAGACCGCCGGCCGCGCCGGGCCGCGTGTGCGGGGTGCCGAGGTCGGCGGCGAGCAGGGCCAGGCAGCCGCCGAGGGTCACGCCCCGGGCCCGCCCGGGAACCAGCGCCGGGCCGCCGGAGGCGATCGTGCGGACCGTCTCGGGCGCGAACAGGGTCGCCCGCAGATGCCGCTGCGCCCGGTCGTTCTTGACGAAGTCGACACCGGCGGCCATCGGCCCGTGCAGCGTGACCAGGCCCAGGCGGGTGGCGAACGCCTCGTGCAGCGCGGTGATGTCGCTGAAGCCCACGAACACCTTGGGGCCGGCCGCCCGCATGGCCTCCCAGTCGAGCAGGTCCACCATGCGCTGCACGCCGTAGCCGCCGCGGGCGCACAGCACCGCGTCCACCGACGGATCGCACCAGGCGCCCTGGAGATCGGCGGCACGGTCGCGGTCCGCGCCCGCCAGATAGTCGAACGTGCCGTGCCGTGCCGTCACGTGCGGCGCCACCACCGGATCCAGGTCCCAGCCGCGCAGCACGTCCAGGCCCGCCTGCAGCCGCTCCTCGGGCACGGGCCCGCTGGGCGCGACGACGGCCACACGGGCGCCGGGGGCGAGCCGGGCGGGGCGGACGAGTTCCTTCACGTGCCGAGCTCCAGGGTCGGGATGCCGGCCGGGTCCAGGCCGAAGACCTGAGCGTACAGCGACAGCTCCGCCTCCAGCGCCCGTACCAGGGTGTCGGCCCGGCGGAAGCCGTGCCCCTCGCCCTCGAACGCGAGGTACGCGTGCGGCAGCCGCCGCCCGGCCAGCCGGGCGAGGAACCGCTCGCACTGGACCGGCGGGCAGATCACGTCGTCCAGGCCCTGGAGCAGCAGGAAGGGCGCCGTGATCCGGTCGGCGTGCTCGGCGGGCGAGCGCTCGGCGTACCGGCCCGGCACCTCGGCGAGCGGTCCGACCAGGGACTCCAGGTACTGCGACTCGAAGTCGTGGGTCTCCCCCGTGCTCCAACTGGTCAGGTCGAGGATCGGGTAGCTGATCGTGCCGCAGGCGTACACGTCGGTCGTGGTCAGGGAGGCCGCCGTGGTCCAGCCGCCCGCGCTGCCGCCGCGGATCGCCAGCCGGGCGCGGTCGGCGGTGCCCTCGTCGGCGAGGGCGAGCGCGACGGCCGCGCAGTCCTCGACGTCGACGACGCCCCACTGCTCGCGCAGCCGGTTGCGGTACTCGCGGCCGTGCCCGGTGGATCCGCCGTAGTTGACCTCGGCGACCCCGATGCCCCGCGAGGTGAAGTAGGCGATCTCCAGGTCGAGCACGAGCGGTGTGCGACTGGTGGGTCCGCCGTGCACCCACACGGCGTACGGCGGCAGCTCGCCGGCGGGCGCCACGCACTCCGGGTGGTGCGGCGGGTAGATGTGGGCGTGCACCTCCCGGCCGTCGGGACCGGTGAAGGTGCGGATCTGCGGCTCGGGGTAGTAGGCGGGGTCGACCGGGTCGTCGTGGGCGGCGCCGATCACCCGTGCCCGGCCCGTCCGGGTGTCCAGCTCGACGACCTCGTAGGCGCTGCGGGGGCCGGCGGCCACCGCGACGATCCGGTCGCCGTGCACCACGGGCGCCGCGTCGAACTCGGTCCAGGGGCCCGCCGCGTCGACGACCTCGCCCGTCTCCGGGTCGAGCACACCGAGGGCGGTGGTGCCGCGGCCGTGCACGACCGCGATCAGGCCGCAGTCCAGCGGCGCGAACCAGCTCTGGCCCAGCCGCCACAGCGGGCCGGCGAACTCCTCCTCGCGGACGCACAGGGCCTCGCCGTCGCGGTAGAGGTTCCACCAGCCGCTGCGGTCGCTCGCGTACAGCAGGGAGCCGTCGGCGGCCCAGTCCGCCTGGGCGATGGACTCCTCGGGTCCGCCGGCCACCGTCCGGGGCGCGCCGAACGTGCCGTCGGCGCGTACCTCGGCCACCAGCAGTTCCGTGCCGTCCCACGGCATCCGCGGGTGGTCCCAGGCCAGCCAGGCTGCCCGCCGCCCGTCGGGCGAGAGCCGGGCGCCGGTGACGAACCGGTGCCGTTCATCGGTGAGTTCACGCACCGCCGCCCTGTCCTCGGCGGCCGAGCCGTCCAGCGGTACGGCGGCCAGGACCCGCCGTACGTCGGTGGGCGCCTCCCCGGTGAACTCCTCCAGCACGCACCACACCTCGCCGTGTTCCGGGCGCAGTTGCGGTTCGACCCAGCGCAGTCCGCCGCCCACCGCGGAGAGCGGGGTGAGCGGGCGGGGCTCGCCGCCGGGCTCGTACCGGTACAGGCGCTGGTCGGCGAAGTTCACGAACACCACGAGCGGCGCGCCGTCCACGACGGCTCCCGCCCAGGGCCGGCCGCCGTACTCGATGACGCGGCTGCGCACGTTCCACGGTGCGGGCAGCACCGTGGACTGCGAGCCGTCGGCGTGCCGCCGTACCAGGGCCCGGCGGCCGCCCTCGGCGGGCCGTGGTTCGGTCCACCAGACCTCGTCGCCGACGAATCCGGGGAACTCCGGCCTGCCGTCGTGCGCGGCCGCGAGGGCCGCGTCGATGGGCGATGGCCAGGATCCGCAGGGCAGGGTGCGCACGTTTTCCCCCATGGGTTCAGGCGGTCCGCAGGAAGCGGTCCAGGACGCGGACGCCGAAGTGCAGCGCCTCGACGGGGACGCGCTCGTCGACTCCGTGGAACAGGGCGTTGTAGTCGAAGCCCTCGGGCAGCTTCAGCGGCGAGAACCCGTACCCGGTGATGCCCAGCCGCGAGAACTGCTTGGCGTCGGTGCCGCCGGGCATGCAGAACGGCACGACGTGGCCCTCCGGCGCGAACTCCTCGACGGCGGCCCGCATCGCCGCGAAGGACGGCGAGTCGACCGGCGACTGGAGCGCCACCTCGCGGTGCTGGAACTCCCAGTCCACGTCCGGGCCGGTCAGTTCGTCGAGGGTGGCGCGGAACTCCTCCTCGCCGCCGGGCAGATATCGCCCGTCGACGTGGGCGACGGCCTCCCCCGGGATCACGTTGATCTTGTAACCCGCTTCCAGCATGGTGGGGTTGGCGCTGTTGCGCAGGGTCGCCTCGACCAGCCGGGCCGCCGGGCCCAGCTTGTCCACCAGCGCGTCCACGTCCCGCAGGTCCGTCTCGATGCCGTACAGGGCGGCGAGTTCGGTGAGGGCCGCGCGCACGGTCGGGGTGAGCCGTACGGGCCATTCATGGGCGCCGATCCGGGCGATCGCCGCGGCGAGCCGGGTCACCGCGTTCTCCCGGTTGACCCGGGAGCCGTGGCCCGCCCGCCCGCGGGCGGACAGCCGCAGCCAGGCGGTGCCGCGCTCACTGGCGGCGATCGGGTAGATCTGCCGTCCGGCGCCGTCGTGGAAGGTGTACGCCCCCGACTCGCTGACGCCCTCGGTGCAGCCCTCGAACAGTCCCGCGTGCCGGTCGGCGAGGAAGCCGGAGCCGTCCTCGGCGCTCGCCTCCTCGTCGGCGGTGAAGGCGATCACCACGTCGCGCCGCGGCCGCAGTCCCTGGCGGGCCCATGCGCGGACCACGGCGAGGATCATCGCGTCCATGTTCTTCATGTCGACCGCGCCGCGGCCCCACACGACCCCGTCGCGGACCTCGCCGGAGAACGGGTGGACGCTCCAGTCCTCGGCGCGCGCCGGCACCACGTCCAGGTGACCGTGCACCAGCAGCGCCTCCGCCGACGGGTCGGTGCCCTCGATCCGGGCCACGACGTTGGTGCGGCCCGGGGTGCGTTCCAGGAGCACGGGCTCCAGGCCCGCCCCGGCGAGCCGCTCGGCGGCGTACTCGGCCGCCGGGCGCTCCCGGCAGTCGCCGCCGCCCCGGTTGGTGGTGTCGATGCGGATCAGGTCGGACGTGAAGCCGACGACCTCCTCCAGCGCCTGCGCGTCAGCCATACTGCTCCTCGATCGCGGACGAGGCGATCGTGGTGACCGCCTTGAAGGTGCGGATCGCCTCGTACATGGTCGCGCTGGTGTAGGCGATCCTGCGCTCCCCGGCCCGGTGCACTCCCGGCACGACGGTGCAGGCCATGGCGAGGTGCTCGGCGTCGAACTCGACCGCGACGGTGAACGGGCCGCCGTCGGCCGGTTCGTGGCGGACCGCCAGTCCGGCCGCCTGCTTGGCGGCCGCGCGGATGTCGGCCGCGGTGCGGGACGGCGTACGGCACACGGCCGCGTACCGCGACACGTGGTCCTTCACGGCGACCTTCAGCGCCTCCGGGGCGTACCCGAGGGCGTCCTCGCAGGCCAGGTCGTCGCCGGTGACCAGCACGACCGGCACCCCGTACTCGGCGACCACATGGGCGTTGAGCAGCCCCTCGCTGGCGCGTACGTCGTTCAGCCACACCCCGGTGATGGAGTTGGCGAGGTAGGTGTGGGCGAGGACGCCCTCCATGCCGGCGCCGGCGTGGTAGCCGACGAAGGCGACCCCGTCCACGTCGCCGTGCTGCACGCCCTCCACCATGGACAGCGACTTGTGCCGGCCGGTGAGCATCTGCGCCCGCTCGTCCAGCTGTTCGAGGAGAAGATTGCGCATGCTCCAGTGCGCCTCGTTCACGAGGACCTCGTCGGCACCCCCGTCGAAGAAGCCGCGCACGGCCGCGTCGACGTCCGAGGTGAACATCGTCCGGCACCGCTCCCACTGCGGCGTGCCCGGCAGCACGTCGGCAGGCCAGGTGACCCCGGTGGCGCCCTCCATGTCGGCGCTGATGAGGATCTTCATGGAGCGTCACGTTACGCGCCGATCAGCGAACCGGCTACGGAGAAGCGGTGAAAGTCGGCGAGTCGGCGGACCGCCGGGGACGCGCCCGCCCGCCGCTTCCGCCCCGGGCGCCGAGGGGCGCCGGGGCGCGTGCGGCGGGCGGTCCGGTCTCAGTGCTCCAGGAAGGCGAAGAGCTCTTCCCAGCGCCCGGTGATGACGTCCGGGTCGAAGCGCTGGACGCTGCGCAGGGCCTGGTCGCCCATCGTGTCGCGCACCTGCTCGTCGGACATCAACCGGACGAGGTGGCGGGCGAGTTCGGAGGTGTTGCCGGGGCGGGCCAGCAGACCGTCCCGCTCGTGGGTGACGATCTCGCGGACGCCGGGCGCGCAGTCGAACGCCACGCACGGCACCCCGCTCGCCATGGCCTCGAGGAGGACCAGCGGGAAGCCCTCGCCGCGGGAGGACTGGACGAAGACGGAGGCGGCGCGCAGCGCGCCGGGCACGTCGTCCGTCTGCCCGGCGAAGTCCACCGAGTCCTCCAGCCCGAGCTCCGCGCGCTGCCGTCTGAGCAGCGCCTCGGACTCGCCGCTGCCGTGGATGCGCAGGGTCCAGCCGGGCTGCTTCGGCGCGGCCTCGGCCCAGGCCTCCAGGAGCAGGTCGACGCCCTTCTCGTGGGACAGCCGGCCGATGCTCACCACGACCTTCTCGGTGCGCGGCGACGGTGTGCCGGGCGCGATGGGCAGCGGGTTCGGCATGAAGCCGACGTTGTTCATGCCCTCGGACACCCAGCGGTCGGCGTCCTCCTGGGTGAGCGCCAGCAGGCGGTCGACGTCCTTGTAGTACCGCTTCACCCGTCCGAACCGCGACGACTTGCGGGCCGTCTCGAAGGACTCGTGGGTCATGCCGATCACCCGGTGCCCGGCGGTGTCCGCGAGCGCCACCCACTCCATCGCCCAGACCTGGCCGACGATGATCACCGCGCCGGGCCGGGCGGCGCGGAACAGGCCCGTGAGCCGGCTCGCCGCCGTGCGCATATGGGTCTCGTGGCGGCGGACGGCGGGGTCGGCGCGGCCGAGGAGGCGGCGTGCCCGGGGACGGCCGGGGGGCCGGCGGGCGTACAGCGTCACGGTACGGAACGGTGGCTTCTCGCCGAGGTCCATCGGATGGTTGGCCGGCGCGATGCCGACGACGGTGACCCGGTGGCCGCGGCCGGCCAGCAGTCCGGCCATCTGGGCCTGCCAGCGGCCCACGCCGCCGAGCTCGTCGACCTCGTTGGCCACGAAGAAGATGTCGCGCTGGGTCATCGGGTCTCTCCCGCGGGGCCGAAGAAGCGGTCCACGATCTGCGCCGCGGCGTCCCCGCGGTCGTACTCGCCGTACTTGTCCACGAACTCCTTCAGGCGGGCCTCGTACGTCGACCGCACGGTGCTCAGGTCGCCGATGACGGAGAACAGCTCGTCCCCGGTGCGCGGGACGGGGCCCGGCGCCTCGGCGAGCAGGTCGAAGTAGGTGCCGCGGGTGTCCTTGGCGTACTCCTCCCAGTCGTGGACGTAGAAGACGATGGGACGGCGGAGCAGCGCGTAGTCGAACATCACCGAGGAGTAGTCGGTGATCAGGCAGTCGGCGAGCAGCAGCAGCGGCGTGATGTCCGGTTCGTCGCTGACGTTGATCACGCGTCCCGCCACCGACGGCGGCAGGGTGAGCCGGTTCAGGTAGTGCGCGCGGACGAGGAGGGTGTGGTCGTCGCCGAAGCGGGCGGCGAATTCCTCGATGTCGAAGGGGAACTCGAAGTCGCGTACGCGGCCGTCGGGATGGGCGCGGAACGTCGGCGCGTACAGCAGCACGCGCCGCTCCGGGTCGAGGCCGAGACGCTCGGCCAGCCGCTGCGCCTCGGCGGGCAGCGGCGCCCCCTCGCGGACCCGCACCAGGGCGTCGTTGCGCGGGTAGCCCGTGCGCAGCAGCTTCTCCTCGGGGATGCGGTAGGCGCGGGCGAGGGTGCGCACGTCGTGCTCGCCGCGGACCACGAAGTGGTCGAAGCGGTCCAGTGCCTGCTGGTAGGAGCGCTGCTCCGGTTCGGACATCATCCGGTGGGTGGGCTCGTCGAAGCCCATCCGCTTCAGCGCCGAGCCGTGCCAGGTCTGGATGTACGTGGTCTCGGGGCGCTTGGCCAGCCGCAGCGGGTAGCCCTGGTTGTCGATCCAGAACTCCGCCTGGGCGAGCGCCTTGAGGTAGCGCCAGGACCAGCGGCGGACCAGCTCCGCGTCCTGTGGGAAGCCGGTGGGGCGTTCGCCGGCGTACGACCAGATCGGGGTGATCGGCGCCTTGCGGCGGCGCAGTTCCTCGAAGATGGCGCGCGGGCTGTCGCTGTACTGCTTGCCGAGGTGGCTCTCGAAGACGACGGTGCCCTTGCGGACGGGCAGCCTGCGCAGCATCCGGTCGTAGACCTGGAGCTTGCGGGCGCCGGAGTTCAGGTCGCGGCGCACGGCCCGCAGCGTGCGGTAGGCGCGCTTGGCGGCCCGCGCCGGGCGCCCGTGCAGATTGCGTTCCACGGCGGCGCGGCCGGTGCGGGCGAGCCGGCCCTGCTGGGTGAGCCGGAAGGCCAGGTGGCCCTTGGCGGACACCTGCGCCTCCAGCCGGTCGGCCATGAGCCGGGTCAGGCGGGGCCGGACGGGCAGTGACTCGGCGTTCTCCAGGTCGACGGCGCCGACGGTGAGCCGGCTGGTGGTGCGCTTGCCCCCGGCGGTCAGGTGCAGCCGGACGTCCCAGACGTCGTCGATGATGCCGAGCGGTCTGAGCCGCCGGGCCAGCGGCACCTCGGCCCGCCAGGCGATGGCGTCGCCCTCGTGGCGCGGGGCGGGCACGGGGAAGCGGAAGGTCTGGAGGCTGCGGCGGCGGGCCCGGAACTCCAGCTCGGCGCTGAGCTCGGCGCCGGGGTCGATGGTGTGCAGCGGGTTGACGATCTCGCCGGCGAGCACCACGTCGCCGCCGTGTACCGCGTACTCGGTGAGCCGGTTGCGCAGGGCCATCCGGTTCAGCGGCCTGGCGTGGTAGCCGAGGGTGGTGACGTCGAGGACGGAGCGCATCTCGGGGTCGTCGAGGTAGCGGTCGGTCCAGTAGATCCGGCCGCCCCGCTCGGCCAGCGGCGCGGAGATCTTGTGCCGGTTGATGAGGGTGTCGATGGCCGGCATCAGGTCGGTCCAGTCCTCGCGCAGCAGCAGCTGGGCGCAGATGGCGTGGACGCGGTCGAGCTCGGCGTAGGCCTCCTCGGGGAAGCCCTGGACGTAGGAGCGGGCCAGTTCGGCGAAGCGGTGGCGGTAGTCGTCGTCGAGGAAGGGGAGTTCCCGCAGGTACAGCACCAGGTCGTGCTTGAGGAACTTGATGTCCTTGCGCAGCTTCAGCTCGTCCTGGCCGTGGCGGTCCAGGATGGCGTCGATACGGCGGTGGATCTCGACCCGGTCGGCGAAGTTGCTGATCTCACCGCGCCGGTTGCTGATCGACTTGACGGCGGTCTTCTGGACGACGTTCCAGTGGTAGACCGTGTTGGGGATGAGGGTGATCCGCTGCGCGGCCAGATAGGCCTGGGCGGAGAAGAGCAGGTCCTCGTAGTGGATGCCGCGGGGGAAGGCGAGGTCGTTGTCGATCAGGAACTCGCGCCGGTAGCACTTGTTGGTCGACAGGGTGTCGAAGACGAACAGGTCCGGCAGCTCGGCGACGGAGTCCAGCGTGCGGGTGCCGCGGTACAGCCAGGGATACCAGAGGACCCGCTTGTCGTGCCGGCTGTCGGTGTGAACCCGGACACAGAGGCCGGAGACGAGGTCCGCTCCGGTGCGGTCGGCGGCCTCGATCATGTTGCGGCAGGCGTTCCGCTCCAGCGTGTCGTCGCTGTCCAGGAACATCACGTACCGGCCGCGGGCCACCTTGACGCCCTGGTTGCGGGGCTCTCCGCAGCCGCCGCTGTTCTCCGGGAGCCGGATCGCCCGCACCCGGTCGGGGTGGGCCGCGGCGAGCGCCTTCGCGACCTCGTGGGAGCCGTCCGTCGAGCAGTCGTCGGCGATGATCACCTCGACATTGCGGAGTGTTTGCTCGAGGACGGAACCAACGGCTGTCGGAAGTCGCTCTTCGTCGTTGTAGACGATGACGACGACACTGACGTCCGGCTCGGGCGCGACGATCGACACGGCCACCTCTCGTCTCTGTTCGGTCCGTGGGGGGTGGGCGTAACCCTACAGCGTGTAGGGATTACTTCGGCCCCCGCCCCTTCAAACTACGCCAATGCGACAATACGCCGTCCCACTGACACGCAGAGCACAACCACCGGGCCGTGCCGGTCAGTGGGTGCGGCCGGCCACCAACCACCTCGACGGCAGCTCGACACGGACTCCGTCCGCGGTGAACTCGTTGGTGGTCAAGGGTATTTCGCCGTCCGCCAGCACGGTGAGGCCGGCCAGGCGCAGGTACTCCGGCACCGCGGCGTCGGCGACTTCGCCGGGCGCGATGCCGTGCCGCAGGACCGGGGCGAGCCTGGGCGGCGGACCGGCGGGGTCCCGTGCGAGCCGCTCCAGGACCGGGCGTGCCGACTCGGACAGTTCGACGAGGAGGGCCCGGCCGCGCGTGCCGAGCAGGGTGGCGATCCCGCCGGCGAGTGGCTGCCGGTCGTCCGGATCGCACTGGTGCAGCACGCCCCGCATGTACACGTTCGCGTCGCCCAGCTCGGCACGCAGCGTCTCCGTCGCGCTCTTGTCGGCGGCGTCCAGCACCCGGTACGCGGCCCGGCCCGCGCGGTCGCCGCGCCGGGCCCGCTCGACGGCCTCCGCGGCGATGTCGACGCCGACGACGCGTCCGAAGTGTTCGGCGAGGAAACGGGTCTGTGTGCCGTTGCCGCAGCCCAGGTCGACCAAGGGCAGCGCCGGATCGGCCAGGTGCGGTCGCAGCAGGGGCAGATGGAGCCGGGCGGTCACCTCGGGCTCGGCGTCCCAGAGCACCGCGCCCGGTTCCTCGGGCGCCTCGCTCCAGAACCCCTGCCACGCCTGCCGGTACCGACTCGTCGCACTCATGCCCAACTCCCTTGAGAAACAGCCCTGTTCGGGTTCCCCCGGTCTACCTGCCGAGGCCCCGGCCCCACAAGCGCCGGATGTCGGAGCGGGCTGCTCGAAGGGCGGGTCAGCGGCGGGGCACGGTGAGTTCGAACCAGACCGTCTTGCCGGTGCTGGTACGGCTGGTGCCCCACTCGCGGGCCAGGGTGCTGACCACACGCAGGCCGCGCCCGGACTCGTCGGCCGGGCCGGCGCTCAGCAGGGTGGGCAGGTCGTGGTCGTCGTCGTCCACCTCGCACAGCAGGGTGTCGCCGCGGACGAGGCGCAGGGCAACGGGGCGGCCGTGGGAGTGCCGTACCGCGTTGGTGACCAGCTCGCTGACCATCAGCTCGGTGGGGTCGGCGAGCCGGGCCAGGCCCCACTCGTGCAGTTGCTCGCGGACCGCGGCGCGGGCCCGGCCCACCTCGGCCGGATCGCGGACGAGACGCCACTCGGCGACGTCGTCCGGCCCGATCCCGTTCAGGCGGGCCATCAGCAGCGCCACGTCGTCCTTGCGGCCACCGCGCGTGTTCAGGGCGCGGATGATGGTGTCGCAGGCGTCGTCCATGGACGCGGCCGGGTGGGCGGCGGACGCGCACAGTGTGGCGAGCCCCACACCGATGTCCTCACCGCGCACCTCGACCAGGCCGTCGGTGCACATCACCAGCCGGTCGCCGGGCCGCACGGGCACGCGTACCGCCTCGAAGGGCACCCCTCCGACGCCGATGGGCGCCCCCGTGGGCAGGTCGAGCAGTTCGCTGCGGCCGTCGTCGGCGTGCACCAGGACCGGCGGGATGTGGCCGGCGTTGGCGAGGCGCATCTCACCGGCGATCGGGTCGTACACGGCGTACAGACAGGTCGCGAGGTAGGTGTCGCCGAGCCGTTGCGCGAGGTCGTCCAGATTGCGGAGCAGTTGGGCGGGCGGCAGGTCGAGCGCGGCCATGGTCTGCACGGCCGTCCGCAACTGCCCCATCATCGCCGCCGAGTTCAGGCCGTGTCCCATGACGTCGCCGACGACCAGGGCGGTACGGGCCCCGGGCAGCTTGACCGAGTCGAACCAGTCGCCGCCGACCCGGCCGAGCAGTGTGCCGGGCAGATAGCGGGTGGCGATGTCGCAGCCCGCCATCCGCGCCGGGATGCTCGGCAGCATGCTGTCCTGGAGGGTCTCGGCGACGCTCTCCTGATACGTGTACATGCGCGCGTTGTCGAGCACGAGGCCCGCGCGGGCGGCGAGTTCGGCTCCGGTGACCCGGTCCATGTCGTTGAACTCGGCCCGTTCCGGGTGGCGCAGCAGGATCATGAAGCCGAGGACGACGTCGCGCGCCTTCAGCGGGACGACGAGCATGGAACGGTGGGTGATCAGCGGCCGGATGTCCCGCTTCTCGAACTGCGAGGCGATGGCATGGCCCATCTCCTCGCTGATCCGCGGCACGAGCACGGGCTCGCCCGAGGTCATGCACTGGAAGAACGGCGTGTGCGCCGGGAACGGCATGGCTTCGCCGACCGGCACCACGTCGTCCCAGCGGCCGGGTTCGTCGGTGTGTTCGAGGGCCACCCGGTGCCACATGGTCCTGGTGTCCGGCACGCCCTCGGGGAACCCCTCCCCGGCGACGACCTGTTCGCGCAGGTAGGTGCCGGCGACGTCGGTGAAGCACGGTACTACGGCCCTGCTGACCTCGACGATGGTCCGCGAGAGGTCGAGCGAGGTGCCGATCCTGCCGCTGACCTCGTTGAGGAACTCCAGGCGCTCGCGCACGGCGGCGTACTCCAGCTCCTCGCCCTCGTCGTCGGCGCCCCGCTCCGGTACGGGCAGTCCCCGGGCCGTCGCCCACGCGGCCCGCTCGCGGCGCGCCCTGCGCCCGGCCCGCCGCGGCACGCCCCAGTCGGGGGTGACGGGCACGCGGTCGTTCCGGCTGAACTCCAGGACCGGATAGCCCAGTTCGAGTACCTGCGCGGCGATGCGGGCGCTCTCGCCGACGCTCATGCTGGGCAGGATCTCGGGCAGCCGGCGCGCGAGTTCCTCGGCGCCGGGTAAGTCGGTGTGCAGGGCGAAGGCCGGTGCGACCCGTTCGAAGGCGTCCGTCTCCCCCGCGTCGTCCGTCTCCCCCGCGTCGTCCGCCTCCTCGTGCCCGTCGCCGCGGCGCAGCGCCTCCGCGTCGGCGGCGAGCACCAGCAGCCGCTCCCGCCCCGGGCCGACCAGCGGGTAGGCCCACCACAGGAGGTCCACCCGGTCCCGTTCCGGCACGGCGAGCCTGGCCCGTCCGGCCGCCGGGTACGACAGCCGTCCGTCCAGGGACGGCTCCAGACCGGGTCCGAGCCCGTCGTAGCCCCCGTGGGCCCGGTAGGGGGCGCCGTCCGCCTCGTCGGGCAGGGCACCGGAGACGGGCAGCAGATCCGCCGCCGGACGGCCGATCGCCTCCTCCTTGGCCCTGCCGAGCAGCCGCCGCGCGCCGCTGCTCCAGTGCGACACCAGACCGTCGTCGTCGACCACGACCACGGCCAGCGGGACCCGTCCGGCCGGGACGTCCTCCACCACGCGGTTCACGGCCCCGCGGCCCGGAGGTTCGTCCCTTTCGGTGCCACGGTCCATGACCCCAGGCCCCTCTCCCCACGGCTCCGCAAGATCTGTTCCCCCGGGGACCACGGTACGGGGACGGCCCGTCACGATGTGCGGCAATACCCGAATTGGCGTCAGGGAGAGCGCGCCGGCGCACCGTGGCGCGCTCCCTCCAGTACGCTGCTCAGTCCTCGTGCCCGAGCTGGAGATCGCGTTCCGTGCGGCCTCCGCCCGCCACCTGGAGGACCGTGGCGACGGGCGGGTAGCCGGCCGCGATCACGGTGTACTCGCCGGAGGACAGGTCGACGAACCGGAACGTTCCGTCGGGTCCGGTGGTGAGCGTGTCGACGACGTTGCCCGCGGCGTCGAGGAGGGTGACGCGCGCGTCCTCGACGGGCCGCCCGCCGCCGGCCCGGACGGTACCGCGCAGCACGGCCCCGCCCGCGAGTTCGACGTCCTGACGGGTCTCCCGCGCGGCCTGCACGCTGACCGGCAGCGCGGCCGGGCGGAAGGCGGGGGCGCTGGCGGCGAGGGTGTACTCCCCTGCGACGAGTTCGGTGATGGCGTAGCCGCCCTCGCGTCCGCTGCGGGTGCTCGCGACGACCTCGCCGTGCACGTTGGTCAGGGTGACCATGGCGTCGCGCACGGGGCTGCCGTCGGCGGTGAGCACGGTGCCGGTGAGGCGTCCGGCACCGCCGAGGACGACGTCGAGCTCGACGGGCCGCTCGCCGACCGTCACGGAGACGGCCTGCGGCTGGTGCCCGCCGGCCGCCGCGATCAGGACGTACGAACCGGCGCCCGGTGTCGACAGCGCGTACCGCCCGTCGTCGCCGCTCGCACCCCGCCCGATCTGCTGTCCCGCGACGTCGATCAAGGTGAGCGCCGCGCGGGGCACGACGGTGCCGTCCGGGTGCTGCACGGTGCCGCAGACGGGAACACCGGCGGCGAAGGGAGAACGGGCCTGCGGCACGCCGGGGTTGAGCGGCGCGGTCTCCGGGTCGGTCACATGGGCGTTGTGGGACACCAGTGGTCTCTCCTTGAGGAAGAAGGCGATGAGCAGGCCGAGGACGAGCACCGGCACCAGGTAGAGGAAGATCCGCGGCATGGCGTCCGCGTACGCCCGCACATAGGCGTCGTGCAGGGCCGGCGGCAGCGTCCGTACGGCCTGCGGGGTGATCGACTCGGGGTCGGGGAGGGCGGCACCCGCGCTCGTGGGCACGCGGTGGCGCAGGGCGTCGGTGAGCCGGCCGGCGAACAGGGTGCCGAAAACGGCGGCGCCCACGCTGCCGCCGATCTGCCGGAAGTAGTTGTTGGCGCTGGTCGCCGTGCCGAGGTCGGCGGGGCGCACGGAGTTCTGCACGGCGAGCACGAGCACCGGCATCACCAGGCCGATCCCGGCGCCGAGCACGAACATCCAGACGCTGTAGTGGAGCCGGGGCGTGTCGACTTCGAGCCGGGACAGCAGCCACATGCCGAGGGCCGACAGGGCGGTGCCGAGGAGGGGGTACATCCGGTAGCGGCCGGTGTGGCTGATGAGCTGCCCGGAGACGATGGACGCGCCGACGATGCCGCCCATCATGGGCAGCATCAGCAGTCCGGACTCGGTGGCCGAGGCGCCGTCGACCATCTGCAGGAAGGTGGGCAGGTAGCTGGCCGCGCCGAACAGCGCGACGCCGACCACGAGCCCGACCAGGGCGCTGACGTTGAAGACGGAGTCGCGGAACAGCCGCAGCGGGATGAGGGGTTCGACGGCGAAGCGCTCCACGACGAGGAAGAGCGCGGCGGCCACGACGGCGCCGGCGCCCAGGCCCAGGATGACCCGCGAGCCCCAGGCGTACTCGGTGCCGCCCCAACTGGTCAGGAGCACCAGGCAGGTGGAGGCGGCGGCGAGGAGCAGCGCGCCGAGCACGTCGAAGCGGGCCTTGACCCGGGTCCTGGGCAGCTTGAGCACGACGGTGATCACGGCGAAGGTGATCAGGCCGAAGGGCACGTTGATGTAGAAGCACCACCGCCAGGACAGATGGTCGGTGAAGTAGCCGCCGAGCAGCGGTCCGGCGACGGAGGCGAGCCCGAAGGCCGCGCCGATGAGTCCCATGAACCGGCCGCGCTGCCGGGGCGGCACGATGTCCGCGATGATGGCCTGCACGCCGATCATCAGCCCGCCCGCGCCGATGCCCTGCACGGCGCGGAAGGCGATGAGCTGGTCCATGGTCTGCGCCCGCCCGGCGAGCGCGGAGCCGACCACGAAGACGGCGATGGCGAACTGGAAGACACCCTTGCGGCCGACCAGGTCGCCGAGCTTGCCGTAGACGGGCAGGCCGACGGTGGCGGTGAGCAGGTAGGCGGTGATCGCCCAGGACATCCGGTCCAGGCCGTGCAGCTCGCCGACGACCTTCGGCAGCGCGGTGGCGACGATCATCTGGTCGAGGGCGGCCAGCAGCAGCGCGAGCATCAGCCCGAAGAAGACCAGCCGTACCCGGCGAGGGGCGAGCGGCGCGGCGGGGAAGGGCGGCGGGAAGGGGATCCTGGGGGGCGCCGCGACCGGCTCGTCCTGCACCAGAGTGATCCCGCCCACGTACCGCTCCCTCGTCGCACCTGCCGCACGATTGCCGCGCAAAGCGACAACTGTGGGCAAGGCGACGGGTTACGGCGGGTGTCCGGTCCGCGGGGAGATCCACTCGAACCGGTGAGGAGCCAACGGGGGCCGTCGGCAGCGGAGTTGCTCCGGTCGGGCTACTTCTCGACCTCGGTGGCGAGCTTGGCGAGCATCGCGTCGTAGATCCGGGCGAGGCCCTTGGGGGCGAACGTCCGCTCGAAGAAGCCGCCGATGCCCCCGGCGCCCTTCCAGGTGGTGGTGATCACGACACGGGACTGGCCCTCGCCGGCCGGGGTGACCCGCCAGACGGTGACCATGGAGGAGTTGCGGTCCTTCTCGACCAGCTCGCCGTCGGTGGGCTCGGAGACCTCCATCAGGCAGTCGCGGACCCGCTTGCTGGTGGCCTGGAGCTTCCAGTGGACCAGGGTGCCCTCGCCGTCACCGCCCTCGCGCACCTCGTACTCGCTGAAGTGCTCGGTGAGCACCTTCGGACGGGTGCCGCTGTAGTCGGCGACCGCGTCGAACACCGTCTCCGCGTCGGCGGCGACGACCCGCTCCGTAGTGGCCTCGACCTGCGCCATGGCTTCCTCCAGGACATCCGTTCTCAGGCTTGGGCCAAGCCAATCACCCCGCCGCCCGGCCCCCCAAATCGGGGGCCGTAAGTGATCGGACCCGGCACAGCGAGTGATCGGGAACGACGTCCGTACGGTCAGCCGCACGATCAAGGGAACATGTGTTCTATTCTGAGGTCAGTACTACCGAGGAGGCGCCATGCGCTGGGACACCTCACCGTGGACCCGGACAACTCCGGGGACCCCGGTCACGGCCGGGCCGCCGACGCCGCGCTCTTCGGGGCGGACGCGGTCACCACACGTACCTTCGACACACCCGAGTTCCGCGGGATCACCTTCCACGAGATCCGGGCCCGTTCGATCATCAACCGGGTGCCGGGCGCTTCGCGCATGCCCTTCGAGTGGACGGTCAACCCGTACCGCGGCTGCACGCACGCGTGCGTGTACTGCTTCGCGCGCAAGACGCACAGCTACCTGGACCTCGACACGGGCATCGGCTTCGACACACAGATCGTGGTCAAGGTGAACGCCCCGGAGCTGCTGCGCCGCCAGCTCGCCTCGCGCCGCTGGCACGGCGAGCACATCGCCATGGGCACGAACGTGGACTGCTACCAGCGGGCCGAGGGCCGCTACCGGCTGATGCCGGGCATCCTGGGCGCGCTGCGCGACCACGCGAACCCGTTCTCGATCCTGACCAAGGGCACGCTGATCCTGCGCGACCTCGACCTGCTCACCCAGGCCGCCGAGGTCACCGACGTGGGCGTCTGCGTCTCGGTGGGCTTCACCGACACCGAGCTGTGGCGCACCGTCGAGCCGGGCACCCCCGCGCCCGAGCGACGCCTGGACGTCGTACGAACCCTCGGGGAGCACGGAATCGGCTGCGGGGTCCTGATGGCGCCGGTGATCCCGTTCCTGAGTGACCGTCCGGCCCAACTGCGCCAGACCGTAAGGGCGATAGCGGCGGCCGGAGCCACCTCCGTCACCCCGCTGGTGCTGCATCTGCGGCCCGGCGCCCGCGAGTGGTTCATGGCCTGGCTCGAGCAGCACCACCCGCGCCTCGTGCGCGACTACGAGCGGCTGTACGCCGAGAGCGCCTACGCCCCCAAGTGGTACCAGCGCCGGATCACCCGTCAGGTGCACGAACTGGCAAGGGAGTACGGGATCGGACCCGCGCGCGCCGGAGCGGCCCGCCGCATCCAGCCGCCCGAACCGAAACCGCCCACGGTGCCCGAACCCACGCAACTTACGCTCATTTGAGATTCTTCGAGCGCATCACTCGGCCCAATTGGGTCAAGAATTGTCAGAACGCGCTCTTCCGCTAGGTCTTTCCGGGACGATGCGGCGAGGATCGCGAGACCGCGGTCCGCAGCCTCTCCGTCCTGGGAGGACTTATGAGAAAAAGCGCTGCCGTACTGTGCGGTGCCGCCGTCGTCATGGCCGGATCCCTCACGGCCGTCCCCGCCGACGCGAGCACGCCGCGCTCCGCAGCCGCCGTATCCGCCACCAAGGTCACTTGGAAGAAGTGCGGCACCACCAGTTATCCCACCCTGCAGTGCGGGTCCGTGAAGGTACCGCTCGACTACAGACATCCCTCCGGCAAGAAGATCACGCTGGCGCTGTCCCGCGTCCCGCACACCGCCAAGACCTACCAGGGCCCCCTGTTGGTCAACCCCGGCGGTCCCGGCGGCAGTGGTCTCTCGCTCGCCGGTTTCGTCGCCTCCTCCCTGCCCAAGAAGGTCGCCGCCCAGTACGACGTCATCGGCTTCGACCCGCGCGGGGTGGGCAAGAGCTCCCCGGCGCTCGACTGCAAGCCCGGCTCCTTCAAGCCGGTGCGCCCGGACTCGGTGCCGAGCACGACGGCGATCGAGAACGCCAACCTCGCGCGCGCGAAGTCCTTCGCCGCCGCCTGCGGCAAGAAGTACGCGAACGTGCTTCCGCACATCAACACGGTCAACACGGCGACCGACATGGACTCCATCCGCAAGGCCCTCGGCGCCAAGAAGATCAATTACTTCGGTTACTCCTACGGCACCTACCTCGGCGCGGTGTACGCCAAGCTCTTCCCCGAGCGGGTGCGCCGCCTGGTACTCGACTCGATCGTGGACCCGACGGGCGTCTGGTACGACGACAACATCCAGCAGGACTACGCCTTCGAGGGCCGCCAGCAGGCCTTCCTCGCATGGATCGCGAAGAACGACTCGACCTACAAGCTGGGCAAGGACCCGGCCCGGATCGAGGCCAAGTGGTACGCGATGCGGGCGGCGCTCGCCAAGAAGCCCGCGGGCGGCAAGGTCGGCGCCTCGGAACTGGAGGACACCTTCGTCCCGGGCGGTTACTACAACGGCTACTGGCCCTACCTCGCCCAGGCGTTCGCGGCGTACGCGAACGACAAGAAGACCGGACCGCTGGTCGAGGCGTACGAGAACTTCGGCGCCGTGGACGCCTCCGGCGACAACGGCTACAGCGTCTACACCGCCGTGCAGTGCAGTGACACCTCGTGGCCGCGCGACTGGCGGCAGTGGCGCAAGGACAACTGGGCCGTGCACGCCAAGGCACCGTTCATGACCTGGAACAACGCCTGGTACAACGCGCCCTGCGCCTTCTGGCCCGTCTCCGCCAAGCGCCCGGTGAACGTCGCCAACAGCAAGCTGCCGCCGGTGCTGCTGTTCCAGGCGACCGACGACGCGGCCACCCCGTACGAGGGCGGTGTCACCGTGCACCGGCTGCTGCGGAACTCCAGCCTGGTCGTCGAGCAGGGCGGCGGCAACCACGGCATCACGCTGAGCGGAAACGCCTGCCTGGACAAGCACCTGGCGACGTATCTGACCAACGGCAAGGTGCCGCGCGGGAAGGGTGTCGCGGACGCGGTCTGCAAGCGGCTGCCCGACCCGAAGCCGACGAGCGGGGCGGCGTCCGCAGCGGCCTCCTCCCCGTCGGGCGGCGCGCGCGGAACGGCGCTGCACGGACTCGTCGGCTTCCGCGGCTGAGCGCCCGAGCCGGCTCGACCGGGGCGCGGCAAGCGGCCTGACGGCCCGTCGGGGGCGGTGACCTGCCCGTGGACGTCCCACCCGTGGTCCACCATGGACGCATGAGTGAGCCCACCAGGATCCCCGCCCCCGACGGGGTCGCCCCCGCCGCGCACTACTCCCATGTGGTCATGGGCACCGGCCGTCTCGTCGCGATCTCCGGGCAGGTCGCCCTGGACGAGAACGGCGAACTCGTCGGCGAGGGCGACCCGGACGCGCAGGCCCGGCAGGTCTTCGAGAACCTCCGCCGCTGCCTGGCCGCCGCCGGGGCGACCTTCGACCACGTCGTCAAGTTGACCTACTACCTCACGGACACGGCCCATCTCCCGGCGATCCGTGCCGCCCGCGAGGCGCACATGAACGCCGACCGCCTGCCCGCCTCCTCGGCCGTCCGCGTCGCGGGCCTGGTCCGCCCCGAGTTCCTGATGGAGGTCGAGGCGTTCGCCGTACTGCCGGAATGAGGCGTACAGGCCGAGTGAGGCGTACAGCCTGAGTGGGCCGATCCCCGTCGCAGCGCCCGGTTGAGGGGTTCCCGCGGGTCCCGGTCGCTCACCCGGATTCCGGTACGCGGGCCAGGGCCGCCACCGCCGCCTCCGCGAACGCCGGGTGAGCGAGGGCCTCGGTGAGGACGGGGCGGGCCCGGACGTCGCCGAGCGCGCCCAGCCCCTCCACACAGGCCAGGGCCACCCGCCGGTAGGGGTCGTGCGGGCGGAGCCGGCGCTCCAGTGTGGTGATCAGGGCGGGGACGGACTCGGGGGCCCGCAACTCCACCAGCAGCCGTACCGGATGCAGCGCGTAGGCGACCCGCAGTTCGTTGGTGGCGAGGGCCGCCGCGGCCCGCGCGGTACGGGGATCGCCGAGCCGGGACAGCGCGTACGCGGCGCCGACGCAGCGCTGCGGGTCGCGGTGGTTCAGCAGCAGGACCAGCGACTCGAACGCCCGCCGGTCCCCCGCGAGTCCGAGGCGGAACGCGGCCAACTCCCGGGCCCACAGCGGCTGCCCCGGTGCCGTGAGCACCTCCGCCAGCTCGTCCGTGTCCAAGGTGGCGACCAGGTGCTCGTACGCCACCGACCCGCCCGACTCCTGCCGTAAGCGCTCCGTGAGCGATCGCAACTCTTCGTCCACGACGGCCAGCCTAGTGCGCCGCTCCGTGGAAGGCGGCGGAGTTGTCGGACCATGGGGCGGCCGAGGTGTGAACGAGGGGGCCGGTCTCTCCACCCCGTCGCTGAGCCATTGGTGCCCTTCGGCCGGAGCGTGGAGCGTGTCCGGAGGTTCGTCCAGGTCCCCGTTGTGACAGGTTGGCCGCCCGCCGTCGATCTGTGCCGATCACGCGACTCGTCCGCCGGGACCACGAAGACAGAGGAACGAACCATGTCCACCAACCACGTCGGTGTCGTACTCGTGCACGGTGCCTGGGCGGACGGATCGAGTTGGCGCAAGGTGATCGGCCTGCTGAGGGCCGAGGGCGTCGAAGTCGTCGCGGCACCCCTGCCGCTGACCTCCCTGACCGACGACGTCGCGGCCCTCGACCGCGTTCTGGAGCGGCTCGAAGGCCCGCTCGTCCTGGTGGGACACGCGTATGCCGGAGCCGTGATCGGGGCGACCCGCGATCCGAAGGCCGCCGCGCTGGTCTACGTGGCGGCGCTCGCGCCCGACGAAGGAGAGACCGTGGGCGACGTCTTCCATCGCGGCCGGCCGGACCCGCGGACGCCGGAGCTCCAGCCGGACGCCCACGGGCTGGTCTGGCTGCCCGAGGACGCCTTCGCCGGCGCCTTCGCACAGCACGCCTCTGCCGAGGAGCAGGCGCTTCTGGCCGCCGTGCAGCGCCCCATCGCCGCGGCGAGCATCGGTGTCCCGGTCGGACGGCCGCTGTGGAGGGACCGCCCGAGCTGGTTCCTGATCGCCGAGCAGGACCGCATGATCGCCCCGGACACGCAGCGCTTCATGGCCGAGCGGATGGGTGCACACGCCCGCCCGCACCCGGTGGACCACACGCCCCTGGTCACCGCTCCCCAGGAGGTCGTGGACATCGTCCTCGACGCCGTGCGGGGTGTGGCGGTGTCCGCGTAACCGTCCGGCAGCGCCCGACCGGCGACCGCCCCTGAACAGGGGCCACCGGACCCTGTTCACCGGAGCAGCCCGTCACGACGTGACGCGGCCTGAACAGTTGCGGGCGACGAGTGCGATCGCGTCGAAGTCGCGCGCCAGCCGGATCGCGGTCGACCGGCCGATGGGCACGATCAACGCCGCGATCGTCGCACTGGCCAAGGCGTTCTCCGACCGCGGCATCGCGGACGGGGTCCAGGTCAACAGCGTCCTGCCGGGACCGGTGATGACCGGCCGCCGCCGCTCGTACCTCGAACACTGGGCGCCGCTGCACGACATGACCGTCGAGGAGGCCACCGCGAAGTTCCCCCGGGAAGCGGGCATCGCACGCTATGGCGAACCGGACGAGATCGCCGAACTCATGGCCTTCCTCGTCTCACCGGGGGCACGCCGGCTGACCGGCTCGGCCCTCCGCATGGACGGCGGCGAGGTCAAGTCCGTCTGAACGCCCGCAGCCGCTCTCCCGGGCGGGTGGCCGGCCGCGCGGGACGTACATCACAAACTCAGGGGGGTGGCGCGCTCGTTACCCCCCGGTTAAGCTCAGACGAGCGAGACACCCTCTCGCATCCTCTCGCAGTGGCCTGGTGACGCAGCCACCACGAGTGTTGTCGGTTCGGTACCCCGAGTACCGCAGTACGACCCGGCTTCGGGACAGAGCCGGTCGGCCTTCACCGGCCGCCGGGCGCGCAGACGCCCGCGGCGACCGGCGCCGGGCGCGTGCGCTCCCGGCCCGGCAACACCCGCAGATCGATTCCTTCCGCACCCGGTGCGCCCCTCGGCGTCCCCGGGACGCGTTCCCAGTCGTCACTCTCATTCCTGGAGTCCCGCGATGGCCGCTCCCCTCTCCGACACCTCCCTGTCCCCGCTGAAGACGATCGCCGTCGTCGGCCTCGGCACCATGGGCACCGGCATCACCGAAGTCCTGGCCCGCGCGGGCCGCGAGGTCGTCGGCATCGACATCAGCGAGGCGGCGGCCGCCCAGTGCGTCGCCGCCCTGGAGCACTCGACCGCCCGCGCCGTGGAACGCGGGCGCCTGACCGAGCGGGAGCGCACGGACGCGCTCGCCCGCGTGCGCACCTGCACCGACCTGACCGCGGCGGCCGGCGCCGACCTGGTCATCGAGGTGGCGCCGGAGTCGTACGAGACCAAGCAGCAGATCTTCCGGGAGCTGGACGGCATCGTGCGGCCGGGGACGATCCTGGCCACCGGCACCAACGCCCTGTCGGTGACCCGCCTGGCCGCCGACTCGGCCCACCCGGAGCGGGTGCTCGGACTGCACTTCTTCAACCCCGCGCAGGCCATGCGGCTGGTGGAGATCGTCTCCTCGGTGCTGACCGCCCCGCAGGCCGTCCAGGCGGTCACCGACCTCGCCCTGGAACTCGGCAAGGAACCCGTCGCGGTCGGCGACCGGCCCGGGTTCGTCGCCGACGGGCTGCTGTTCGGCTACCTCAACCAGGCCGCCGCGATGTACGAGGGCCGGTACGCCTCCCGCGAGGACATCGACGCCGCGATGCGGCTCGGCTGCGGACTGCCGATGGGCCCGCTGGCGCTGCTCGACCTGATCGGCGTCGACACCGCGCGCACGGTCCTCGAGGCCATGTACACCGAGTCCCGCGACCGGCTGCACGCGCCCGCGCCGATCCTGAAGCAGCTCAGCGAGGCCGGCCTCACCGGCCGCAAGGCGGGCCGCGGCTTCTACACCTACGAGGCGCCGGGCAGCGGCGTCGTCGTGCGGGACGCGTTGACCCCGCCGTCCGGCGACGTGCTTGGCCCCGGCCGCCCGGTGCGCTCCGTCGGCGTGGCCGGCTCGGGCACCATGGCCTCCGGGATCGCGGAGGTGTTCGCGAAGGCCGGGTACGAGGTCGTGCTGGCCGCCCGCAGCGCGGAGAAGGCGCAGGCCGCCAAGGCCCGTATCGGCAAGTCGCTCTCCCGCTCCGTCGACAAGGGCCGGCTGACCGCCGAGGCCGCCGCGCGGACCCTGGACCTGATCACGGCGACCGGCAGCCTCGACGACTTCGCCGACGTGGATCTCGCGGTCGAGGCCGTCGCCGAGGACCTGGCGGTCAAGCAGCAGCTGTTCGCGGCGCTGGACAAGGTGTGCCGGCCGGGCGCGATCCTGGCCACCACCACCTCCTCGCTGCCCGTGGTCGCCTGCGCCCGCGCCACCTCGCGCCCGCACGAGGTGATCGGCATGCACTTCTTCAACCCGGCGCCCGCGATGAAGCTGGTCGAGGTCGTCCGCACGGTGCTGACGGCGGACGACGTCCACGCGACGGTCCGCGAGGTGTGCGCGACGATCAAGAAGCACGCCGTCGACTGCGGGGACCGCGCCGGCTTCATCGTCAACGCCCTGCTGTTCCCGTACCTCAACAACGCGGTCAAGATGGTGCAGGAGCACTACGCGTCCCTGGACGACATCGACGCGGCGATGAGGCTCGGCGGCGGCTATCCCATGGGCCCGTTCGAACTGCTCGACGTCGTCGGCCTGGACGTCTCGCTGGCCATCGAGAGGGTCCTGCACCGCGAGTTCCGCGACCCGGGCCTGGCCCCGGCCCCGCTCCTGGAGCATCTGGTGGCCGCGGGCTGCCTCGGCCGCAAGACGGGCCGCGGCTTCCGCGAATATGCCCGGCGCTGACCGCCCCGGCGACCGGTTCACGGACGGACGGGAGTGGGGCGGCCTGCTGGAGCCGGCGGCCGCTCCCCCGTCCACCGAGGACGGAGGAAGGCGGGGACGCGCGCACCGGGCCGCGTCCATGCAGTACGTTCGGGTCATGCCCCAGCCCGCCAGGTCCACACGTACACCCGCCACGCCCGACGCGCCGGAGAGCGCCGCGGGCTCCCGCGCGGCCGCCCAACGGCTCAAGATGCGCCGGGAGCTGGCGGCCGCCGCGATGGAGCTGTTCGCGACCAAGGGGTACGAGGCGACCACGGTCGACGAGATCGCCGCGGCGGCCGGCGTCGCCCGGCGCACCTTCTTCCGCCACTTCCGCTCCAAGGAAGAGGCCATCTTCCCCGACCACGACGACACCCTGATCCGCGCCGAGGCGGTGCTGAACGCGGCCCCCGCGCACGAGCACCCGCTCGACACGGTGTGCCGCGGCATCAAGGAAGTCATGAAGATGTACGCGGCGCAGCCGGAGATCTCGGTCGCCCGCTACCGGCTGACCCGCGAGGTGCCCACGCTGCGCGAGGCGGAGATCGCCTCCGTGGCCCGCTACGAGCGCCTGTTCACGCGTTATCTGCTGGGCCACTTCGACGAGCGGGTGCACGCCGACGACGCCAACGACGACCCGCTGCTCGCGGAGGTCGCCGCCTCGGCCGTGGTCACCGCGCACAACCACGTGCTGCGGCGCTGGCTGCGGGCCGAGGGCCGGGGAGACGTCGAGGCGCAGCTCGACCACGCCTTCGCGATCGTGCGCAAGACGTTCGGCACCGGTATCGGGGCCGGCCGCGCGACGGCGCCCGGGTCCGGCTCCGGGCCCTCGGCGGCGGTGTCGCAGCAGGGCGAGGTGCTGGTGGCGGTCGCGCGTACCGACGCCCCGCTGGAAGAGGTCATGCGCACCATCGAGGAGGCGCTGAAGGAGCGCTGAGAGGCCTCGCGACAGTGAGGACCATGTACGTGCACGTACTCACGGCCACCCCACGGGGTGGCCGTTTTGGCATGTCGAAGCCCGTTTTCCCCCGGGTCGGCACCCCCGTTCGATCGATCATCGCTCATCTGTTGCGTAAAGTTTTCGTTTGAGCGAAGATTCTGGCACTGAGTGCCTTGCCTGATGACACGCGGTGTCATACGTTGAAGGTGTCCGGGCGGTCGGCGCACGGCGGAACCGCACGCACGCCGGCTGTCCCAGCAAGCCGATGGCGGCTCGCACGCCCGGACGCCTGCGTCACAGGCAACCTCCCGCGCCAACAAAGCGCCGCCGAAAGCCCCACCCCGCCGAACCGACGGCACCCGGCCGGACCGCCGGCCCCCTCACCGCCCCTCAGCAGCACCGACGTAACCCTCAGCGCCCCTCCCTCCGGGGCGCTCGACGCCGGAGGCAACACCGTGACCGTGAAGGACATCCTGGAGGCGATCCAGTCGCCGGAGGCCACGTCCGCCGACTTCGCCGCCCTGCCACTGCCCGAGTCGTACCGCGCGATCACCGTGCACAAGGACGAGACGGAGATGTTCGCCGGGCTCGCCACCCGCGACAAGGACCCGCGCAAGTCCCTGCACCTGGACGAGGTGCCGGTGCCCGAGCTGGGCCCCGGCGAGGCCCTCGTGGCCGTCATGGCCTCCTCGGTCAACTACAACTCGGTGTGGACCTCGATCTTCGAGCCGCTGTCGACGTTCGGCTTCCTGGAGCGCTACGGCCGGCTCAGCGAGCTCACCAAACGCCACGACCTGCCGTACCACATCATCGGCTCCGACCTGGCCGGCGTCGTCCTGCGCACCGGCCCCGGCGTCAACGCCTGGCACCCCGGTGACGAGGTCGTCGCGCACTGCCTCTCCGTCGAGCTGGAGTCGAGCGACGGCCACAACGACACGATGCTCGACCCGGAGCAGCGCATCTGGGGCTTCGAGACCAACTTCGGCGGCCTCGCCGAGATCGCGCTCGTCAAGTCCAACCAGCTCATGCCCAAGCCCGGCCATCTGAGCTGGGAGGAGGCCGCCGCCCCCGGCCTCGTCAACTCCACCGCCTACCGCCAGCTCGTCTCCCGCAACGGCGCAGGCATGAAGCAGGGCGACAACGTGCTCATTTGGGGCGCGAGCGGCGGACTCGGCAGCTACGCCACGCAGTTCGCCCTCGCCGGCGGCGCGACCCCCGTCTGCGTCGTCTCCAGCGAGCAGAAGGCGGACCTCTGCCGCGCCATGGGCGCCGAGGCGATCATCGACCGCACCGCCGAGGGCTACCGGTTCTGGAAGGACGAGCACACCCAGGACCCCAAGGAGTGGAAGCGCTTCGGCAAGCGCATCCGCGAACTCACCGGCGGCGAGGACGTCGACATCGTCTTCGAGCACCCCGGCCGTGAGACGTTCGGCGCGAGCGTCTACGTCACCCGCAAGGGCGGCACCGTCGTCACCTGCGCCTCCACCTCGGGCTACACCCACGAGTACGACAACCGCTACCTGTGGATGTCCCTGAAGCGCATCATCGGCTCCCACTTCGCCAACTACCGCGAGGCCTGGGAGGCCAACCGCCTCATCGCCAAGGGAAAGATCCACCCCACGCTGTCCCGGGTCTACTCCCTGGAGGACACCGGGCAGGCGGCGTACGACGTGCACCGCAACCTGCACCAGGGCAAGGTCGGCGTGCTGTGTCTTGCGCCCGAGGAGGGCCTCGGCGTGCGCGACGAGGCCATGCGCGCCCGGCACATCGACGCCATCAACCGCTTCCGGAACATCTGAGAGGCGCACATGAGTGAGCGTCAGACACCCAGGGCCCACGGGGACAGGGACCGGCCGTGGCTCATGCGCACCTACGCCGGCCACTCCACGGCCGAGGCCTCCAACGAGCTGTACCGGCGCAACCTCGCCAAGGGCCAGACCGGTCTGTCGGTGGCGTTCGACCTGCCGACGCAGACCGGCTACGACCCCGACCACATCCTCGCCCGCGGCGAGGTCGGCCGGGTCGGCGTGCCGGTCGCGCACCTCGGCGACATGCGCCGGCTGTTCCAGGACATCCCCCTGGAGCGGACGAACACCTCGATGACCATCAACGCCACCGCCATGTGGCTGCTGGCGCTGTACCAGGTCGTCGCGGAGGAGCAGGGCGCGGACATCACCGGGCTCCAGGGCACGACCCAGAACGACATCGTCAAGGAGTACCTGTCCCGCGGCACCCATGTCTTCCCGCCGGGCCCGAGCCTCCGGCTGACCACGGACATGATCGCGTACACGGTCTCCCACATGCCCAAGTGGAACCCGATCAACATCTGCAGCTACCACCTGCAGGAGGCGGGCGCCACACCGGTGCAGGAGATCGCGTACGCGATGTCCACCGCGATCGCCGTCCTGGACGCGGTGCGCGACAGCGGCCAGGTGCCGCAGGAGCGCATGGGCGACGTCGTCGGCCGCATCTCCTTCTTCGTGAACGCGGGCGTCCGCTTCGTCGAGGAGATGTGCAAGATGCGGGCGTTCGGCCGCGTCTGGGACCGGATCACCCGTCAGCGGTACGGCATCGAGGACCCCAGGCACCGCCGTTTCCGCTACGGCGTCCAGGTCAACTCCCTCGGCCTGACCGAGGCGCAGCCGGAGAACAACGTCCAGCGGATCGTCCTGGAGATGCTGGCCGTCACCCTCTCCAAGGACGCACGCGCGCGTGCCGTGCAGCTCCCGGCCTGGAACGAGGCCCTCGGCCTGCCCAGGCCCTGGGACCAGCAGTGGTCGCTGCGCATCCAGCAGGTACTGGCCTACGAGTCCGATCTGCTGGAGTACGAGGACATCTTCGAGGGCTCGAAGGTGGTCGAGTCGAAGGTGGCGGACCTGGTCGAGGCGGTGCTCGCCGAGATGGAGCACATCCAGGAACTGGGCGGCGCGATGGCGGCCGTGGAATCCGGCTATCTGAAGTCGCAGCTCGTCGCCTCGCACGCCGAGCGCAGGGCCCGGATCGAGTCGGGCCGGGAGAAGATCGTCGGCGTCAACATATTCGAGGGCACCGAACCGAACCCGCTCACCGCCGATCTGGACACCGCGATCCAGACGGTCGACCCGGCGGTCGAGGCCCGCGTGACCGAGTCCCTCCAGCACTGGCGCGACACCCGGTACCAGCCGCCGTTCAACCACCCGCGCCCCTGCAAGGCGCTGGAGCGGCTGAAGGAGGCGGCCAAGGGCACCGAGAACCTGATGGAGGCCACGCTGGAGTGCGCCCGCTCGGGTGTCACGACCGGCGAGTGGGCCGGGGCCCTGCGCGAGGTGTTCGGCGAGTTCCGGGCGCCCACCGGCGTGTCGTCGGCGCCGGTCGCCGTCACCGCCGAGGAGGGCTCGGCGCTGGCCGGGGTGCGCCGCAAGGTGGAACTGACGGCCCGTGACCTCGGCGTGGGCAAGCTGCGCTTCCTGGTCGGCAAGCCGGGCCTGGACGGGCACTCCAACGGCGCCGAGCAGATCGCCGTACGGGCCCGCGACGCCGGGTTCGAGGTGGTCTACCAGGGCATACGGCTCACCCCCGAGCAGATCGTGGACGCGGCGCTCGCCGAGGACGTGCACGCGGTCGGCCTGTCCATCCTGTCCGGCTCGCACGCCAGGCTCGTGCCGGACGTGCTGGAGCGGCTGCGCCGGGCCGGCGCCGCCGACATCCCGGTGATCGCCGGCGGGATCATCCCGAACGGCGACGCCGAGCAGCTCAGGGCCGCCGGAGTGGCCGCGGTGTTCACGCCGAAGGACTTCGACATCACCGGGATCATCGGCCGTATCGTCGACGAGATCCGGAAAGCGAACAATCTCGACCCCTTGGAGGTCCCCGCATGACCGCCCACCCGTCGCCCGCCACCACCCTTACAACGGGCGGCTGCGCCGCACGGCCTTCTTTCGACCGCCTTCGTCCCCGGCGCTCCTGTCTGGCCGTACCGGGCTCGAACCCCCGTTTCCTGGAGAAGGCGCAGGGCCTGCCCGCCGACCAGGTGTTCCTCGACCTGGAGGACGCCTGCGCGCCGCTGGCCAAGCCGGAGGCGCGGCACACCATCGTCAAGTTCCTCAACGAGGGCGACTGGACGGGCAAGACGAGGGTGGTGCGGGTCAACGACTGGACGACGGAGTGGACGTACCGCGACGTCGTGACGGTGGTGGAGGGGGCGGGCCAGAACCTGGACTGCGTCATGCTGCCGAAGGTGCAGGACGCCCAGCAGATCGTGGCGCTCGACCTGCTGCTGACGCAGATCGAGAAGACGATGGGCTTCGAGGTGGGCCGCATCGGCATCGAGGCGCAGATCGAGAACGCCCGTGGTCTGAACAACGTCAACGAGATCGCTCAGGCCTCCGGGCGGCTGGAGACGATCGTCTTCGGCCCGGCCGACTTCATGGCGTCGATCAACATGAAGTCGCTCGTCGTGGGCGAGCAGCCGCCCGGCTATCCGGCGGACGCCTACCACTACATCCTGATGAAGATCCTGATGGCCGCGCGCGCCAACGACCTCCAGGCGATCGACGGCCCCTACCTGCAGATCCGCAACGTCGACGGCTTCCGCGAGGTGGCGGGCCGGGCGGCCGCCCTCGGCTTCGACGGCAAGTGGGTGCTGCACCCCGGTCAGGTGGAGGCCGCCAACGAGGTGTTCTCACCCTCGCAGGAGGACTACGACCACGCCGAGCTGATCCTGGACGCGTACGAGTACTGCACGTCCGAGGCGGGCGGCAAGAAGGGCTCGGCGATGCTCGGCGACGAGATGATCGACGAGGCCAGCCGGAAGATGGCGCTGGTCGTCGCGGGCAAGGGCCGCGCGGCGGGCATGCGGCGCACGTCGAAGTTCGAGACGCCCACCGACTAGAAAGGCCTGAGCGGCATGCAGTTCGGACGGACCTACGAGGAGTTCGAGGTCGGGGCCCTCTACAAGCACTGGCCGGGCAAGACGGTCACGGAGTACGACGACCACCTGTTCTGCCTCCTGACCATGAACCACCACCCGCTCCACATGGACGCCAACTACGCCGAGAAGACGACCGACTTCGGCAGGAACGTCGTCGTGGGCAACTACATCTACTCCCTGCTGCTCGGCATGTCCGTCCCGGACGTCTCCGGCAAGGCCATCGCCAACCTGGAGATCGAGTCGCTCAAGCACGTGGCGCCGACCTTCCACGGCGACACGGTCTACGGCGAGACGACGGTGCTGGACAAGTGGCCGTCGAAGTCGAAGAACGACCGCGGCATCGTCCACGTCGAGACCAGGGGCTACAAGCAGGACGGCACGCTGGTGTGCGTCTTCCGCCGCAAGGTGATGGTGCCGACCGAGACGTACACCAAGGAGCGCGGCGGCGAGCAGCCCGGCCGCCCGGAACCCAGGGAGCAGGGGAACTAGGCCATGGCCCGACTCGCCCAGACCGCCGGTCTGACGGACGTGCAGCAGGAGATCGTCTCCACCGTCCGTGACTTTGTCGACAAGGAGATCATCCCGGTCGCGACCGAGCTGGAGCACCGCGACGAGTACCCGCAAGCGATCGTGGACGGCCTGAGGGAACTGGGCCTGTTCGGCCTGATGATCCCCGAGGAGTACGGGGGCCTGGGCGAGTCGCTCCTCACCTACGCACTGTGCGTGGAGGAGATCGCCCGCGGCTGGATGTCGGTTTCCGGCATCATCAACACCCACTTCATCGTCGCCTACATGCTCAAGCAGCACGGCACCCAGGAGCAGAAGGACCACTTCCTGCCCCGGATGGCGGCCGGCGACATCCGCGGCGCCTTCTCGATGTCGGAGCCGGGCCTGGGCTCAGACGTGTCGGCGATCACCTCCAAGGCGGTCAAGGACGATGGGGGCACCTCCTGCTCGAGCGCAGTCGAGAGTGGGGGAGAGTACGTCCTGACCGGCCAGAAGATGTGGCTGACCAACGGCGGCACCTCCTCCCTCGTCGCCGTCCTGGTCCGCAGTGACGAGGGTCACCCCGAGGGCACCGCGCCCCACAAGTCGATGACGACCTTCCTGGTGGAGAAGGAGCCCGGCTTCGGCGAGGTCCGCCCCGGCCTCACCATCCCCGGCAAGATCGACAAGATGGGGTACAAGGGCGTCGACACCACCGAATTCATCATGGACGGCCTGCGCGTGCCCGCCGACCGGGTGCTCGGCGGCACCACCGGCCGCGGCTTCTACCAGATGATGGACGGTGTCGAGGTCGGCCGCGTCAACGTCGCCGCCCGAGGCTGCGGGGTCGCCCAGCGCGCCTTCGAGCTCGGCGTGGCCTACGCCCAGCAGCGCCACACCTTCGGCAAGCCGATCGCCGAGCACCAGGCCATCCAGTTCAAGCTGGCGGAGATGGCCACCAAGGTGGAGGCCGCCCATGCCATGATGGTGAACGCCGCCCGGAAGAAGGACTCGGGTGAGCGCAACGACCTTGAGGCCGGCATGGCGAAGTACCTGGCCTCCGAATACTGCAAGGAGGTCGTCGAGGACGCGTTCCGCATCCACGGCGGGTACGGCTTCTCCAAGGAGTACGAGATCGAGCGCCTGTACCGTGAGGCCCCCATGTTGCTCATCGGTGAAGGCACCGCCGAGATCCAGAAAATGATCATCGGCCGAAGACTGCTCGAAGAGTATCGGCTCCAGGGCTGAATGTCCGACTACGGGGTGTTTTCTTCGAGAAGAAGATCACACCCCGTCAGCGGTGTTCACCCGCCGACTCGGCAGCTCGGCTTACCCAGTTGTGGCCCTTAACCGCTACGATCGCGGAAAGCCGCCGTCCCCCGTCGAAAGCGCGGCATCATCCGCTACGAAGGTCATCCATGCCCCACAGCCAAACCCCTGCACATCGTGACAGCCTGGCCGGCGTACGCCTTGCGCGCGGAGCATCGCCTTGGCTTCTCCCGACCGTCGCCACCGCGGCCGTCAGCCTGCTGCGCGCCCGCCGCTCGGGTTCCGCCAAGGCCGTAGCCGTTCCCGCCACCGCTCTCGCGGCGGGAATGCTGTGGTTCTTCCGCGACCCGGAGCGCGAGATCGCCCAGGGCCGCGTCATCTCGCCGGCCGACGGTGTGGTGCAGAGCATCATGCCGTGGAAGGACGGCCGTACCCGCGTCGCGATCTTCATGAGCCCGCTGAACGTCCACGTCAACCGCGCCCCGCTCTCCGGCACGGTCACGTCGGTCGAGCACGTCCCCGGCGGTTTCGTTCCGGCTTTCAACAAGGAGAGCGAGAACAACGAGCGGGTCGTCTGGCACTTCGACACCGAGCTCGGCGACATCGAGATGGTGCAGATCGCCGGCGCGGTGGCCCGCCGCATCGTCCCCTACATCCCGTCCGGCACCAAGGTCGAGCAGGGCGAGCGGATCGGTCTGATCCGTTTCGGCTCGCGCGTCGACCTGTACCTGCCCGAGGGTGTGGACGTCGCGGTCGAGGTCGGCCAGAAGACCGTGGCTGGGGTGACTCGCATTGACCGTGATTGATCCCGAGACCCAGGCCGGCTGGGTGCCGGAGGCGGACGAGGTGGACGAAGAGGAGGAGATGCCCCTCTCGTTGCGGCTGTCGATAGCGGACACCCTCACCCTGGGCAACGCGACCTGCGGCTTCATGGCGGTGTACTTCACCACCACCGGCATCCTGATCCCGCACCTGACCGGCAACGACGAGTCGGCGGGCATGGCCCGGCACAGCGCCGCCACGGCGGTCATCCTGATGCTGTGCGCGGCGGTCTTCGACCTGTTCGACGGCCTGGTCGCGAGGAAGCTGCGCTCCTCCCCCATGGGCGCCGAGCTGGACAACCTCTCCGACCTGATCAGCTTCGGCCTGGCGCCGGCGTACTTCGTCCTCGTCTACGGCATGGTCGCGGACGACGCCCACCAGAGGGTGGCGGCCCTCGGGGCGATCGTGGTGCTGCTGGCGGTGGTCCTGCGGCTCGCCAGGTTCTCCTGCGTGACGCTGAAGGACGGCATGTTCCAGGGCATGCCCTCGCCCTTCGGCGCGCTGACGGTGGTCTCCATCGTCCTGCTCGAGCTGCCCTTCGTGGCCACGCTGCTGGCGATCCTCGGCACGGCATGGCTGATGGTGAGCCGCGTGGAGTACCCGAAGCCGAGGGGCCGCCTCGCGGTGGCCATGCTGTCCTGGATCGTCCTCTCGATGGGCCTCCTGGCAGCCTGGGCCTTCGACGCCCCCAGCGGCCAGCTCCTCCTCCAGACCGGCTGCGCCCTGCAACTGGTCATGGGCGCGGTGATCCCCCTGTTCGCCACGGCCCGCCGAGTGAACAACTTCCGCGACAACCGCCGAGAGGCCCGAGCAGCCCAGCCGTAACGCTCCGCTGCACCTGTGGACCCCTGAAGGGCCCCGAACTGAGAGGTTCGGGGCCCTTTGCTGTGGGGCTGAGGGCGACCGGGGGTCGCGGGTGAGGGCAGGCGAGGGCCGCAGCCCCGGCGGGGGGGGGAGGCCGGGGGCGGAGCCCCCTGGGGTGCAGGGGCGAAGCCCCGCCGGGGTCTGGGGCGGAGCCCCAGGGAACAGCTCCCCTCAGACCCACCGAGTCGGGCGGGCGGGTGGGCAAGAACCGGGGCGGAGCCCCAGGAAACGGCCCCCTCACACCCACCGAGTCGGGCGGGTGGGTGGGCGAGAACCGGGGCGAAGCCCCGGCGCGGCCTAGGGCCCAGCCCCAGGCATCGGCCACCCATACACCCACCAAGTCAGGCAGCGGGGTCTGGGGCGGAGCCCCAGGGAACGGGCGCCCCCGCACCCACCGAGTCGGGCGGGTGGGTGGGTGAGGTCCGGGGTGGAGCCCAGACCATGGGCACCCCCCACTGGCCCGTAGGCCAGAGCCGGGGCGGAGCCCCGGAGGACACGCACTCCGACCGGCCGGTGGGCAAAGCAGGGCTCAGCCCAGACAGTCGACGCCGATCCGTTCGGCGACCCGCTCCAGAATCGGCCCCGCCTCAGCGATGCACACCGCGACGTCCGGCTCGACCTCCGTCAGCGCGTACGCACGCCGGATCCCCGCACGTTCCAGCACCTCCGGCCCCAGCGCCACCCGCCCGCAGACCGCGACGACATCCTTCCCCGCAGCACGCGCCGCCGCCGCGACCCCGGCCGGAGCCTTCCCGTGCAGAGTCTGCTCGTCCAGTGAGCCCTCACCGGTGATCACCAACGAGGCCCGTTCCAGCGCCGGGGCGAACCCCAGCACATCGAGCATGACCTCGATCCCCGCCCGGAACCGCGCCCCGAGCAGCAGAGCCCCGAACCCGATACCACCCGCCGCACCGGCCCCGGGCGAGGCCGCATACTCGGCGGCCCGGCTCCCGGCCCCGCCCACACCCTCCAGCACCTTCGCGAAGTGCGCAAGCGCCGCGTCCAGCGTCGCCACGTCCTCCGCCGACGCCCCCTTCTGCGGCCCGTAGACCGCCGGCGCCCCCTTCGGCCCGGTCAGCGGATTGTCGACGTCGCTGGCAAGCACCAGCTCCACCACCGCGAGCCGCGGGTCGAGCCCGGACAGGTCGGCCGAAACAAGTTCCGCCAGCCCCCCACCCCCCGGAGGGATCGGCTCCCCGTCCGCGTCCAGGAACCGCGCCCCGAGCGCGGACAGCATCCCCGCGCCCCCGTCCGTCGTCGCGCTCCCGCCCACACCGAACACGATCGTCCGCGCCCCCGCGTCCAGCGCGGCCCGCAGCAGCTCCCCGGAGCCGTACGTCGACGCCGTGAGCGGCGCGAACACACCGGCCGGCAGCCGCTGCAACCCGCTGGCCTCGGCCATCTCCACAACCGCCGTGTCGCCGCGCAGCGCGAACGCGGCGGTCACCTCGTCCCCGAGGGGACCCGCGACCCGTACCTCCCGGCGTTCGAACCCGGCCGCGACCGCCGCGTCCACGGTCCCGTCGCCACCGTCGGCGACGGGCAGCGCCTCCACCTCCACGTCCGGCGCGACCCGGCGCAGCCCGGCCGTCACACGCTCGGCGACCTGCACGGCCGTCAGCGAGCCCTTGAACTTGTCCGCGGCGACCAGCACCCGCCGGGTGCCTCGCACTGCAGCGTCCGCCACCTTGACATCCCCTTGCTCTCGGGGCCCCGCACGTCAGGGCCAGTCGCGCCGCTGCGACCTTAACCGCCGACGGCCCCCGCCGTCATGCCCCGCCCGGACCGTGAGAAGCCCCTGACGTGCCGGTGAGCCCCGCGCGGCCACCCGCGGAATCCGGTAGACCGGTTCTCATGAGCGCTGTGGACACCGCCGCGGGCACCGGACCGGGGCTCGCCGACCGCATCCTCGGCGGCTGGCTCGGCCGGATCGCCGGCAACATGCTCGGCAAGCCGCTGGAGCAGGGCGACGTGTGGACGCGCGACCGCATCGACCGCTATCTGCGCATGGCCGACGCGCTGCCGCTCACCGACTACCTCCCCGAACCGGCCGTCGACCCGGCCGTCGACGACGACGGCCCGCCACTGCGCCCCGAGTGGCGGAGCTGCGTACGCGGCCGGATCCACGGCAGCTGCCGCGACGACGACGTCGACTACGCGATCCTGGGCCTGGACCTCCTGGAAACGCACGGCTTCGGCTTCACCACCGAGCAGGTCGGCGACCTGTGGCTGCTGCGCCTGCCGTACCTCCAGACGTTCACCGCGGAGCGGGCCGCGTACCGCAATCTCGCCAACGGGCTCAAGCCGCCCCTGACGGCCACGTACGACAATCCGTACCAGGAGTGGATCGGCGCCCTGATCCGCGCCGACATCCACGGCTGGACCAGCCCCGGCGACCCGCGCCGCGCCGCCTCACTGGCCCGCCGCGACGCGGTGCTGTCGCACACCGGCAACGGCGTCTACGGCGCCATGTGGGCGGCGGCACTCATCGCGACGGCCTTCACCGCGCCGACCGTCCGCGCCGCCGTCGACACCGCGCTGACGGTGATCCCGGCCGGCAGCCGACTGGCCCGCACAGTGCGCCGGACGGTCGCCCTGCACGAGTCCGGCCTGCCCTGGGAGGACGCGCTCGACGTGCTCGCGGACGAGACCGCGGGCCTCGGCTGGATCCACACGGTCCCGAACGCCGCCGTCATCACGGCCGGCCTGCTCTACGGCGGCGGCGACTTCACCCGCACCCTCGCACTGACCGTCCGCGCCGGCCTGGACACCGATTCCAACGGCGCGACGGCCGGCTCGGTGGCCGGCGTCATCACGGGCGCGGCAGCAGTCCCGGCCCAGTGGAAGGACCCCCTCGAGGACACGGTCCGCAGCGCGGTCTTCGGCTTCGACGGCGTCCACGTCAGCGAACTCGCCGAACGCACCCTGCGCCTGGCCCTCCACGACGCCTGAGGGGCCGCCGACCCTTGCTACGGCATGGTGCGTTCCGTCCGGCTCTCTCACGTTTCTCCACAACATGAACACACCCCGGTCACCAATCCGCATCGCACACGGACTCTCGCCCCGCGAGCCGGAATCCTGGTCCGGCACGCAGAAACCACAGAACCGCGGAACCGCCGCCAGAAACCAGGAGAACGCCATGACTCTGACCCGTGTGCACCAAGGTTCGGCACTGCTGTCCACGACGCTGCTCGCGATCCTCGGCCTGACCGGCTGCGGCGGCTCCGGCGAGAAGGCGCCCGCCGCCGACACCGCGCCTTCCGCGACCGTTTCACAGGAGGGAGCCGCCCCCTCCGCTCCGCAGAAGAAGGCCCCGGCGGACCCCTGCGCGCTCATCTCCCTTCAGGAGGCACAGGAACTGGGAGGCACATCCGTCAAGGGAGAGAAGAGCGAGGACACCCCGGGCGGCTGCAGATACACCCACGAGGGGGTACCGATCGCGTCCACCATCCAGGGGGACGAGGCCCGGCAGTTCATGGACGACATGCTCCGGGCAGCCGATCGCAAGCCGCTCACCGGCATCGGCGACGAGGCGACCGCCTACGACGACAAGGACCACGGGACGTTCGGGCTCCTGTTCCGCGAGTCGGGCACCTGGGTCGCGATGACCGTGGTGGCGGACCGGGCGGACAACGACCGGCGCCTGGAGGAGCTGGCCCGCAAGGTCGCTGCCCGGATGTGACCACGCCGGACGCCGGCCCCGGCACCTCGGGTGCGGGGCCGGCGCCACGGTGCCTCGGCCCCGGCTGTCACGAGGCTCGTCACCCTTCTCGGCTCGTTACCCTTCTTGGATGACCACTGCGGACTACGCCACGTACATCGCCGGGCTCCCCCGGGTCCTCGCCGCTGCCGCCTGCGTCTTCCGCGACGCGGAGGGTCACGTGCTCCTCGTCGAGCCCAACTACCGGGACGGCTGGACGCTGCCCGGCGGCACCGTCGAGTCCGACGACGGGGAGACCCCGCGCCAGGGCGCACGCCGCGAGACGCTGGAGGAGATCGGACTCGACCGCGAGCCGGGGCGGCTGCTCGCCGTGGACTGGGTGCCCGGCACCGGACGGCCGCCGCTGGTGGCGTACGTCTACGACGGCGGGCTGCTCACCGACGACGACCTCAAGGCGATCCGCCTCCAGGAGGAGGAACTCCTGTCCTGGCGCCTGGTCGCCCGCGACGACCTCACCGCCCACCTGCCGGGCGCCCTGGGCCGCCGCGTCCTGACCGCCCTCGACGTCCTCACCGACGACACGGGCACGGCAGAACTGGAAAACGGCCACCGCCCCACCTGACCACCGACCGCCCCCGGACCGTGCCCGCACGAATATCCGTTCGCCCGCCCAGCCCCTCCGCCCTACCCTCGGCCCCATGACCAAACCCCTCGTCGCCATCCTCAGCGGCGCTGGCGTCTCCACCGATTCGGGGATCCCTGACTACCGCGGCCCCAATGGGCTGTGGCGGAAGGATCCCGAGGCCGAGAAGCTCGTGACGTACGAGTACTACATGGGCGACCCGGACATCCGGCGGCGGTCCTGGCTGATGCGGCGGAAGAACCGTGCGCTCACCGCCGAGCCGAACGCCGCGCACCGGGCCGTGGCCGAACTGGAGCGGGCCGGGGTGCCGGTCAGGGTGATCACGCAGAACGTCGACGGACTGCACCAGCTCGCCGGGATGCCCGCCCGCAAGGTGCTGGAACTGCACGGCAGCGCACGCAGTGTGGTGTGCACGCGGTGTCACGCGCGCGGGCCCATGGAGGACGCCCTCGCCCGGGTCGAGGCCGGGGAGGATGATCCGCCCTGCCGGGAGTGTGGCGGCATCCTGAAGTCGGCCACCGTGATGTTCGGCGAGCGGCTCGATCCGCAGGTGCTCGGCCAGGCGGTCGCGATCACCAAGGCCTGCCAGGTCTTCATCGCCGTCGGCACCAGCCTCCAGGTTCAACCCGCCGCCGGCCTCGCGGGCATCGCCGCCGACCACGGCGCACGGCTGATCATCGTCAACGCCGAGCCGACCCCCTACGACGACCGCGCCGACGAGGTCGTGCGGGAACCGATCGGCACGGCCCTGCCCACACTGCTGCACCAACTGAGCACCGGAAGCGACTGCTGACAACCGCCGATTCAGGCGGGTTCGGCCTGCGCCACCCTGCTACGCCCGGGTGACAGGCTGCCACTGGCCAAGGGAGCAAGGTTCCCCGTAAAGCCGTCCGATGACATGGTGCCGAACGATTGGCGGTGGCCACTGAGCGAGTGCCACCGCCGTCAGGGCAGCGGGTCCCCCACCCCGAGCTGGCCAGCGCGCCGCTGACCCGACATACCGTCAACCTCACCCCAACTCAACCGGTGTGGGGCTGACTTGTGCTCAACGCAGACCATCCCGACATGCGCTGGTGCTCTGACCGGGAAGGTTCGCCGGGTTGGTGGTCGTGACGGCTGCCCACGGCGTCACCTACTTCCACGGCTGCTACTCCGTGGGCGACGACCGCCTGTGGGGCGTCAACCGCCGCCGCAAGGGCACCGCCAACACCCCGGCCGCGCTCAAGTCGATCCGCGCCGCCCGACCCGACGGCGCCCCGATCCACATCATCCTGGACAACCTCTCCGCCCACACCGGCGCGGGCATCCGCCGCTGGGCGAAGAAGAACATGGTCGAGCTGTGCTTCACCCCCACCTACGCTTCCTGGGCCAACCCGATCGAGGCCCACTTCGGCCCGCTGCGGCAGTTCACCCTGGCCAACTCCCACCACCGCAGCCACCCCGCGCAAACCCAGGCACTGCACCGCTACCTGCGCCGGCGCAACACCAACGCCCGCCACCCCGACGTACTCGCCGCCCAACGCAAGGAACCAACCGCGAACAGCAGCCCCCGAACGCCGACGGGGCAAGTTCAGGAGAAGGACGGCGACAGAAGGATGCCTCAGGAGGCGGACGGCTCGATCTCCCCCGCGAAGACGATGACCTGGTCGATGAGGCTCCGTCGCAGATGGACGACGTCCGTTCCCGTCAGGCGGGGGCCTCCATCAGGAGTGGTGAAGACCCACTGGTACCGGGCCCATTCGTCAGGCATGTCCACCGCTGAGCAGCGCACCATCGTGCCGGTCCCCGCCGGGTGACGTCGGATGTCCAGCACGAACCGCTCGACCGCCGCGATTCCTTCGCTGCGACCCAACGGTCCCCAGAAGACCACGTCTGAGGTCAGGGCCTGAGAGAGCAGGGCAGTCACATAGTTGTCGTCCGAGGCGTTGAACGCGGAGATGAACGTGTCGATCGCGGAGCGTGCGGTCTCTTCCTGCATGCCCCAGTAATACCAGCCGTTTCGCGTGCGCTCGACCCACGAGCCGCCCTCCGATCACGGTGAACATCCCGGGCACAGCATTAGGTGATGCCTCATCAGAGATCGCTCCTCCAGAAGGGAGGGTCGTTGGGGCCACGGTCGGCATGGATGGCTGCGTCACGCCGCCGGCTGGCCGCATGTTGTTCGGCGAGGGAGGGCATTCCGGCGATGGCTTCGGCGGCGCGGCCCTGGTGGATGAGGAGTTCGGCCACTTCCGACCGCCTCAGTTCGGTGTCTGCTCACAGCAGCGTGAGCGCTTCCTCATGGCGCCCCATCTCTTCCGGGGTCCACGCCTTGCTGACTGTCAGGCCGTACATGTCTGGCGGCAACGTCTCGGCGTCGGCGAGGGCCTCCTCGTGACGGCCGGCCTCGCCTTGCGCAACCGCTCCTCCCAGGCATCGGCCTGCTCACACAGCCGGGGCAGGCCGGGCCGTGCGGGGATGGCCAGGCGGCGATTGAGCCGCCCGGCGACCGTCACCACCTCGTCGCCGTCCCCGACCTCCGCCAGGGTCGACGGCTGAACCCGCTCCAGCAGCATCGCGAACCGCTCGTCGTAGCGCTCATGCAGCAGGACGGCGCCGCACCCGCCCCACGCAACGAACGCATCCGGCTCATGGACGTTGCCGGGATGCGGAAACGACACCTTCAGTACGGCGCTCTCCTCAGTCCGCCGCCGTACCGGAACGATGACGCCGACGCCCCCGTGCATGATCTCGCCATCCGGCACACACTCCCAGCGCCCCAGCAGCTCCTCCACGATCCCGGGCAGCTCGGCGAGCCACGCCGCCCCGGCCTCCCCCTCGCGGTCGACGGTGTTCCGTGCGAACACCTCTGGCATCGCGATCATCCCGGCACCCTACGCGCCAGCGCGCCGCCACCAAGCCCAAGCCGGCCACTGCGGCCCCCGGCGGACCGAGCACTACGAAGATCGCGATCTACAGACGAAGTACCAACCTCCTGACCATGGCTCGACCCACTCGCCCCCTCCAGGTCATCACGCGGCTCGTCGAGGGAAACGCCTGCGCCTATGACCTGGCTGCCGATGTCTGAGGTGTGCTGTCGCCCGTCATGGCCTGTCGGCCGTCCACCGAGGACGTCGTCGCCACTTCAGGACTGTCGACCACGACCAAGCCGACATGGCCATCCACACCTACCCGGACGGCGAGGTGACGTTCGCCCTCGCCGGCGAATCCGAGGACGAGTAGGAGTGGTCCCGCCACTACCGCGTCGATGTGCGCTCCGGCCAGATCCAAGCACCGGGCCATCGCCGAGCTGGAGCGGGCCAGGGTGATCACTCAGAACGTGGACGGGCGCCACCAGCTCGCCGGGATGCCCGCCCGCAAGGTGCTGGAACTGCACGGCATCTCCCGGGGCCGGCCGTCACCCGGTGGTCAGGCCGAAGATCACCACGAACGCCAGCCAGCAGAACACCACCACTGCGGCGCCCGCCACGTCGATGCGGAGGGAGCGTGCCTGGCCGGGCATCAGCCAGAACGCGAGGGCTCTGTTCACCAGCGGCATCAGCAGCCAGGTCAGAATGCTCACGCTCAACACGTTCGAGATGCGACCATCGTCAACATCGGTATAGCGGAGCGCTCTTCAAAAGAGGCGAGTCCGCCGCCGTCGCCTTGACGCGTATGACAGGCGCTCGAAGCATTGCGGGAGCGTGCGCCACCGGAAGATGCCGCGCGCATCTGGTGGAGGCGGTGCTTGAGTCGAATACCGATAATTGAGTCGAATACCGATGATGTCGAGGTGTCTGCGGTCAGAAGAGGGCCGATCCCCGTTCGAAGTCCAGCAGGCGCTGCTTTCGGGGCAGGCCGCCGCCGTAGCCCGTGAGGCCGCCGCCCGTGCCGATCACGCGGTGGCAGGGGACGATGATGCTGACGGGGTTCTTCCCGTTGGCGAGGCCGACCGCGCGGGAGGCGCCCAGGTTGCCGAGGGCGGTGGCGAGGTCGCCGTAGGAGCGGGTCTCGCCGTAGGGGATCTTCTGGAGTTGGTCCCAGACGCTGCGCTGGAACGGGGTGCCGTGCAGGCGCAGTGGGACGGTGAACTCCTTCAACTCGCCCCCGAAATAGGCCTCCAGCTGCTCGACGGTCTCGCCGAAGGGGCCGTCGTCCGGCTCGCCGAAGGACTGCTCGGACGGGCGGTGGCGCTGCTCGGTCATGTACAGCCCGCACAGCACACCGTCGTCGGCGACGAGGGTGAGCAAGTCGTAGGGGCTGTCGATCACGGTGTACTGCTTCATGGCGGAACGTCCTCAGACGGGAAGGAAGTTGATCGGGTGGCTGTCGGTCGCCCACAGATACTGCACGGCGTACGCCCGCCAGGGCCGCCAGGCCGCCGCGCGGGCGGTGAGCGCGGCCGGGGTGGACGGCAGGCCGAGTTCCTGTGCGGCGCGCCGGATGCCGAGGTCGGTGGGGAGGAAGGCGTCGGGGTCGCCGAGGGCGCGCATGGCGATGACGTCGGCGGTCCAGGGGCCGAAGCCGGGGAGTGCCAGCAGGCGGGCGCGGGTCTCCTCCCAGTCGCTCTCCACGCCCAAGTGAAGTGTTCCGTCGCCCAGTTGGCCGGCCAGGGTGAGCAGGGTCGTACGCCGGGTGCGGGGCATCGCGAGTGACTCGGGGTCGAGGGCGGCCAGGGCCTCGGGCGCGGGGAAGTGGTGGGAGAGGCCGCCCTCGGGGTCGTCGACGGGCTCGCCGTGCGCGGCGGCCAGGCGGCCGGCGTGGGTGCGGGCGGCGGCGGTGGAGACCTGCTGGCCGAGCACGGCCCGCAGCGCGAACTCGCCCTCGTCCACGGTGCGCGGCACGCGCCGGCCCGGAGCCTTGTCGACCAGGGGCGCGAGGAACGGGTCGGTGCGCAGTTGGTCGTCGATCGCGACCGGGTCGGCGTCCAGGTCGAGCATGCGCCGGCAGCGGCTGATGGCGACCGGCAGGTCCCGCAGGTCGCCGAGGGTGAGGCGGCAGGCGATGTGGTCCGGCTTCGGGGTCAACGCGGCGATCCCGTGGCCGTAGGGCAGGCGCAGCGTCCTGCGGTAGGCGCCGTCGCGCCACTCCTCGACGCCGGGTACGGCGGTGGCCGCGAGGTGGCCGAAGAGGTTGTCCGGGTTGAGCGGGGCACGGAACGGCAGGCGCAGGGAGAGGGCGCCCGGAGTGCCCGGACCGGTGCTCCGAGCGTTGCCCGGAAGCGCGCCGCCCCCGGTCGTACGCGCCCGTCCCGGAACCCGCGTGCGCAATCCGCTCGGCGACAGGGCGAACACCTCGCGCACGGTGTCGTTGAAGGTGCGGATCGAGGAGAAGCCGGCGGCAAAGGCGATCTCCGCCATGGGCAGATCGGTGGTCTCGACCAGCAGCCGGGCGGTCTGGGCGCGCTGGGCGCGGGCGAGCGCGAGCGGTCCCGCACCGAGTTCGGCGCGGAGCTGGCGTTCGATCTGGCGGGTGCTGTAGCCGAGGCGGGCGGCGAGTCCCGGCACGCCCTCGCGGTCGACGACTCCGTCGGCGATGAGCCGCATGGCGCGGGCCACGGCGTCCGCGCGCTGGTTCCACTCCGGTGAGCCGGGGCTGGTGTCGGGGCGGCAGCGCTTGCAGGCCCGGAAGCCGGCCTGCTGGCAGGCGGCCGCGCTCGGGTAGAAGGTCATGTTCTCCGGCTTGGGCGGCACCACCGGGCAGCTCGGCCGGCAGTAGATGCCGGTGGTCAGCACGGCGGTGAAGAACCAGCCGTCGAAGCGCGCGTCCTTGGACTGGACGGCGCGCACGCAGCGCTCCCGATGGGTGTGCATCCCTTTCCGCATGCCCCCAGCATCCGGCACCGGACGGGCCGGGGCTAGCGGGAATCCGACATCGACCTTGTGTGTCCTGGGGCCGCGCTCATCGCCGTGCTCACCGCCCGAGGACGTCGTGCTCACCGCCCGAGGGCGAGGACCGGACCTCCGACGCTCCGGAGGCCCGAAGGCGATCCTGGAGGCATGGAGCAGCAGCCGCTCGTCACCTTCGGACACGGTACGGCGGACCGCGAACGCCTCACGGAGCTGATCCGCGGGGCGGGGATCGCCGTCGTCGTGGACATCAGGACCGCACCCGGGAGCCGCCACAACCCGGACGCTGGCCGGGAGCGGCTGCGGCGGTGGCTGCCCGAAGCCGGGGTCGCCTACCGCTGGGAACCGCGACTGGGCGGGTTCCGCAAAGTCCCCGCGGACTCACCCGACACGGTCTGGCGCAACGACGCCTTCCGCGGTTACGCCGCGCATACGCGCACGGACGAGTTCCTCGACGCGATCACGCAGCTCCTGGACGAGGCCACGAGGCGGCGGACGGCCGTCATGTGCGCGGAGGCGGTCTGGTGGCGCTGCCACCGCCGGATCGTCGCCGACTTCGTGGAGCTGGCCCGAGAACGGCCCGTCCTGCACCTGATGCCCGACGGCCGCCTCGTCCCCCACCGGCTCAGCGAGGGCGTACGGCTGCGTGAGGACGGACTGCTCGTCTACGACGGCCGGCGCTCTTCGGACCGGCCCGGCGAGGGACGTGCACAGTCCGGCCGGGGTACCTAGCTAGGCTGTGACCGGAAAGGTTCGAGCCGGTGAACCTTTCCGGTCACAGCACTAGGGTGGGGATTGCAGTGCTCGCAGTTCTGTGGTGACGGGGAGGGACCAAGGCGGTTCTGAACCATGAGGGATGTACATCGACTCCAGTCCGTCCCGACGAGCCGGGGCAGCGGCAGTGTGCTCGCGGCGTGGGAGCGGTTCGTGCGGGGCGAGGACCACGTCCCGGACGTGCGGCCCCTGGTGGCGATCTCCTGGCACCGCTGCCGGGAGCAGTACCGGGTCGATCCCCACCTCACCCGGGCCCCGGTGGCCGTCGCGGAGCCCGATCACACGCCCGAGCAGGCTGTCGTCTTCGCCGAGCTGGGTTTCCGCGCCGCCTCCGTGGCGCACGAGGTGGGCGGCCTCGGCGGCGTCGTCACCGTCACCGACGCCACCGGCCGGATCCTGGCCGAGTGGGGTGACCAGGCCACGCTCGCCCGAGCCGGGGAGTCCCGTCTGGCGCCCTGGTTCTGCTGGTCCGAGTGCGCGGCCGGCACGAACGGCATGGGCACCGCGCTGGAGGCGCACGGCCCCGTGGCGATCAAGGGCGCGGAGCACTGGTGCCGGGCGTTCCACGACTGGGTATGCGCCGGCGTCGCGGTACGGGACGTGGTGACCAGGGAACCGATCGCGGTCCTGGGCATCTGCTGCTGGCGCAACCCGCTTCCCGAGTCCGCGGGCGGCTGGCTGGCGAACGCGGTCACCGTGACCCAGTACCCGCTGAAGAGGCGCGCCCGGGACAGCGGCGCCGAACTGGTCGCGGCCTGCTCCCAGGCCAGGGCGCACTCCGGTGGGGCGCTCGCGGCGGTGGACACCGCGGGCAAGGTGGTGATCGCCGACGACATGGCGAGCGTGCTGCTGGGCGTCCCGGCCTGTACTCCGGCGGTCGACCCGACCCTGCGCTGGAATCCCGGGCTGCCGGAACTGATCACGGCCGTCCGGTACGCCACCGGGCAGGCCGCCCACGACCCCGCCTGGGTGGGCTCGACGCAGATCTTCGCCCGCCTCGCCGACGAGCCGACGTCGATCGGCATCCGGCCCGTGTTCTCGTCCGGGCACCTGATCGGGCACCTGGTCTCGTTCGGTGCCTCCGACGGCGCGCGGGTGCCGCGGGTGGAGGGGCCCACGGACGCCCGGCCCGCACACCCCCGGCCCGCTCATTCCCGGGCGGGGCCGCGCAGGCTGGTCGCGATGCGCGACAACCGGCTGGTGCTGCTGCGGCTGCCGGAGGTCTCCTTCGCCGAGTCGCGGGGAAACGACGTGTGGCTCTCCACCGACCAGGGCCGGCTGCGGGCCGCCTCGGTGAGCCTGGACAAGCTCGACGGCGAGCTGGCGGACGCCGGGTTCCTGCGGGTGCACCGCCGGTACGTGGTCAACCTCGACCGCATCCGGGAGATCGAGCGCGGGCTCAAGGGCGAGCTGTCCCTGGTCATGGACGGTCACGCCGACGAAATGGTGCCGGTGTCCCGGCGGAACGCGCCGGCCGTGCGCCGGGCGCTGGACCTCTGAGTCCGCCCGCACCACCACTGCCTTGGAAGGAGGTTCCCGTGACCGGCAGCCAGGGTCCCGTCGGCGGCGGGAGGAGTGCCGGGGGCGCGGCCAACAGCGACTGGTGGCCGAACCGGCTGGACCTGGGGTGCCTGCGGAAACACCCCGCCGAGGCCGACCCCATGGGCGCCGGCTTCGACTACGCCGCGGAGTTCGGGACCCTCGACCTCGACGCCGTGGCACGGGACGTCGACGAGGTGCTGACGACGTCGCAGGAGTGGTGGCCGGCCGACTTCGGTCACTACGGGCCGCTCGTGCTGCGGATGGTGTGGCACTGCGCCGGGACGTACCGCGCCGCCGACGGCCGCGGTGGCGCGGGTGCCGGTATGCAGCGTTTCGCGCCGCTGAACAGCTGGCCGGACAACCGCAACCTCGACAAGGCGCGCCGGCTGCTCTGGCCGGTGAAGAAGAAGTACGGCCGCAGGATCTCCTGGGCGGACCTGATGGTCTTCGCGGGCAACCGGGCCCTGGAGACGATGGGCTTCACCACCTTCGGGTTCGGCGGCGGCAGGGCGGACGTGTGGGAGCCCGACGAGGACGTCCACTGGGGTCCCGAGCGTGCCTGGCTCGGCGACGAACGCCACAACGGCGTCCACGAGTTGGACAGTCCTCTGGCCGCCGACCAGATGGGCCTCATCTACGTCAATCCGGAAGGGCCGAACACCGTACCGGACCCGCTGACCGCGGCCCGGGACATCCGGGACACGTTCCGGCGCATGGGGATGAACGACGAGGAGACCGTCGCGCTGATCGCGGGCGGCCACACGTTCGGCAAGACCCACGGCGCGGCCGATCCGGACACCCATCTCGGCCCGGAGCCCGAGGGCGCCCCGCTCGAACAGCAGGGCCTGGGCTGGAAGAGCGGCTACGGCACCGGCAAGGGCGCGGACACCATCTCCAGCGGCCTGGAGGGTACGTGGACGCCCACCCCGACGACCTGGGACAACGGGTTCCTGGAAACCCTGTTCGGCTACGAGTGGCAGCTGGAGCTGAGTCCCGGCGGTCTGTGGCAGTGGATCCCGAGGGACGGCGGCGGGGCGGGCACCGTGCCGGACGCCCACGACCCGTCGGCGACCCACGCCCCGACGATTCTGACGACGGACCTCGCGCTGCGCTCGGACCCGGTCTACGAACCCATCGCGCGGCGCTATCTCGAACACCCGGACCGGCTCGCGGACGCGTTCGCGCGGGCCTGGTTCAAGCTGACGCACCTCGACATGGGCCCGGTCCAGCGCTATCTGGGGCCGCTGGTCCCGCGGGAGACGCTGCTGTGGCAGGACCCGGTCCCGGCCGTGGACCACGAACTCGTCGGCGAGGCGGACATCGCCGCGCTCAAGAGCCGGATCCTCGCCTCCGGTCTGTCGGTCCCCCAGCTCGTCTCCACGGCGTGGGCATCGGCCTCGACCTTCCGTATCGGCGACAGGCGGGGCGGGGCGAACTGCGCGCGCGTCCGCCTGGAGCCGCAGCGGGGCTGGGAGGTCAACGACCCCGACACGCTGGCACGGGTGCTGCGCACGCTGGAGGGGATCCAGGAGTCCTTCAACGGTTCCCAGGCAGGGGACAAGCGGGTGTCGCTGGCCGACCTCATCGTGCTCGGCGGAGCCGCCGCGGTCGAGCAGGCCGCCAGGAAGGCCGGCCACGACGTCCGGGTCCCGTTCGCTCCGGGACGTACGGACGCCTCGCAGGAGTGGACCGACGTGGAGTCCTTCGCCGCGCTCGAACCGGCCGCGGACGGGTTCCGCAACTACCGCGGCAAGGGCGACCGGCTGCCGCCGGAGCACTCGCTGGTCGACCGCGCCGCCCGGCTGAACCTGAGCGCGCCCGAGATGACCGTCCTCGTGGGCGGCCTGCGGGTGCTCGGGGCCAACCATGAGCGGTCGCCGCTGGGCGTCCTCACCTCGGCGCCCGGGACGCTGACCAACGACTTCTTCGTGAATCTGCTCGACATGGACACGGAGTGGCGGCCGGCGTCCGCGGCCGCGGAGACCTTCGAGGGCCGCGACCGCGCCACCGGAGAGGTCAAGTGGACCGGCAGCCGCGTCGACCTCGTCTTCGGCGCGCACTCCGAGCTGCGTGCCCTCGCGGAGGTCTACGCGAGCGACGACGCGCGGGAGAAGTTCGTACGGGACTTCGTCGCCGCTTGGGACAAGGTCATGAATCTCGACCGGTACGACCTCGCCCGGACCTGACTCCCCCACGCCTCCCGGCGGCGGCACATCGGGCTCGAACGGTGGCCGATCGCGGACGAACGGCACGAGCCGCCCGGTGTCGGTCCTGCGGCGTAGCGTGCCCATTGATGACCAATTTTTTACCCTTTTCGGATTCGGGTGAGGAGAGTGAAGCCCCGATGACGACCGCGAAGGAACGATCCGAGCTGCTCGACCAGATCGGGCTGGCCGGACAGAACAAGGCAACGCTGGGCCAGGTGCTGGGAACCGGAACCATTGGGCAGGCCACCGTGAGGCCGGACGGCCGCATGGAGGCCACCCTTCGCATCAACCCGGACGAGCTGGCCTGGGACCCCTCCATCCTGGTCATGCCCCATGGAGGCGACATCGAGCTCGAACTCGTCAACGACGACCAGAACACGCACTGCGCGCTCCTGCCCAGCAACGGCGACCGGAAGTTCATCTGGCTGGTGAACCACTCGCGAGGACGGGCGGCCCTCAACCTCGACGGGCCCGGCTACTACTGGTACGGCTCGCCCACCGGCAACGACGAGGGCCGCGGGCTGACCGGGGCCATCGTCGTCATGGGCGACGCTCCGCCGGAGGCCCGCCTCGACCGTCCCGAACAGCCGCGCCCGTAGGAAGAAGGAGGTGGAGCACATGTCCGTCGACTACGTGGACGCGGGCTGGGCCGTCGACCAGGGAAGCCTGAGCGGCAAGGTCGCGGGCGGGGAGATCGCGCCGCCCGTGGTGGCCGACGTCGACTACGAGCGCCTGCTCAACGCCCGCCAGGAACCACAGAACTGGCTCACCTACTACGGCGCCTACGACGGGCAGCGGTACAGCCCGCTGGACCAGATCAACACGGAGACCGTCAAGCGCATGGTCCCCGCCTGGGTGTTCCAGGCCGGCACGACCGGTCTGATCGCGGGCGCGTCGACCTACTCGTTCGAGGCCGCCCCGATCGTCGTCGACGGGATCATGTTCCTGTCCGGCTGGGACGGCTGGGTCTGGGCCCTGAACGCGAAGACGGGTGTGGAGATCTGGCGTTACAAGCACGCGGTGCCCTTCGACGTGTCCCTGTGCTGCGGGAACGTCAACCGCGGGGTCGCCGTGGCCCAGGGGAAGGTCTTCTTCGTCACGGCGAACGCCCGGCTGCTCGCGCTCGACGCCACCACCGGCAAACGGGTCTGGGACAGGACCTACGGCGACGTCCGGGCCGGGGAGAGCGCCACGCTCGCCCCTCTGGTCGTGAAGAACATGGTCATCGTGGGGAGTTCGGGCGGCGAGTTCGGCGTACGGGGACACCTCGACGCGTTCGACCTCGAAACCGGCGAGCACCAGTGGCGCTGCTACACGGTGCCCAAGCCCGGGGAGCCCGGCTCGGAGACCTGGCCCGCCGACGGAGAGGCCTGGGCCCGTGGCGGCGCGAACTGCTGGGTCACCGGCACCTTCGACCCGGAGACCAACCTGCTGTACGTCGGCACCGGCAACCCGGCACCCGACTTCGACGGAGCCGTCCGCGAGGGCGACAACCTCTTCACCGACAGCATCATCGCCGTCGACGTGGACAGCGGCCGGATCCGCTGGCACTACCAGTGCACCCCGCACGACGTGTGGGACTACGACAGCATCGCCGAGTGCATCCTGTTCGAGCAGGACGGGCGCAAGCTGCTCGGGCACTTCGACAAGAACGGCTACTTCTTCGTCCTCGACCGCACCAACGGCGAGCGGATCAGCATCACCCCGTTCGTGGACCGCATCACCTGGGGCGCGATCACGAGGGACGGCCAGGTGACGGCCAAGGCGTACCCCGACAAGGAGGGAGTGCCGGTCCACTTCTACCCGGGTCCGGCCGGCGCCAAGGAATGGACCCACGCGGCCTACAGTCCGAAGACCGGGCTCTTCTACGTCCCGGTCCAGGACACCGGGGCCACGGCCACCCGGCGCCGCCGGGAGTTCAAGGAGAGCATTCCGTACTGGGGCGCGGGCGTTCAGGTGGACATCGAGGACATGGCCGGGTCCATCAGCGCGTTCGACGCGAGCGGCGAGGAGAAGTGGCGCCGGCGCAACGAACTCCCGATGTGCGCCTCGGTGCTGGCCACCGGCGGCGACCTGGTGTTCGCCGGCAAACCCTCCGGGGAGTTCGTCGCGCTCGACGCCCGCACCGGAGAGGCGCTGTGGCAGTTCCAGTGCGGAAGCGGCCACCACAGCAACCCGACCACCTACATGGTCGAGGGCAGGCAGTACATCGCCGTGCCCGTCGGCTGGGGCGGATGGGCCGAGGGGTTCCTGCCCGGCATGCTCGGCGCGGGGCACGGAAGCGCCCTGATGGCCTTCGCCCTCCCGGAATCGCCGTAGCGCGTGACCGGAGCCTGCCCCGGCGGGCGGAGAGGAGGTGAATCCATGGAGTCCCAGCTCGAAGTGTGGGAGACGCCGGAGTTCGAGGAGATCGCGGTCGCGGCCGAGGTGACCATGTACGTCGCCCGGCTGGAGGACTAGCGGACCCGGACCGGCGGACGTGGGACGGCGCCGGACCTGCCGGTCCGGCGCCCCCCGACGGATCACGACGGCCATGAGACGGCCACGCGCCCCGGAACGGGGGGACGGACGGCCATGATCGGCGGGGCCGGTGACGGGCCCGGACCCTCGGTGAACGGAGTGCAGGAGTGTTGCTGCGCGTACTGGGCTCGGCGGCGGGGGGCGGCTCCCCGCAGTGGAACTGCGGCTGCCCGGTGTGCGCCGAGGTCCGCTCCCGGACCGGGCTCGCGCGCACGCAGTCGTCGGTCGCGGTCAGCGCCGACGGCCGCGGGTGGCTCCTCGTCAACGCCTCGCCCGACGTCCGCACCCAGATCGAGGCCTTCCCCGGCCTGCACCCGCACGAGGACCGGACCACGCCGCTGGAGGCGGTGCTGCTCACCGACGCCGAGCTGGACCACACGCTCGGCCTGCTCCTGCTGCGCGAGGCCCGCGCCCTGCGGCTGTACGCCACACCCGCGACGCACGAGACCCTGCTCAGCGGCTCGGGGATCCTGCGCACGCTCGAACGCTACTGCCCGGTCGAGTGGCGGACGGTGATCCCCGGCACCGGTCTCGCCCTGGCGGACGGGCTGTCCTGCCGGGCGTTCGACGTGCCCACCAGCAAGCGCGACCGCTTCGGAACCGGGACGGACCACGGCCGCGTCGTGGGCTACCGGCTGACCGACGAACGCAGCGGCGGGACGCTGGTGTACCTGCCGGGGGTGCAGTCGCTGACGCCGGAGCTGCGCGCGGAGATCAAGGGGTGCTCCTGCCTGCTGCTCGACGGAACGTGCTGGCGCGACGACGAGCTCGTACGGCTCGGCCTGGCCGCCAAGACGTCCCGGGAGATGGGCCATCTGCCCATCGGCGGCCCGGACGGCAGCCTGGTGCAGCTCCCGTCGCTCGGCGTGGGCCGGACGATCTACGTGCACATGAACAACACCAATCCGGTCCTTCTGGAGGACACGCCCGAGCGGCGTACCGTGGAGGAGAGCGGCATGGAAGTGGCCATGGACGGTCTGGAAGTCCAGGTGTAGAGCCGTGACGACAACGACGACCACGCGGACCGGCGCCGACGGCTTCGTCGAGGCGCTGCGGGCCCACTCGCGGCGGTACCACGACCAGCATCCGTTCCACGTCCGGATGAACGCCGGCGTGCTGAGCCGGGGGCAGCTCCGGGGCTGGGTGGCCAACCGCTTCTACTACCAGGAGAACATCCCCCGCAAGGACGCCGCGATCCTCTCCAACTGCCCCGACGTGGAGGTCCGGCGCCGCTGGATCCGGCGGATCCTCGACCACGACGGCACCGCCGCCGGCGAGGGCGGCATCGAGGCGTGGCTGCGTCTGGGCGAGGCCGCCGGGCTGACCCGCGAGGAGGTCCGGGACCACCGGCACCTGGTGCCCGGGGTGCGGTTCGCCGTCGACGCCTACGTCACCTTCGCGCGGACCCGCCCGTGGGTGGAAGGGGTGGCGTCCTCGCTCACCGAGCTGTTCGCGCCGGACCTGATGGCGGCGCGGCTGGCCGCGTTCGAGCGGTGGTACCCGTGGATCGACCCCGAGGGCCTCGCGTATTTCCGGGCCCGACTTGAGCAGGCGCCCCGCGACTGCGAGCACGCCCTGGAGGTGGTCACCGCGCACTGCCTCTCCGCCGAGTCCCAGGCGCGCGCCCTCGACGCGCTGTCGTTCAAGTGCGACGTCCTGTGGAGCCTGATGGACGCCGTCGACCAGGCCTATCCGGAGTGAGTGCCATGGACCCGACCCCCACCGGAACGAAGCAGACCACCGCCGGAACCCGCACCGTCGAGGTGTCCGGCTCGGATCGGCCCCGCCTCGCGCGCCATGTCCGGCTGGGCTTCTCCCGGACCAGGCAGCGTCCGGTCCTGCTGCACCCCGAGACGGTGGTGGTGCTGAACGGCAGCGGCGCGGACATCCTGAAACTGTGCGACGGGCGGCACACCGTGGCCGAGATCGTGGCGGAGCTGGGCGCGCGTTACGGGTCCGTTCCCGGCGACGAGGTGCGGCGGTTCCTGGCCCGGCTCGTCGCCCGGCGCTGGGTGGAGCTCGCCGATGGATAGCCCGTACGGGCTGCTCGCCGAGCTGACCTACCGGTGCCCGCTGGCCTGCCCGTACTGCTCGAACCCGCTGAACCTGGGCGATTACCGGGAGGAGCTGTCCACCGAGGAGTGGCGGCGGGTGCTGGCCGAGGCCGGCGACCTGGGGGTGCTCCAGTGCCATCTGTCCGGCGGGGAGCCGCTGCTGCGGCGCGACCTGGTGGAGATCGTGGCGGACGCCCACGACCAGGGTCTCTACACCAATCTCATCACCAGCGCCGTCGGGTTCTCGCGTCCGAGGGCGGAGCGGTTGCGGGCCGCGGGTCTCGACCATGTGCAGATCAGCATCCAGGCCGACGAGCCGGTCGTGTCCGACCGGATCGCCGGTATCCCGTCGTTCCGGCGCAAGATCGAGGCGATGGGCGTGGTCAAGGAGCTGGGCTGGCCGCTCACCGTGAACGTGGTGCTGCACCGGTACAACATCGACCGCGTCGCCGAGGTGCTCGGGCTGGCCGAGGAGGCGGGCGCGGACCGGGTGGAGCTGGCCAACACCCAGTACTACGGCTGGGCCTGGCGCAACCGTGCCGCGCTGCTGCCGAGCCGGGCCCAGCTGGAGGCGGCCGAGGCCGTCGCGCGCGCCGCCCGCGAGCGGCTGCGGGACCGTATGGAGATCATCTACGTCCTCCCCGACTACTACAGCCGCTACCCGAAGCCCTGCATGGACGGCTGGGCGTCCCGGATGCTGACGGTGACGCCGAACGGTGACGTGCTGCCCTGTCCGGCCGCCCAGTCCCTGCCGTTGCCGCGGGCCAGTGTGCGGGAGGACTCGCTGGAGCGGATCTGGGCCGAGTCCCCGGTGATGAACGCGTTCCGGGGGACCGACTGGATGCCGGAACCCTGCCGGAGCTGCCCCCGGCGGGAGGTCGACTTCGGCGGGTGCCGCTGCCAGGCGTTCCTGCTCACCGGCGACGCCGCCCGCACCGACCCGGTCTGCCATCTGTCGCCCGACCACGAGCTGGTCGCCCGGGCGGTCGAGGCCGCCAACGGCGGCTCACGGACGGGCACTCCCCCGCTGGTACCGCGTGCGCACCGGGCCAGTGCCGCGACGGGCGACGCTAGCCGCCGAACGCCAGCGGCAGCACCGCGGCGGCGATGATCAGGCCGACCCCGCTCACCAGGTCCGCGCGGATCCGGACGAGGCGCGCGGCGGCCCGCCCGAGCTGGAGCCCGATCAGCGACATCACGGCCGTGATGAGACCGAAGACGGGGGCCGCGACCCACGGGGAGAGTCCGAGGATCCCGAGGCTCGCCCCGGCGACCAGGTTGTCCAGGCTCAGCGTCAGCGGGATGCCGAACAGCGCCCACGGGTGGTCCAGCTCGTCCGGCTCGGGGTTGCGGAGGGCCGAGACGACGAGGTAGAGGCCGTACCCGCCGAGCGCGACCGCGCCCACCACGTCCGCGACGCCGCCTACGGCCTCCCCGATCTCGCGGCCGATCAGCAGCCCGACCAGGGGCATGACCGCGTCCCAGAGTCCGAAGGTCAGCGCGACCTGCACCGCGCGTTTCAGACCGAAGGGGACGGTGCCGAGCGCGATCGCCACCCGGAAGTTGTCCAGGCTGAGTACGAAACCCAGGCCCAGCATCTCCCAGATCATGGCGGCGGCCAGGTCAGCCGATCCGCGCCGCGAACGTCTCGTAGGCCCGGTCGTCGAAGAGGACGAAGCGGACCTCCTCGACCGAGGTGCCGGTCTCCCCCACGGTCTCCACCGCGATCCGGGCCGCGTCGTCCATCGGCCAGCGGTAGACGCCCGTGGAGATCGCCGGGAACGCCACGGTGCGGGCGCCCAGCTCGTCGGCGACGTGGAGGGAGGTGCGGTAGCAGGAGGCCAGGAGGTGCGAGCGGTCCTCGGCGCCGCTGTGGACGGGGCCGACGGTGTGGATCACCCAGAGGGCGTCCAGTTCGCCGGCCGTGGTGGCGACCGCCTGGCCGGTGGGCAGGCCCTTGCCGTACCGGGAGGCGCGCAGGGCGCGGCACTCCTCGAGGATCGCGGGGCCGCCGCGGCGGTGGATGGCGCCGTCGACGCCACCGCCGCCGAGGAGGGAGGAGTTGGCGGCGTTGACGATCGCGTCGGCGCGCTGCCTGGTGATGTCGCCCTGGACGAGCGTGATGGCGGTGGTCATGTCTGGCGCAGCCTCCTCCAGACGGCCTTCGCGGCGTTGTGCCCCGACATGCCGTGCACACCGGGGCCCGGCGGGGTGGCCGACGAGCAGATGAAGACGGCCGGGTGCGGGGTGCTGTAGGGGAACAGCGACGGTTTCGGGCGCAGCAGGAGCTGGAGCCCGGATGCCGCGCCGGAGCCGATGTCTCCGCCGACGTAGTTGGCGTTGCGGGCGGCGATCTCGGGTGGGCCCGCGGTGGCGCGGGCGAGTACGCGGTCGCGGAAGCCGGGGGCGAAGCGTTCGAGCTGGCGTTCCACGGCGTCGGTGAGGTCTCCGGTCCAGCCGTTGGGGACGTGGCCGTACGCCCAGAAGACCTGCTTGCCCTCGGGGGCGCGGGTGGGGTCGGCGACGCTGGGCTGGACGGTGATGAGGAAGGGCCGGTCGGGTGCGCGGCCCTCGCGGGACGCGGCGCGCAGTGCGCTGCCGATCTCGGCGCTGTCCGCGCCGATCTGCACGGTGCCGGCGCCTCGGGGCTCCGGGGCGGTCCACGGCACGGGGCCGTCCAGGGCGTAGTCGATCTTGAAGACGCCGGGGCCGTAGCGGTAGCCGTCGTAGTAGCGGCCGAGTCCGGCGATGCGGGCCAGCGCGGTGGGCGAGGTGTCGAAGACGTACGCCCGGGCGGGCGGCAGGTCGTCGAGGCGCTTGACCTCGTAGTCGGTGTGCACGGCGCCGCCGAGGTCCTTGAGGTACGCGGCGAGGGCGTCGGAGATCGCCTGGGAGCCGCCGCGGGCCACCGGCCAGCCGCGGGCGTGCGCGGCGAGCGCGAAGACCAGGCCGACGGCGCCGGTGGCGAAGCCGCCGAGGGGTGCCATGACGTGGGCGACGAGTCCGGCGAACAGGGTCCTGGCCCGCTCGTCGCGGAAGCGGCGCATCAGCCAGGTGGACGGGGGCAGGCCGGCCAGGCCGAAGCGGGCCAGGGTGACCGGGTCGCGCGGGAGCGCGGTCAGCGGCAGCGACATGAAGTCGCGGACGAGGGTGTCCCACCTGGGCAGGAACGGCTGGACCAGTCTGCGGTACGTGCCCGCGTCGCGTGGTCCGAAGGAGGCGGCCGTCTCGGCGACGGAACGGGACAGCACGGCCGCGGTGCCGTCCGGGAAGGGGTGCGCCATGGGCAGCTCCGCGTGCAGCCATTCGAGGCCGTAGCGCTCCAGGGGCAGGGCGCGGAACGCGGGCGAGTTGATGCCGAGGGGGTGCGCGGCGGAGCACGGGTCGTGCCGGAAGCCGGGCAGGGTGAGCTCCTCGGTGCGGGCACCGCCGCCCACGGTGTCCCGCGCCTCGAACACCGCCACGTCGAAGCCGCGGCGGGCGAGTTCCACGGCAGCGGTCAGTCCGTTCGGCCCCGCACCCACCACGACCGCATCGAGCATCGACGGCACCTTCGGACCCCCTAGTCAGCCGATGGCCACTCGGTCCCCAGGATATGCCGCACCACCGACACGACGGGGGCGGGTCGGCGGGCTGGGGGCGGAGTGGTGCGGGAGGGGCGGCCCGGGTTGCCTGGGCGGCCTTGGCCGGAGGCGAGGGCGCCGCCCTCTGCCGGGGTCAGACCGCCAGGGTCGCGCCCTCCGTCTCCGGGGCCGAGAGCAGGTCCGTGATCCGGCGGGCCGTGGCCGCGTCCCGGGCCGCCGTGAAGGGCAGGGTGTTGCCGCCGGTGATGCGGAAGGGGGCGCCGGTCAGGGTCCGGTGGGCGCCGCCGGCCTCCTCGACCAGGAGCAGGCCCGCCGCGTGGTCCCAGGCCGCTTCCCAGCAGAAGGCCGTGGCGTCCAACTCGCCCCGAGCGATGGCGAGATACTCCAGTCCGGCCGACCCGCAGGGGCGTGGCGCGACCCCGTCCGCCCACAGGCCGCGCAGGGCCCGCTTCTCTTCGTCCGTCGTGTAGTCGGGGTGCGACGTGGCCACTTCGAGGGGCCGCCCCGGCTCGGGGGCACCGCTGCGCAGGGGCACGCCGTCGAGGAAGGCGCCCCGACCGCGTACGGCCGTGGCGAGCTGGTCGCGGGCCGGCGCGTACGTCCAGGAGGCGAGCAGGACCCCGTGCCGGGCGAGGGTGACCAGGGTGCAGAAGCCGGGGTCGCCGTGCACGAACTGCCGTGTGCCGTCGACCGGGTCGACTATCCAGACGGGGGCGTCGCCCTGGATGGCCTCGTACACGGCCGGGTTGGCGTGCACCGCTTCCTCGCCGACCACGACCGAGCCGGGCAGCAGGGCGCCGAGGACGTCCGTGAGATACCGCTCGGCCAGCCGGTCGGCGTCCGTCACCAGGTCGTGCGGTCCGGCCTTCTGGTCCACCTCGTGCTCCGCCAGCCGGCGGAAGCGGGGCATGATCTCGGCCGCGGCGGCCTTGCGGACCGCCTCCTCCACGTCGGCCGAGTGACGTGCGAGAAACTCTTCGATGGTTTCCGTCTCTTCGATCATGCCTCCATGAGAACATGCCCCACTGACATTCCCCGCCGGGCCGGTGCACTCCGGGTGGAATCGGCGTGAACACCCGTCATCGGACATCGCGGGTCGGTCCGGTGGACGCCCGCGGCCGGCGCTCGCCAAACACCGGCCACACGCCTCACCGGCCGACGGCGTACCCCTGCATCCCCCGCGGGTTGGCGGCCGCGGACAGGATGCCGGTGTCGGGGCAGCGGGCGACGGCGCACAGGCGTCCCTCGGACCACGGCCCGCCGACGGTCACGTCATGACCCCGGCGTCGCAGCTCGCGGACGACCTCCGCGTCCGTGCGGGACTCGACGGTGACGCTGCCGGGCCGCGTCCCGCGCGGGTAGAAGGAGCCGGGGAAGCTGTCGTTGTGCCAGTTCGGGGCGTCGATGGCGCCCTGGAGGTCGAGGCCGCCGCGGACGGCGGCGCGCAGCGCGACCGCGAGGAAGAAGTGCGTCTGCCACTGGTCCTGCTGGTCCCCGCCGGGCGTGCCGAACGCCATGACGGGCACCCCGTCGCGCAGCGCGATCGAGGGGCTGAGGGTGGTGCGTGGACGGCGTCCCGGCGTCAGCGAGTTGGGCAGGCCCTCCTCCAGCCAGGCCATCTGGAGCCGGGTGCCGAGCGGGAAACCCAGCTCGGGCACGACGGGGTTGGACTGGAGCCAGCCGCCGCTGGGGGTGGCGGCGATCGTGTTGCCCCAGCGGTCGACGACGTCGATGTGGCAGGTGTCACCGCGGGTGCCGCCGTCGGCGGTCACGTCGGGTTCGCCCGGCACGGGTGCGACGGGGCTCTTGGCGAACGTCGGCTCCCCGACCCCCATCGCGTCGAACTCGCCCTCCCCGGCACCCACCGCGTGCGTGTGGGCGCTCAGCCGCGGCACGCGTCCGCCGGGACTGCCGGGCCGCAGCTCGTACGAGGCGGCGCCGACCAGTCTGCGCCGCTCGCTGTTGTACGGCGCCGACAGCAGCTCCGCCAGGGGCACCTCGGCGGCGTCCCCGTACCAGGCCTCCCGGTCGGCCATGGCGAGCTTGCAGCCCTCGATCAGCAGGTGGACGTAGTCGGCGGAGCCGTACGGCGGCAACTCGTCCGGGAGGAGGGCGAGTTGCTGGAGCAGCACCGGGCCCTGGCTCCAGGGGCCGGCCTTGCACACGGTCCAGCCGTTCCAGTCGTACGACGCCGGGGTCTCGTAGGTCGCGGACCAGGCGGCGAGGTCGGCGGCCGTCAGGGTGCCGGTGTGGCGTTCGCCGCTGGTGTCCAGCGTCGGCCGCCCGGCCTGCCGGACCAGCGCCTCGGCGACGAAACCGGTACGCCACACCTCCCGCGCGGCCTCGATCCGTGCCTCCCGGTCCCCCGCGCCCACGGTCTCGGCGAGCAGCCGCTTCCAGGTGGCGGCGAGCGCGGGGTTGCGCAGCAGCGTGCCGGGGCGCGGCGGGCGTCCGCCGGGCAGGTAGACCTCGGCGGACGAGGTCCACTCGGTCTCGAACAGCCTCCGCACGGTCTCGACGGTCTCGCCGACGCGCTCCACGGGCGCGTGCCCGTGCTCGGCGTATCCGACGGCGTACTTCAGGACGTCGTCGAGGGATTTGGTCCCGTGGTCGCGCAGCAGCACCATCCACGCGTCGAACGCGCCGGGCACGGCGGCGGCCAGCGGTCCGGTGCCGGGTACGAGGTCCAGGCCCAGCGCCCGGTAGTGCGGGACCGTCGCCCCGGCCGGGGCGACGCCCTGTCCGCACAGCACCCGCACCTCGCCGCCCGCCGGGGCGAGCAGGATCGGCACTTCACCGGCGGGCCCGTTCAGGTGCGGCTCCACGACATGCAGCACGAAGGCGCCGGCCACGGCCGCGTCGTAGGCGTTGCCGCCGTCCTCCAGCACGGCCATCGCCGACTGCGAGGCGAGCCAGTGGGTGGAGGACACCATGCCGAAGGTGCCCTGAAGGGTGGGCCGGGTGGTGAACATAGTCCTCTCAGGCTATCGATCGGCCCCGCGCCCATGGAAGTGTTACGTCTTTGCCCTGCAGCGCTTTGAGCGGAATACGAGGTTCCAATGAGGCGGGTATCAGTCATTCCGCTTGTGTCTCTGGCGTTACTCGCCGCCTTCACGGTGGCCGAATGCTCGCCGCTGCGGGAGGCCGGACAGGCGGTACCGGGAAACGCCCTCGCGACCGACGGCGTCCAGTCGAGCGGCACCGTGGGCACCGAGCACGCCCGTGTGGGGGAGATCTGGTACTTCGCCCTCCCGGTGCCGAACAACACCTCCTCGACGCCCATCGCGATAACGAAGGTGTCCGTCCTGCACATCCCTGCCGGCATCAAGGTCCTGGGATACGGCGCGTACGACCTGAACGACACCGAAGGTCTCCCGCTTCCGGCCAAGGAAGGCGAGACGTACACGCCTGACTTCGCGCGGCTGAAGAACTACGCGACAAAGCCCCTCAAGGTTCCGGCCGGGAAAGGAGGCGACATCTTCTACCTGGCCAAGATGAGAATCACCGCACCACCGAAAGAGACAGTCCGCGAGTGCCGCTTCGAATATGAGCAGGGCGGCCGGACGTACGTCCAGACACTGGACTGCGAGCTCGAACTCAAGGTCGCCGAGTAGGACCACCGCTCGTCCGCGCCCGGCCCGGGACAGCCCTGGGGACCGCAGTGGAATCCGCCGGGACAGCCGGTTCAGCCGACGCTGAACGGTTTCGCGGTCACGGCACTGGTGGCCTCGCTGGTGTGCCTCGCTCCCCTGGGGCTGATATTCGGCATCGTCGCCCTGGTGCGGATATCCAGGAACGGGCAGCGGGGCAAGGGCCTCGCGATCGCCGGGATCTCCGTCTCCGGCGCTTTCCTGCTGCTGGCCGCCCTCGTCGCGAGGACGGCCGACTTCAAGGTGTGGACGCTTCCCGGCAGGGACAGCGACGGCGAAACCGCACCGTGCGGTGCTGGGTGGGCCCGAAGGGCGACGCGAAACTCGACACCACGGTCAGGCGCGACGCCTCCAACCTGGACTCCGGCCAACTGGCCTTCCTCTCCGTCGTGAAGCCGCTGAACGCCGCGGGCATGCTCCGTCCGGCGCGTAGCCCCCGGGAGGACCTCGACGCGGCCAAGGCCTGGGCCGGCCAGATGGCCGAAGCGCAGGCCGATAGCATCCGGCTGCTCAAGGACGCCGACCTGCCCGGGGCGCGGCGGCCGGCCGGGCAACTCGTGGCGGAACTCGAAGCGGGGCTGCCGTTCTGGCGGCAGGCCGCCAAGGCGTCCGACGCGGACACCTTCCTCGCGCATCTGCGGTCGGTGGACCAGCACAACGGGCACACCCACATCCGCCGGATACGCGAACTGCTCGACCTCCCCCTGCCCACCACCACACCGACGCAGGCGCGCCACGAAACGTCCGCTCCGGGACCCGCGTGACCTTTTCCGCTCCCACCACGGGCCCCTGCGGGAACACCGCGGGGGCCCGTGGCGTTGGTCTGCTGCGGCAGATCGGAGGTCGGACGGTGCACGGTGAGTACAAGGTGCCCGGCGGGAAGCTCGTCGTCGTGGACGTCGAGGTCGAGGACGGCGCGCTGCGGCACGTACGCGTGGCGGGTGACTTCTTCCTGGAGCCGGACGGGGCGCTGGACGCGGTGAACCGCGCGCTGGAGGGCGCCCCCGCGGACACGGACGCGGCCGGTCTGGCCGCCCGGATCGACACGGGGCTGCCCGAGAGCACCGTGATGTACGGGCTGACGTCCGAGGGCGTCGGGATCGCGGTGCGCCGCGCGCTGGCGCACGCCACGGACTGGACGGACTACGACTGGCAGCTCGTCCACGACGGCCCGCAGTCCCCCGCCCTGCACATGGCCCTGGACGAGGTGCTGACCGCGGAGGTCGCGGCGGGCCGGCGTCCGCCGACCCTGCGCGTGTGGGAGTGGGCGGCGCCCGCGGTGATCATCGGCAGTTTCCAGTCGCTGCGCAACGAGGTGGACCCCGAGGGGGCGGCGCGGCACGGCGTCGAGGTGGTGCGCCGGATCTCCGGCGGCGGCGCGATGTTCGTCGAGCCGGGCAACACGATCACGTACTCCCTGTCGGTGCCGGAGGCGCTGGTGCAGGGGCTGTCCTTCCAGGACAGCTACGCCTATCTGGACGACTGGGTGCTCGGCGCCCTCGGCGACATGGGCATCAAGGCCTGGTACCAGCCGCTGAACGACATCGCCACCGACCAGGGCAAGATCGCGGGCGCCGCGCAGAAGCGGGTGGTGGGACCGGGCGGCGGGCCCGGAGCGGTGCTGCACCACGTGACCATGTCGTACGACATCGACGCCGACAAGATGGTCGAGGTGCTGCGGATCGGGCGGGAGAAGCTGTCCGACAAGGGCATCGGGAGCGCGAAGAAGCGGGTGGACCCGCTGCGCCGGCAGACCGGGCTTCCCCGTGAGGCGGTCATCGCGCGGATGGTGGAGTCCTTCCGCGCCCGGTACGGGCTGACCGTCGGCGAGGCGACCGACGAGGAGCTGGCCCGGGCGCGGGAGCTGGCGCGCACGAAGTTCGGTTCGGAGCAGTGGACGGCGCGGGTGCCGTAGCCGCCGCGCACGCTTTCACCAGCCCCGACTCCGCTGCGAGGGTGGGGAGTTGAACGGCATCCGGCCACAGCGGCACCGGCGCATAACCGGCAAACGGCACGTCGGGAACAAGTGGCCGTGACCATCCGGCCACGGAGCGGAGTACCGCTTTCGTCACGCGGGGACTCGTGTGACACTGAGGTCCCGTCCGCGGTGTGGAATCGCTCCGCGTCCGTCCCCCACACGAGAAGTGCGCCGTGCGTGAACTTCCTCTCCCTCTCGCGCTCACCGCGCGTCTGAGTCCGGTCGTCGTACTCGCCTGCGCGGGCTGGGCGTTGACGTCCGGCCCGTTCGCCGCGTCCCCGGCCGCCGCCGACTCCAAGACCACGCAGCAGGAGGAGCGCGGCACCGACGGCCAGCCGTCCTCCGAGCCGTCCGCGCCGTCGTCGACCGCGGTGACCAAGACGTACGCCGCCGCTCCGGTGCCGTGCACCAGCATCACCGAGAAGACGATCACGGCGCTGGTGCCGGGGGCCAGGACGACGGGCAAGGAGATCCCGTCGACGGACACCAAGGTGCGCCGGACCTGCTCGTGGAACGCGCTCAAGGGCTACGACTACCGCTGGCTCGACGTGTCCTTCGAGATCATGGCGACGGACGAGGCGGCGCTGAAGTCGTACGAGCAGCGGACCACCGACAAGAGCGGCGGCGGGGCCGTGCCCGGTCTCGGGGACAGCGCCTACTCCGTGGTGAATCTGACCACCGAGGACAAGCAGGAGACCCGCGAGGGCGTGGTGCTGGCCCGCTCCGCCAACGCGATCGTGGTCGTCACGTACAACGGCAGCGACTTCGAGTCGAAGAAGGCGCCCAGCACGGACGAGATCAACAAGGGCGCCATCAAGGCCGCCAAGGAGGCGATGGCCGCCCTGGAGAAGGGCCGTACGGGCTGACCCTCCTCCAGAGCGGCCGGCCGCGCGTCAGGCCGTGACGCGCGTCAGGTGGAGGTCCGCTGTCGGGTGCGCGCTGCCATCAGCAGCAGGTAAAGGACCAGCGAGGTGCCCAGGCCCACCGCCCAGCCGTAGTCGGCGAGGGACTTCAGGGCCGGGATGGGACGGCCGTCGATCAGCGGGTGGAAGTCCGCGCCGCCGACAGCCAGCACGCCGCCCACCACGAAGGCCACGACCGCCCGCCAGTTCCAGCCGCCCTCGTACCAGTAGCGTCCGCCCGGGCGGTACAGGTCGGCCAGGTCCAGCCGGGAGCGCCTGAGGACCCAGTAGTCGGCGATGAGGATGCCGGCCACCGTGCCGAGCAGACCGCCGACCAGGCCGAGCCAGGTGAAGATGTAGCCCTGCGGGTCGGCGTACAGCTTCCACGGGCACATCACGACGGCGAGCACCGCGGTGACGAGCGCGCCGGTGCGGAAACTGACCTTGCGCGGGGCGACGTTGGAGAAGTCGAAGGCCGGGGAGACCATGTTGGCCGCGATGTTGACCGACAGGGTCGCCACCAGCACGGTGACCAGCGCGTAGACCAGGCCCACCACGTTGTCGGTCTTCGCCGCCAACTGCACCGGGTCCCACACCGGTTGGCCGTACACGGCCTGGGAGCCGGAGGTGACCAGCACGGACAGGAACGCGAACAGGGTCATGGTCGTGGGCAGTCCGAGCGCCTGGCCCCGGGTCTGCGCCTTCTGGCTCCTGCCGTACCGGGTGAAGTCCGGGATGTTCAGTGACAGGGTGGACCAGAAGCCGATCATGCCCATCAGGGAGGGCGCGAACAGCTTCCAGAAGTCCGCTCCCCAGCCCAGTTTCGACGGCTGGTCGAAGAGCGGGCCGAGTCCGCCGGCCTTGCTGCTCATCCACCACAGCATCACGAAGGCGCCGACGAGCACGAAGGGCGCCGCCCAGTTCTCGAACCGGCGGATGGTCTCCATGCCCCGGTAGATGACGGCGACCTGGATCGCCCAGAAGATGGCGAACGACAGCCACATCGTCCAGGCGTGGCCGCCCACCTTCGCGGCGTCCGTCCAGCCGCTCCCGATCAGTTTCCCGGCGAGGAAGTAGATCGCCTCGCCGCCGATCCAGGTCTGGATGCCGAACCAGCCGCACGCCACCAACGCCCGTACGACGGCGGGCAGGTTGGCGCCGCGCACGCCGAAGGAGGCGCGGGCGAAGACCGGGAAGGGAATACCGTACTTGGGTCCGGCGTGCCCGGTGAGCAGCATGGGGACGAGCACGATCAGGTTGGCCAGGGCGATGGTGAACACCGCCTGCTTCCAGTCCATGCCGACGGCGATCAGGCCGGAGGCCAGGGTCCAGGAGGCGGTGTTGTGGGCCATGCCGACCCACAGCGCGGAGAAGTTGTACGTGGTCCAGGTGCGCTGGGCGACCGGGACGGGCAGCAGGTCGGCGTTGGCGTAGGGACCGCTGGGCGGCGGGGTGCCGGGGGCGATCTCCACGCGCCCGTCGGGGAGGGTGACCTGCGCGGACGGCGGTATGGCCGGAGGAGCGGTGTCGGTCATGGGCAGCCCAATCGAGGAGACGGGTCGAAACGGGGCGGTGCGGGCGCCCGGCCCCTCCCCGGGGAGGTGGGGAGGGGGGACAGAGGGGGGATGGGAACAGCGCTCGGGGACTCAGGAGTTGACGGCCGGGATGATCTGCTGCCCGTACGCGTCGATCACGGCTTCCTGCGCGTCGTGCATGTCGTACACGGCGAACTGGTCCACGCCCAGCTCGCGCAGCGCGTTCAGCTTCTCGATGTGCTTCTCGACCGGTCCGACCACGCAGAACCGGTCGACGATCTCGTCGGGCACGAACTGCGTGTCCGGGTTGCCGCTGCGCCCGTGGTGGGCGTAGTCGTAGCCCTGGCGGGCCTTGATGTAGTCGGTGAGCTCGTCGGGCACGGCGGCGGAGTGCTCGCCGTAGCGGGCGACCAGGTCGGCCACGTGGTTGCCGACCATGCCGCCGAACCACCGGCACTGGTCGCGGGCGTGGGCGAGCGCCTCGGGCGAGTCGTCGGCGGTGACGTAGGCGGGCGCGGCGACACAGATCCTCACCGCGGACGGGTCGCGTCCGGCGGCGGCCGCCGCGTCCTTGACGGCCTTCACCATGTACTCCGTCAGGTACAGGTCGGCGAGCTGGAGGATGAAGCCGTCGGCCTCCTCTCCGGTCATCTTCAGTGCCTTGGGCCCGTACGCGGCCATCCAGACGGGCAGTCGGGCGCCGGGCCCGACCCAAGGAAACCTGATCACCGTGCCGCCGAGGTCGGCCTCCTCTCCCCTGCCCAGCGCCCGGATGACCTTCATCGCCTCGCTGATCCGGGCCAGGGTGTTGGGCTTGCGGCCGGCCACCCGCATGGCGGAATCGCCGCGGCCGATGCCGCAGACCGTGCGGTTGCCGAACATGTCGTTGAGGGTGGCGAAGGTGGAGGCGGTGACCTCCCAGGTGCGGGTGCCGGGGTTGGTGACCATGGGACCGACGGTCAGCTTCTCGGTGTTCGCGAGGATCTGGCTGTAGATCACGAACGGCTCCTGCCAGAGCACGGCGGAGTCGAAGGTCCAGCCGTAGCGGAAGCCGTTGCGCTCGGCGCGCTGCATCAGGTCGACCACGCGTGAGGCCGGCGGGTCGGTCTGGAGGACGAGTCCGAAGTCCATGGGCGGCACTCCTAGTCGAGGTACTGGCAGGTGGAGCGCGGGGTGTAGACGCCGTGCCCGGCGCGCCCGGTGTACTCCCGCTCGGTGATGACGGGTTCGCCGCGGGAGAGCACGGTCTCCACCCGGCCGGTGATCCGCCTGCCCTCGTACGCCGAGTAGTCGACGTTCATGTGGTGGGTCTCGGCGGACATGACCTGCTCGGCGTGCGGGTCGTAGACGACCACGTCGGCGTCGGCGCCCGGCGCGATGGTGCCCTTCTTCGGGTACATGCCGAACATGCGGGCCGGGGTGGCGCACGCGATCTCGATCCAGCGGCGGCGCGAGATGTGCCCGTCGACGACGGCCTGGTGGAGCAGGTCCATCCGGTTCTCGACGCCCGGCATTCCGTTGGGGATTTTGGAGAAGTCGCCGCGGCCGAGTTCCTTCTGGCCGGTGAAGCAGAAGGGGCAGTGGTCGGTGGAGACCACCTGGAGGTCGTTGGTGCGCAGGCCCTTCCACAGGGCCGCCTGGTGCTCCCTGGGGCGCAGGGGCGTGGAGCACACGTACTTGGCGCCCTCGAAGCCGGGCTCGGCGAGGTTGTCGGTGGACAGGAACAGGTACTGCGGGCAGGTCTCGCCGAAGACGGGCAGTCCCTGGTCGCGTGCCCTGGCCAGTTCGGCGACCGCCTCCCGCGCCGAGACGTGCACGACGTACAGCGGCGCGCCCGCGACCTGGGCGAGCCGGATGGCGCGGTGGGTGGCCTCGGCCTCCAGCAGGGCCTTGCGGACCTCTCCGTGATGGCGCGGGTCGGTCTCGCCGCGGGCCAGGGCCTGTTCGACCAGGACGTCGATGGCGATGCCGTTCTCGGCGTGCATCATGATCAGCCCGCCGTTGTCGGCGGCCCGCTGCATGGCGCGCAGGATCTGCCCGTCGTCGCTGTAGAAGACCCCTGGGTAGGCCATGAACTGCTTGAAGGAGGTCACGCCCTCCTCCACCAGCAGGTCCATCTCCTTGAGCGTCTCCTGGTTCACATCGGAGACGATCATGTGGAAGCCGTAGTCGATCGCGCAGTTGCCCTCGGCCTTGGCGTGCCAGGCGTCCAGGCCCTCGCGCAGGCCGGAGCCGACGGTCTGGATGGCGAAGTCCACGATCGTGGTCGTGCCGCCCCAGGCGGCGGCCCGGGTGCCGGTCTCGAAGGTGTCCGCAGCGTAGGTGCCACCGAACGGCATCTCCATGTGGGTGTGGCCGTCCACGCCGCCCGGGATCACGTACTTGCCGGTGGCGTCGATGGTCCGCTCGGCGGTGAACGCCCCGGCGGCCGGGGTGCCGGAGGCGGCGAGGGCGGCGATGCGGCCGTCCTCGATCAGGACGTCGGCGTGGATCTCGTCGGCGGCGGTGATGACGAGGCCGCCGCGGATGACGGTGCGGCTCATGCTCCCTCTCCTTCCGGTCGGGTGTGCACGGTGGGGCGCGGGTCCCCGGTCAGGGCGCGGTCAGCGGCTCGTACGTGCCCGGGGCGCGGTCGCGGTAGAACTGCCAGCGGTCGCGGACCTCGCGCAGCTTGGCCAGGTCGAGGTCGCGCACGACGAGTTCGGTGTCCTTGTCGCTCGCCGGTTCGCCGACGAACTGCGCCTCCGGGTCCACGAAGTAGGAGGTGCCGTAGAAGTCGTTGTCGCCGTACTCCTCGACGCCTACCCGGTTGATCGCGCCGACGAAGTACTCGTTGGCGACGGCCGCCGCCGGCTGCTCCAGCTGCCACAGGTAGCCGGACAGGCCGCGCGAGGTGGCCGACGGGTTGAAGACGATCTCGGCGCCGGCCAGTCCGAGGGCCCGCCAGCCCTCCGGGAAGTGCCGGTCGTAGCAGATGTAGACGCCGATCCGGCCCGCCTTGGTGTCGAAGATCGGCCAGCCGCTGTTGCCGGGGCGGAAGTAGAACTTCTCCCAGAATCCCCTGACCTGCGGGATGTGGGTCTTGCGGTACTTGCCGAGGTAGGAGCCGTCCGCGTCGATCACGGCGGCGGTGTTGTAGAGGACGCCGGGCTGCTCCTCCTCGTACATCGGCAGGACCAGGACGAGGCCGAGTTCCTGTGCGAGCGCCTGGAAGCGCCGCACGATCGGGCCCTCGGGGATCTGCTCGGCGTACTCGTAGAAGGCGGGGTCCTGGACCTGGCAGAAGTACGGTCCGTAGAACAGTTCCTGGAAGCAGAGCACCTGGGCGCCCTGTGCGGCCGCGTCGCGGGCCGCCTGCTCGTGGACCTGGATCATCGATTCCTTCTCGCCGGTCCACGCGGTCTGGAAGAGGGCGGCGCGGATCACCTTGCTCATCGGGACCTCCACTCGCTGGATGTGCGGGGAGCGTAGAAAGCCGGCGGCTCCGCTTTGAGGTGCACCGTGTCACGTCTGCGGGGGCGGGGCGTGCCACCGTGTCACTCCGGGTCCGTCCCATGTCTCACCGCCGTTCTCCCGGCCGTGCGGCCGGCTCACTCCTGCTGGGCGTCGTGCGCGAGGAGCGCGATGTGCACCGAGGCGGCCTGTTCGAAGTCGTCGAGGTCCACCCCGAGGCACGCCTGTATGGACTCCAGGCGGCGGTAGAGCGCGGGCCGGGAGACGTGGTGGAGCTGGGCGGTGCGGGACTTGTTGCGGCCGGTGGCGAGGTAGGTGCGCAGCACGGACAGCAGGTCGTCGTCGGCGCGGCACAGCAGTCCGTCCAGCTCGCGCTCGGCGAAGGACTGCACGTGCGGGTCGTCGCGCAGCAGCCGGACCAGTCCCCGCAGGTGGACGTCCTTGAGGCGTACGACGGCCGGGAGGTCCAGGGCGTCGGCGGAGTCGGCGACGGCCTGGGCGACGTGCCGGGCCTCGCGCAGCCCGGCGGGCACGTCGTCCCATACGGTGCGGGCGTCCGCGGCGGCGACGACCGTGCGGTGCGTGCCGGATCCGTCGCGCAGCCGGGCCGCGAAGTGCCCGGTGAGGGCGTCGGCGTCCTGGTCGCGGGCGAGGCTGAGCAGCACGGCGGTGGCGCCCTCGGCGACCTCGGCGACCAGCCCGGGAAGGCCGAGCAGGCGCAGCAGCCGGTCGAGCGCGGCCACCTCGCCGTCCGGTACGACCAGGGGGACGAAGGTGCGCCGGTTGACCGGCAGTCCGGCGGCGCGCGCCCGGGGCAGCAGTTGCCGGGCCGGTACGGCTCCGCCGACGAGGTCGGTGAGCAGGCCCTGCGCGGACTGCTCCTCCCAGGAGCAGCCGGCGTTGCCGCCGAGCATGCGGTGCAGGACGAGGGCCTCGGCGGCGCGGTCGGCCAGCAGCCGTCCGGTGGCGTTGTCGCCGCGGTGGCCGCACAGCACGACGCGTCCCCAGCGCTCGCCGCGCCCGCCCAGTTCGGCGCGGATCCAGCCGTCGCCCTGGCCCGCGCCGGCCTGCCGGGAGATGCGCTCCCAGTCCCGCAGTACGTCGTCGACCGCCGGCCGCTCCCCCGCCGTGGCCAGGACGCGGTGGGCGAGGTTGGTGACGACGACGGGGCAGGCGGTGTGCTGGGCGATCTCGTCGAGCAGTGCCTGGAGCGGGGCGCCCGCGGTGATCAGCGCGGTGAGGGCGGTGCGTACGGCCTCCGACAGGCTGACGGAGGCGAACTTGCGCCGTACCAGCCGGGACTGGACCTCCTCGGTCAGTTCGGCGAAGGGGAAGGGACGGTGCAGGACGACCAGGGGGAGCTGGCACCGCTCGGCGGCCCGGCGCATCACGTCCGGCGGGGTGGGGAAGGCCCGGCCCAGGCCCAGGACGACGGCCGCGGCCTCCGCGCGGTGCAGGGAGCGGATGTACTCGGCCTGTTTCTCCTCGTCGCCGGCGAGCAGCACACCGGTGGTGAGGACCATCTCGCCGCCGCTGAGCATCACGCCGACGTCGGCGGCCTCGGCGACGTGCACCCAGCGCACGGGCCGGTCGAGGTGGCCGGCGCCGGCCACCACCTCGGGCTCCCCCGCGAGCACCCGCTCCATGGTGAGGACCTGGCGCACCGACAGGGCGGGTTCCTGTGGGTTCCAGGTGGTCGGGGGTGTTTCCGAGGCGGTGGTCATGGCGACGTTCCCCTCTTTGTGCGGTTCGGTCCACCTCCGATGGCGCTCAGTACGCGGCGCGCAGTGCGCCCTCCAGGATCGCGGCGCCCTCCTCGGCCTCCGCGACGGTCAGGGACAGCGGCGGGGCGATGCGCAGAGCGCTGGTGCTGTGTCCGCCGCCCTTGCCGATGAGCAGGCCGCCCTGCCGGGCCGCCTCCAGCACGGCGGTGGCCGCCTGCGGGTCGGCCTCGTCCGTGCCCGGCCGGGTCAGCTCGATGCCGATCATCAGTCCGCGTCCGCGGACCTCCCGTACGCCGGGCAGTTGGGCGGCGACGGCCCGCAGCCGCTCGATGAGGAGTCCGCCGACCCGCCGGGCGTTGCCCTGGAGGTCGTGTTCCAGCAGGTAGTTGAGGTTGGCGAGGCCGGCGGCCATGGTGAGCTGGGTGCCGCCGAAGGTGGAGATGCTGTTGGCGTCGAGGCAGTTCATGATCTCGGCGCGGGCGACGACCCCGCCGATGGAGCTGCCGTTGCCGATGCCCTTGGCGAAGGTGACGATGTCGGGCGGTCCGCTGCGTGCGTGTGCCTGCCAGCCCCAGAAGTGGTCGCCGGTGCGGCCCCAGCCGGTCTGCACCTCGTCGGAGATCCACAGGATGCCGTGCTCCTGGAGCACGTCCCGGAAGGCGGCGTACAGGCCGTCGGGCGGGGAGGTGAAACCGCCGACGCCCTGGACGGGTTCGGCGATCAGCGCGGCGGGCGGGCGGGTGTGGCCGAGGAGGTCCCTGAGGTCCTCGACGCAGGCGGCGGTGAACTCGGCGTCGCTCAGGTGGGCGAAGGGGCCTCGGGTGCGTACACCGCCGTGGACGTAGAGCGTCTGGAGCGGGGACAGGGAGGTCGGGGACCAGCCGCGGTTGCCGGTGATGCCGACGGCGCTGAAGGAGCGGCCGTGGTAGCTGTTGCGCATGGCCAGGATCGTGTTGCTGCGCCGGTGGGTGGTGGCGAGCAGCAGGGCGGTGTCGTTGGCCTCGGTGCCGGAGGTGGTGAAGAACACCCGGGCGTCCGGGATGCCGCTCAACTGGGCTACGCGCTCGGCCAGTTCGACCATCGGGCGGTTGAGGTAGAGCGTGGAGGAGTGGATGATCCGGCCGGCCTGCTCGGTCACCGCCTTGGTGACCTCGGGCAGCGCGTGGGCGGTCATGGTGGTGAGGATTCCGCCGAAGAAGTCGAGGTAGCGGCGGCCGTCGGCGTCCCAGACGTGCCGGCCCTCGCCGTGGGTGATCTCGATCGGGTCCTCGTAGTAGAGCGCCAGCCAGTCGGGCGCGACGGCGCGGTGACGGTCGTACAGGTCGCTCACGGCTGCACCAGCCCTTCGTAGGCGTCGGGGCGGCGGTCGCGGTAGAAGGCCCACTGCTGCCGCACCTCTTCGATGAGGTCGAAGTCCAGGTCGCGGACGAGGAGTTCCTCCTTCGCATCGTCGGCGACGTCTCCGACGAACCGTCCGCGGGGGTCGACGAAGTAACTCGTTCCGTAGAAGTCGTTGTCGCCGTACTCCTCCCGGCCGACGCGGTTGATCGCGACGACGAAATACTCGTTGGCGACGGCGGCGGCCGGCTGTTCCAGCTGCCAGAGGTAGGCGGACAGGCCGCGGTGGGTGGCGGAGGGGTTGTAGACGAGCTGGGCGCCGTTCAGACCGAGCTGCCGCCAGCCCTCCGGGAAGTGGCGGTCGTAGCAGATGTAGACGCCGACCCGGCCGACGGCGGTGTCGAAGACGGGCCAGCCGAGGTTGCCGGGTTTGAAGTAGTACTTCTCCCAGAAGCCCTTGACCTGCGGGATGTGGTGCTTGCGGTACTTGCCGAGGTAGCTGCCGTCGGCGTCGATCACGGCGGCGGTGTTGTAGTAGAAGCCGGACTGCTCGACCTCGAACACCGGGACGACGATCACCATGCCGGTCTCGCGGGCGAGTTCCCGCATGCGCCGGACCGTGGGCCCGTCGGGCACCGGCTCGGCCCAGCGGTAGTGCTCGGGCTCCTGGACCTGGCAGAAGTACGGCGCGTTGAAGACTTCCTGGAACCCGATGATCCGGGCCCCCTGACGGGCCGCCTCGCGGGCGTGCTCCTCGTGTTTGGCGACCATGGACTCGGTGTCGCCGGTCCAGGTGGCCTGGACCAGGGCCGCACGGACGACGTTGGCCATGAGCTGCTCCTTCGACGTACGTCAGAGCCTCTACGCCCGTAGAACAGGCCTAGAGGCTCGAACGTAAGCCTCTTCTCCTGGCTTGCCAAGACCATTGTCGTCAACCCGCGAAGTCGATCGTGTTTCGCACTCCGGTGGGTGATCGCGCGGGAGCCGGTGCTCTAGGGACGTCACGGCGAGGCCGGGACCGGGGCGCTCACCCCGGCCGGCAGCTCGCGGGGCGCGGGGGCGGCCTGGAGCCCGGGAAGCAGCAGCAGCCACAGGGCGGTCAGGCGGTCCTCGATCAGCAGACGGTCGTCGAGGACGTCGGAGAGCGTGTGGAGGCCGAAGAAGGCGGCGACCAGGGTGGGAGCGTCCCGGCCGGGTTCCGTCCCGGGGGCCAGAGCGCCTTCGTCGCGGGCGGCGACGAGCATGCGTTCGACGGTGGCGATCCAGTCCACGAACGGCGGGGGCATCTCCACGTCGATGGACCGCCGCTCCGCCCACAGCCGCGCTCCGGCGCGTACGACGACGTCGTCACGGAACGCCCGCGCGACCGAGAAGCTCAGCCGCACCAGCCTCTCCAGGGCGGGTTCGGCCACCGACTCGTGCCGGGCGACCAGGGCCGGCCAGGCGGCGAAATGGGCTTCGACGACGGCGAGGGCGAGCTGTTCCTTGTTGGTGTAGTGGAAGTAGATGGCCCCGCTGGTGCGGCCGGACCGTGTACTGATGTCGGCGATACTGGTCCCCGCGTAACCCCGTTCGAAGAACAGGTGAGCTGCTGCCTGCAATACGGCTCTGCGGGTTTCCTCCGCCCGTTCCTGCACGCGTCTCCCTCGTCCGTAGGTGCGTGGCGGGGAGGAATCTATCGGCCTTTGCGGTACCGCCGGGAGAGCCCAACATGCGAAACTCTTAATAGTCTTATTAGCATTTTTCCATGGACTCCGGATCACGCACACGGGATTCCCGCACACCGTCGACCGGATCCGGCGGCCCCACCGCCCTTTCCCCCCTCCCCTCCCTCGGCCGGTCCCGCACGGTCGAACGCGAACTGGTCCACCGGACCTCCGTGGCCGAGGTGTTGCTGACCGACGTCCGCCCGCACGGTCCGCTCTCCTACTGCGCCGCCGCCGCGTGGCCGCGCTCGCACCCCACGTTCCCCCGCGGGCGCGACGACCGGCACAGCCCCTGGATGATCGTCGAAACCCTGCGCCAGCTCGGCATCTACATCCCGCTGCGCCACCTCGGCGTACCCCCCACGGCCCGCTTCCTGATCGACGACCTGTCCTACGCCCTGGACGTGGACGCGGAACCGGCGGCACCCCACGGGGCCAGCGAGGTCACCTGCCTGGCGCAGGTGGGCGGCCTGCGCACCGACCGTGACGGGGGCGCGCCGACCGGGCTGCGCATGCGGGTCGACTTCCTGGCCGGACGGCGGCCGTTCGCCCGCGCGGCGGGCGGAGCCCGGTTCCTCGGAGCCGAGCGCTACGCCCGGCTCCGGACCGGCGCCGGCGCGTCCGTGCCGCCCGCGGCCTGGCCGCGGCCCGAACCCGCCCTGCTGGGGCTGGCGTCGGAGGCGGACGCCGTCGTGGCCCTGGCCGGCGGGGAGCTGCTGGTGTGCCCCGCCGATCCGCGTCACCCGTTCCTGTTCGACCACGGGACGGACCATGTGCCCGGAACGGCCCTGCTCGAGGCGGCGCGGCAGGCGATCGCCCTGCGCAGCGGAGGGCGGCTGGTGCGGCCCGTCGCCTGCCGGATGTCGGCGCTGCGGTTCACCGAACACGCTCCGCCCGCCGTCATTCACTGCTCCGCCCAGGGCCGTACCGGCGCGTTCCTTTTCCGGCAGGGCGGCATCACGACGGCCGAGGGCGTATTTCGATACCCGTGAGGTGTCACCCACACGTGCGTATTGCGGCGATGAATATCCGCGACCGGTCAAGTGGAGCGTAACGTTCATTATGTTTCCGGTTCCGGATTGATTCCCGGAAACCACGCAGTGCGGTGCGTGTGCCCACCTCACTCCTCAACCATCCCTGTCCGCCTGCGAGTTCACGCCGTTTCGAAACGCGTGACGCACGACAGGCGCCGACATCCACGACCGGCGGACCGTGCCGCTCTCCGGCAGATCCGTCCCGCGCCAGAACGGCAAGAGCACATGGCCACACATCACATGTTCGACCTCGACTGGACCCCCGCGGCCGTCGTCTTCGACTGCGACGGCACACTGGTGGACTCCGAACAGCACTGGCAGCAGGCCCGGATCAGCGTCCTGCGGGACTTCGGCTGCGAACCGGGCCCGGACTTCACGGAGCGCGCGAAGGGGCTCCACTACACCGAGTGCGGCGCCCTCATGGCACGCGTCGCCGGGAAGCCGGAAGCCGCCGGGGAGATGACCGAGCGGCTGCTGACGACCTTCCGCACCCTCGTCGCGCGCGAGCCGGTGGCCGCGCGCGGAGCCAAGGGGCTGGTGACGATCCTGAGCCGGGTCGCGCCGCTGGCCGTGGCCAGCAACTGCCCCGCGGACGTGGTGGAGTTCTCCCTGGAGGCGGTGGGCTTACGGCACCACTTCCAGCACATCGTCGTACCCGACGAGAAGGTACTCCCCAAGCCGCACCCCGGCACCTACACGGAGGCCGTGCGCCGCCTGGGCGTGGACGACGGCGACGTCCTGGCCGTGGAGGACTCGGTCAACGGGCTGAGGGCCGCGGTGGGCGCCGGCCTGAAGGTGGTCGGGGTGGGACCGCGACCGGGCCCCGAGGCCGCCGCGCTCGCCGACCTGTGGGTGGGCGCGCTGGACAACGCGGGCCTGATGGGATGGGCGGCCAGCCGCCCCAGGACCGTCCGGCGCACCACCGGCACGGTGCCGACCCACCGCCCGTCGGTTCCGCCCCCGGGCAGCCCCTCCAGGACCGACACGCCGTCCACCCCCTGAGACCCGTACCGCCCGCGGTGCTCCACCCACGCCGACAGCCACCGCGGGCGGTACGGACGCCTGCACATTCCCACCGGGCGCGGGCGGACGCCCACACGCCCGCCCGGCCCGGGCGGCGCAACGCCTCACGCCGCGCCCGGCGTAGGCGCCCCGGTGGCTCACGCCCCGCCATCACCAGGCGTACCGGGGGCCGCACAACCGTAGCCACCGCGAACAGACCGGACGCCACACCCCGCCGGGCGCGGGCGCTCGGACGCGTCACCGCTTGGCGGGCGTGGGCCGGCCGGAGGCACGACACCCGCGCCACCGGGGCGATCCGGACATCTCACCCCCGTGAGTACCCCACACGTCCGCCCACCGCAGGTGGGGGGCGGCTTACGCTGCGGTCAGTGTGCTTTGTTCGGCCAGGGTTTCCATGGAGAGGCCCAGCACTCGGGCCAGGGCGGCGACGGTGAAGAAGGCCGGCGTCGGGGCTCGGCCCGTCTCGATCTTGCGCAGCGTTTCGGCCGAGATACCCGCGCTCGCCGCGACCTGCGCCATGCTGCGGTCGCCGCGCGCCGCGCGCAGCAGACGGCCGAGCCGCTCGCCGCGCTCGCGCTCCTCGGGGGTCAGGGGTGTGCGCACCATACGGGCATCCTATCGCGATTCAAATACCGGTATAGTAATTGGCATGGTGGATCTGAAGACCGACGCGTCGATCGACGCGATGTACGAGGCCGGCCAGGTCGTGGCACGGGCCCTGACCGCCGCGAGCAAGGCCGCCGGCGTGGGAGTGTCCCTGCTGGAGCTGGACGAGGTGGCCCACGACGTCCTGCGGGAGGCGGGCGCGACCTCGCCGTTCCTCGGCTACCGGCCGTCCTTCGCCCCGACCCCGTTCCCCGCGGTGCTCTGCGCCTCGGTGAACGACGCGATCGTGCACGGCATCCCCACGAAGTACCGGCTGCGCGACGGCGACCTCCTCTCCCTGGACTTCGGCGCGCAGCTCGGCGGCTGGGTCGGCGACTCGGCGGTCAGCCTCGTCGTCGGCCGGCCGCGCCCCGCGGACCTGCGGCTGATCGAGACCGCCGAGCGCGCGCTCGCCGCGGGCATCGAGGCAGCCGTGTTCGGCAACCGCATCGGCGACATCGCCCACGCCATCGGCTCGGTGTGCCGCGCGGCGGGCTACGGCATCCCGGACGGGTTCGGCGGCCACGGCATCGGCCGCCACATGCACGAGGACCCCGGCGTCCCGAACGAGGGCCGTCCGGGCCGGGGCATGCGCCTGCGGCACGGCATGGTCCTCGCCATCGAGCCCATGCTGATCGCCGGCGGCACGGACGACTACCACGCGGCCCCGGACGGCTGGACCCTGTGCACGAACGACGGCAGCCGCGCGGCCCACGCGGAACACACGGTGGCGATCACGGAATCGGGCCCGCGCGTCCTCACGGAGCGGTGAGCCACCTGCCCGGGGGCGCGGGGCCGGGTCGATGTGCGGCTCCGCCGCGTGGGCGCTCCGAACATGCCCCACGAACCGGACCATGCCATCGTGGCATGAAACGCCCCCCACCCGGTTACCCGGCGGGAGCCACTGTCAGCGAGGGAACGGACAGCGATGACCAGCGGCTTCAACGGCCCGGAGGGCGACCGCGACCGCGACCCCTTCGGTGAACTCTTCGCCCGCTTCTTCGGCGGACCGCGCTCCGGCCCCCGGCACGTAGACATCGGCCGGCTGCTGAGCCAGCCCGCCCGGGAGCTGGTGCGGGGCGCGGCGCTGTACGCCGCTGAGCACGGCAGCCGGGATCTGGACACCGAGCACCTGCTGCGGGCCGCGCTCTCCACCGAGCCCACCCGCAGTCTGCTCAGCCGGTCCGGTGCGGACCCCGACTCGCTCGCGACCCAGATCGACGAGCGGGCGGGCCCCGTACAGCACCCGCCGGGCGAGGTCCCGCCGCCGACCTCCCTCTCGCTCACCCCTGCCGTCAAGCGGGCCTTCCTCGACGCGCACGACATGGCGCGGGCCAGCGGCGCCGGTTACATCGGCCCGGAGCACGTGCTCAGCGCGCTCGCCGCGAACCCCGACTCGGCGGCCGGGCACATCCTGAACGCGGCCCGGTTCGCCTCCTCCGGTCTGCCGCCCGAGACCCCGGAGGCCGCCGCGCCACCCGGGGCGGAACGGCAGCGGTCCTCCTCGACACCGACCCTGGACAGGTACGGGAGCGATCTGACCGAGCTGGCCCGGCAGGGGCGCATCGACCCGGTGATCGGGCGGGAGCAGGAGATCGAGCAGACCATCGAGGTGCTCTCCCGGCGGGGCAAGAACAACCCGGTGCTCATCGGCGACGCGGGGGTCGGCAAGACCGCCATCGTGGAGGGTCTGGCGCAGCGGATCGCCGACGGGGACGTGCCCGACATCCTGATCGGCCGCCGTGTGGTGGCCCTGGACCTGACGGGCGTCGTCGCGGGCACCCGGTACCGGGGCGACTTCGAGGAGCGGCTGAACAACATCGTCACCGAGATCCGCGCCAACTCCGAGCGGCTGATCGTCTTCATCGACGAGCTGCACACCGTCGTCGGCGCCGGTGCGGGCGGCGAGGGCGGCGCGATGGACGCGGGCAACATCCTCAAGCCGGCGCTCTCCCGAGGCGAGCTGCACATCGTCGGCGCGACGACGCTGGAGGAGTTCCGGCGGATCGAGAAGGACGCGGCGCTGGCCCGCCGGTTCCAGCCGATCCTGGTGCCCGAGCCGTCCACCGCGGACGCGCTGGAGATCCTGCGCGGGCTGCGCGACCGTTACGAGGCCCACCACCAGGTGCGCTACACCGACGAGGCGCTGGCGGCCGCCGTGGACCTGTCCGACCGCCATCTGACGGAGCGCCGTCTGCCCGACAAGGCGATCGACCTGATCGACCAGGCCGGCGCCCGGGTGAAGCTGCGGGCGCGCACCAAGGGCACCGACGTACGGGCCATGGAGCGCGAGGTCGAGCAGCTCGCCCTGGACAAGGACCAGGCGGTCGCGGACGAACAGTACGAGCGGGCGACGGAGTTGCGCGACCGGATCACCGAGCTGAAGCAGCGGATCGGCGAGGCCACCGGTGACGGCGAGGCCGACGAGGGCCAGCATCTGGAGGTCACCGCGGAGGCCATCGCCGAGGTCGTGTCGCGGCAGACCGGCATCCCCGTCAGCAGCCTCACCCAGGAGGAGAAGGAGCGCCTGCTCGGTCTGGAGCTGCACCTGCACCAGCGGGTCGTCGGCCAGGACGAGGCCGTGAGCGCGGTCTCGGAGGCGGTGCTGCGCTCGCGCGCCGGACTGGCCAGCCCCGACCGGCCGATCGGCAGCTTCCTCTTCCTCGGCCCGACCGGTGTCGGCAAGACCGAGCTGGCCCGCGCGCTGGCCGAGGTCCTGTTCTCCAGCGAGGACCACATGGTCCGCCTGGACATGAGCGAGTACCAGGAGCGGCACACCGTCAGCCGGCTGGTGGGCGCCCCGCCCGGGTACGTCGGTCACGAGGAGGCCGGCCAGCTCACCGAGGTGGTGCGCCGGCATCCGTACTCGCTGCTGCTGCTGGACGAGGTGGAGAAGGCGCACCCGGACGTCTTCAACATCCTGCTCCAGGTGCTCGACGACGGGCGGCTCACCGACTCCCAGGGCCGTACGGTGGACTTCACGCACACCGTCATCGTGATGACCAGCAACCTGGGTTCGGAGGCGGTCACTCGGCGCGGGGGCGGCATCGGGTTCGGCGCGGGCGGCGCGGAGGCCGACGAGGAGGCGCGGCGCGAGCAGATCCTCAGGCCGCTGCGCGAGCACTTCCGGCCCGAGTTCCTCAACCGGATCGACGAGATCGTCGTCTTCCGTCAGCTCACCGCCGACCAGTTGCGGCAGATCACCGACCTGCTGCTGGAGAAGACCCGCCGGCTGCTGCACGCGCAGGACGTCACGGTGGAGTTCACCGAGGCGGCCGTGGACTGGCTGGCCCGGCGCGGTCACCAGCCCGAGTACGGCGCCCGTCCGCTGCGCCGCACCATCCAGCGCGAGGTGGAGAACCAGCTCTCCCGGCTGCTGCTGGCCGGGCGGGTCCGCGAGGGCGGACGCGTCGTGGTGGACGCGAAGGACGACCGGCTCACGTTCGACGCCCAGAACAAGGGCAAGGAGGAGCCGGCGCCTCCCCCGTCTTCACCACCCTCACCGTCATCACCGCCCTCGTCGGCGGAGTGAGCGCGGGAACGGCCGGGGCCCGCCGTCCCTCTCGGGAGGCGGGCCCCGGCCGTGTGACCGTTCAGGGTGACGGAGTCACCACCATCGCCGAGCCTCCGCCCCGGCGCACCTTCTCCGCGGCGGCCAGCCACCTGCCGTCGGGCAGACTCTGGATGCCCGTGGCGGCGCCGATCTCGGGGTTGAGTTTGAAGGAGTGGCCGATCGCCTCCAACTGCTTCCTCAACACGCTGTCGTAGAGGGCGGGTTCCAGTTCGGTCTGGGCGGCGTTGCGCTGGCTGGCACGCGGTGCGGCGATCGCGTCGACCAGGGACAGATGCCGGTCGAGGAACCCGGTCAGGGTCTGCAGCACGGTGGTGATGATGGTCGCCCCGCCCGGTGAACCGAGCGCCACCACCGGCCGGTTGAGCCGGTCGAGCACGATCGTCGGCGAGATGGACGAGCGGGGCCGCTTGCCGGGGCCAGGCAGGTTCGGGTCGTGCACGGCCGGATTGGCCGGGGCGAAGGAGAAGTCCGTCAGCTCGTTGTTGAGCAGGAAGCCCCGGCCGGGCACGGTGATGCCGCTGCCGCCGGTCTGCTCGATGGTGAGGGTGTAGGCGACGACGTTGCCCCACCGGTCGGCGACCGTCAGGTGGGTGGTGTTCTCGCCCTCGTACGTCGTCGGCGCGGCCGTGCCGCCGCGGGAGCAGGCCGCGGGGTGGCGCGGGTCGCCGGGTGCGACCGGGCTGGTGAGGACCGCGTCGTCCTTGATCAGGCAGGCGCGGGAGTCGGCGAACTTCTGCGACAGCAGTTCCTTCGTGGGCACGTCCTCGAAGGCGGGGTCGCCGACCCAGCGCCCACGGTCGGCGAAGGCGATACGGCTCGCCTCGATGAAGTGGTGCAGGTACTGGGACTCGCTCGCCGTGGCGAGGTCCGTGCGCTGAAGGATGTTGAGCGCCTCGCCGACGGTCGTGCCGCCGGAGGAGGAGGGCGCGATGGAGAACACCCGCAGACCGCGGTACGAGGTCCGGGTGGGCGCCTGGATCTTGGCGCGGTAGGCGGCGAGGTCCTTGGCGGACAGCTTGCCCGGACGGGCGTTCCAGCCCGACTTCGGGTCCACGGGCGGGCGGTTGACGGTCCTGACGATGTCCTTCCCGATGTCGCCCTGGTAGATCGCGCCGACGCCCTTGGCTGCCAACTGCTGGTAGGTGCGGGCGAGGTCGGGGTTCTTCAGGGTCGAGCCGACCGCAGGCGGCTGCCCGCCGGGCAGGAACAGCCTGGCGGTGTCGGGGAAGTAGCGGAAGCGGGCCTCGTTGGCGGCGGTCTGCGAGCGGAAGGTCTCGTCGACGGTGAATCCGTCGCGGGCCAGCTTCTCGGCCGGCTTCAGGACCGCGCCCAGGCGCTTGGTGCCCCACTGGTCCAGCGCCGTCTGCCAGGTGGCGGGCGTGCCCGGGGTGCCGACGCTCAGACCGCTGCTGACGGCGTCGTCGAACGAGAGCGGCTTGCCGTTCTCCACGAAGAGGCCGGCGTCGGCGCTCAGCGGGGCGGTCTCGCGGCCGTCGATGGTGTGCACCGTGCGGGAACGGGCGTCGTAGTAGACGAAGTAGCCGCCTCCGCCGAGGCCGGCGGAGTAGGGCTCGGTGACGCCGAGGGCGGCGGCGGTGGCGACGGCCGCGTCGACGGCGTTGCCGCCCTGTCTGAGCACCTCGATACCGGCGGCGGAGGCGTCCGCGTCGACGCTGGCCACGGCGCCGCCGTAGCCGGCCGCCACGGGGACCTTCTGGACCGGTCTCGGCTTCGCCTTCTGCGGGGCGGTGGGTGGGGCCGCGGCGCCCACCGACACCACGGCGGCCGAGACCGCCAGGACCGCCAGTTTCCGTGCGACAGGGCGACGCATCCGCACCTCCACGTTCGTTGTGGTTCGGTTGCCTGACCGTTCGCGCAGCCTAATTCATTGCCATGCTCTCGTCAGGGTGGCAGGGCCAGTCGAGTGTCGAACAAAGGTGCGCCGGACCGGCTACCATGCGCGGCCATGAACGACGACGTGCGCAACATCGTCCTGGGCGTGGCCGCGACGGCGGTCAGCGCCGCGTTCGGCTGGCTGGCCCGCACCTATCTGTGGCGGCGCAAGCTGCGCCGCAAGCAGGCCTTCCTCGGGCTGCCCGACCACGCCGAGTCGCTGCTGGTGGTCAACCGCGACCCGGCGACGGCGGAACTCGCGGTGCACCGGTTCGACGTCTTCGCCCTGCTCGAACTCGCCGCCCTGATCAAGAGCTGCGGGGCGAACGCCCAGATGGTCACCCAGGACACGGTCCATCAGGGATTCGGCGAGCGCACGGAATTCTGTGTGGGCGGTCCGGGGTCGAATCGGCGGATGGTCGCGCACATGGCGGCCATGCTGCCGGGCGTGCGGGTGAACACCGACCGGAAGCCCGGCCGCGACCGGTGCGCCTTCCAGATCGGCACCGAGCACTACCGCATGGACCCGGGCGTCACGGAGTACGTCCTGCTTGCCCGTCTCACCGCGGGCGAGCGCAGCGGCACCCGGCCGGTGTTCCTGTTCTGCGGCCAGCGCGCGATCGACAACCAGGCCGGCACCCGCTACCTGGCTCGCAACCACGAGCGCCTGTCCCGCAAGTACGGCAGCGGCTCCTTCGTACTGCTGCTGAAGGTGGTCAACTCCGAGGCCTACGGCCCGGACGTGGTCGAACTCGTCGCGGACGTGACCCGCGCGGCGCGGACCCCGCTGCCGGAGCCGGAGGCCGAGCCGTCAACAAGTGTTACCAGCACGTAATTTGCGGGGTGTGCCCGGAGGGCGCCGTTTGGCGTGGATCCGGGGTCGCGTGGCGAGGGGCGCTGTGCCCTGGAGGCTGGGGGCTGGGGGGGGCTGGGCGCTGGGCGAGCACAACCCGTCCGGCGCGCAGCTGACCTTCTCCTCGTCGGCGGACGGTCCGTCATGTCGGTCCGTCCCGCCGCGCGAGCAGTGATCTCCGGCTGCCGCCGGCCGGGTATGGCTCTCTGTGACCTGCTGCCCCCTACGATCGAGGGGCCGCCGTGGGGGTGCCTCACCCTGCAGCAGCGTCCCCGTCCAGGTGGCGGTGGGCCGAGGCGCCATCATCACTAGGACGAGCGGAACATCGTAGTCGAGGTCGGGCCCGCCGGTCCCGGCGGTGTGCGGAAACGCGCTCGGGCGGCCCCGCCGACCCGCTCGTCCGGGCGCTCAGACCTCCGCGATCTCGGCGTAGAGCTGGGAGAGTTCGGGTGCGCCGGCGTCGGCCCAGTCGTGCCCGGCGGTCACCACGTCGATCTCGCGTCCGGAGGCCAGCCGGACGACCGGGCGGCCGCCGGGGCCGATCTCCCAGCCGGCGCCGGGGACGGTCCGTACGACGACCGTGCCCAGGTACAGACCGACGTCGTTGCCGAGCCAGGTCAGGGTCTCCTCGTCGTCGCGCCAGCGCGGCAGCAACTGGTCCAACGCCTCCAGGGAGGCGGCCGAGTCGTCGAGCCGCAGGCCCGTGCCGGACACCTGGGAGCGCAACAGCTCGCACTCGGAGAGAAGTTGGGCGAGGCCCGCCCGGCTCTCGGATCCCGCGGTTCCCTCGGAGAACACCACGGCACCGAAGGACGAGTCCCGCCTTTTGCGCCACCTGTCCAGGAAAGGGATGTCCATGGCCCCAGGGTGACATCCGCACCCCCGGCCGCACCACAGGCGCGCGGACCGTACGGGGGCCGGGGCCTCACTGGACGTCGAGGTCCACCACCACGGGGGCGTGGTCGGACGCGCCCTTGCCCTTGCGCTCCTCGCGGTCGACGTAGGCGTCGGAGACGGCCTTCGCGAAGGGCTCGTTGCCGTACACCAGGTCGATGCGCATGCCGCGGTTCTTGGGGAAGCAGAGCTGGCGGTAGTCCCAGTACGTGAACGGCTGGTCGTACTTCAGCGGGCGGGGGACGACGTCCGAGAGGCCGACCTCGCGCAGGGCGGTCAGGGCGGCGCGCTCGGCCGGGGTGACGTGGGTGGAGCCCTCGAAGGCAGCGCGGTCGTAGACGTCGTCGTCCGTCGGCGCGACGTTGTAGTCGCCGAGGACGGCGAAGGGGCGGCTGCCGCCCGCGTCGCCGGCGACGGCCGCCCTGAGGGCCTCGAACCACTGGATCTTGTAGGCGTAGTGCGGGTGGTCCACCTCGCGGCCGTTGGGCACGTAGACCGACCAGACGCGGATCGGGCCGCAGGTCGCCGAGATGGCCCGGGGCTCCTCCACGCCCTCGTAGCCGGGGTCGCCGGGCAGGCCGCGGACCACGTCGTCGAGGCCGACGCGGGAGAGCACCGCCACACCGTTCCACCGGCCGGTGGCGTGGACCGCCGCCTCGTAGCCCAGCTCGCGGAGCTGGTCGAACGGGAACTGATCCTCGGCGACCTTGGCCTCCTGGAGGCACAGCACATCCGTGCCGCTGCTCTCCAGCCAGGCCAGCAGCCTGGGCAGTCGGGCGGTGATCGAGTTCACGTTCCAGGTCGCGATACGCATGCCTCACAACCTACCGGTCACCACGGACAACACCCTCGGCCCGGGGCAGGGGGCCGGGGGTCGAAGGCTCGGCTCAAAGCTCTGCCGTGGCTCCCGGTGTCAGGCGTAGGTGTTCTGCGCCACCCAGGGTGCCGATCTGGTGGTCGTAGAGCGGGCGGGCCAGGTCGGTGAGGAGGGCGTCGTGGATGTCGTAGGTGCGCTGGGGGGCGACCTCGCGGACGTAGTCGATCACTTCGGAGATCTTGTTCCAGGGCGCCATCACCGGCAGCATCAGCGTCTCGACCGGGGCCTCGGGCACGGTGAGCGCGTCGCCGGGGTGGAAGACGCGGCCGCCGTCGACGAGGTAGCCGACGTTGGTGACGCGCGGGATGTCCGGGTGGATCACCGCGTGCAGCTCACCGTGGACCTGCACGTCGAAGCCCGCGGCGGTGAAGGTGTCGCCGTGGCCGACGGTGTGGACACGGCCCGGGAACGCGGCGGCGATCTGATCCGCGACGGACTTCAGGGTCCAGATCTCGGCGCCGGGACGGGCGTCCAGGGCGGCGCGCACACGGCCCTCGTCGAAATGGTCGGGGTGCTCATGGGTGACCAGGATCGCGTCGGCGCCGGACGCGGCGTCCCGCTCGCTGAAAACACCGGGGTCGATGACGAGCGTCCGCCCGGCCTTCTCCAGGCGTACGCAGGCGTGCGACAACTTCGTGAGTCTCATACACCCAGCGTGGACCACCCGTGCGCCGGGCGCGCGGGCGGTCCAGGGATCCCAGGGGGCGCGCGGCGCACGGTCGCCGGATCACGCCTTGAGGCGTCACTCCGTGAGCGTGGTCTCCTCGCGTATGACCTGCTGGGCGACCCGGAAGGCGGCGCCCGCGGCGGGGATCCCGCAGTACACCGCGGTCTGCAGCAGCACCTCCTTGATCTCGTCCGGGGTCAGACCGGTGCGCAGCGCGGCCCGGGTGTGGGCGGCGACCTCCTGGAGCTGGCCGCCCGCGACCAGGGCCGTGAGGGCGACGCAGCTTCGGGTGCGCCGGTCGAGGCCGGGCCGGTCCCAGATCTCGCCCCAGGCGTAGCGGGTCAGGAACTCCTGGAAGTCGCCGGAGAAGTCCTCCGCCTCGGCGAGCGCCCCGTCCACGTACGCGTCGCCCAGCACCTCGCGGCGGATCTTCAGACCGGTGTCGTACCGGTCCGGCCCCTCAGCCGCCACGGCCGGTACGGGCGCCGGGGCGATCTCGGCGATGGGCGCGGACTGCGGGGGCGCGGCGAGCACCGGCTTGGCCGGGGAGCCGACGACCGCGATGTGTCCGGTGGTCGATTCGAAACCGGGGTGCCAGGCGCTGGAGAAGTGCCGCACCAGCAGATCGGTCACGGCGACGGGCTGCTCCACCGGCACCAGGTGGGAGGCGCCGGGCACGACGGCCAGGCGGGCGTCGCGTATGCCGGCGACCAGGGTGCGTGCCTCGGCGGGGCCGGTGACCTGGTCGTCGGAGCCGACCAGGACCAGCGTGGGAACGCCGACGCGGCCGAGGTCGGCGCGGGCGTCGAACACGGCCAGGGCCTCGCAGGCGGCGATGTAGCAGCCGGGGTCGGTGGTGCGCACCATCTGCACGGCCCACTCGGTGATCGCGGGCTGCGCGGCGGCGAACCCGGTGGTGAACCACCGTTCCGGGGAGGTGCGGGCGATGGGGTCGAGCCCGTTCGTCCGGACGATCACCCCGCGCTGCCGGAACTCGTCGGCGGTGCCGAACCGCGGCGAGGTGGCGATCAGCGCGAGGGAGGCGAGGCGCTCCGGGTGGCGCAGCGCCAGTTCGACGCCGATCGCGCCGCCGAGCGCGCACCCGGCGTAGCCGAAACGCTGCACCCCTAGACCGTCCAGGGTGGCCAGCAGGCGGGTCACCAGGTCGGAGACCGAGTCGGCGGGGTGCGCGGGCGCTCCCCCGTGTCCCGGCAGATCGAACCGGAACACACGCCACTGCTTCGTCAGCTCCGGGACCTGCCGGTCCCACATGTGCCATGTGGTGCCCAGTGAGGGACCCAGGATCAGGACAGGGGCCTCTTCCGGCCCGTCAAAGCGGTATTGCAGGGTGTTCGGTGGTGTCTCA
>NZ_JBIVJN010000019.1:0-195431 GCF_044750345.1 Streptomyces sp. NPDC088817
TGTGCCATGTGGTGCCCAGTGAGGGACCCAGGATCAGGACAGGGGCCTCTTCCGGCCCGTCAAAGCGGTATTGCAGGGTGTTCGGTGGTGTCTCACTCACGCCCCAGACCCTCTCACGTGTCACGAGCTGTCACACGGCCGGGGAAAACCCCGGCGACTCCCGCGCCTGACAGCGCCACACCGCCGGCGCTGCCGGAACCCTCGAAGACCCAGGTACAAGTTCTCCGACGTGTACGCGTGGCCGCCCGGACAGTGCATCCTCCTGACACGCGCGCTCTCCCAGCCCCTGCTCCGCAGAGCTGCCTGCTTCGGCACTGCTTCCATGCGGTCCGGTTTGCAGCAAAGCGTATACTGCTGGCCCCAAGGATCAGCATGACCCACCTGAGAGGGCGTTAAGTCCCGTTCCTGATGATGTGGTGTCGCCCGTTCGTGGGTGATGGGATGGTTCCATCCTCGTGTCATGTCGTGTGCATGATGGGGTCGCGGCATGGAACGGATGCCGTACTCAACCGACTTGTCCGACGAGCAGTGGGCGTTGATCGAGCCGCTGATCACCGCGTGGAAGCAGGAGCGGGTGGCGCGGTCGGCGACCGGGGACCCGGGCTCCTGCGACCTGCGCGAGGTCGTGAACGCGCTGCTCTACCAGAACCGGACGGGCTGTCAGTGGCGGCTCCTGCCGCACGACCTTCCGGCCTGGTCGGCGGTGTTCTACTACTTCACCCTGTGGCGCCAGGACGGCCTTGACCAGCGGATCCAGGAGATCCTGCGCTGCCAGGTGCGGGAGCGGTCCAGACGATTAGAGGACCCGTCCCTCGTGATCATCGACACCCAGTCCGTCCGCGTGGCGGCCGGGGTGCCGAAGGAGACGACGGGACTGGACGCGAACAAGAAGACGCCCGGCAGGAAGCGGGGACTCGCCGTCGATGTGCTGGGCCTGATCATCGGTGTGGTGGTCCTCGCCGCGAGCGCGCACGACAACGAGGCCGGCATCGCCCTGCTGGACCAGGCGGCCGAGCGGTGCGGGATGCGCCTGGAGAAGGTCCTGGTCGACCAGGGTTTCAAGGACGCCGTGGTCATCCACGGGGCGGTGAAGGACATCACCGTCGAGGTGGTCCGACGCAACCCCGACGACGAGGGCAAAGGCTTCGTCCCGCAACCGAAGCGGTGGGTGGTCGAGCAGGTCAACGGCACCCTCATGCTGCAGCGGCGCCTGGCCCGCGACTACGACCACCGGCCCGACAACGCGGCCTCCCGCGTCTACTGGGCCTCCACCGCCGGCATGCTCCGCCGCCTCACCGCCCCTGCCCCCACCTGGCGGGACGACGTGGAGCTGGCCGCGTGAACGTCTGCGAACTCCTGCGGCTGCTGCAGACCGAACACGATGAGACCGCCGCCCGCGCCGACAACCTGCGCGAGCAGATCGAGCGGCTCACCACCGCCCTCGCCGAGACCGAGGCCCGCCTGGCCGAGCTCGCCGCCACCCGCAAGGTCATCGACGGCCTCACCCCTCCCGACCAGGCAACGGCCCCCGCGGAGACCGCCACCGTCTACCAGCGCATCGTGACCGCATTCAACGAGCACCCTGGAAAGGTGTTCCGCGTCCGCGATCTGCACGAGCACCTCGGCCTGCCCACCGACGAGCCCTCGATCAACGTCACCCGCTCCCGCCTGGGACGACTCGTCCGCCAGGGACTCCTCACCCAACCGGGACGCGGCCGCTATCAGAAACGGACTTAACGCCCTCTGAAAGCCTTCCGGGATCTCACCGACCAGCAGCCGGAACACCACACAGTGGACAAGCTGTGTCTTTCCCTCGTAGGAGACTTGGCCGTAGCCTGACCGCCCCTCCCCGTTACAGCTGCCGGTCCACAACCAGCAGGCGGTGTCCGGATCCATCTCGATCTTGGTTTCACACGGCTGGGCAAATCGCCCCGCTGCCAGGCTTCCTGACTCACGCTTGCTTCTCCGCCTCAAAACCGTGAAGGCCATCCCACGTGGTCGCGGCTCTGCGAAGGTCCTCCACGTCCGGCTTCACGTACCACTTCTTCGTGGTCCTGACGTTCGTGTGCCCAGCCCATCGGGCGAGGATGTGATCCGGCACGCCGTTGTTGGCGAGATAGGTGAGACAGGACGAGCGAGCGTCGTACAGGCGTACTCGGCGAAGACCAAGGATCTCCATGAGCCGGTACGCGCGTCTACGGAGTTGCTTGATCGTGAAGGCTTCCCCGGTCTCGTGCACCACGACGTACCCGGAGTCCAAGTAAGCCTCACCGAGGACGAGCTTCTCCTTGGCCTGGAGAGCCTTGAACGACTGGAGGGCAGCCAGCACCGGAGCCGGCAAGGGCAGATCGCGTTCTCCGGCCAGGGACTTCGTATCCTTTTCCACCACATATCGATTCCCCATCATTGTCCGCGTGTTGGCGATGGTCATCGTGGCATTCTCCAAGCCAACGTCTTCCCATCTAAGTCCGCAGACTTCACCCGGACGCAGACCCATGAGGGAAAGCAGAAGAGGAGCATAGAGCCGGTCTACCTTGACGCCCTGAATGAACGCCTGAACTTCCTTGACGTTCCACGGGTTTACTTCCTGCTTATTCTTCCGCTCCTCCTTGCGCGCCCTACGCGGGATGGTGACATGCTGAGCCACATTTATCGTCAGCAGCCGGCGTGTCACTGCCCGATTCAAGGCATCCCTCAATCGGGCGAGGCTCATTTCTACGCTGGTCACCCCCAACGGAGTTCCTGCTTTATCGCCACGTACTCGCCCATGCTTCAACGCCCACTGCATCCACTCCTCTACGTTCTCCTCCGTAAGGTCTTGAAGGCGAATGTGACCCATTTTCCCCCTGACCCGGTCGAGGGTGATCCGATAGTTGTAGATAGTGGTTTCTTCCAGATCCTCTGCTTTCATGGCGAGCCATTGATCAAGCCACTCATTGAGAGTTATCTGGTTGGGCGGGACGAATGTCCCTTCCTGACGACGGTTGGTGATGCGCGCGTACTCGGCCTTCGCCTCCTTGAGTGTGGCGAACGTACGACGCAGCTGCTTACGCTTCCCCGTTCCAGGGTCCACGCCGACGTCGACCACGAACCGGTAGCGCACTTGCCCCTTGGAGTTGGGCGGGAGCTTCTTGATCGGAGCTGACAGGGGGTACTCACTCTCCTTCTAGGCGGGTCCTACGCCCGAGAAGCAACGGGCTCGCCTGCCTGCTAGCAGACCGGTGCCGACTAGTCGCGCGGCTCTAGCCTCCTGAGCTTCGCTGCAGCTCCGCCGCCGGGCACAACCGCAGAGGCTGAACGCATTTCAGGGTCGCCACGATCGCCGGTTTGGCTAACCGGCGATCCTCGTCTATGTTGCGCTCGCCCACCGCAGGACATCCGCGCGTTCACTGCGTCGCGGACGGCGAGGACGAGGGCGGTATGCGAACAGACCATTCGCGTACGTCACCAAGGGGATCTCCTCAGCGAGACAGGGGCGGATTAGTCGGCCCATGGTTCAGGGGTGTTGTACGTTGACATAGACCCACGGCGGGTTCCACCCTTTCCGAGATGTTCCTCGTCTGCCGTGAGCGAATGAGGGCCTGGTGGGCGCCGAAATCGGCTTCATCGACCAAGAGTCTGTTCCCGCGCCGCTTAGCCTCGAAGTTTCGTGACGGTCCGCCGACGGAGTCAGTGGACCGTTTTCGCGTCGTGGGCTGAGGCTGTGCAGGCCGTAGACCCGAGTGTCGCCTCGGGGTGGCGCCGGGTTCCACTGCTCCGGGTGTTGAGGTGCTGTCGTAGGGAACGGGTGAATCCGCTGGTCAGCCGGGTTTCGGTAGGAGTGCGAGCCGGTCGAGGGCGGCGGTGATGTGGCCGGTCCAGGGCCAGTGCCGGGCCAGACGGAGGACCCGCCGGCGGCCGGTGGTGACGAGCTGTCCGGCCGCGCTGAACAGGCGGAGCCGCAGGCGGCGGGGCTCCCAGAGCCTGGCCTTCCCGGTCAGCGCGAGCATCGGCATCCAGGCCAGCAAATCCAGCGCTATCTGGACGATCTCCAGCCAGATGCGGTTCTGGGCGGTGTGGTGCAGGGGCAGGTTCCGCAGCCCGGTGGCCCGGGCGGCCCGGATGCGGTCCTCGGCCCGGGCCCGCAGCCGGTGACGGAGCTCGAGCTCGGCGATCGGCCGGCCGGAGGTGTTGGTGGCGAAGCATGTCAGCCGCATGCCGTCCGCGTCGGTGAGCCTCAACTGGGCCCCGGGGTGCGGCCTTTCCTTCCGAACGATCAGCCGCATCCCCTTCGGCCAACCCTCCAGGACGTCGCCGGTGAGTTCGGCGACCCAGGCGCCGTCGCGGATCTCGCCGTCCGCCTCGACGGCCGGCGTCCAGGCCGATGCCGGAACCTTCAGCACGTGCTCGTGGATCGCATCGGTGATCACCATGCCGACCGAGTAGGACAGCCACCGTCCCCGCCGGGCCAGCCAGGCAACGAAGTCATGGGTGCCACCCGCGGAGTCGGTGCGAATCAGGGTCCGGCGCCCGCGCCGGTACTTCTTCGGGAGCTGGGACAGGGCCAGGCCGGCGGCGGTGATGTGGTCGGCGGCCGTGTTCGAGCCCGCGTTGCCCGGCCTGAGCACGGCGGCCACGGCCTCCCCGGTGCCGCCCGGTCCGTGGTCGACGAACCCCATCAGCGGGTGATGCCCATAGGTCCGCTTCCAGGTGGGTGCGGCGTCCTCCTTGTCGGAGTGCGCGATCACCAGCACTCCGTCGAGGTCGACGGTCACCGTCCCGTCCGCATCGGGCGCGTTGCGCTCGGCCAACTGCCAGGCCCGCTCGCGTGCTTCGGCCCGCGCGGCACGGATGGCCCGCAGGGCTTTCTCCCCGGAGGCGGCGAGGGTGTCGACCAGGCGGGAGACCGTCGGGTCGGAGGCGACCGGCCCGAACACGGCCGGCTCGGCCCGCAGCATGCCGACATCGGCCAGGCAGTCCCCGCCCAGCGCGACCGCCAGTGCGACATCCAGGAGGACCTTCCCGGGGTCATGAACGGCCCGCGGCTTCCGCCACGGCGCCAGTGCCGCAGATATCGCCCGGTCAAGGCCCACCTTGCGGACTGTCTCCACCAGCAGGACCGAGCCGGCCTGCGAGACCAGCTGGCGGCCGTCCCCCTGGACACGGACACGCGGGTACGACGCGATAGGCTCTCTCACCTGGAAAGTGCTCTTTTCCTTGCAGCCAACAGGACCCTCAGCAAGTCCTATCGTTGCAGGTCAAGGGCACTTTCCGTGTTTCTGATCAGCCTGTGGACAAGGCCACCTCGTGAAAGCGCGAGGTTAGCGGAAAATACCCGCCGAAGCCCCCTCGTCGCGCAGAGCAGGCATCCAGACTCGCTCAGAAAGCCCGCCTATCCAGCGGCCGGCACAGCCCCTCACCGAATACGGGCACGGTTCTGGTGGCTATGCCCCGCCGGAGCCGGGCGAACCAGGCGGGATGCCTCCAGGCCCTCAGCCCTTGTTCGCCTCGTCCGGCTGGCCGAGGCGACTCAGAGCGCACCCCTGTGGAGGCCCGACCACGGAGGTCGCGTCATGAGCACCGCGCACCGGCCGTCTCCCACCGCCATCTGCCCTGCTGGCTGAACGAGGGCTCCGCGGTTCCAGTCCTTTGGAGTTCTTTCTTGTCTGCCGTGGACGAATGCCCGCCGACAGCTGCGTGGAACCCTCCTGCCCCGGACCCATTGAGGCGTAAGACATGCGCCGTCACCTGCGACTGATGCAGGTCGGTGGGTGAGTCCCACCCGCCTTCACCGGTAGCGACCAACCTTCGACGTGCCCTGGACGGCTGGGTAGGGTCGCGGTACCCGAGCTGGAAAGGTAGTTGCATGGCCAACGATATTGTGATCGCTCAGACGACCAGCGACGACGAGGCTCAGGCGAGGGCGCTGGCCCGGGGTGCGGTCGAGCGCAAGCTGGCAGCGGGCGTTCACATCGATGCTCCGATCACCGCCTACTACTGGTGGAAGAGCAAGGTCGAGACGGCGCAGGAGTGGCGGATCTCGTACATGACGACGACGGACCGTCTCCCGGCGCTGGAGGCATGGCTCCACGAGCAGCACCCGTACGACGTCCCCCAGTGGATCACGCTGCCCGTGACCGGTGGGTCGGAGGCGTACCTGTCCTGGGTCGTCGAGGAGACAGCACGGGGCTGACGAGGGGCGGGCCGTATGACGGCGTTCGCGTCCTGCGTTTGCCCGTGTGCCGCGCAAGTGGGTTTCAGGACGTGAACTGCCGCAGGTGAGCCGCGAGTTCCCGCTCGCTGTCGGGAAGTGACGCGGCGATCGTCGCTGCGCGCTCCTTGCCCATCGTGTTGGGCTTGACCTGTGTCGCCGCGGCGAACTGACGTGCTACATAGACGCCTTGGTCGACGTCACCTCCGCGCAGCAGGGCCGAAGCGAGATCGCCGAGGATCACCACACCGCCGTCCGGTAGTTCGTCCCCGAGACGGTCGACTGCGGAGTCGGCTGTGGCAGTGATTGAAAATCGTCGGCTATGTCGCGTCCACGCCTAACCCGATGCTTCCGCGGTCGACCACCTCAGTCGATACGAACTACATAATGCCCTTCCAGCTCCACGGACGCGGTCCGCGGCGGCCACGCAGGCAGTCGACGCGATGCTGGGCCTGATCTGCCCACTCGGGGTTGCTGGCGGCGTGCTGGGCAGCGTACGTCACCATGCGGAGTTCCCGAGCGCCGGCCAGGATCGGGTAACCGGCCCAGTCGGTTACGTCGTACCCATACGCGGCACAGAATTCGTCGTACTCCGCCGGCGTGATCGCGCTTGTCGTCCGCGCCCGTACGGCTGTTGAGACCAGGTCCCATTCCGGTGGGCCCAGTGAGAAGCGCTCCAGGTCGATCATCAGCGGGCCCTCGGCAGTGCGGATCAGGTTGCCGGGCCAGGCGTCGCCGTGCACAGCGCAGTCCGGATGCCCGTGCGGGCGCTCGGCCCACGCTGCCGCAAGTTCTTGATGCAGACCCCTCAACCACTCACGGTCCGTGCTGGCCAACGTAGTTGCTGCCTCCAAGCGCTCGCTGATGCGGACGAACGGGTCCAGGTACCCGAGTTCGACATCGGGAGCGGGCAGCGCATGGAGGCGTTTAAGCAGCTGTGCGACCTCCGTGTGGCTGCCGTGTTCGTGCGGCGGGAGTTCCTCCCAGAAGGTGACGGGCCGGCCACCGGCCTCGACCGGTTGCCTGACGTCGGCGAGGCGGACGGCCGGCATGTGGTTCTCGGCGAGCCATCGCGCAACCCGTACTTCCCGGAGCGCGGCTGCGCTCTGGCCACGCCGCGCGATTCGAACAATCACATGCTGTCCGGGCAGCCTCCATATCTGGTTCTCTGCCAGCCGTACGGGCTCGGCCCCGCTGGGGTCGAGCCCCACGGCGACGCACGCCTGTTCGAGTGCCTCTCGGGCGGGGGCTGCTGCCGAGGTGGTCATGCGGAGACCGTAGCGGCGATGCGCTCCCGCAGGGCGACGGCCTCCGCCACCTTCGGATGCTTGGTGGCGAACGCGCCGAGCTGTCGCAGGTCGTCGGCGGCGCGGCGGGAGGTGAGTCGGCCTACCTCGTCCAGCGCGTCGTGGCCGATGGCAGCCGCCTGGCGGGGGTCGCCCTTGGCCATGACGAGTGCGGCGAGTTTCGTGCGGGAGATCGCCCGGGAGCGTTTGTAGGCGTCCGAGTGGCCCTTGACTGCGGTGTCGAGGCGGCGGGCCGCCCGTCCCGGGTCCTGGTCCGCGAGGATGACGAGGTCGAACAGCCCGTGAGCGGTGTCGCCGTTGTGCTGGGCCTCGTCGTAGTAAGCCATCCACGGCGGATCCTCGGACGGGCGAGCGTGGGAGAACGCTTCGTCGGCCTCGCCGACAGCGGCCATGCAATCGCGGACGTTGCCCATCTTGCCGAACGCCCTGGCCCGTGCCGTGTGCAGCATGGCCCGCTCGGTGGCGGTAAGTCGATCGGAACGCACCAGGCCCTTCTCGGCGTGCGTGAGCCCGTCGTCGGGCTGACCGAGCCACACGGCCTGTCGCGCGAGGAACGAGTATGCCTTCGCACGCAGGTGCCAGTCCCCTGCTTCTTCGGCGCGATCGGCGGCGAAGAGGAACGTCGCGGTGGCGTAGGTGTGGTTGTAGGAGTCGAAAGCCGAGGCGCCAACGACGATGCCCAGCCGGGAGACGGCCGCCAGGAGGTCGGACCGCAAAGTTTCCGGGCACTTGGCGCTCAGGAGTCCGGCCGCCCACTGCATCGCACGACCGGCGACGTCGCCGACCATGCCTCCGCCACCGAACTTGTTGTCCCAACCGCTGATCGCGGTGGCTACTTCCTGAACCTGGTCGACGTTGTGGGAGCTGATCGAATCGGGAAGCGTCAGCTCATACGGGGCGAAACCGTGCGTGAGGTCTATGGGGGCAATGGCGGCCAGGCCGCTGACTTGGAGGAACGCGCGTCGGTCCACGGGCTCGGGGCTCCCAAGGCGAGGAGGTACTTCGTCACTGCCCAGGATGCGGCCTCGATGCACCTGAACCGTTGTCTCCGGCTCCTTGCGAGAACGCTTATCGGCATCAGGGCGCTTTTTATCGGCATCGCGGGGGCCGAAGGCCATCGGCCATGCCCGCTCGAAGACACCACCGGTCTCCAGCACCTTGTCCAGTTGCCGAGCGACCTCCAGCTGGCACGAGGGGTACTGCCCCTTCTCGATCGACAAGATCATGTCATCGCTGACCTGCGCCAACCGTCCCAGAGCCTTGGCCGAGAGGCCATCTGCCTTACGTCGGAAACGTAGCTCACTGCCGAACCAATCCTGCGGAGAGGCTCCCGGGTCGAGCGGCTTCTCTGGCTGCGGCATGTCCGTTCCCCATCCTCGCGATGCCGAACTCTTCGGCTCTCGGCATCAGGGCCTGCACGACGAACGCGTGCTCTGCCTCAATGGTTGCTGACCGATTCGGTCCCAGTACACACCGCAACCGCCCCCCGATGTAGGGCTTCCGGTGCAACGGACGGAGCATCGATGAGCACACTTCTTCAAAGCCCCGGCGCGGGCCCATCGACCCGCGCCGCGTCCAGAAGCAGCCGGGGCCAACTCGACATGACCTTCCAGCTCGAGAAGAGACACCTGGGTCTCGTGCGCGGTGTGGTGCGTCACCACCTCGCCTGGTGGGGGGTCAGCGGTGAAGTCGCCGAGATCGTCCTTCTCGCCGTGAACGAGCTGCTGACGAACGTGCTGGTGCACACCAGCCCGGATGAAAACGGGTGGCGCTCAGCAAGCCTGCTCGTACAGCACGTCCCGGGCGGTGTCACCGCGGTCGTCCGCGATCAAGACCCTCGGCCGATCGTGCGGAAGACAGCGGCGCCTCTCGACCTCGGAGGCCGGGGCCTCGCTCTCGTGCGGGCGTTGGTCGACGAGTTCTCGGTGGCGATGCCCGGCGAGGGGAAAGACGTGTGGTTCTTCATCGCCGATCCCGAACACCATGCCCCGCAGACCGCCGAGCCCACGGAGTCGTAGTGCGCAGGGCGTACAGAACAGCTCAGTCATTCGCACTACACGCCGCGCTCCGCAGGTCGTTCGCTTGCGTCCGCCCAGTAGCTCGGGTCGAGCATATCGCCTGGCCAAGCCGGCTGACGGACCGGGCCCCGAGGCCCCATCTGTTCGAAGTACGGTGCCAGGTCGATCACGGGCGTCCCATCGACGGCATCGAGGTCGGTGACCAGGAGGTCCCGACCGGCTACGTCGAGCAGCCGTGGGTAGCTGATCGCGAGCTGGTTCGGCCGCCGGTGGTTGCGGTGCACGAAGGTCCCTGTGGCCGGCCAGCGGGTGTTCCCTCGAGGGCTGCGGGCATGAAGCTGCACATCCTCCGGGCGCGCCAAGTGGAAGCGCCACGTCACCGTCAGGTGCGAGAACTCCTCGATCCCTTGCAGGGTTTCGAGCGGGTACTCGTCGTGGAGACGGATGATCGACCGGACCCCACCCTGGTAGTCGTCCAGGACGCGGGTGTGTCCTCCCACGACCGTGGCGATCGGCCTGACCTCGTACGTGGAGACCACCGTTCGTTCCTCTCGCTCGGCAGGGCGCGTTGGGCGGCATCCCGAGGGTGGGGGCGCCGCCGTCCGGATCGGTGTTCAGCCTATGGTGCGGAGCATTTCGCGTGCGCGGCGGTCCAGCTCCACAACGTGCCGGCCGCCGCGGTGCCGTACGGGCGAGAGATCGCTCTGCATCCGGACGATGACGTCGCGGGCGCGGCCGGACTGGACGCCGGACATCGCATCGAGGGCTTCACTCCAGGTGGCACACGCCTCGTCAAGGCGGCCCTGCTGGACCTGGACGGCGCCGAGGTAGCCGAGGGTCACGCTGTGGGTACGGGCGTACTGCTGCCGGCGTCGGGTTGCGACGCTGCGCTTGAAGTGGATCTCCGCGTCGAGCGGCCGGCCCAGGTCGCGCAGGGCGCAAGCGGTCTCGTGGGCGAGGGAGGCTTCCTGGAAAAAGCCCACGCGACCCGGCGCCTCCTTGTTGTCGGCACGGGCGAGGTCCCGCTCTGCGCGGCTGATGGCCGCGAGGGTGCCGGCGCGGTCACCGTCGGCCGCCAGGGCTCGTGCGTGGACGATCGCGAGCAGGGCCTTCTCCCGGGGGCTCGCCTGGCCGTAGCGGTCGCGGGACATGGAGGCGTCAGCCAGGGCGAGTGCCCTGCGCGGGTGCCCGAGGTCCACGGCTTGGTGGGCGAGGGCGCGCAGGATGTGGCCGCCGAGCGGTCCGTCGCCGGCTTCGGCTGCGATGCGGGCGGCAAGGGTGAGGTAGCGCTGGGCTGTGCGGTGTTCGGAGGCATCGAAGGCCATCCAGCCAGCGAGGTAGGTCATCTCCGCCACGGCCGAGTACGTGTCGCGGCGGAGCTGTTCCGTGCGGAACCTGTTGCCGAGCAGGGGCACCGCTTCGTCGCGAAGGTGGCCGGCCAGGGCCGAGCGGCCGGCGGCTCCGCCGCGCTGCTGGTCTCGCGCAGAGTAGAAAGTCGTCAGGTCGCGGACATCGTCGATGTCAGCCTGAGTCGCCGGCCGCGGGGAGACCGCTGGCCGCTTCGCCGCTGCGGCGGGGGCGGCTGCCCACCACGAGGCGGTGGGCAAGGCGAGGCCGGCGGCCGAGTACGCGGCAGTCGCCAGCAGTTTGCGTCGGTGCATATCGAGGTCGTCGCTTCCCAGCTCGGCCAGCACGGTCAGAGGGTCGACGCTCCAGTCGGAACCGCTGTCGGTTCGGCCTGTGGCTTCACCTTCCAGCCCGAGGTCGGCCAGGGTGAGGGGGCGGCCGAGTCTGCGGGACAGCGTCTCGCGCAGGATATGAGGTGCCTGGCCGCTCGGTTGTGTGCCCTGCACCCACATGGCGATGTGCGAGCGGGAGATGGCCTCCAGCTCACGCACCCCGCTCTCCGCGGCTACCCGGGCGACCGCTGCGGCTGCTTGTGGCTGGGACCAGCCAGCTTCGCGCAGAAGTGCGGCGAAGGCTTCGTTTCGCGCACGGGCCATGGGCTGCCCCTCGGTTCCGAAATGATCTTTGACGCCTTTGACGGCCCCGGGGGTCGCGCAGGCATACCCCTCGGCGGCGATTCACGGTTCGCTCAACGTAGCGACCAGATCACTCACTTTGCACGACGACCGACGCCGCCGCACGGCGAATCCCGATCAACTTGGCTTGATTCGAACAGGAGTTGTGTCATGCGCCTTTCGCTGGCTCCACGGCAAGCGGACGGTCAACGCGCCACGCCCAGCAGGAAGGCTCGCGTCACTGACGAGCCGGTCCGGCGGCGCGATGAAGCGGCGCCCACGGCGGTGACGGTGGCGCTCGTGCTGGACGAGGAATCGCCGCTGCCGGAGACCGCTGCCGACGTGGAAGACCTCGCGAGGCGTCTGCGGGGTCACATCAATCAACTCGGCGTCATGGTGCCGGAACCGGCGCTGCGCCACGCCCAACAGCTCGGCTCGGCGGGGGTCCCCGACAGCTATGTGTCCAGCAGGGTGTACCTGGTCCAACTGGCCAAGGCGACCCAGGAGCTCGCCGCGGCAGTGGGGTCCTGCGGCAGCCACCGTGCGAAGCAGCAGCGGGAACGGCGCCGTTGGGCGCCTGGAATCAACGTCCTGCGCGGCGCGGTCTTCGCCCTCGCACTCGCCTCTCTCGTCCTGGCTGCCTCCGTGCCCCGGACATGACCGTCACCGGAGCGGTTCTGATCGTCCTGCTCCTTGGTCCCACAGCGTGGCTGGTTCTCCGCGGTGACCGCGCCGTCAGTCCCCGCAAGTCGGCGAGGAGACCTCACCGGGCAGATCGAGTCGCCGCGACGGTGCCCCGCCTCACCGACTGTTCACCTGCCGCCTCAAACGGCCCTGAATCCCACCCCGTTCGCGGGGCCTAACGGAGATCTACACGATGAAACGCATACCGCGCATCGAGCAGTACGACCCCACGATCGGGCGGCAACTGGGCAACTTCCCGCAGGCGTACAGCCACATCCGGGTGATCGGGTCCGCGCTCCTACTGCAGCAGCTCGACTCGGGGGCGCCCGCGCCCGAGCCGGACGTGCTCCTGGTGGCGGGTGTCTGATGAACGCGACCGCCACGACCATGGTCATCCTGTTCGCCGCCGCGGCGATCGTCGCCGCGGCAGCCGCCTGGGTTGCCCACCGCCGCTGGCAGAAGACACGGCAGCAGGCCCACCTCCTGGCCCGCGAACAACAGGCCACCGAACGTGCCCTGCACAGGCTGGTCCACGAGACGCTGCCCCAGATCCACCAGACGGGCGGCCGGATCTCCGTGCCGGCCCCTGCACCGGAATTGGCCGGCACCGCGGTCGGTGAGCAGCTGACCAATGTGGTCAAGGGCACCGTCGGTGTCGTCCAGGCCGTGGTCCGCGACACCCGGTACGCGGCGCACCAGGAGATCGAGCAGGCGAAGACGCGCGGCGCGGAGGAGTTGCGGCATGCGCACACCGCCGCGCAGGAGGAGATCGCGCAGGTACGCGCTACGGCCGTGCGGTCGACGGAGGCCGCAGTGCGCAGTGTGTCGTCGGCGCTGGTGGGCATGGCCGCCAAGACCAGTCGCAAGGTCAGCGAGGGAGTCCGCGCGCACGAGGACGACGCCGCGTTCGAAACACTGACCGGTATCGACCACACCGTCCAGCAGATGCTGCTGGTCGCCCAGGGCTGGACCATCCTGGCCGGCGGCAAGCTGGCCCGGCACTGGCCCACCACGACACTGACCGACGTGGTGCGGGCCGCGATGGGCTCCGTCGAGGACTACCAGCGCGTGCAGCCCCAGGAACTCAACCTCGCGGTGAGGACCCGCGTGGTCGGGCCCGTGGTGCACACCCTTGCGCTCCTGCTGGACAACGCGCTGCGCTTCTCGCCACCGCACTCGAGAGTGCACGTGTCCTTCGAGCAGGGACACCACGGGGTCACCGTCTTCGTGGACGACAGCGGTCTGCAGATGACGCCGGAGCAGCTCGACGCCGCCCGGGACATCCTCACCGGGCAGCGCACGGATGACATCACGCAGCTCGGCGCCCGCCCGCAGACCGGGTTCCGGGTCGCCGCCGCCCTCGCGAGCGCTTACGGATTCCGGGTCGATGTCCAGGCGCCCAACTCCCTGCTGGGCACTCGCGCGCTCCTCACCCTCCCCCAGGACCTTCTCACCACGGTGCCGCAGGCACCGCCAGCATCACCGCAGCCGGCACAGGACGCTCCTCCGGCTGCTCTCGCCCCCGTCCCGGACGGTCGGCTCCCTGCGCTCGCTCCGGTTCCTGCAGCTCCGCAGCCCGCGCTTACCCCCGTCCCCCCGACGGCCGGGGAGCCCGCCCACGAGCCCCCGGCTGCCCGAACGACGGCCAGCGGACTGACGGTGCGCAGCCGCCGCACCACGCCCGCGGCCCCGCCTGCTCCCCGCCCTGCCAACGTCGAGCCGGGACGGGCGAGCGTGATCGCCGCTTGGGCGCGCGGCACCCAGCGCGCCCGTGTCGAGCAGGACGCCCCCCACCCCGCCGCCGACAACGACCAAGGACACGACGCATGACCGACAAGAAGATCGGCTGGCTCCTGGAAAGCCTGGAAGACACCGCCGGCGTGGAGTACGCCGTGCTGGTCGCCGCGGACGGCATGAGCCCGGCCCACACCGACCGGCTGCCGCGCGAGCGTGCCGAGAAGATCTCGGCCATCGCCTCCACGCTGTGGGGAGCGTCGCGGGCCTACGACCGGGAGACGAGCGGCGGGGGCGTCCGCCAGTTCGTCATGGAATCGGTCGACCACATCTCCCTGCTCATCCCGGCCGGCGAGAACACGATGCTCGCCGTCCGCACGGACAGCCCGCACGCGGACATCGGGGTGATCAGCGAGGCTGCGCTGCGCCTGGCCGCGAGCGTGGGTGACCGGCTGGGAGTCGAGACGCGCGTCGCCAGCGGCGCGCAGGCCCCGCTGGCATGAGCAGGCCGCGGCAGGACCCGGATCTGGTCAGGCCCTACGTCCGCACGGGCGGGCGGACCCGCCCCAGCACTGACGTGCGCCTGGAGAGCGTGGTCTTCGCCGCGACCGGCACCCGCCCCGGCCTGAATCCCGACGCACGCCGCGTGCTCGCCCTGTTCGCACCCGCGCAGGGCGGCGGGCTGGCCGTCGCCGAGGTCGCCTCCGCATTGGCCCTCCCGCCCTCGACCACCCGCATTCTCGTGGCCGACCTCATCGAGCACGGACTGATGACCCTCGCCCAGCGCCAGGACGACGACCGGCCCCCGGCCTCACTTCTCGAAAGGGTTCTCCATGGCCTTCGCGCTCACGCCTGACCGGTTCGTCGCGCCGACGGTGACGGAGACCGCGAAGATCGTGGTCGCCGGAGCCTTCGGCGTGGGCAAGACCACCTTCGTCGGCAGCGTCTCCGAGGTGCCCCCAGTGCACATGGAGGAGACCATCACCCGGGCGAGCGCCCTGGTCGACGACCTGGCCCGCACACCGGCCAAGTCCACCACCACCGTCGGCGTGGACTTCGGGCGCAAGCACCTCGGCGACGACCTCGTGCTCTACCTGTTCGGCACCCCGGGGCAGGCCCGGTTCAGCTTCCTGTGGCAGGAGTTGATCGTCGGTGCCCTCGGCGCCCTGGTCCTCGTCGACCCGCGCGACCTGGACGCCTCCCACGAAATCCTCGGCCTTCTGGAAGAGAACGGCGTCCCGTACGCAGTCGCGGTCAACCAGTTCGACGGCGCCCCCTGCCACCCGCTCGAAGAAGTCCACGAAGCCCTCGCGCTGGAGGGCCACACCCCGCTGACCGTGTGCGACGCCCGCGAGCGAGCGTCCTGCATGCATGCCCTGATCCAGCTCACCGAACACCTCGCCCGTCTCGCGCACCGTCTGGAGCCCCGACCGTGAGCACCGCGACCCACCGCATCCCTCTGTACGAAACGGACTTCGCCCAGAACCCACACGCCGCCTACCGGCGCATGCGCGAGCAGTGCGGCCCTCTGGTTCCCGTGGACCTGGCCCCCGGCGTGCCCGCCACGCTGGTCGTCGGGTACGAGGAGGCCCGCCGCATCCTCGGCGACCCGCAGCGCTTCCCCGCCGACCCGCGCCGGTGGCAGACGTCCGTTCCCGACACCTGCCCCATCCGGCCGATGATGGAGTGGCGCCCCAACGCCCTGCGCTCGGCCGGCGCCGAGCACGCCCGCTACCGGGCCGCGAACACCACCGCCCTCGAGACTGTCGACCAGCACGCGCTGCGCGTCCACGTCGAACTGGTCGCCGAGCAGACCATCAAAGCCTTCAAAGCCGCAGGCAAGGCCGACCTGCTGTCGCAGTACTCCTGGCCCCTGGCGTTCCAGATGCTCAGCCACCTGCTCGGCTGCCCCGACGAGGTCGGCCACCGGATCGCCGACGGAATGGCGAAGATCTTCGACGGGGTCAACGCCTCCATCGGCAACCAGATCCTCGCCCAGGCCGTCGCGGACCTCGTCGCCCTACGCCGCCGGCACCCTGGCGACGACGTGACCAGCAGACTCCTCACCCACGTCGCCCAACTCGACGACACCGAGATGGGCCAGCAGCTCATCACCCTCTACGGGGCCGGCATCGAGCCGCTGACCAACCTGATCACGAACACCCTCCTGGAGATGCTCACCAACCCCGAGTTCTCCGGGGATCTGCACGCCGGTGACGCCTCGGTCCGCGAAGCCCTGGACAGCGTCCTCTACCGTGACCCCCCGCTCGCGAACTTCGCGATGACCTACCCGCCCCGGCCGGCCGACATCGGCGGATTCCTGCTGCCGGCCGACCAGCCGGTGGTCATCAGCTACGCCGCCTGCAACAACGATCCCACCCTGGGGACTCACCGGCCGCTGGGCAACCGGGCCCACCTCGCCTGGGGCGCCGGGCCGCACAGCTGCCCGGCCAGCTCGCACGCCTACCTCATCGCCGAAGCCGCCATCCTCCACATCCTCGACGCGCTGCCCGAGATGGACCTCGACGGCGACCGCGACGACCTCACCTGGCGCCCCGGCCCCTTCCACCGCTCCCTGGCCGCCCTGCCCGTCACCTTTCCCACCAGCTGAAAGCGACCCCACCATGCCCGAACAGCAGATACTCGTCCTCGACCCCACCGCCACCGATCCGGACACCGAACACCGGGCCCTGCGCGAGCGCGGCCCGGCGACCCTGGTGGACATCCTCGGCGTGCGCGCCTGGTCCGTCTCCGACCCCGCCCTCCTCAAACAGCTGTTGACCAGCAAGGACGTCTCCAAGGACGGCCGCGCCCACTGGCCGGCCTTCGCCGAGACCGTACCCACCTGGCCGCTGGCCCTGTGGGTCGCGGTGGAGAACATGTTCACCGCCTACGGCGCCAACCACAGCCGCCTGCGCCGCATGGTCGCCCCCGCCCTCTCGGCCCGCCGCACCGCCGCCCTCCAGCCGGACATCGAGGCCCTCGTGACCGGCATCCTCGACGACCTCGACACCTTCCCGGCCGGTGAGACGGTCGACCTGCGCGAGCACCTGGCCTACCCGCTGCCGATCGCCGTCATCGGCAAGCTCATGGGCGTCCCCGCCGACCGGCGCACCGAGTTCCGCACCGTGGTGGACAACGTGTTCGCCACCCACCTCACCGCCGAGGAACAAGCCGCGAACACCGCCGCCCTCTACGCCCTGCTGGACGCCCTGATCGAGACCAAGCGCACCGAGCCCGGCGAGGACATGACCTCGCTGCTGATCGCCACCAGCGACGACGAGGGCGACGGTTCCGCCCTCAGCCACGCCGAGCTGCGCGACACGCTCCTGCTGATGATCAGCGCCGGGTACGAGACCACCGTCAACGTCATCGACCAGGCCATCACCGCCCTCCTGACCGATCCCCAGCAGCTCGCCCACGTCCGAGACGGACGGTGCACCTGGCAGGACATCGTCGAGGAGACCCTGCGCCACCAGCCCGCGGTCAAGCACCTCCCCCTGCGCTACGCCCGCATCGACATCCCCCTCCCCGACGGTCAGACGATCAAGGCCGGCGAAGCGCTGCTCGCCTCCTACGCCGCCGCCAACCGCCACCCCGACTGGCACGAGGACGCCGACCGCTTCGACGCCACCCGCACCAGCAAGGAGCACCTCGCCTTCGGGCACGGCGTCCACTTCTGCCTCGGCGCCCCGCTCGCCCGCCTCGAAGTCGCCACCGCGCTGCGCCTGCTCTTCGAGCGTTTCCCCGACATCCAACTCGCTACGGAAAAAGCCAGGTTGGAAATGCTGCCGAGCCTGATCAGCAACGGACACACCACCGTCTCCGTGCGCCTGCGCCCCACGCCGAGCCGCTGACCGAAACCGACGAGGAAGACCACCATGACCGCCCCCCTCCCGACGACGCCGCTCACTCCGGCCGAACGGCGCGTTGCCCAGCACGTCGTGCTCGGCTTGTCAGCACGTGAGATTGCCGCCGCCACGCAGCTCTCCCCGAACACGACGCACTCCTACCTGCGCGTCGTGCGGGAGAAGCTGCGCTGCCCCGAACGATGCACCCTGGCGGTCGTCGCCCACCGCTTGATCGCATCAGGGGAAGCTGCCGCCCCCTCACCGGACATGCCCGCGCCCGCACTCAGTGACGCGCAGCTGGTCCTTCTGCGAGCCGTCACCGAGTACAGCCGACCGCTCGACATCGCACGGGCAGCGAAGATCGCCCCCGCGGGCCTTCGCGCCTCGCTCGACCAGTTACTCGCGGACGCAGGTGCTGCGGACGCCATCCAGCTGGTCACCCGCGCCCACGCGTGGCAACTACTGAGTCCCAGCCAGTCCGAAGCGGTGCCGAGCGGAGCACGCCTGTGAACCCCGCGAACACGCCCGTGGCCTGGCCCCCGCACTCGATCCCCTCGGCCTACCAGATGCGCTCGCTGGGCACCGAGGCCGAGCGGACCGAGGCCGCCGCGCTCGCCGAGGAACGCCAGCGCTGGCTCACCCTTCGCGGACTTCCCATGCCCGCCCGCACGGACGTCCCGGCCCTCTTCCGCGACGCGCAGACGGAGTTGGCCGGCCTTTTCGAGGACGACGTCCTGATCGCCTGCATGATCCTGCAGCGCGAGCCGGACCTCGGCTGGGGCGCTGACGGCTCCGGCCCCTGCCTCTTCCTCGGCCACGTGCACACCCTTCCCGGGCGCTCCGACGACGCGATCCGCCTGGTGACCCTCTGGGCGTCCGACTACTCCGCCCGCCTGGGCCTGCCGCACGTGCGGGCCGAGGCTCTCGCCCGCCACGACCTCAGCGCCGACCCGATCGCCAGCTTCCTGCATCGCCTGCGGGACATGGGCTGGGCCCTGCGCGGCTCGGGAGCCGGACAGGACGGCGAGCGGGTTGCCCGGCTCGAACTCGCCGCGGATCTTCGTCCCGGACTCACTGCCCTCATCGGCTGCTCGGTCAGGGAGCCCCAGCCCACCACCAATAGCCGGAGCAGCTCATGACGGCCGCCCAACCGTTGCGGCCGGACCTCGCCCGCGAACTGATCGCCCTCGCCGACCAGTCAGCGCCACGCTGGTCGCGACAGGCCCGCAACCGGCTCGACGCCGTCCACCTGGGCCGAGGCCGCCATACCGACCACGCCAACGCCAAGCGGTTGAGCCGCATCCTGGCTGAGGAGAACTGGCCCGGCCATCGCCTCGTCGGAGCCGACGCCGCCCGCGCCGCGTGGCAGATCGCCCTCCACGCCGATGACCAGCCCGGCTTCCAGCGCGCTGCCGCACGCCTGCTGCACCGCGCTGCCCAGCAGGGCGACGCGCCACTGAAGCACTGGGCCCATCTCTACGACCGGTCCTTGATCAACAGCGGGCAGCCGCAGGAGTTCGGCACCCAGTACCGCCTCGACCGCGACGGATTGCGCGCCTGCCCCATCCGGGACCCGGCTTCGCTTACCGCGCGCCGGGAAGGCACCGGACTCCCCTCCGCCGATACGGCACTGAGCGCCCTGCGCGAGCGGCTCGCCACGCCGGGGGCACACTCCCCGGACAGCGACACCGTCCTGCTCGCAGCCCTGGCGGGTGCGGCGTGAGCCGCCCGCCGAACGCCTCGCTCCCCACCGCCCCCAGACGATCCGTCCGACCGTCTGGAACCAGACGCCGGGGCTCGTCCGAGCCTCGGAACCCGCACCACCTATCGCCACCAGGAGGCATGCATGACCGCCATCCATACCGAGAGGCCGACCGCCCCCGCGCAGCCGGCCCTCGCCAGCACCGAGTCGACCGACCCGTTCGGCCTCGACATCACCTTCATCGAGGGCACGCCGGCGACCGAGACGGTCCTGATGTGCAGCACCGGCGACACCTGCGGCAGCTCCTGCCCCAGCGCCTGCACCACCTCGTAAGCCGGGCCAACCCGGCAGTGCGGGCCGGACGGGGCTCCCGTCCGGCCCGCACCCCGCCCCGTCACGAAGGAAGAAGGGAGAGCGGTGATGACACGCGTACGACCCAGCCTGTACCAGGGCGCGGGGCAGGCGATGCTGCGCGCCACTGTGCATCTCGCCGAGCCCGCCATGCCGCCCTGGCCGGATCGCACAGCGCCGGTCGAACAGTGGCGTGCGTGGCTGAGCGACGTATGGTCCGACAACGCCTTCCGGCAGACGGTGACCGACGCCAGCCCCGACCTCGCCGGACAGGTGCAGGCCATCATCGACGGCCGCACGCCGAAGCCGCGCCGGATTCGCCGGGCTGCTCTGGCCACGGCCCGCTACGCGATCCGGTACGCACACCGCTCCACCCCCTACGGCCTGTTCGCCGGCGTCGTGACCCTCGACTTCGGGGATACGGCCTCGGTCCGCTTCGGGGAACACCACCAGGCCGTCATCCGCCCCGACCCGGTGGCTCTCGACGAGACGATCAGCGCCTGGGAGAGCGACAGCACGCGGATGGCCAGCGCGCAGGTGTGTGTCAACACCCTCGTGCGCCAACGTGACGGACACATCTTCGTGCCGTCCGAAGGGGACGCCGAGTTCCGTCTCGCGCTGAGTCCGGCGCTGAGGCTTGTACTCGACCTGGCCCGGTCACCGATCCGCTACTCCCACTTGGCTGACAAGCTCACCGCCGAATTTCCCGCCGTGAGCGACGTGGCGCGCGACAGGTTGTTGGGCGAACTGCTGCGGGTGCGGTTGCTGCGCTCGTCGCTGCGTGCTCCCGCCACCGTTGTCGACCCCACGGACGCCTTACCGCCCGCCGCTCGCACACAGGCACGTGGCCTGCGGGCGGTATGCGACCTGCGGCTGGACGCCGAGGTGCGGCTGCCGCAGGAGGTCCTGACCGAGGCGGGGACGGCAGCGACCGTTCTGGCCCGCCTCGCCACCCACCCGAACGGGACACCGACGTGGCGCCGGTGGATCGAGCAGTTCACCGAGCGGTTCGGCGAAGACGTCGCCGTGCCGGTGGAGATGGCCACTGACCCGGGGCGGGGCGTCGGCTTCCCCGATGGCTTCGTCACCGCGAGCGAACCGCCCCGCCCGATGACCCGGCGCGACCGCCTGCTGCTGGAGCTGGGCGGTACCGCCGCCGCCGAGGGCACCCGCACGGTGGCCCTGACCAGCGCGGTGATCGAGGAACTGGAAGCAGCGGTGGGAGAGAAGCCCCGCCGCCCGGCCCCCCACCTCGAACTGGCCGCCCAGGTCCACGCAGCCTCCGTCCAGGCCCTGAACCGCGGCGACTTCCGGCTGCGGGTGCTGACCGTCTCCCGGTCGGCCGGGTCGATGACCGGACGGTTCTGGCACCTCTTCCCCGGCACCGAGACGACGTACGCGCACTTGCCCACCGTCGACGCCGGGGCGGAGCTGGTACAGCTGTCCTTCCACGCCGGCCGGGTACCGGCCGACCTGCTCACCCGCGCGCCGCGGGCGCTGCACCGCATCGTCAGCGTCGGGGAGTTCCGCCACCCCGGCGGACACGTCCTCTTTCCCCGTGACCTCGCGGTCGCCGTCACGGATGGCCGCCCCCAGCTGGTAGAGATCACCACGGGCACGCGCCTGGAACTGCTCGCGCCGACCGCGATCAACTTCCTGTGGAACAACTACACCCCGCCGATGGCCCGATTTCTCGGCGAGATCAGCCGTGCCAACGCACCGCAGGTCACCTGGTTCGACTGGGGCGCCGCCTGGACCCTGCCCTTCACCCCAGCACTCACCTACCGGCGCACCATCCTCACCGCCGCCCGATGGAAGATCCGCAGCGGCGCACTGCCCGCCCGCACCGCGACACTTCAGGAGTGGGCGAGCCAACTCCACGCCCAGCGGGTCCGGTTGCGGGTGCCGGAGCGAGTGCTGCTCGCTGAGGACGACCAGCAGCTCCCCCTCAACCTCACCCGGGACGTCGACCTGGATCTGCTGCGCGCCCACCTGGACGCCAGCCCCTTCGGCATCGCGACCCTGCACGACGCACCCCCACCAGGCGCGGACGGGTGGATCGACGGCCGGGCCCACAGCCTCGTCCTTCCCCTGGCGGCCCGCCCATGACCACCACGACCGCTCCCCGCAAGCAGGACCTGTCCGAGGGGGCCCTGGGGATGGCGCTGCTCGACATCGAGCGCGGTGACCTCTCCACCGCCCGCCGCCATCTCGCCCAGGCCGTCGCCCAGGGCGTGAGCACCGGAAGCAACGCCAGCCTGTTCCACGGCGCCCCCGCGCTGGAGTTCGTCCTGACCCGGGCCCAAGGAGCCGGCGGCGACGTCGCCGTAGCCGTCGACCGCGTGGTGGACGCCCGCCTGGCAGCGGCCCGTCGACGGCAGGCGTCCGGCGCGCGGCCCCGCCTCGCGGAATGGGACCTCATCCGAGGACTCACGGGACTCGCCGCGCTACTGCTGACCCGCGGCACGCACGCGACCCGGCTGACAGACGTGCTCGCCCACCTCGTCGCGCTCTCCCACCCGGCCCGGTACCAAGGTTGGGACACGCCGGGGTGGTGGTCGCCCGTCGGGCCCGGCGGGGAGGAGATGCCCGGCGGGCACGGCAACAACGGCATGGCCCACGGCATCGCGGGACCTCTGGCAGTGCTCTCCCTCGCCCTGCGGGCCGGCGTCCGCGTCCCCGGACAGGTGGAGGCGGTCGGCACCTTCGCCAGCTGGCTCGACCAGCATGGCACCCGATACTGGACCATCCTGGCGGACCTGGACACCGCCCGGCCGCCCGAGCGACAACCAGCCCGGCAGTCCTGGTGCTATGGACAGCCCGGCATCGCCCGCGCACAGCAACTCGCCGCGCTCGCCCTCGGCGACCGCCCTCGGCGCCAGACGGCCGAGGACACCGTCGAGCGGATCCTGACCAACCCGCTCCAGCTCGCCCGAATCACCGACTCGACCCTGTGCCACGGCTGGGCCGGCCTGCTGGCCCTGACCCGGGCCGTCGCCGCCGACAGTCCCACCCCCGAACGCTTCGCCCCGGTGATCCAGGACCTGCACCGGCGCCTGGCCGCGGACTGGGAGCGACTGCCAAAGCCCGGCTTCATGGAGGGCCGGGCCGGTGCCCAGCTCGCCCTCGACGGCACCGACACCACCGGCTGGACCCGCGCCCTCCTGCTCACCTGACCCGCCGGCCCCGACCTCGCAAGGAGCTATCCCGCATGACCTTCGACGACGAGCATCTGCCGATGACCCGAAGCACGACCTGGTGGCACGCCTCCGTGTCCTTCCCCGACCACGGATCGGACGCCGAGGCCGCCCGCACTCTGGCGAGCGCGCTGGGCGACGGGCGCTTCCACTTCCTACGCAAGGACGCCGGCGTGCGACTGCGCACCGAACGCCCCGCCGCCGCCCTGCTGAACCGGCTCGTCGCCGAGAAGGTCATCACCGGTTGGGTCGGCGGGATCTACGAAGCGGAGACCGAAGCCTTCGGCGGGCTCGAGGGCATGGACGTCGCGCACGACGTGTTCTGCGCCGACAGCCGCGCCGCGCTGGCCGAGACCGGCAACCCCGGCACACGCGAGCGCAGTGTGATGCTGCTGTCCGCCATGATCCGCGAAGCCGGACTGGACCCGTTCGAAGCCGGGGACGTCTGGGCCCGCCTCGCCGCCCTGCGTCCCCCGGTCACCCCGCCCGACGGCCCCGCGCTGGAGCGGTCCGTCTCGTCGATGCGGCGCCTGATGAACGCGGACGCGGCCCGTCGGCCGGACGCCGAGGCTGGCTGGGCCGAGCGCGTCGCCGCGTTCGAGGACGCCGGCCGACGTCTGCGCCGCCTCGCGGCCGATGGGCGTCTGATACGTGGCCTGCGGGCCGTGCTCGCCCATCACGCGATCTTCGCGTTCAACCGCGCCGGCGTGCCTGCCGAAGCGCAGGCCGCCACCGCGTGGCTCGGCCGTCACGTCGCCTTCTCCACCGGAGAGGGAGATGACGTGTCTACCCGCAAGTCCGCTTCCGCGGACCCTAGCCTCCCTCGAATGGAGACCCCTGTGACACCCGTATCCGACCCCGCCGACCTGCGTGAATCCCTCGCCCAACGCCTCGTCGACAGCGGCCACCTGCGCAGTCAGACGACCATCGACGCCTTCCGCACCACCGACCGCCACGCCTTCCTGCCCGGCGTCGACCTGGAGGCCGCGTACAACGAGGACGCGGTCCCGATCAAGCAGGACGAGCACGGAGAGATGATCTCCTGCATCTCCGCGCCGTCCATCGTCGCCACCCAGCTCGAACAGCTCGGCGCCCAGCCCGGCCACAAGGTCCTGGAAGCCGGAGCCGCCACCGGCTACAACGCCGCCCTCCTGGGCAAGATCGTCTCACCCGGCGGGCAGGTGTGGACCCTCGACGTGGACCAGGACCTCGTCGCCGGCGCGAGCAAGAACCTCGCCCAGGCCGGCGTCGACAACGCCACCGCGACGCTGGCCGACGGCGCGGCCGGCCTGCCCGAGCACTCCCCGTACGACCGGATCATCTTCACCGTCGGCGCGGGCGACGTACCGGTGAAGATCCTCGACCAACTCGCGCCCGGCGGACGCCTGGTCCTGCCGATGCGCATCCGCGGCAGCATCTCCCGCTCCTTCGCCTTCGAGCGCGACGGACAGACCTGGAAGACCGTTTCCTGCGAGATGGCAACCTTCATCCCGCTGCGCAAGGGCGTCTGCAACGACGTCTACACCCTCGTGCCGATGGCCGGCGAGGGCAACGTCCGCCTGGAGACCTTCAGCGAGCAGGACGTGGACCGCGACGCCCTGAGTTTCGTCCTCGACCAGAAGCAGACCAAGATCTACACCGGGGTGAAGTTCCGGCAGGGCTCCGCGTGGGAGTGGCTGTACCTGTACCTGGCCTGCGTGCTGCCCAACGGCCTGTCCCGGCTGCCGGGCCGGCGCCCCGGATTCACCCCGCACTTCGGCTGGGGCTCCATGGCCGCGCTCGATGGCGGAGCGCTGGCGTACCTGACCATCCGCGAGGGCGAGGACGAGAAGGGCCGGTACTGGGAGGTAGGCGTCATCGGGCACGGCTACGGTGGCGCCGACCTCGCCGAGCACGTCGTGAGCGAGATCCGCGCCTGGCACGCGAGCGGCGGCAACGACGCCCCCGAGCCGGGCTTCCGGATGGCCGTCGCCGACTCCCGCGACCGGCTCACGGCTGACGATCCGCGCTTCATCGTCGACAAGCCCTACAGCCGTCTCGTCGTCGACTGGGCGCGCAAGGGCTGAGCCGATGATCCCCGCGATAGCCAGCCGCATCCCACTGGTCCGCCGCACCAAGGCACCGGCGCTCCCGCTACAGGAGCGCATCAACCACCTCACCGGGCTGACCGTCGCACCCGCAGGTGCGAGCCACCACGATCTGGTGGCCCGCACCTGCGGGGTCCTCAACTACGCCGCGTTGATCGCCTCCGACGTCGGCCTGCCCGACCTGGCCACCGACCTGTGCTGGAGACAGCACCAGGTCTTTGCCAACGCCGGACGCCTGAACGGACCGACCGCCGTCATGTCGCTGATGCCTCTGGTCAACCTCTCCCGGCTGCTGACCCGCGACGGCCAAGGCGAGGCCGCCTACGACCTGTTGGTCCGCCTCAACCGCGCTGCCCGGCAGCGGGAGAAGACCGAGATAGACGGCCGCACTGTCGACCTGTCCGCTCTGACCGGCACGGAAGGCGATCACTGCAAGGTGTGTCAGGAGCTGTGGGTCACCCTGCTCGTGGACGGCGCCCGCGCCCTCGCGCGCGTCGGCCGGTGGACCGAGGCGGCCGAGGCCATGGCCCAGCACCGTGGCATCGGCAACCGGCTCCTCGACGGCCGCCAGATCAAGATCATGTCCCTGATGGAACAGGGGCACGACCAGCAGGCCCGCGACATGATCGACGCCACCCAGCCCACGGAGCCTTGGGAGACCGCCGTCGCCCTCCTCCTGCGCACCCACTGCCGCCCCGCAAACACGCCGGTACCCGAGCCCGACCTCGACCGCACCCTGAGCGAAGCCGCCCTGCTCCTTGCCCACCCCGAACCGTCGACCGCCGCCTTCCAGACCCGGACGGGCCTTACGGCCCTGGAACTGGACCCCACCGGACGGCACGCCGACTCGCTGCTCGACGCCATCGTCGACGTCGCCCGACTCGACGCCTACGCCGCACGCGAAGTCCTGCATCATCCTGTCGCCGTATCCGCCCGCAACCCCGACCGGACAGACGCTCTCAGCGCGGTGATCGCGGCGGCGGAACTGGGAGCCGGCACCCTGCCCGCCCACCACCGCGCGTCTCTGACGGGCACGGTCGCCCATGCCGAGACAGAGCTGGGGAGGCTGCTGCGGACCGACCCTGCGCGCAGCCATGGCGGGTGTCGGCCGGGATGACCTGCCGCAACGCCAGCTCGTCACGCGGCGTTGTCGGCGTTTCGGCCATCTCCTGCCCGGAGCCGCTCCAAGCCGGACCGGGGACCCCGGACCCGAAGGGCCCCCTCGTGCAGGCAATTGCGGGCTTCCAAGCACGACCGAATGCCATGTGTTCGATATCGCTGCTGGGTCGTTAGTCCTCACGACTCCGCCGCAGCGACCGTCCCAGGGGGAACAATGACCTCGGCCATCACACAGGAGCAGCCGCCTCAGCCACCGCCCGGCACCTCGCAGGACAACGAACCGGAGGAGGCCAGTGTTCGAGAGGAGGAATACCTCTACCGCGACGAGTCGCGGCTCCATGCCGGATCGCTCCTGACCTCCCGCACGATGGCGCGCCGCCTGCCCGCGCTCGTACTGCGCTCGGTGCAGATGGCCTGGCGGGTGGACCGCAGCGCGACCATCGGACTGCTGGTGTGCCAGATCGGGACGGGCGTCCTCGCGGCCCTTGGCCTCCTGGCCGTCACGGGCACGATCACCGCGCTGATCTCCTCGGGCGACATCACCGAGCGGCTGTGGGGCGCCGCCCCGCAGCTGGCTGTCATCGCCGCCGCGACCGGCCTGCGCGCGCTGCTGGGCATCACCGTCGTCTGGCTGACCGGCCGTCTGCGACCCGTGCTCGGCCGGGCAGCGGAGCTGACGATGATCGAGGCCGCGCTCGGCGCGGAACTGGCCGCCAACAACAAGCCCGGCTACAACGACGCCTACGACATCGCCGACCGCGGCGCCCAGGTCACCCCCGACCTGGTGGAAGAAGCGCAGGACGTCCTCGCGGCGACCGCGACACTCGCGGCCGGCGCAGCCGTCCTGACCGTCCTGCACCCCCTGCTTCTCCCTCTTCTCTTCCTCGCATGCCTGCCGCAGGCCGCCGCCTACGTGCGCTCCGCACGCGTGCTCTATCTCGCCGGGCTGGAGACCTCCGGGCGGCGGCGGATGCTGGGCAAGCTGCGCTGGCACATGGCCTATCAGGAGTCCAGTGAGGAGATGCGCGCCTGCCTGGCCGGCCCCTTCCTGATCGGCCGGTACCGAAAGCTGGCCGCCTCGGTCAACGCGGCCGAACGCAAGGCCGCGAACACCGGCGCCTGGATGGGACTGGCCGGCGCTGTGGCAGGCGGGGTCGCCTCGACCGCCGTGTGGGCGGCACTGCTGTGGCTCCTCGCCTCCGGCCGCATGAGCCTGGCAGCCGGAGGCGGCGCCGTCTTCGCTCTCCAGACGGCCACCGGCTCCGTGCGCGGCATCATCAACGGCGGGGCCCGCCTGGTGCGCACCGGCTGGTACGTGCAGGACTGGCAGAACTTCCTCGACAACGCCCACGGCCAGGCCATGACCGACTCCCGCGGCACCGCGGCCCTGTCCGCAGTCCCGGAGCGCTTCGAGGTCCGCGACGTCACCTACCGCTACGACGGCGCCCCGAAGGACAGCCTGAGCGGAGTATCCCTCCACGTGCGGCGCGGGGAGATCGTGGCGTTGGTCGGTGAGAACGGCTCCGGCAAGACGACCCTCTCGCGCCTGCTGTGTGGACTGCTGCTGCCCACCGAGGGCGACGTGGCCTGGGACCACGCCTCCACTGCGGACCTGGACCCATGGGGGTCGTGGGAGCACGTCGCGCTGGTGCCGCAGAATTTCACCTACCTGCCGCTGACAATGCGCGACAACATCACCTTCGGGCAGGGCGACACCAGCGACGCGGCCCTGCTCGCCGCCTGCGAGGCGTCCGGCGCCGCGGAGATGCTGCCGGGCCTGCGCTCGGGCCTCAACACCCTGCTGACCAGTGAGTGGTTCGGCGGGCAGCAGCTCTCCGGCGGGCAGTGGCAGCGCCTTGTGCTCACCCGCGCGTTCCACCGGCAGGCGGCGCTGCTGGTGATGGATGAACCCACGGCCGCCCTCGACGCCCGCGCCGAGCACCGGATCTTCGCCGGCCTGCGCGAACTGGCCAAGGACCGCGCCATCCTGCTGATCACGCACCGGCTCACCAACGTGGCCGTCGCCGACCGGATCGTGGTCCTGGACGAGGGCCGGATCGTGCAGGAAGGCACCTACGCCCAGCTCACCCAGGAGCCCGGGCTCTTCCAGTCCTGGTGGGAATTGCAGCGCCGGATGAGCGGCGGCACCGCCTGATCACTACTCCCCGGTCCGCGCCGTACACACGCCCGCCCACCGTTCTGAAAGGCAAAGCCCCGTGACCTCTTCCGCCTCCCCTTCGAATCACGTCGCACCGAGTGCCGCCCTGTCGGCAGCGCAGTACGCCGCGTCCCGGCACGCGGTGTGGCTCGGCGCCGCCGCGATCGTCACCGACCAGGTCGGCCGCGTCCTGCTGGTGCACCCCACCTACCGCGAGGACGACCGGTGGCTACTGCCCGGAGGAGTCGTCGATCCCGGCGAGCATCCGTTGGCCACCTGTCGGCGGGAGATCGCCGAGGAACTGGGCCTGACGGACCTGACCCTGTCGGGCGTGCTCGCTGTCCACTCCCTCTCGTCGAACCACCCCGACATCAGGCCCGGCATGCCCTGCCCCGGAGAGATCCGGTACGTCTTCGACGGCGGAACTCTCACCCCCGGCCAGGCGAAGGCGATTCGCCTGCCTCGCGAGGAGCTGTCCGAGTTCGCCTTCTTCGAGACCCGGGACGCCGTGCAGCGGCTGCTCCCCGTGGACGGGCAGATCATGCTCGCCGCCTACCGTGCCCGCCTCGGCGGCACCGCCACCGCCCACCTCGCCGATGGCCGGCACATCCTCGAGGCCCCGGCGCTGGATCGCCATGACGTCCACGTCCGCTACCGGCCCCTGTGGGACAGCCCTCTCGATCGCGGCACCGTCCCCGAGCGGCTCCCCGTGCAGCAAGCCTGGGCATGGTGCTTCGTTCCCGACGGCCGCGTCGTCCTCGTTGCCGACCCCGGCCCCCGGGGCGCCCTGCCGATGCTGCCCGGCGGCACCGTGGAGAAGACCGACACGACTCCCGAGGACACCCTCCACCGCGAAGCCGCCGAGGAAGCCCAGCTCACCCTGACCGACCCGGTGCGACTGGGCTGGGTGCTGGACGAGACCGGCGAGGTCTACGGCGGAGTGGGACCCAACGCCCGGCTCCGCCTGGCCGCCCGTGTCACCGCCATCGGGCCGGCGGCCGTCGACCCCGCCACCGGCCACCCCTTCGCCCGCCTGCTCGTCACCCCCACCCAGGCAGCCGCCCTGCTGGGATGGGGCCCGCCAGGCGCGAGGCAAGCCCGACTCGCCGCTGAAACAGCACGTGCCCGCTGGGGCCTGCCCACCGCTCGCCCCACCGAAATCGAAGAAGTCCCCAGGGAGGGGATGCGGCTGAGCTGACTCGAACGACCACCCCGCCCCGACTCGTTTCGTTTTCCGCTCCTCTGAGGTACACCTATGCCGCTGTCGCACAACCACGTCCGCACCACCGTCGAGACCTACCTCGCCCGTCACCCGCACGAGCGAACGCAACTCGGCGGCTTCCTGGCAGCACTCGACCGGTCCACCGACATCACCAGTCGTTCCACCTTCTCCGGACACGTCACCTGCGGCGCCATCGTCGTCGACCAACTCGGCCGCGTCCTGCACGTGCTGCACCGGGCGAGCGGGAAGGTACTCGCTCCAGGCGGACACACCGAGCCCGAGGACGAGTCCCTGGCCGCGGCGGCCCTGCGGGAGCTGCACGAGGAGACCGGGATCCCACCCCAGGCAGTGGCGCCGTGGCCGGGCTACGAGGCCGTGCCGTTCGACATCGACATCCACGACATCGACGAGCACCCGGGCAAAGGTGAACCGGGCCACCCACACTTCGACCTCCGCTTCCTCTTCCGCCTGCACTCGGCGACAGAGGTGCCGGTGGTGCTGCAGGAAGAGGAGGTCGACGGGATCGAGTGGCGGCCGGTGGACAAGGTGACTTCATCCTCTCTGCGCGAGAAGCTGCTCAAGCTCACGCCCGCCGTCGAACCGGAGGCCGCCAACGCCTCCGCTCTGATCTACAACGAACGCGGCGAGTACCTGCTCCACCTGCGCGACTACTTCCCCGGCCAGATCTGGGAACCGGGCATGTGGTCGCTGCTGGGCGGCGGCCGAGAGCCCCAGGACGCCACCCTGGAGCACACCGTGCGGCGCGAACTGGACGAGGAAGCCGGCCTGCGCATCCCCGACCTCACCCCGTTCGGCGTCGAGGAGGCAACTGACGACACCGGCGCGACCGTACCCATCGCCATCTACGCCGGCAGCTGGAACGGCGACCCCCGCGAACTCCACCTGACAGAGGGGGTCATGCTGGCGTGGTTCGCCCCCGACGACCTCCACCGCCTGCGCATCGCGCCCACCACCAGCGACCTCGTACGGCGCCACGCCTCCAACCGCACGACCGGCGCAACCGCTCCAGCCCTGCGGATCGGGGCCTCACCAAAGAAGGAGCGCCGACCGACTTCACCGAGCGGCACGGTCCTCAACGTCATCGGCGTCCACCTCTACCTGGAGCGGCCCGACGGAACGGTGCTGCTCGGGCTACGCCACCCCGACTCCGCGTTCGCACCCTCCACCTGGCACGTCCTGGCAGGCCACTGCGAGCAGGAGAGCGCGGTCGCGTGCCTGATCAGGGAGGCACGAGAGGAGGCCGGCCTGCTCATCCGGCCGCAGGACGTTGATCTCGTGCACGTCGTCCACCACGTCGACCGTGCCGGGGGCCAGCCCCGCATGGGCCTGTTCTTCCGTGCGCGAACCTGGACCGGCGAGCCGGAACTACGTGAGCCGGACAAGTGCACCCAGTGGAAGTTCTGGGACCCGACCGCACTTCCGGACGACCTCGTCCCCTACACACGGGTGGTCATCGAGGGCATTCTCGCCGGCCGCCTCTACTCCGAGACGGGATGGGCATGAGCATGGCCGCGTCTGCGCACTCGGGCCTCCCGCCAGAGGAAGCGCGACGGCTCGCCGAGCAGGCGGTGGGACGCGTCGCCACGTGGACGGACACCTCATGGGCCCGCAAAAACAGTCGGGTGTGGCGGGCCCTCGGAGCGGAAGGTGGAACTTGGTACCTCAAGATCCACCAGAACGACCGATTCCATGGCCGCGAGGTGGAGGCGTACCGCACCTGGGTCCCTCACCTCGGAGCGGCTGCCCCCACGCTGGTGGCCGCCGACAGCACGTTGCGCGCGGCCATCGTCACCGCGGTGCCCGGTCGCCCCCTGCACGATCTCGAGCACCCGCCCGGGGAACAACGACGCCTCTTCCACCAGATCGGTGCCTTGGCCGCAGCCATCCACCGCAGTTCACCTGCACCGGTGACCACTACTGAGGGGGTGGCGGCCCTCGCGAAGGTCGAGAGGCATCTACAGGCGGCACGGCCCTATCTGACACCAGGGGACGAGGAGTTCATCCGATCCATCGCAGCGCGAGCCGAGGAGGTCCCGCTCCTGGACTGCGTGCCGACACACGGGGATTTCCAGCTGCGCAACCTGCTGCTGGACCAGGACGGCAGCCTCGCTGTGATCGACTTCGAACGCATTGTCTCCGCTTAGCGGTCATGTCTCATAGCCGGAACGGGTGAGGCCCTGACCTGTATTTGTGCTTTGCAGTCTCTGCTGTCCCCCACGTACCGTCCGGGCCATGCAAATGATCTTCTTCAGCTCGAAGGGCTGGAAGTCGTGGGGGCTCAGCGGCCGACCCGTGATACCCGACCGCATGCCGGTCCTCGTCGATGACGACCTTCTCTTCGAGGATGAGCGCGGCGTGCGCAACACGGTCGCGATCAATACCTGGTTGCGGTGGCTGCCCCTGGATGGTGTCCCAGCGCCCAACTCTTGGGAGTTCTACGGGCGGACGCTGCGGGAGTGGTGCGAGTTCCTTGCGACCTTGGGGATCGGCGTCTTCGATGAGCGTGCCCGGCTGAAGGACGCGCTGAGTCTGTATGCGGTCGACAGGTCGTGCGGTCCGCTGAAGCGTCGGCTCGCGGCCAGCACGTGGAATCAGCAGATGAGCATCCTGTCGCGCTTCTACTCATGGGCGGACAAGGAGAGTTACGCGTCTGCGGTGCCGTTCACCTACAAGGAAGCCGTCTCGATGTACGGGGACCAGGTGCGGACCCACCGAGTCAACCAGGCCCGCCGACGTACTCCGAAGCGCCATGTCACGATCCGCTACTTCGAGTCCGACTTCGCGGAGATCTTCGTCCGGGGCCTGGCGGGGGCTCCGCCCGGATGGATCGCCAGATACCTCCTACCGCGGACGGACACTTACGCGTAACGCCGCGGTGGGTGACTTCGTGCTTTCCTCGGGGCTGCGGTCGCAGGAGTTCACGTACCTGCTGGACGTGGAGGTTCCCCCGCTTCCGCCGAAGCCGACCGCGCTGCCGATCTCCTTCCCTGTCCCCGAGGGCGTGACGAAGGGGCGCAAGTTCCGCACGACGTGGACGTCCTACAGCAGCCTGGCTCGCCTACACCGGTACATGGCGACCGTTCGCCCCTTGGCCACGGCCGGTTCGCGCTGGACGCCGCCGGCCCGGTGGGGGGAGCCGCTGGTGGTGAGCGAGGCCGATGCCCGGGGCGGTCGGGTGAACGGCACCCGGGTGAAGTGGGCGGCGCTGACGCCGTCCGAGCGGCGGCGCCTGGTAGCACCCGATGGCGGATCGATGCTGCTGGGGGTGCAGGCGAACGGGGCGCCCTTCACCGCCTGGGCCACGGTCTTCGAGCGGACGTCAACCCGGATCCGGGAGCGTTTCGAGCCCCGCTTCCCTCACACGGCTCCGCATCGGCTCCGTCACACTTTTGCGATCAGGACGTTGGAGTGGCTGGTCAGCGGCCACTTCATGGAGGCGGCCCGCATGGTTCACGCGACCGACACGGATGCGGCGCTGGCTCTGTACCTGAGTAGGGCGGACCCGATGATGGTGCTGCGTGACCTTCTTGGACACACCAGTGTCGTCACCACGGAAGCGTACCTACGCCGTCTGGACATGACCCGGATCTACCGCGAGGCGTATGAACGCGCGGGGCATGAGTTCGGCTTGTTCGCCGAGGCGGAGGCTGATGATGAGTTCGAGGACGAGGCGGTGCTCGACTGATGGCCGCTCGGCTGATGGAGGAGCCCGCTCGGCTGGTCTGCTGGTTCACCAAGGGCACGACCGCGACGGTGGAGCTGCCCGAGCAGGAGAACCCGCAGCTGGTGCGCGACCTGGCAGGCGGGTTGATCGGGCTGATTCATCCACACGGCCGGGTGGACGCGGAGACGACTGTCCGGGAGTTTGTGCGGGCGACTCGCCTGTTCGCCGCGGCGATGGCCAAGCGCGGGCATATCGGCGGCGCTGCGGCGCTCACCCGTCCTGGCCTCGTTGAGCAGCTGTGGGTGACCGGGGCCGCTCACGAGTCGATGATCCGGCGGATGCTCGCGTCGTTCGACCAGGACACCCAGGCGCTGCGTCCAGAGGTCCGCGCACTGGTGACCGGACGGGCGTACAACCAGAGGTGCCGGCGGGACTCCAAGCCGCTGCTGCCGTACGACGAGACGGTCTGGAGCAGGCTGCAGGAGGTGTGCCAAGCCGAGATCCAGGAAGCGTGGTCGCAGTTCCGGCAGGCTCGCGCCGCGGCCGAGAAGGGGCGCGACCCCTATCAGCATGGCTGGTCATACGAGAATCTGTGCTGGTGGATGCTCCGCCATGGCCCGGAGAACGCGGTCAGTCTGGGGCAGCGGGCCGGGTGGACACCGACGATGGCCTACTACCGGATGGGCCGCGGCGGTGACGCACAGCGTGCCTGCACGGCGCTGTTCCCCTCCCCGTCCGTGGTGATCGCCTACCAACTGCTGTTCGGCGCGTACACCGGCATCGTCCCCGACGGCATCGCCGATCTCGGTGTTGAGGACCTGGAGTGGGCAGGAGACGCGGCGATGCTGGTGAACTACCTCAAGGGCCGAACCGCCGAGGAGAGTCTGACGCTTTCCCCGCGCGCCGTGCGGCTGGTGGAGCGGTGGCTTGAGCATTCCTCCCTCTCGCGCCGTTTCGCGGACCGAACCGAGGCCGCAGAGCTGTGGCTGCGCCACGACTACACCCGCGTCGGGGTCTGGCGGACCGGGGCGTCGCTGCATGACTCCATCCAGCGATGGGTGATACGGGCGGGGCTGACGGCCACCGATGGCAAGCCGCTGCGGATCCACCGGCACAGCATCCGGACCTCGTTCGAGTCCCACCGGGACCGCAGGAACTGGTTCGGCAGCGGGCGCGGGCGGATCGACCCGAACCACAGCCCACGGGTCGAGGGCGACCACTACCTCACGGCCGCAACCCCCGCACAGAAGGATGCGCTGGAGGCGATCGTGGAGGAGGCCCAGGGCGATCTTCTGCGCAAGGCGCTCCCGCCGACCGTGCTGAGCGACGACGACCTGGCGGAACTGGCCGACAACCTGCCCGAGTTCGTCGCCCAGCTCGGCCTGGACGACGCGGCCACCGCCGAACTGGTCGGCGGACAGCGGGACGTGTTCGTCGCCGCGTGCGCGGACCCGCTCGCGGGAGTGCATGGTCCGAAGGGCAAGCCGTGCCCGGCCCGCCCGTGGGTGTGCCTGCTGTGCCCGCTCTCCCTGTTCGCGCCCCGGCACGCCGCCAATCTCCTGCGGATGAAGGCCTTCTTCGCACGGCAGTGGCATCAGATGCCAGCCGCACAGTTCATGGCCGTGTTCGGTCCGTACGCGCACCGGATCGAGCAGATCCTCACCTCCTACGACCCGGCCGAGCTTGCGCGCCTGGCCACGGTGATCTGCGACACCGACGACGAGATCCCCCTGTACCCCGAGGAGCGCACCACATGATGCCGCCACCGAACCACAGGCCGAGCCGCGTCGTCTCGCCCTTCACCGGAGCCGAGCTGTGCCCGCTGTTCGGCTTCGCCCTGCCGCCGGGCGTGACGGGACCCTCCTTCGACGAGGACCGGTGGCCCTTGGACAAGGTGATCGGGCTGCCGGCCTATCTGCGGCCCAACCAGCGCGCCCTCGACTTCACGCCGATCGTCAACAGGGAGTGGAGGCTGACCGCGAAGGAGTACATCGCGGCCCTGATGGCGCCGCGCCACGACGCCGTCCGCGACCTCGCCCATGCCGAACGCACCGTGCAGACGCTGACGACCTGCCACGGCAAACTGTCCGAACTCATACGGTGGTTCAAGTGGCTCACCGAGCAGGGCATCACCGATCTGGAGCAGGTCACCAACTACCACTGCACCAGGTACGTGGACTTCCGGGGCGAGAAGCTCGGCGACGACGGTGAAGTGGTCGCCGACTCCGCGTCGACCAGAGCCGTCGCGATGGGCGCGGTGATCGGACTCGCGCAATACCGGGAGCTGTTCAGCGGGCAGAAGTTGCGCGACGACCTCCGCCCCTTCGACGGCGCGAGTGCCGCTGGGGGCTCCGGCCGGACGGCCGAAGTCGCCGGCGCGAACAAGGTGCAGCCGCTGGCCTCCGAAGTCCAGCAGCCCCTGCTCGCCGCCGTGCTGTACATGATCCAGACTCTGGCCCCGTACATCCTGCGCGAAGCCGAGGCCAAGCGGAAGCGTCAGGCTGCGGACCGCGGCCTCACCGCCACCAAGCACCCCGGACACGGGGCGTTCCTGCGCAATCTGGAGCGCCGCGTTGAAACCGGAGAGCCTCTGGAACTGATGACACCGGCCGCAGTGAAGGATGCCCGTGTTCGCGGACTGCGTGAGGAGAACGACCCTCTGGCCGCTGTTTCGCTCAGCGCTCTCGCTCGGGAGTGCGGGACCCGGCAGTTTCGGGGCGACTGGCTTCCGGATCTCCGTCCCGACCTGGAGCGGGCCCTTGCCCTCGTCGGGGTCTGCGCTCCCTACGGCCGCAACGCAGCCGAGGTGGAGCGAGCCGACGGGCAGGGACACGTCGCCTGGACGGAACCGCTGTTCTCGGTTGAGCTGAAGTTCCTGGTCGGATACCTGGCCACGGCCTGCGGCCTGGCGCTGGCTGCACTCGCCGGAATGCGCCACTGCGAGTTGGGTGAACTGGTCGTCGGATGCCGTCAGCCGCCACAGGAGATCATTCCGGGCCTGTTCCGCTACCGGCTCACGGGCAAGCTGATCAAGGGCCAGCCGCTCGGAGGCGTCCGGGACGAGTGGGTGGTGACCCGGGAGGTCTACGAAGCGATTGAAGTGGCCGAGCAGCTCCTTGGCCCGGACGCGGCGCCCGGTACCTCGCTGTTCCATCCGGTCTTCTGCGACACGACGTACCAGAACTTCAGAACCTGGGTGAACGGGCCGGCAGGCCAGCGGCTGGGTCTGGCCCCCATCCCGGAGGGCCCAGTGACGCCACGGGCGCTCAGGCGCACCCTCGCCGTGGAGATCGCGTATCGTCCCGGCGGCCTGCTGGCGGCAAAACTGCAGCTCAAGCACCTGTCTGTAGTTACTACGGAGGGGTACGCGGCGCGACCGGGCGGCGCTCAGGCGAAGTTCCTCGCTGAGATCAACGAGCTCGAGGAAGAGCGCAACGTCGGCATTCTGGCCAACGTCTACCGCGACTATCGGCGCGGGGTCATGCCGTCCGGTCCCGGCGCCCGCGATCTGATCAGTCTTTTCACCAGCGTCGACGGCTGGCTCCACGAGCTCTCCGAGCTCGCGCCCCAGCTGGTCGACAACGACCTGGAGGTCGTCTCCATGCTCTCGACTCGGGCCCGCACCCTCCACCTGGGGACGGCGAACTACTGCTGGTTCATCGATCCGGCCAAGGCCCTGTGTCTACGGCTGGCCGGCACTCCGGATGCCGACCGGCCGCTTGCCGGCATGTGTGACTCTGCCCGCTGCCCCCAGGCCACGCACCATCCGTGCCACCGCCCAGTGTGGGAGGAATCTCGGGAAACCGCCAAGGTGTTCATCGGCAGCCTCAGCCGTCGGCAGAAGACTGAGCGGACCCGGCTGGAAGCGAGCGTGGCCCGTGCCGAGCGGGTTCTCGCCGAGATCGACCAAGCCGCCTCCGCAGGTGCGGCCGGGAAGGACGAGATCTGATGGGGCGGATCAACGACAGCGACCGCGCGCGCAACGAGGACGCCATCCGAGCGGCCATGGACCGTCTTCTGCGCGGGGAACTCCCGCCGGGCGGCAAGTGCGATCTCAAGAGCCTGGCCCTGGAGGCCGACGTCACTCGGACCGGCTTCTACCCAAAGAGGAACCGGGACGGCACCACCCGGCCCGGCCCCTACCAGCATCTTGCCGAGGAGTTCGTGCGGCGCCTTGTGGCTCTGCAACAGGCCGGAGAGACCGGCGACCCACGGGCCGCGCAGATCGAACGGCTCAAGGCTCAAGTCGCCGAGCTCAAGGCTCGAGCCGCCAAGCGGGACGACGTCGTAGCCGACCTCACCGAGTTCAAGACCGTCGCTCTCTCGCAACTCGCTGCCCAGCACGACGAGATCACGCGGCTCCGAGAACAGGCAGCCGATCTCGGCAACGTCCGCCGACTGCCTGCCACCCGCGGTGGTACGGCGCCGTATGGGTCGTGCAGCTGAGAGACATGCAGGTCACCGAGCCCGGGCCGCCGAAGACCGGGCGCAGTTGGCCCGGGACGAGGCTTCCCATGCCCGGCACGTCGGACGCGACAGAGCAGCCAGCCACGTTGACGGACAGCTGAGATGCTGTGGCACCTGTGTTCCCCCTCACGCTGGCCGCTTGTGTGGATAACCAGCCAGACCGCCGGACATGACGCCAGCCGGTTGCTGCCCTCGGTAGTCTGCACATCGTCTTGCAGGTGGACGATCGCACACGGGGGCAGGTGTGGCGCGTCAGGCGCATTCTTCACCAGACGAATCGACTTCAAGGGAGCGTCGGCCGGGCGCCAAGAAGACAGCGGCCTGGCTTGCCTCCTGCTTGGTCAGTTGGGCGCTCTTCTACCCGTTCTTCGGGCCATCGGCTGCACTTCTAGGGCTGTACGTGCCGTTCTTTGTGTACTTCCCAGGTCCTTCACCGGTAGCCATCTGGAAGGCCGGGAAAATCGGCAAGATTGCGGCTTCCTGGGCTTGGCAACGTCTGTTGCGACCGGAGGCCCTCGCGGTGCCGTTCGCCATTACCGTCGCTTTGGCCTGGCAGGTCACCGTGGCACCGTCCGGAAGCTTCTACTTCTGGGAGGCCATGACGCTCCTGCCCCTCGGCATCGCGGGCACCGTCTGGTGGGCTGGGGTTCAAGTAGCCGTGGGAGGTGTTCCCCTGGGGCAGGAAAATGTCGGACGGGGAGGCCCACGGTCTGTACGCACCTCGGGATGGTTTCTCGCTACACACGCTCTCGTTGCTGCAGTGATCGCGGGTGGCGGCGCCTGGGTCCTGCGGACCGTGGGCCGTCCACTTGCGTTCGGCACAGCCGAAGTTGCTCCAGGCATGGAGCAAGCTGCAGACGCAGTACGTTTGCTCGACGCACAGTTCTCCGCCAGCCTGTTCGGGCCGACATACGAACATCAGCAGTACTGGGTGGGACTGGTCGCCGGCGTCGGACTGCTTGCAGCTCTCTCCTCGGCCCTCCTCCGGGATCTCGCATCACGGCTCGGCACGACATCGGACCCGTTCAGCGACGCCTCCTCCGAGCCACGGGCGGACGCCCCGTCGCCGGAAGCGACGGGCAAGGTGTTCCTTAGCTATTCACGCAAGGACGGCGCCGTCGCCCGCGGAATCCGAGAGAGTCTGGAAGGCAAGCTGCGCCACGTCTGGGTGGACTGGGAGGCGATCGAGCCTTCCGAGAAGTGGCGGCAGGCTATCGACGAGGGGATCCGCACCTCCGATGCCTTTATCCTCCTTGTGAGTGAGGATTCACTGCGGTCCCCGTACTGTCGTGACGAGTGCATGAAGGCAATCGATTTACGCAAGCGGATTCTGCCTGTCATCATCGACCCGAACCTGGCCACGGGCGTCACGGCCGCAATGAACGAGCATGGTTGGGAGCCGCTCCGCTCATACCAGAGCTTCCACATGATTGAGGGAAGCGATGAAGATTCTGAACGAGGGATTCAGCGCATCGTCTCCTTCGTCACGCAACGCCATCGCTGGGATGCCTTCCACACACGCCTGGGCAATCTAGCTCACGAGTGGTGGGAGAGTGGCTGCAAAGACGGTCTATTGCTCCGCGCCGAGGAACTAGCTCTTGCTGAAAAATGGCAAGAGCATCCTTGGGGCGAGGAGCACGAAATTGGCCTGACCGAGCGAGAGATCCGATATCTCAGTGATAGTCGGCGCACGACCAAGCGGCGTGCTAGGCGTCTCCGCGCCGGCGTTGCCGTCGTCACTGCAGCCGTGGTCGGCCTAAGCTCGCTGGCTGTATCTGCGCAGGGGGACGCCGAGGCCCAGCGACGTACGGCACTCTCTCGGAAGCTCGCCGCAGCCTCGCTAGGTTTTTCCAAGACTGAACCGGAGAAGGCCGTTCAGTTGGCTTTGGCCGCTTACGGTCAGGAGTCCACGGCCGAGGCTCAAAACGCATTGGCCTCACACCTGGCGAGCTTCAACAAGGTACGAACCATCATTCCACCTAAAAAGGGTGTGGTGTCACGACTGTTCCTCAGCCCTGATGGCGGACTCCTCTTTATCGAGCGGGATTACAACACCGTTCAGATCTGGGATGTGAAAACTGCACGCAGTCGGGGAACTTTGCAAGGAACTCTGCTCAGTTGGCCTGACGGCGGAGCGCGTTCCCTCAGCGCCGACGGTCAGACTCTGGCGTTGCGCACCGGACAGCACGGCGAGCAGGTCCACCTAGTGGACACCGATACTTTGCGAACCAAGGAGACTTTCTCGGTTCCGAAGACCGAAAGCACAGGCGCAATCCGTGACAACGGTGGCGGGCTAAGCCCGGATGGTGAAATTCTCATGGCTGGAGGGGCGTTTGGTGCTGGAGCATCGATAGCCGTGTGGGACGTTCCTAACCACCGTACTCTGAAGGTCCTTTCGTGCGACGTGGCCGAAATGGCACCCTCAGGGAAGACTCTCACCTGCGGAAGAGACGAGAGGGTGCAGGTGCTCGGGTTGCCAGACCTACGAACCCGGCAAACGATCTCCACACCGGGTTGGAGTTTCGAGGGCTACACCACAGATGACGGTGTGGTGGTGAACTACGGCGAGACGGCGGACCTCGTAGGTGAGGCCAGGGTTTATGAGCCAGGATCTTCCCGCCCTTGGATCCCGTCAAAGAATATGTCGCTGAACTACGGTCTATTGATGGACGATCGTCGGCATGCGGTTGTCCACTCGACAGACATGAGGCATTGGGAGCTGTGGGACCTGAAGTCGCACAAGAGGCTGCGGACCACGACCGACCAAAAGGAAGCTGCCCACACCATGCGCTCGGACACTCCTGTCGAGCCCCAGTACAGCGACACAAACGGTGACCGCGAAACGGCCGCTGCTGACGGAAAACAGGTCGCAACCTTGACCAAGGACGGGGCAGTGGTCATCTGGGAGCGCACGACTAGTGGACGGCTCGCCGAGCACCACGCCCTACCCAAGGCCAAGGCCCCATTCAATGGGTTCGCCATAAGCCCCAGCACGAACACCTTCGCCACGGCGGACTCTCAGCAGCCCGTGGTGCAACTGCGGGATAGCCGCACAGGAACCCTCACCGGCACGATCCGGCTTGCCGAGACGGGCACAACTCTGGCGTTCAACGAGGACGGATCACTGCTCGCTGTGGCTGAGAGCGTAGGAACATTCCGGCGCTCTCCGATCGAAGTCTTCGAGGTGCCTAGTGGCCATCGTGTAGCGCAGATGCACTACACACCCGGCCTGAAGAGCGGTCTCCCGACGCTGCTCTTCTCTCCGGACAGTAGAGAGCTGTACGGCACGCTACAGGGGGAATCCAGGGTTGCAAGGTGGAATCTATCAACCGGCTCTGAGACCCACAATTATGGTCCGGATCCCGTGAGCAACGGATACGCAGACCAAGCTGCACTTAGTGCGGATGGAGCGACGCTGGCCCTCACCGACCGTCAACAGACCGTGAGTTTGTGGGACACCGCAACTGGAAACCAACTTACCTTCAAAGTCCGCAACGCCAGGAATGCGGCACTTAGTCCTGACGGACGCGTCCTCGCGACAGTCGGTGAGGACAACAATGACGATTTTGGTGGTGGCTCCGTGACGTTGTGGGACGTCACTACCCAAAAGAAAATCGGGAAAAGTCTCGTACCCGAAAGAGGTGTTTCTCGTGCGCTGTTCAGTCCCGACGGTCTTACCCTGGCTGTGGTCGGAGATGGGGATGTTTCCGACGTGGCTCTAACCCTGTGGGACGTTGCGAGTCACCGCAAGGTTGGTCCCGATTTGTTCGTGACACACCGCGACGCGGCTGTCGGTTTCAGCCCCGATGCCACCCGAATCGACGTCGCAGACGGAAACGGCATCACGAGGATCCGTGTAGACCCTTGGGCGTGGGCAGCGGCTCTGTGCGGAATGCTCACGGGCCCTCTCAGCAACTCCGACTGGCAGGACGCCGCACCGAGGGAGCACTACAGGTCACCATGCTGAAAGCCGCCCCACTCACGGAACGGTTCACCCCACGTTCCAGCGGATCATCCATGCCTCATTCTGAACGGAGATGACACCTTCACACTCGGCGACGAATGCGTCAGCGAACTCCGCAGAGTGATGGGGTGACGTGCCCCATCGTTCAAGCAGACGTTCCAGTTCCTCAGCGGTGCGCGTGAACTCAAGTTGCTGATACGCGTATCGCTGAGCGATTGCATGCGCCGTTACCGCGATCGAGACCGACGCGACAACGGCAATCCACGCTGCCGCCCGCTCCACGGAAAAGACACCCGCGGCAGCAGCGAGCATCGCGCCAAAGCCCCCCAGCAGCAACTCGATCCGTTCGACGAACCGAACCTTGCGATGCATCGCCTCCGCTTTGGGCCGGTAGTACGTCGCGATCTGCTGTCGCAGGCGATACTCCACGTAGGTGCCGGCATCGACTACCGCCGGGACCGATCGCGGCCGTGCTGCGATCCCTGTGGTGTAACGCACCAGGTCGATGCCGTCGGAACGGTAGCTGCGGCTGCGCTCGGCGAGCAGTGCCGTCGGCGACGTCGCCGTGCGGTAAGGACCAACTCGAGCCAGATAGGTATACACCTCGGCCTTGAGCGCCTCGGACACTGCCCGCAGGCGCGTCCAATCGCTCAACCGATTCGGGCCGCCGCGCTGTGCCACCAGGGGAGCCGCTCCAGCAGCAGCCGCGGCGGCAAAGGCGAGTGTCTTACCCAGTAGGGAGTTCCAGCTCATCATCTGGGACGCCGCCGTCCCCATGGCTGCTGCAGCAATGCCCAGAGCCAATGCCAACGCACGTGCCCGCTCGACTGACGCCTTGAGTCGGTTCGCACTCTGAGACCAGATGCTCTGCTGGTCCCAAACCGACGAAACTGCTGCATCCTCTGAGATCCCTGTCACCTTCAGATTCTGACGGCTTCCCCGCACGCACGCCAGGGGAAAGGAGATGCGCATCGAAGCAACCGGGCTGCAAGGCAGAGCAGTTCGGCGGATCTTGTCAGGGTGGGCTAGGCAGAGCCAGTAGAGTGTGGGCTTCGTCACAGCTCTGGATGGGGATAACGACACGATGCGCTGCTGCAATACGACACTGACCACGTCGTTGGCCGCCTCGTAAAGCGACACGACCAGCGGGGGACACGGCGTCTGCTGACACAAAGCGCAGCGAGCCCGGCCCGGCCATCCGCGATCTGGTCCGCCTCGCGGACGCCTGGGCCACACAGCCGCGCCTCTGCGACGCGTTCATGGCCGGCTACGGCCGCGAACTCACCCCAGCCGAAGAAGAACGCTTCGTCATCGACTCCGCTCTCGACGCCCTATCCGGAATCCAGTACGGCGCCACGCACAGCGATGCGGAAACACAGGACCGCGGGCACCGCACCCTGGCGCGCCTACGAGCCCAAGACCACCCCCAGTGAACCGGCCACCCTGAAGGTCCGCCCCGGACAAGCCCTGGCTTGTCTTCCAGTAGCCCGCACACCCCGCAACAGACCAGCCGCAAGCATCGATCGGAGGCGCTCGTGCCTGACGACATCCAGCAAGCAGTCTCGGCCATCCCTGGTCCGGCGACAGGAGGTGAACGGCATGAGCACCACATGCGCCTGCTCCCGAGGTACTACCGCCAAGTGGAGGCAGGCCGTAAGACGATCGAGGTCAGGGTGGCCACCCCGCAGAAGCGCGTCATCGCAGCTGGCGACCTGGTCGTCTTCCATGACCAGGACAGCGACCGGGAACTCGACGTCATCGTGCAGCGGATCACCCGCTACGCCTCCTTCGAGGCTCTGCTCAGCTCGGAGGACCCCGCGCGCATCGACCCGGACGGACCGCTCGGGGAACTGCTCGCCAACCTCCGGAGCATCTACCCGCCGGCCAAGGAAGCTCTCGGCGCTCTCGCCTTCGAATTCGACCACCGCCCCGCCCGGCCGGGCCGCCCCATGCCGATGACACCCACGCAGTACGCACAGACCGTTCCCCACCACACCGTGTACGGCTGCCTGTACGTCCGCGACGAGGACGACCGACCAGTACAGCTGCGCTCGGTCTACGGCTCCCGGCTCTGGCAATTCCCAGGCGGCAACCTCGACGCACAGGGAGAGGACCCGCTCCAGACCGCCCGGCGCGAAGGACTCGAAGAGACCGGTCTCGAACTCGGGCTGACAGCACCGAAATTGCTACTCACGCACTTTCTGCACGCCGGGCCGCGCATGCCGCTGAACAAAGTGGGGCTCATCTTCGACGGCGGCCAACTGACCAGAGACCAACTAGCACAGATCCGCCTCGATCCCGCAGAACACGACATGTGGGCCGTGCACGACATGGCCGGCTGGCAGGAGTTGATGGCGCCCCGTGACTTCTCCCGTCTCAACGCCCTCGAACGTGCCCGAACTGGCGAAGGCCCCGCCTACCTCATCACGCACGCCTGACCGTCTACCGCCCACCGAGGAGGCACCGTGCCCGTGGAGGACATCAACACTCGAGCCTGGAAGATCTACGGCCAGCGCCAACTCGCGCGTTCCTACACGCCGCCCATTCCCGACCGAATGTCCTGGACGCCGTGGGAGGGGATCGGGCCAGGTGCTGAAATCCTTGGCGACATCACCGGCCGCCGCGTCCTGGACATCGGGTCCGGGGCAGGCCATCACGCCGTCCACCTCGCGCCCACCCACGGCGCTCGCGTCACCGGAATTGAACTATCCCCGACCCAGCACGAACGCGCCACCTCCACCCACGCCGGTACCCCGGACGTGGAGTTCACACAAGGAGATGTAGCCGAATACCTCGCCGAGGTCGAGCCGTTCGACGCCGCGTACGCCATCGGCACACTGGCCTTCATCGACCCACACCGGGCGCTGCCAGCCCTGCGCGACGGACTGCGTCCCGGCGCACCGCTGATCCTCTCGCTCCTGCACACCGACCTGAACGGTCTCGGTCCGTCCACGCAGGTGACACCGCGCGAGCAGATGATCCTGCTGCGCGACGATCCACCGCTGGCCACCCAGATGTGGGTCCTGGCACCGCAACTGTGGGAGGACCTACTCACCGAGTACGGCTTCCGTGTCGAGACCATTGACCTGCTGCACCACCCGGACGAAAGCGCCGCGGTCATCCAGCAGCTCATCCGTGCCCGCCGCCTGCCCGACCGGCCGGCAATGGTCTCCAGCCGCCCCCGCAGCAGCAGGCCGCCAGTGCCGCACGCGGCTGTCGGCGTCGGAGCCATCCTCGTCAGCAAGCAGGGCCTCCTGTTGGGCCGCCATAAACGCGGCACCCTCGAACTGCCCGGTGGAACCGTCGAGGCCGGTGAGTCCTTCGATGCCGCAGTGGTGCGCGAACTCGGCGAGGAGACCGGTCTCACCACTCACACCAGCGCCGTCACACTCCTGGGCACGCTCGTCGACCATGTCGAAGGCGTCCTGCGGGTCACCGTCGGTGCCCTCGTGCATGCCTGGCACGGACAGCCGACCACGCAGCCGAACGAGAGCGTCGGCGACTGGGAGTGGTACCCACTCGATCATCTTCCCGACGGTTTGTTCGTGTGCAGTGCTCAGATCCTCACCGCCTGGCAGCCCGACCTGCCCATCGACCACACCCCCGCTCAGTTCACCCCTTACGCAGTCGGCGACGGAGCCCCCCACGGCTTTCGGAAGCGAACCCGACCGCCCGCCTAACCCCCTTCACGGCTCTCCATTAGGGCATCCCCAACCGTCCACCGAGACCAGGAGATCAAAGTGCTCAAGTCCATACGCCACTTGCAGGACGTGGCCCGCGAGTGGGAGATCAACGCCGAAGACGTGCTGCTCATCGCGCTGAACAGCTGCGGAGCGCGCTCGCCGCTGGACAAGCCGCGCATGCGGTTCCAGCTGGAGCTGGACTCACGGCCGACCGACCCGTCGTATCTGATCCTCTCTCTGGGCCGCCAGGACTCGCCGTTCGAAATCGACGATCGCGAGCTGCGGCTGCATGGTGAGCGGGTCGGCACGGTCACCGGCATCGAGGATGACGACGCCGTGCTGGGCTACTGGCGCAACGGCACGAAGATGCTCACCCTGAACTCCAACCAGCGCTCCCAATGTGTCGGGTGCACCTTCTGTCCGAACACCCTGGAAGGCGCTGCGGACCCGGCGATCCGCGAACTCGACCTGCCCGGCTACTTCGCCGCCCTCGCGGCGAACTCCGGCGTCCCGGACCTGTCGGGAGTCGAGACCGTCACGGTGTGCACCGGGTGCTTCCTGTACGAGCACCTGGCCTTGGAGCACCTGGAGGGTGTGCGTGCCGCGATGCGCAGCACTGGCTGCGAAGGGACTCTGCACTTCCTGTCGTCGGTCCTCACCAGCGAGGCGGGCCTGGACCGGGCCGCCGCACTCGGTCCGTTCCACCTGACGCTGACGGTGGAGTGTTTCACCAACCGGGCGAACATCCTCAAGCAATCCAAGGCCGCGCTCACAATCGAACAGATGGTCGCCACGCTCGGGGCGGCGAAGGAACGGGGCATTACCACGGACTTCACGTACATCGTGGGCCTGGACCCGGTCGAGGAGGCAGTGGAGAACCTGAAGCGGCTGGTGCCGGTGACCACGGCGTTCCCGCGGTTCCAGACGTACCAGGCGCACAACCCGCTAATGGACGTCTACCGCACACCGGGGTCGGACACCATCGAGTGGAACCTGGAGATGCGCCGCGCGATCGAGGAGCTGTTCGCACGGACGGGGCTTCGCCCGCAGTGGTGGCAGAACTACCGTTCACCGTGGGCGTACACCTTCGCCGCGGAGCAACTGACTGGGGCGCGGATCTGATGGCCGGGCAGCGCCGCAGTGCCGCGACGGTGGTGCGGGCGGTGCGGGTGTGGCCGGTGGCCGGGCAGCCGGCCGGTCTTCCAGAGGGCTTACCGGATGCCGTGGCCGCGGTGGCTGTGGCGCCGGCGGGTCCGTCGTGGCCGGAGCACCGGACGCGGTTCACGATCGAGGTGGTCGGCGACGGGGTCTCGGGCTGGCATGCGCCCGTGGGTGAGAGCGTGGCGCGGCTCGTCGTGGACACCCTCGCTGACGGGCTGGTCGGCCACGATGCGGCGGCGCCGCGCAAGCTCGGCTACCGACCGCGGGCCGGCCGGCACCAGCAGGGGGCACACGCCCGGCAGGCCGTGTCGGCGACCGAGCTGGCGTGCTGGGATCTGGCGTCGCGGGCCTCGGGGCGGTCGGTGCCGGAGCTGCTGGGCGGCACGGTACGGGCCCGGGTGCCGGTGTACGCGTCCGCGCTCGGCCTGGACCCGGTTCGTCCGGAGGCGGTGAAGGCGGCGGCGTGGATCGCCGAGCAGGGGTTCTGGGGGCAGAAGTGGCCGCTCACCAAGGAGTTGCTGCGCCAGGGGACGCGGGCCGTCGCCAGGGTGCTGGAGGTTCTGCGGGAGGCGGCGGGCGAGGGTCGGTTCATGGTCGACGGGCTGCGCCGGTGCCGGCTGGACGAGGCGCTCGCCCTGCTACCCGTGCTGGCCGACCTGGAGGTCGCGTTCGCCGAGGAGTTGCTGGAGCCGGGCGGCTTCGCCTGGGGCAGGGTGCGGGCGGCCGGTATCGGAGTTCCGATGGCGGCCGGCGAGCACGCGGTCGACGAGCACGAGCAGATGCGGCTGCTGGCCGGTGGGACGGTGGACGTGTGGCAGACCGACCCGGGCTGGTCGGGCGGGCTGGCCCGCTCCCTGCACACCACTGAGGTCGCCGCCGATCTGGGGATGGCGACGTTCCCGCACGGCGACCGGCTGTGGGCATCGCTCGCGCTGGCCGGGGCGTGCTGCCGGGACAAGATTCCGGCGGTGGAGTGGCATCTGACTCTGGAGCCGCTGCGGCAGCAGGTGTTCACCGAGCCGGCCGCCGTGGAGGCGGGGCTGCTGCCGTCCGGGCCCGGCGCCGGGCTCGCCCCGCTGCCGGTCACCTCCTCGCCTCTCCCGGCGTGGGAGGTCGGGTCGTGACCGGCCGGGTGATGTGGACCGGGGTGCGGGCGGTCTGCTTCGACATGGGCGGCACGCTGGTGCGCCCGGAGCCGGTGGCGACGACCGGCCAGGTCGCCGAGGTCCTCGGCATCTCCTTGGAGGAGGCCCGCGCCCTGATGGGCCGGGGTGCCAAGCGGCGCCTGGTCACCCCGCAGGACCTCGCCCACGAGCTCGCGGACGGCTTCGGGCGGCCCGGGCTCACCGGCCCGCTCACCGAGGTGCTGGAGCGGGCTCGGTGCCGGGCCGAGGACCCGCAGCTGTACCCGGACGTGCCGGACACGCTGGCCGTGCTCCGGAGGCGGGGCTTCGCCCTGTACGCCATGACCAACGCGCTCGGCTCCTCGGTGCCCGAGCAGGAGCCAGAGGTGTTCCAGAAGTTGCTGGACACCGTCTTCTACTCGGCGCGGACCGGCGCGATCAAGCCGGAGCCAGAGGCGTTCGCCGCAGTCCAGCGCGCCAGCGGGCTGCGTCCGCGGGAGCTGCTGCACGTCGGCGACACATTGAACGCTGACGTACACGGGGCCGCAGCAGTCGGTTGGAACACCGCCTTGGTAGACCGACACCACACGACCGAGCCGCTGACGCCCGTCATGAGCGCGCCGCGACTGCATTCCCTCGTCTCTCTCCCGCCGCTGCTGCCACTCAAGGCTGCGACGACCGGCACGATCGCCTCGGAGGTGGCCGGCTGATGGAGCCGTCCCGCATATCCCGCCCGGCAACACCCCCGGCTCACAACCCGCTGTCGTCATCGGTGCCCCTGTTCGACTCCAGTCAGCTGCCGCTGCGCACCTGGTGCGAAGGCAGCCGCGAGGACGCGGTCACCGGCCTGGTCGCCTTCCCCGACTTCCACAGCCACATCCCGCGCTGCCTGGCCGCCGCTCTGGACGAGGGGCGGCTGGTGGCGCTGGCGATCGGGGACGTCGACGGGCTGAAGGACCACGTGGAGCGGACGAACTCCACAAGCCCGACCTCCTACGGGCACCTGGCCGGCAACGAGGTCATGGCGACCCTGGGGGCCACGACCCGTGCGTGGTTCCGCGAGCAGCTCTTCGACTCCGGCTGCGCGGCGACCTTCGGCGGAGACGAGGTGATCCTCGCCGCGGTCGTGGATGACGCCGCCCAGTTCCACCAGGCCCTCGGGGTGCTGCGGGAGCGGCTCGGCTCCGTGTTGCCAGTGACGGTCTCCTTCGCCCTGATGTTCGTCACCACCGGCGACCTGCCCGCGAAGCGGGAGCGGAGCTGGAAGCACGACTTCACCAACACCCTGCTCGCGGCGGTGGACCGGACGCTGTTCACGCACAAGGCGGCGCGGCGCGCCGGGGGCGGCCAGGGCGGCATCATCGCCGTCACCCGCCCGCCCGTACTGTCCGAGCATGACCAGGCGGGGCCGAATCCGCTGGCCCTGCTCCCGCTTCCGGCCGCTTCCGACGTCGTGCATGTGGTGGCCCGTCCGGGGCGGATCGGCAGCCTGGACTTCCTGCTGCTGCCCTGCCGCGGGCCGGTCGGCCAGCGCGGCGCCCAGCTGCGCGTCACCTTCCCCACCAGCAGCGCGAAGACCGTCGTGGCCTACGCGCTGCGCGGCCAGGCCGCGGTGCCGTACGCTGCTGTCACCGACGGTGTGACCGGGGTGCCGCTGACCGTGCAGGGCGTGCGGGACCGCACCCCGCGCAGTGTGGCCGAGGACCTGGCCGCCGCTCTGGAGCAGGCCGGGCTGGACTGGAGCGTGGTGCCCATCCACGAGCAGGCTCAGATCCTCCACCTGATCACCGAGGCCGGAACCCCAGAGATCCGGGCCGGGCGGGTCACCGCCGCCGTGGATGCGGTCGCCGCACGGAAGGGGGCGGCACGGTGACCAAGACCGCTCTGCTCCCCGAGCCCGCTGCCATGGCGGGCCCGGGCGACTTCCCCGCCTGGGGGCGGGCCGCCGCGCAAGCCGCAGCCTGCGTGCCGGACTCGGCCGTCACAGCCGCATGGCGGGCGCTGAACTACCTGTGCGCCGCGCAGCTGTACCTGAACGACAACGTGCTGCCCGCCCGATCGCTGCGGGTGGAGGACGTGAAGGAGGCGCCGAGCGGCCACTGGGGGGTGTGCCCGCCGGTGAACTTCATGCTCGCGCACCTGGGGCCGCTCACCGCCGGACGTCCCCCGGGCAGCGAGCTCCTGGTCGTCCACGGCGCCGGGCACGCTGGACCCTCCGCCCTGGCCCACGCCTACCTGACCAAGACCCTCACCCTGACCGGCAACGGACCGGGCTGGTCCGCGGCCGACATGCGCGCCCTCGCCGCAGGCTTCCCCCACACCCGCGCCTACGGCGGGGAGATCACCCCGCTCATCCCCGGCGTGCGCTACACCGGCGGCCAGCTCGGGCCGGCGCTCGCCGTCGCGCAGGGCATGGTCCTGGACGCCCCACACCGCCTGGTGGTCGCGCTGCTCGGCGACGGGGAGCTGGAGACCGGCGCCACCGCGGCGGCGTGGACGGCCCGGCGGGCGCTGCTCGGGTCCGGGCTGCACGGCGCGGTGCTGCCCGTCGTCCTGGCCAACGGCCTGCGGATGGGCGGCCCCTCCATCCTGGCCGGGCTCGACGAGGACGAGCTGCGTGCGTACTTCACCGGCCTGGGGTACGAGCCGTTCCTCCACGACGGCTCCGCCGTGGCCGGCTTCCGGGCGGTCCTGGCCGAGGTGTTCGCCCGGCTGCGCCCGCTCGGAGTCGCCCGCCCGCAACCGGTGCTCGTCCTGACCATGCCCAAGGGCGCGACCGGCCCCGAGGAGGTCGCCGGCCGCCGGATCGCCGGAACCCCGGCCGTCCATAAGACCCCGCTGAAGGACCCCGCCCGCAACCGGGAGGAGTTCGACGCCCTCGCCGCGTGGCTGGCCTCGTACGAGCCCGCTGCGCTGTTCACCGGCCGAGGACAGCCGTCCGGCCTCGTACAGCAGGCGCTGCCGCACCCGGCGCCCCGGCCCCGCTCGGCTCCGCCCGTGGCACCACTCGCCGTCCGCGGAGAACAGGCGTGGCCGCTGGTCAGCGCGGTGATCCGCGAGCGCGCCGCCGCCGGCGCCTTCCGGTTGTTCAGCCCTGACGAGTCCGCCTCCAACCGGCTGCGCCTGGCCGCCGACGGCGGAGACGGCCCGATGCCCGAGTGGGCGAGCGAGATCCTCAACGAGGAAATCTGCCACGCCTGGCTGCAGGGCTACACCGAGACCGGCCGGGACGCGCTGCTGGCCACGTACGAGGCGTTCGCCGCGGTGAACACGAGCGTGCTCGTCCAGCATCTCAAGCACCGCAGCGCGCGGACCGCGACCGGGGCCGGTGGGCTGGCGAACGTCAACTACCTGATCACCTCGCTGGGTTGGCGCAACACCTACACCCACCAGAACCCCGGGCTCGTCTCCGCGATGCTGGAGACGGAGAACCCCACCGTGCACGTCTACACCCCGGCCGATGCCACCCGCGCGGCGGCCGTCCTCGCGGTCATGCTCGCCGGGCGGGATGGGGCGAACTTCCTGATTGCCGACAAGCACCACACGCTCGCGTTCCCCCCGGACACCTTCCGCGAGGAGCTGACCAGCGGCGCCGCGATCTGGACCCACCTGAGTACCCCCAGCCCGGAGCACCCGGACATCGTCCTGGCCTCCGCCGGGGATGTCGCGGCGCGCGAGCTGTCCGCCGCGGCCGGCCAACTCGCCGCCGCCCGTCCGGACGCCCGTATCCGCTACGTGCACATCAACGACCTCACCGTCCTTGGCCCCCCGGGCACCTGGCCCGCCGCACTGCCCGACGGCGCCTTCGACCGCCTGTTCCCGACCGGGGCCCCCGTACTGCTGGCCACCGTCACGCAGGCCCCGGCCGTACGAGCCCTGCTCGCCGGCCGCGGCGAAGCCGCCCGTGTCCGCGTAGTCGGCTACCGTGACCCAGGCCGCCCCCTGCCCTCCGCCGACCTGCTGGAGTACTGCGGCATGTCCGCCGCCGCACTCACCGACCAGGCGCTCTCGATGTTGAAGGAGCAGTGATGACTACCCCGCTCGCACCCGACCCTGAGCAGCTGGCCACCTTCGACCGCGACGGCCTGCTCATCCTGCGCGGCGCCCTCGACCCCAAGGCCCGCGACAGCGCGGCCAAAGCCGCAGGCCGACTCCTCGCCACGGACCGGACCGCAGGCAGGGACCGCTCGGTCGACGGCAAGGACGGCTTCCGCGGCGTCGTCGCCTTGGACGACGCCTTCCTGCCGCTCGTCGCCAACCCGGCCGTGCTGCCCACGCTCATCGCGCTACTCAGCCCCAACATCCATCTGCTGTCGAGCAACCTGATCTCCATGCCGTCCCTGCCGGACGAGCAGCGCACCATCCGCGTGCCGTCCCGGCACGGATGGCACCGCGACATGTCCTCCACTGTGACCGACCTCGGCGTCGAGCACACGCCCCGTCTGGCGATCAAGGTGGCGTACTTCCTCACCGACCCAGGCCCGGACGCCGGGCTCACGATGTTCGTGCCCGGCAGTCACACCCGCACCGGGCCCGTCTCCGTCCCCCGGGGGGCCATCGACCCGTCCGGCGCGATCACTCCGGACATCGGCCCGTACGACGTGGTGCTCTTCGAGAACCGCACCTGGCACGCCGGCGGCCTGAACCGCTCCGGCCACGAGCGGCTGGCCGTGATGATGCAGTACGGCTTCCGGTGGCTCAACGCGGTCGACGACCCTGTCCCCGACCTTCTCGACCGGCCGGACCTGGATGACGTCGAGCGACAGCTCCTCGGCGCCCGCGACCGCCACCCCGACAACTCCGTCGCCCGCGAGGGCTCCGGCGCACGCCCCCTCACCGACTGGTGGGAGCACCTGAACGCCACCCCGGCTCGTTGACCGATCACCCGCCCCTGACCGCACCCCGGCGAGAGACTGGATCCGTGACCCCCTCCACCCCCTCGTACACGCCCGAAGAACTGTTCGCCTCCACCTCGCCGTACTACGTCGTCTTCCGGCCCCGCTACGCGCCCGAGTTCTACACCCTGCTCGCCGACCGCTTCGGCCTGACCGGCAGCCAGCGCGTCCTCGATCTCGGTGCCGGTCCCGGCATCATCGCCCTCGACCTCGCCCCGCTCGTCGGCGAGGTCATCGCCGTCGACCCCGAAAAGGGCATGCTCGAAGAGGGCCGCCGCCTCGCCGCCGAGCACGACATCACCAACATCACCTGGCACGAGGGCGACTCCACCACCCTCCCGACGATGGACATCGGGCCCGTGCTGCTCACCATCATGGGCGCGGCGTACCACTGGATGGACCGCGACCGCGTCGCCCGGGACCTCGACCGGATCATCGAGCCGGGCGGAGCGATCGTCCTCGCCTCCGGCGGCGCCCCCGGCGACCTCGAGCCCGCCCCCTGGCGGCAGGTCGTCGACGAGGTCCGCACCCGCTACCTCGGCCCCGAACGTCGCGCCGGCTCCGGGACCTACTCCCACCCCAAGGAGCGCCACCAGGACGTCCTCGCCCGCTCCCCGTTCTCCCAGGTCAACACCGCGCGCTGGGATCACACCCTGACCCGCACCGTGGACGAGGTCATCGGCTGGGTCTTCAGCCTCTCCTACTCCAGCCCCGCCCAGCTCGGCGCGAACAAGGACGCCTTCGAGCAGGACCTGCGCGCAGCGCTGCTCGCCTTCGCCCCGACCGGGCGGTTCGACGAGGTGATCCGCACCGAGGCGATCATCGCTACCAGGCCGTAACCCAACCAGGGGCAGCTCGGACATACGGTCCGCGTAACAGCATTCAGGATCGTAGACGTACCCGAAGCATGCGTCGCCCGCCACCTCCGTGAGCGGGCTCCACCTTCAAGGGGGAGCCCGCGTCCGGCACCGGCCGCGACCCTGACCACTTCATCACCGCGGGCGAGCCCACACTCACCTTGGAAGGAAGCACGACATCGTGAGCGAGCACCGCCGTCCTGCTCATCGGGATCACCGGCTCCGGCAAGACACGCCTCGCCCAGGCCCTGGCCGACCGCGGCCTGATCCGCCTTAGCGTGGACGAGGAGGTCCACCACCTCCACGGACGGTACGGCGTCGACTACCCCGCGCACCAATACTTCGAGCGCGACACCCCCATCGTCGAGACCGTACGCGCGATAGCGTGACTGGACGAGGTGATCGTCAGCCGCTGCTGCGCGTGGCTACCAGGCGGCTCCACCGATACGGGGCGCGCCCGACACGGCGCGCCCGCCGAAGCTGCTACCGCAGAAGCGTGAACACCAGGGCAGCGGTGGAGCCCAACGCGGTGCCGCAGACGAGCTGAGCCAGAGTGTGTGCCTTCAGGACGCGACGGGACCACCCCATGGCCACGACGAAAAGGACCGCAGGAAGGACCAGCGCCTGGCCGAAGACCAGGACGAGGATCATCACAGCGCCGCCGGCAACGGCGTTGTGCACGGATATCTGCCACCACACCGTCACCGTCAGCGCGCTGGCCAGGCCGACGAGCATGGCGATGACGAGCGCGAAGACCTCCTGCGGCGCGCCCAGGACGTTCAGGAGCACGATGCCGGTCACCACTGAGGCCAAGGTGGCCGTGAGGGGAGCGATGCGCTGTTTACGTACGCGGACGTGCTTGTCGGTGAGCTTCCCGCGACGGACGCCGAAGTGGATGATCCCCATGGGGACGATGCCGCAGAAGAAGGCAGCGAACAGGCCCCATCCGACACCGCTGAAACTGCTGGTGCTGTGCCAGCCGATCAGCAGGAGCAGCGCGATGACCAGGTTGGCCGGTGCGAAGACGTCGGTGAGGACCTTCGCCGCTTTCACCTGCGGGGTGGCTTCGGCGTAGGTGGGGGTGGGGGGTGCAACGAAGGTGCTCATGCCGGTTGCTCCATCAGGCGGTCTTCCACGTCCGTGAAGTCTCGGACGAGGTCGGAGTGGTAGGCGTCGGACAGCTGGGTGAGCGCAGAGATCTCACTGCGCAGGTCCCGCCCGCCGCCCGCGGGGCGGTGCTCTGCGCTGGAGCCGGGTGCTGCGCCCCGGAGCTTGGCGTGGCGTGCGGCGGCGAGCCAGCAGGCTTCGGCGGCGATTGCAGCCTGCGTACCGAAGAGGCCGCGGGCTTCGGCGTGTTGCTGGGCCCGTTTCCGGAGGGCGGGCGACGCGTAGTTGTTGAGGGCCAGTGCGGCATCGCGGATCTCGACGCCTCGGCGGTACAAACGGTCGTGCACATTGAGTGGGTTGAGGTATTCGGTCACCGCGCCGCGTGGAGTGTGAAGGCGTACGGAGGGTGTGGCCTGTGTGAGGTCTCGCCACAGGGGGCGCAGGCGCAGTAGCGCGTGCCGCTTGGCCCGCCAGCTGCGGAGCAGGCTGAGCATGGGCAGGCTGGTGCCTGCGACGATGAGGACGAGGGCCGCCATGAGCAGGGCGGTGCAGATGTAGTCGTCCACGGCGCCGGGGAAGAGACCGTCACCGCGGATGCGTGCGGCGATCGTGGTCGCTCTGACGACGGCATACGCGACGCCAGCGGCCAGGCCCACGCCAATGGTTCGAAGCCCCCAACTGAGCGCTCGGCCACTTGAGTTGCGTCCCCAGCGCCAGCAGACCCTCATGCCTCCCAGCAGCGAGGCGGTGAGGTAGCCGAGGAAGAGAAGCGTGTAGGCGAGGAACACGTAATGGGCCACGGGGTCCGCGAATATCGCCGGCGTCTCGTACGGCTGGAGTTTCGCGAAGAACAAGATCGCCATGGCGAGCGCCGTCGCACAGGCGAACGTGATGCGCCGCCGCTTGGTTCGCGGCCCATCCGAAGCCCCGGAAACCTTACGCAAGAAGGCCAGCAGAGCAGCTGGTGCGAGCACCCCTCCGACGAGGTGCTTCAGCAAGTAGGAGAGATCGGTAACGCCAGTCCATAGGTCGAGCGCTCTTCCGGGCGGCATGCGCAACGTCATCATGACGGCCAGCCCGAAGAACGCCCACCAAAGAGATCGGTCCTGCCCCTTCCGCCAGACCTTGACGGCGCGCCATGCAACGGTAATCCACAGGAGCGCGGTGACCACAAACGTGAAGACGTTCATCATCTGCCGTCACCGCGCAACGCCGCAGCTATACGGTCGAGTTCAGGATCATGGGTTTTCGGAAGGGGCGTCAGTTTTGCCAATTTGGCTATTCGAGTGGCGAGTTGCTCGGCCTCGCGCTCTTGGGGACTGCTGAAGTTCGCCCGTCCCAGCACACTGCGGACAGTGCGGGGATCGATGGTGGTGAACAGTTCGCCCAGGTTGGCGCCCAAACTCGCGTCGCTCGAGGAGCTGTGCCCGAGGAGCATGTGGCTGATCTCGTGCAGGACGATGTGGTCTCGGTGCAGCGGGGAGGTCGACGCCTCGAAAAAGATGCAGTCCGCTGTGTCGAGTTCCACCCACAGGCCGCACAACTCGTCGTCCGCTCCGCTCACTCCTCCGACTTCCTCGACGAGTAGAGGGCGACCTCGGTGCTCCGCTACGGCTGCGCAGAACTTCCGCAGATCGAAGGGGGAAGGAATCTCGATCCCTGACAGTGGGTCCGGCTTCACCGGTTTCCGGAGTTGCCGGAAGGACGGCATCCGGAGTCGCTGCTGCGAGCGCAACGATTCCCTCCCTGGTCTTTCATTTCTGCTTGCTGCAGGCGCACTGATGGCGCACCATCGGGCACTTTATGTGACCCGGGGATGATGATCCAGAGAGGAGAATTCCGACTTCCAAGATCGACACCCTGCGTGGCCACCCCAAATACAGAGCGCTCCCAAGAGCCTCGCCATTTTCGGGACGACCGGACAGAAGTGTCCTAATTCCTACAGGACCCATCTCCTGCAGGAAGTGACGAGAGTCATACACTCTGTCCCGACTGACCGCCATCGTTGAGGCCCTCAAGTTCCCGAGCTCGCTCGATGAACGCCTGCACGGTGCGGAGGGTCTCAGGAGAAAGGCCGGAGGCGCGCAGGGCCACGGAACGGACCTGGTTGTCGCGCATCGACTCGAGCAGGGTCACTTCCGCCTGAGCGCGCGCCCCCTCGTCGTCATCAAAGAAGTACGCCGGCGACACGCCAAAGAAAGCCGCGATCGCCTTTAGGTACTTGATGCCCGGATTATCCCGTTGCCCCGTGCGCAACTGGTGAAGGAAGCTCGCCGACATGCTAGGGCCGCCCATGTCCGCCACGCCTCGGGCTACTTCGCGCAGCGAGTAAGGCCCCCGCCCTTCGGGATGAATCACCCGAAACAGTCGGTCGACCTTCTCCGCCAGAGCGCGCCCCTCCTCACTGACCTCGTCGCCCACCACTCGACCTCTCTCTGTCGCACATAGGGGTCCATCAAACCAAACCCGTCAACTCACGCGTACACCCCACCCGCAGAGCCAACGAAGATGTCCGCATCAGTTGACAGATGCCGCCGCCCACAGCTTACGATCTTGCCTGACTGTCAACAGGTGTAAACAGCCTCCGTGGGGGCGATCCCATACGAGAGGCACGAGAAGCTGACTGCACGTAAGCCCATCAACGGGCAAATCCACACGAAGCAGAGAGTTGTAGAGAGTTTAAGAACCAAGTCTGGATCTTGACACAGGGTCGTGCGTATGTTCGTCGTCCCCCGGGCAGCCCGCCCGGCGCGACGAGCATGAGGAGCAGTGGCATGCGCGCACTCCGGGCCAGGTAGGCCCGCAAACAGCGATGGCGCCCGAGAACGGCAACTCCCGGACGCCGAACGCTTTACGGCAGACCGCCCCGGCAAGGGCGGAGATCGCCGCCATCACCACGCTGATCCCTTCCAGGGGGCGTCTCAGCGTGGCAACACCAAAGGAGATTCTTGCATGCGCTCCGCCCTGCGCAAAAGGCCCAACGGCCTGGCCTGCGCGGCAGCCGCCCGCTTCCCGGCCTCCACCCACCGGCGTGAACACGTCCCGGCCGCCGGGCCGACGCAGCCCTCCCACCTGACGGTCGGGAGCGGCCGATGAGCGTCGACGCCCGCGAGTGGGTGTGGAAACACAGCTCCAGCCGCGGGACCGCACGCCTGGTCCTGCTGTCGATCGCCGACCGCGTACCGGACGAGCAGTGCGCTGCCTGGGCCTCACTCTCCAGCCTGGTCGAGCGCACGAACGCGAGCCGGACCGCAGTACGCGACGCGCTTACGTCGCTCGTCCAGGGCGGCGAGCTGAAGGTGCTGGACCATCTGCAGGGCCCGCAGCGCACCACGGTCTACCGCTTGCCGCGCGCCGCCGCGTGGCTGGCCAAGGTCGCGGCAGCCACGCGGGAAGACCCGGACGTGTACGTCGAGCCGCCGACGGAGTCGGACCCGGTGCCCGAGCTGGACGAGAAGCGGCTTTGGCGGCACGGGATCTGGCCCAAGGAGGGTACGGATAGCGCCCCTTCCCGCCGGAATCCGACCGGTGCGGAATCCGGCCCCTCGCGACGGAACCCGACCCCCCGACGTGCCGGATTCCGCACCCCGCAAGGTACGGAATCCAACCCCCAGAACCGTAGAGAACCGAAGATGAACCGTAAAGGCAGCAGTAGTGGTGCTGCCCTCACCTCGGCCGGCGAGTGGCAGGTCGACCCAGCCACCGAAGCCTGGGCCCACCAGCAGGGGCACCTCGCCCGCCTCGGCGAGGACGGCCTGCGCGCCGCCGACGCGAAGTGGCGTGCCCACCGGGCCGACTGGAAGCCTCGCTCGGCAAGCGCCTGGGCTGCCGACTGGCGCTCCTGGATCGCCCGGGAGCACGCCCCCGGCCGCCCGAACCTCTACGCCCTGCCCGGCAGCGGCCCCGCCCCCGCAGGCGGCATGACCCGCGCGGAGGCCCACACCGCCGCCCTTGCCGCCGCCCTCGACGAACTGACCGGAACGGAGTAGCCGTGGACCGCCGCGAAATCGCCGCCCTGCTGGCCTACATCGGCCGGCTCGACCCCCGCACCATCCGCACCGACCAGGGCGAGGCCCGCGATCAGCTCGCCCAGTGGCACGAGCTGCTCGCCGACGTGCCCCTGGCCACACAGCACGGCTGGGACGCCTGCATCGCCGCCCGCCAGCACATCCGGGTCTCGCCGTACCAGATCCTGCCCGCGGACATCGCCCGGCCGTGGGAGAGCTACCGGCGCGACCGCCTGGACCGGCACACCGATCCCACCCCGTCCGCCGACCCCGACGACCAGGCGGCCTGGACCGCCGAGCTGGTCGGCACCCGGCACGCCGTCGCCACCGGCACCGCGCAGCCCGTGCAGTACCGGCAGCTCACCAGCCGCCGGGTCGACCCGAAGCTGGAGGCGCGGCTGCGGCAGGTCGGCTCCTGCATCCCGCCGGAGGCCCGGGCCGCCCTCGCGCCCTACCGGCCCGCCCGAGCGGCACGCGAGGCGGCCATCGCCCAGGGCCAGCCGGACGCGCTCTCGGTCCGCTGCGAATGGTGCCAGGCCCCGGTCGGCGAACCGTGCCGCCGCCGGCGCATCGGCCCGGACGGCGCTGCACGCGGCAACGTACCGCGCGCCACCCCGCACCACTGCCGCCTCGACCTCGCCGCACAGCAGGCACAGCAGCCCGCAACGGCTTGACCGGCCCAACCCGCCGGTGCACTGCAACAACACCACCGTCCCGCCCCGGCTGCGGCGCCCATCCGCGCCGCAGCCGGCACCGACGCCGCGTCCGCCGCTGCCGACCTCCACCAGCCGGACGCAGCAGCACATCGGAGACCGCCTTGCGCCACATCACCACCCACGCCGCGCCGGCCACCGGCCTGCGCGGCATCGGCGACACCAGCTGGCATGCCCGCGGCGTGTGCCACGGCATGGACCCCGAGGACGCCGACGCCACCTTCTTCCCGCTGCCCCGGGACTACGAGGCCATCGCCGAGGCGAAGGAGCTGTGCGGCCTGTGCCCGGTCCGCCGCGACTGCCTCAACTACGCCCTGGAGAACGTACTCAAGGAAGGGATCTGGGGCGGGCTGACCGAGGCGGAGCGGCGTCCCTGGCACGACGGGCTGCCCCAGCGCCTCGATTACGGCCGCGTGATCGCCTTCTTCAACGGACGCGACGTGCACCTGACCGAGGCCGAGCGCCAGGTCGTCATCGACCACGCCTACGTCCGGGGCTGGCGCCCCGATCGGCTCGCCGCCGCCCTGCAGATCAGCCACAAACACGCCCGTGACCTGCTGCGGCAGGCCGCCAACAAGGTCTTCGACCGCGACCGGACCCTCGGCGTACCGAGGCGCAAGAACAAGAAGAAGGGGACGCAGACCGCCCCGACGGCCAGCCGACCCGCGTCCGCCAAGCCCGGCACGAAGCCGCCGGTATGCCAGCCGGCGAAACCCACCTCGGCGCACGCCTCTCACGGAAAGGCAGCATGACCCACCACACCGTTCTGTCCCTCGGTGCCGTCCCGGACCTGTCCCTCCTCCTCGCCATCGGCGTCCCCGTCACCACCCTGGCGCTGGCCCTGACCGCCTGGGCGATCCGACGCCGGGGCCCCCGTCCGCAGAAACGTCTCGGCAGCCCGGCGGTCAGGATCGCCGCGCTCGCCGCGCTCGGCTGCACCGCCTACAGCGCGGACACCAGCTGGCGGTTCGCCGCCGACTACCTCGACATGGCCGGCACCGCCGAGCGCGTCGGCATGTTCGCCGCCGCCGAACTCGCCCTCTTCGCCACCGCGCTGATGGCCCGGCAGAACCTGGCCGCCCAGGGGGCGCCCGGACTGCCGGGCACCCTGGTGTGGGTCATCACCGGAGTGCAGGTGATCCCCGCCTACGCCGAGAGCGGCCCCGTCGGCGGCACCGTCCGCGCCTTCGTCGGGCCGGTCATGGCGGCGATGCTGTGGCACCTGGCCATGGGCATCGAACTGCGTCTGCGCACCCCCGGCGCCGCCTCCCACGGCCTGATCGCCACCCTCGGGCGTGAGGCACGCGAGCGGCTGCTGTCCCGCCTCGGTATCGCCGCCCGGGACCGCGACGCCGCGCAGATCACCCGTGACCGTGCCACCGCCCGCGCGGTCGCGCTCGCCGCCCGCCTCGCCGAGCGCACCCCCAAGCAGCAGCAAAGCCGGCGTGGCCGGCTACTCACGCGACGGCTGTCGAAGGCGATCGGCCGGGCCTCGGTCGGAACGGACCCTGCCCAGCGCGCCGTGCTGCTCGACCAGCTCGCCGCCCGTCGGCACGCACTCGCGCTCGCCACGGTCCCCCTGCCCTCCCCTTGGTCCCCGCACCACGACAGCGAGATGACCGTCACGGTCCCCGCACAGACGGCCTGGAATACCACGGTCCCCATCGGCGGTCCCCGCACAGCCTCCGAACCCGCCGGGGGCCGGGGACCGTTCCCCGGAACCGGGGACTGTGACTCGGGGACCGAGCTGGGGACCGGGGACCGTGGCGCGGAGACCGAGGCGGTCAAACCAGAGTCCGAGAAGGGGCCCGTCAGCCGTATGGGGACAGCCTTCGCTGCGGCGAAAGCGCCTGCTCAGGCCCCTGAACCGTACCGGGGACCGAGTGACGCCGAGTCGGGGACCGACACCACCGGGGACCGGGGACCGAGCACCCCCGACACGGGGACCGACACCACCGGGGACCGGGGACCAAGCACCCCCGACACGGGGACCGACACCACCGGGGACCGGGGACCGAGCACCCCCGACACGGGGACCGACACCACCGGGGACCGGGAGCACAAGATGCTCCTCAAACGGAAGCCGACCACGACGGCCACGGGCAAGGCAGGTAAGCGGAGCAGGTCCCGGAGCCCGCAGACGCAGCGTCCACCGCGCGAGCCGGAGCAGTCCGTGGAGCACCTCGTCGAGCAGGTCCGTCCCCACGTACCGGCCCTGCTCGAGCGGGACGGCAACGAAGCCGTGACCCGGGTCCAACTGAGGGAGATCATCCGGCGCGAGGGCCTCAAGGGCGGCCGGAACGACCGACTGAGCCTCGTCCTCCAGCAGCTGCGGAGCGAGGACACCACCACGAAGACAAGGAGCACCGCCCGATGAAGACCTGCCCGCGGTTCGCGGCCCTTCGCGAGGAGTACGAGCGGGAGATCGGCTTCCTGAACGCTCATTCCGAGCGGCATGCCGGAAGTCCGGCGGCGAAATCCAGCGCGAAACACGCCGCGTCGATGAAGGCGCGGATGGCCCGGGCACTCAGCGGCCACGTCGGACGCTGCCCCGAGTGCGGCTGACCAGCAAGTCAAAGCCCTTACCCACCAACGATTGCCCGGCCTGCGCCGGGCAACCGCACCCGCTCCAGGAGGTTCCCCATAGTGCCCCTCACCGCCCGCACGTCCCGGCCGACGGTCGCCGAAGCTGGTGCCTGGGCGGACGTCTTGGTCCGGCGGCGGCTTCTGCACGCCGCAGTTCCCGTCCCGACCGGCCAGTGGCTCATCCAGAACGAGGCCAACGGGCCCGTGTACGTCCTCGCAGGACCGGCCGACGTCGTCGACCTCGCCGCCGCCGTCCAGCTCCGCATCCGCTCCACGAGGCCCGATACCCAATGACAACCCCGCATGAGAACGGCACCGCCCCGGAACCCGCTGCCGACCTCAACTCGGTCTCGGCGCGAGCAAGTTGGGGCGGAAGCGTAGCTTCCGCCGAGCCCGCCCTCGAGGGGGCGGGAGAGGACCTGCACCGGGGGGCGCAGGTCCTGGAGGCTTCGACCGAGGGCGGATCGAAGCCGGGGCAGGAAAGGCCGTCGCAACGCCGCAGCCGCCGCGAGCGCGGTGTCCGCGCTCGCCAGCGTCCGCGTCAGCCGCGCGAGAAGAAGCGCCTGCACCAGCCCAACACTCGTTTCAACGACGAGGAGTTTGCCCTGATCAAGTCCGCCGCCGCTCGATGCAACCTGTCCGTCGCCGGGTTCCTCGCGCGCTCCGCTCTCGCCGCTGCTCGCGACCTCGACCGCACCAGCACCGAGATCGCCGATGAGCGTGAAGTAATCACCGCACTGTTCGATAGCCGCCGCAGACTCGGCTGGGCCGGCAGCAACCTCAACCAGGCAGTCAAGGCCCTCAACTCCGGTGCCGAAGTACCCCAGCTCGAAGCAGCGGTCGCCGCTGTCCACCGCGCCGCCGAGACGGTCCGTGAAGCCTCCGAGCGGTTGATCGAGCAGCGTGCCTCATGATCCCCAGCGTCAATAAGTCCGGCTCCAGGACGATCGGCTTGCTCGCGTACCTCTATGGCCCGGGCAAGCACGAGGAGCACACCGACCCTCACCTCGTGGCCTCCTTCGACGGCATGTCGCCCGACCCCGGACTCGACCCGAAGGCCACTCTCAAGGACCTCCAGCAGCTCCTCGACCAGCCGGTCCAGGCGCTGCCCGAACACGCCCGTCCGGCCAAGCACGTCTGGCACACCTCGGTGCGCGCGACTACCGACGACCGGATCCTCACCGACGAGGAGTGGGGCGACATCGCCCGACGCATTGTGGCCGCCACCGGCATCGACCCCGGCGGCGGCCAACCCGGGTGTCGCTGGGCCGCCGTACGGCACGCCGACGACCACATCCACATCGTCGCCACCCTGGTCTGCGAGGACGGCAGCCGCCCCGACGACTTCCGCTCCGGCAAGCGGGCGCAGGCCGAATGCCGTCTGATCGAGAAGGAACTCGGCCTGCACCAGGTCGCACCCGGTGACGGGACCGCCGCGCAGCGTCCGACCAGTGCCGAGCGCCACAAGGCCGAGCGCCGGGGCCGGGACCGCACCGCGCGGGAGGAGCTGCGTGAGGCCGTGCGGCGCGCGGTGGCCGGCGCGACGAGCGAGGAGGAGTTCTTCGACCGGCTGGCCGCCGCCGGCCTGCTGATCCGCAAGCGCGCCGCTCCCTCCGGTGACCTGCTCGGATACAAGGTCGCCCTGCCCGACGATCGCAACAAGGACGACGAGCCGGTGTTCTACCCCGGCGCCCGCCTCTCACCGGACCTGTCCCTGCCGCGCATCCGGGAGCGCTGGTCCGCAGGCAGGCCCGCGCAGGACGCCCCACCAGCCGACCGGACCGGCCCGGCAGCCGCGACCGGCCCGGCCGCCGCGCGCCGGCGAGCGGCCTCGGCAGCATGGACTGCGGTGCTGGTGATCGAGCACGGCGAGGACGCGGTCGCCGCCGCGCACATCGCCGCCGCCGGCGAGGTCCTGGACGCGCTCGCGAAGACCTCCGCCGCCCACACCCGCCGCGAACTGCGAGAAGCTGCATGGGCGTTCGAGCGCGCCTCCCGGTCCCATGTCCGTGCCGAGCGCGGCCACGGCCGGGCCCTGCGGCAGGCCGCCCGCGACCTCGTCTACGGCGGCCCGGCCCTCGGCCGCGGCGAAGACGGAGCAACCACGGCCATGGCGATCGACATGCTCTTCTTCCTCATCACCGCCGCCGCACGCTGGCACGCCAAGAAGAACCACGCCCAGCAGGCTGCCGCAGCGCACAGGGCAGCCGAGCACCTGCGCTCCGCCTACCAGGCCGCAACAGCAGCGCCGCTTGGCGCCCTGTACCAGCGGGGACGGCACCTCAACCGCACGCTACGGCAGCGGCAGACGACCATGCTGCGCGAAGCAGTGCCGGAGCTGGCCGAGCAGATCCTCGCCGAGCCAGGCTGGTACGCACTCGCTGCCACTCTCGCCGACGCGGAAGCCGCCGGCCACGCCCCTGCTGCTCTGCTCACCGAAGCGGCGGGGCAACACGAACTCGACACGGCCGCGTCGATCAGCGACGTCCTCGTGTGGCGCCTGCGCCGGGCCGCGGACCTGCCCGCTGACACGACCGACATAGCGCACGACGAAAGCGCGGCAGAACATTTCACGCACCAGCCCAGGCAGCGTAGTTCCCGTCCGGTGTCACGCTCCCACTCGGAAGCCGCGCCGACCAGGGATCGGCGATAGGCCGAACCACGGCCTTGCGGCATCGAGACGCACCAGGCCAGCAGCTGCCTGGTCACGACTGTGGACTTTGTGAATTGAAGCAGGTCCGGGGGTTAAGAAACGATCATGACGCGTGCAGAACGAGACGAGGGAGGACGTCAGGGTGTTTCACCGGATGCGCCGCCGGCGAGCGGCGGAGACCAGCGAGCTGCAGCACCGCAGCTACGAGGCATACCAGCGGATGGCCGGCCAGGTTCCACCGGAGGTCGAACGGCTGCGGGCCACGCAGCAGCCCACTGAACCAGCATCAGCGGTGGACGACTTCCTTCCACCTGAGCTGCGCGTGCCGAGCCACGACCAGCTCGACGGCCGGATGATGCCCTGGACACAGCCGATCGTCCTCGACGGCGAGGTCGTTGCCTGCACCGAGTGCGGCGCGTACCGGGACTGGCTCATCCTCTCCACCCGCGACCAAATCTGGCTGCGCTGCCGCCAGGGGCACCAGCAGCGGGAGACCCGCCTCGACACCGCCTGGTACAACCGGTACGCCGGCCCCGCGGACGCGCACCACGAGACGTTCGAGGACTGCCTGCGGCACCTCGGCCACTGACCGCCATCCCTACGACCCCACCGGGCCCACGGGCCCGCGCTGCCCAACCGTTGCCCAGAAGCAAAGGGGTCAGCTCCACCATGCGCGTTCGCGTCGCCACCACCGCCCTCGGCCTCACCGCCGTCACCGCCCTCGCCCTGCCCGCCTGCTCCACCGACACCAGCGAGGCGAAGCCCGCCCAGTCATCCCCCGCCCACACCGGACAGCCGGCCGACGCCGCCCAGAACGACAATCCACTGTCCTCGGACGTGTTGGAGACCCGCCTGCTCGATGAGCACGACCTCGGCAGCGGCTACACCCGCGCGCCCGAGCGGCCCTCTCAGCACGACGATGTCACCATCCTCGGCTGCCCCGCCCTCAACGCCTTGGGCGGCGACGCAGTCACCGGAGGATCGCTGGACTTCCCCCGGCAGGCGAAGGCCACCTTCATCTACGCCGGCAGCAGCAACTCGGAGGTGACCGAGGTGCTGTACAGCGATACGTCAAGCAAACTGTCCACCGGCATGGGGCAGATCTTCGACGCCATGACCGGCTGCCCGGAGTACCAGGTCCTCGTCGGGGGCTCCGCCATCGACATAGCCACGCAGAAGATGGCCCCGCCCCGGCTCGGTGATGAGCAGTGGAGCCAGCTGCTGACCTTCTCCGGCAGCGGCCGGGACACGGTGGTGAAGCAGACCGCGGTCCGCCACGGCAGCGTGCTTCTGGTCGTCTCGGGTTCGCCCGCCTTCGTCGACCGGCACCTCGACAAGGCCCTCGCGAAGGCCACACGGCGCTAACCTCGCGCTTTCATGAGGCGGGCTGCCCGATGGGGGCACCCGGAGATCCTCACGGTCACCGTCGGCGGTAAGGCTCACACGGTGCGCCTGGACCATGCGAGCAGCATCGGCCAAGGCTGACCAACTCACCGTCTGCGCCAGAACCGCAACGCATCCCCAAGCGCTCTGACTACTTGGGCCAACCCAGCCAGGATGTCAGGGCGTTCGGACGGAGCTGATCGGAAGATGACTACCGCGATGCTTCCGAAGACGGTGAGGCAGACGACCGTCAGGCAGTAGGCGAACGCAGTCACAGGGTTGAGTACGGACCACACGACAAGCACTCCTCAACAACGGTGTATGTCACGTGTCGTGAGGAGGAAGCGCGGGCTACCTCAACGACGACAGATGACCTGCCAGAGCGCAGGGCCCTTGCTGCGCACTGCACCGTTGCGATGCATGTCGTTGAGGTCCACGAGAGACCTACAGAATAGTGGGCCCCTGGCGACAACACTGGTTGTCTGGGTCCCTGCAGGGCCGCTGCTCGCACTGGCGAGCAGCCAAGGAAGCTCCGTTGCGGAGCCAAAGGCGGAGTCCCGTTGCGGGGCTCGTCCCAGTGGTTACGTCCTGGGTGACGGCTTCAACCGTTGCGGTCTCAGCGCTTTGACGGTAGCACAGCCCTGCTCCAGGAAGGTGGCCCTCTCTTCCATTCCCGGAACTCCCTTGTAGGCGTGGGCAGAACAGGTCAGACTACGATTCTGATCGTTCCGGACGAGGTGCTTTTCCTGATGTCCCGTGAGGACCTCGAAAGCGTCCAACGTGCTGATATGCGTGAAGCCCGGCCGCCCCTGTAAGGGTGACCGGGCTTCGTGGTGTCGGACGGAAGGCAGCCGGGCCCCGGTGACGGATCTCGGGTCTGGGCCGAAGGCTGCGGGCCGTCAATCGGATGGGGCGCGCAGGAGCCGATGCCTGGCGCTCTCGGGCAGCACTCGTCGCAGGACCGGTGCGGTGGAGCTGAGGGAGGCGGCAAACGCGGCGACGAGGTCGTGCGGCACGCTGGCGGCGAACGACGCGGCCCACAAGCAGGGTGCGCCCATGGACGGCTCAGCCCATGCCTGCCACCCAGGCGGGCCCGCCTCGCCGCCCTCGGTCACCAGGGCGCGCGGGTCGGCGTCCTGGATCAGGGGCGGCACCTCACCGAGGCTGAGGTGAGAGGTGAAGGTCGGGTCCACCGCTCCCGCGTGCGGCTGGTCGATGTCGCGGAGCCAGCCGTGCGCGGCGACGGCGTCGAGGACCTGCTTGGGACCGGCGAGCGGCGCGGCGGGCTGATCGCGGGCGTCGAGCGCGACGAGGAAGTCGGCGAGGACCTCTCCGGGGACGTCGGGGGTGAAGTAGGCGGACCACTGCGCGGCCGGCGTGGTGACGTCCTCGCGGGCGGAGACTTGCCAGGCGATCGGCAGCTCGCCCAGGTGGAACGGCTCGTCCGGCAGCACCCACTGCGCCCAACGGAGTGTGTCAGGGCTGATGTGCAGGACGGTGCTACGCAGGACCTGGCGGTCCTCCGGCGCCTCGTCCGGCTCCTGTCGTCCTCGGATGATCGTCAGACTCGTCCAGCCGAGGCCGGCGAGCGTGTCGGCGACGGCGTCGTAGAGCCGTCCGTCGTCACCGGCCAGGTGCCGTGGGCCGACCCAGTACACGGGCTGGGTGCTGGTCGGGGTGGACGGGTCGAGCGGGGAGTCGGGGTTCAGGGGCGCCTCCAAGGGGCTGAGGGGAATCTACTTGCCGCCGGCGGTGCGGCGGGGACGGCGCGGGGGCGCCTGGACGGGCGCCTGCCAGGCCAGGGCGACGGCGACCTCGGGCGGCAGATGGCCGAGCTGGGTGTCCGCATCCCGTCCTTCGGCGAGGTAGACGACGGGCTGCCCGGTCTCGTCCGTGGCCTGGATGACCTGTTCGAGGCGGTGCGCCATCGGGAAGAACGGATTCATCGCCTGCCGCACCGGGATGCCGCGGTCGAAGGCGGACAAGAGGTTGATGAGATCGCCGACGGTCATCTCCGGGTGTGGCACGAACAGACTCCTTGCGTGGGGGACAGCAGGTGGGGACGGCGGCCTGTGGACCGCCCATGGCGGGAGCGCCCCCGTCGGTTGGGGACATCCGGCCTGAGTCCTTGGCGCTAGACGCGCCGGGCGGTCTCCAGTACGCGAGCGACAGTGGCGGCGACGATCTCGGCCGGTGTCTCGGTATCGAAGGACACCTGGTAGCCGCGCACCTTGGCCGTGCCGGTGACGACGATCTTCCAGCTCTCGCCGTCGGTGCCTGGGCGGCCGAGCGGGAACCAGCCGAGATAGAAGCGCCCATCCTTGCTGCTGACGTGCACGTCCGCCCGGTCATCCATGACGACGTTGAAGTCGTCCGCGGAGAACTGGTCCATGACGAGCGTGGGCCGGCCCGGGCCGAGTTGCCACTCGCGCAGCCGCAGCGCCTCGACGGTGGTGGAGAATCCAGGGCTCACGGGGGCCACGGTCACGAGATACCACCTTTCTGACCTGGGGTTTTCCGGGGAGGTCGTCTACGTTGACATGCCCCTGGCGTATTGGCCAGTCTTTCGCTGATCTTCCCTGTCTGCCCCCGGCGAACTACTGTCCTTTGCCAGCTGTGGGATCTCAGACTCGGCTGCACAATCTCACGGTCCGCTTCATATCGGCTGCACTTATGAAGCGATCGTGAGATCCCGCAGTTCAGCGACCCACTCGTTGGGCATCGTCTCGGTTCGTCGTTCTGAGGGCTCCCAAGTTTCGTAAGCTCGGCGACGTGACTCCTGAGATCGATCCCCACGATCCCCGCTGGACGCTTGTTCCCGCGACCCTCACTATCACCGTGCCCTACCCCACCGACCTGGCAGAGCTCGGGCACCAGCTCGTCGACGCGGTGTGCGCGGCGTCGACGACTGAGGACGAGCTCGGTCCGGCCCGGCCGTTGACCCTCTCCCTGTGGCAGTTGGAGCTCCAGCCCGCCATAGTGGCCCAGGTCATGGCTCGGGCCGAGCGCGCCCGCCGACTTGACGTCATGGACGGCCGAGAGATCGTCCGCTACGGCATGGGCCTGTGCGCGCTGAGGCTCGACGAGCCTGAGAGCTGGGCCGGCTTGGACACGCTGGCGCGCGTCAAACGCGCCGTGGACATCGTTCTTGGGCAACCCGACGACCCACTCCTTCAGGCTGTGGTCATGCCGATCTCCGAGCGAGAGTTGCGGGAGACGCTGCTCGAGAAGATCGCCCTCTTCGAGCCAGCTCCGCGAGCGGACCCCGCCGAGTACCGCTGACCCGCGTGTTCGCCTGCTAGCGGCTACGGCACCGACTCTCTCTCCAACCTAGTGAGTCCCATTAAGCGAAGAAGGCGAGGTAGGCGCCAATTGTGAGGCTGGAGATAGTGATGAGCTGGCGGGGTTTGAGATACGTGAACGCCGCGTGTATGCCGATGCCCGCGGCCGTCGCGTTCGGCATGGTCTGCGAGATGAGCAGTGTGAGCGTTTCTGGCACCTGGTCACGCGCGGTGCTGCTCCGGAGGATTAGGGCTGGGGGCGGTTCTGATTCAGGAGGTCGGTGAGCAGGGTGCCGACCGCGTGCGAGGTGAGATACCGCGTGGCCTCGTGCGCGTTCGACGAGCCCGTGTCGATCTCCCGGTGCGTCACCCCGTCGAAGTGCTGGGCCACGCCGCGGGGAACGGCCACCACGTCCGAGACGCCGGCGATGTCGAGCCACCGCCTCACTCCTGGAGGGCGCTTGCGGCGCTGGGGCGGTATCCGGTCCACCACGGTCTTCATACCCATGGGTGACGCCATCGTGACCAGCAGCTCGACCTCGGGGAACGGCTTACGCCACAGCGCGTCGAAGGCTACGACCGCTCCCAGCGAGTGGGCCAGCACCGCCCGAGGCTGGGCTTGAGTGATGGCCCCATGGACACGGGCACAGACGGCTTCACGGCGTTCGTCCTCCCGGAGGTATCGCACCAGCTGACGCAGGACACCCGTCATCAGTACATCCATCGAAGCGGGGAAGCGTCCTGTCAGCGCGCCCGTGAGCTGACGCATCATGGAGTTCACACCGAACTTGCGTGGCGTATTCGGGATTCCCGCCGCCGTCAGCCAGTCCTCGAGGGCGTCGGCCTCCTCCGGAGTGCCTCCCTCCGCCGCTTCGTCGCCGTCCGGTGGCTCGCCCTGGGCGTACCGCTCCGCGACGAGGTCGGCGAAGTAGGCGATCGAAAGGTTCACGGTACTCACGTCGGCGGACGGATCCACTCGGCTGATGCCGTCCTGAATGGCCGGTAGCCACTCTTGGGTGAGCAAATGCGGCCCCTTCTCGGGTCGCAGGAATCCATGGACGCCGAGGATCTCGAAGGAGGTGGTGCTCCTGGCGGCCACGACGGGCTCCGGCGGCGCGAGCACCGGGAAGAATGCGGGATCGTGGGGGCGGGGGGTAGTCAGGCTGGACGCCACCGTCTGGGGAATGTCCGGCGCCCGCTCGCGCATGTGCCGGTCGATCCCCTCGACGAAGGTGCTCAGCGGGATCGCGGTGCCGGGCTTTCCCGGGGCGAGCTGTCCCGTCGCTGCCTCCTCCAGGACGTCCGCGAGGCTGTGGCTGAAGAGGAAGTCGTAAGAGAACTGATCGCCCGCGGACGACGTCACCATGTACGTCGAGGGTGCCGCTTGGTGGAGCGGCAGCCGGGCGAGGGCGCTGCCGGAGTAGCACGCGTCCAGCAGGAAGAGGGTGGGGGGCGGATCAGGTTCGCCAAACGTCACGCGGTCCAGCAGGACGCTGAAGCGCAACCCCGGTGAGTCGGTGGCGGCTAGCACGAGGTCATCGGTGCGCTGCAGTCCGTGGCCGCTGAAATACACGACCCTGACCGTCGGCTGTCCGTCGCGCTGCGACAGGAAGTCGTCGGCGCGTTGCTTCAATTCCGTAGTGCTCGGGTTCTCCACGAGGTCACACTCGTAGCCCAGGCTGACCAGACCGTCCACCACGCGCCGCGCCGCGTCATGGGCGCCGGCCAGTGGGTCCATTGACTCGGATTCGCCCACCGAGATGCACAGCGCGCGCCTCCGGAGCGTGCCCGTCGCCGGCGCGTCGGACCGCGCTCGTGGGGCCAGTTCCACAGCTCTTGTCCCGGCTCCCTCGTGCCTCGCTCCGACCTGCACCGGCACCTCCACCGATCCCAGGACCACGCCATGGGACGTGAGCGGAGTCAGCCGCAGGGAATGCCCGCCGGACGTCGCCCGGGCCACCACCACGAACTCGGCGGGGCCGTAGGAGCCGCCGAAGCGGTGCAGCACGACACTGGCGTCATGGACCGCCTCGACGCGGAAGTGCCGCCCGCCGTCCAGTACACAGGTGAACTCGATCTCCTCGTCGTCGAAGGGCCAGGGCTCCCCGCCGGTGTCGACGAAGGCGAGATCCACGGAAACCAGGAACGGCTCACCGGGCACGACGGAGCGCGGCCAGGCGACGCGTGGCTCGACGCGGGCACGGGCGGCGGTCACGTACACGCCTCGCGGGGAGCGAGGGCGACCACCGTGCGCGGACTTCCGTAGTAGACGTACATGAACCGGTACAGCAGCGGCAGCAGGCGCCGCTGCTCCTGCTTCCCCTCCACGTCCAGCAGGTCCGCCGGGGTCAAGTGGGCCGCCGCCGCGCGCAGTTCACGCAGGGCCACAGCGACCGGGGTGCGGGGGCGGTCCCGGAGCAGCCGCAGCAGCTCGTCGGCCATCTGGTGGGCCTCCTCATCGCCGATCGCGCCACTGGTAGCGAGCACGCCCGCGGCCCCCGACCGCAGGAACAGCTCGGAGAAGCCCCGTTGGGTCTGGTCGGCGTACTCGCCCTCCTCGGCGATGAGCTGCCCCGAGTGGCAGGCGTTGAGGAAGACGAAGGTGGCGGCGGACGCCAGCCGTTCGAAGTCGGTGCCGCCCTCCAGCATGACCAGGGGCACGTCACCGAGCAGACAGTCGTCCTCCCCGTCTCCGAACATGCCGTGACAGGCGACGTACACCATGCCCAACGGGTCGCCTGCCGCCAGTGTCTTCGGCAGACCCCGCACGCCGGCGATACGTTCGGAAGCGTAGGCGTCCAGGAGCGCGTCGTCGTGGCGCATGTCCTCGGCGATGTAGGCCGCGACCGGGCCCGCGCAGGAGTGGTCCTGCGAGTACTCCCGTACGACGGACCAGGCGGCGTTGACGGTCAGCCAGCGGGTGAGGGTGACCAGCCCGCCGAGCCAACCGGGACGGTGCGAGGAACCGGGCGGGGTGGCGAGCCAGAACAGCTCCCAAGGGATGCCGTAGCCCGTCTCATCCCAGATCACCAGCTCCAGGTCGTCGCCGTGCTCGCAGCGCCGGTCGTGCAGCCAGCGGGTGAGGTCGGGCTTGTTCTGGGACCAGCGCCGCATGGTGGCCAGCACCTTGGTCGGCGGGACGCCGCCGCGCGCAACGAGATGCGCCAGCGCGATGTTGGGGCGGGAGTACTCAGTGGGGAACTCCTGGGGCGGACCGCAGCAGCAGACGCCGCGCAGCCGGAAGCCCGGTCCGTGGTCCCTACGCACCGGCAGTACGAGGAGCATCGCCATGCCGGTGGGCAGTCTGCGTCCCAGGTCCGTGGTAAGGGCGGTCAGAGGGCGCACCTCGCCCGCTTCCCCAGCCGGGACGGCCGCAGGCTGTGCGGGGACGGAGGGCAGCGGACGCCGTCGGTGGGGCTGGCGGCGGACCGACGCCGCCTGGCGGTTGCCGCGGTTGAGGTGGGCGATGTACCGGCGCGTCCGTGCGCGCTCATCCTCAGGCGGCATCGGGCTCGGCCCGGTCTGCTCTGATCACTTCGCCGCAGAGGGCGTCGGCCAGCCGGGCGGCGAGATGTTCCTGCGGCCGTGGTCCGGGCAGGAGGACGACGCTGCGTACCCGGGGCAGTCGGGCGATCCGGCTCGCCTGTTCCAGCGCGTCCCGCACCCCGCGGTCGCCCACCTCCGTGGGGGTGCGCAGGGCGTGGGAGGCGTCCAGGGGCACGTTGGCCCGGCCGTCGGTGAAGACGAGCAGCAGGGCGTCGTCCACGCGTGCACCGCCGTGCTGGGTCTCGTGCCGCAGCAGCGACGCGACCAGGTGCAGTCCATGCGCGAGGGGGGTGGCCCGTCCTGCGGGACGGTCGAGGGCCTGCGAGATACGGCGGTCCAGCACACTGCGGCAGACGAACAGGGACGCGGCGAGTTCCGGCCCGGCCCCGCCGGCGCCGATCTCCACGACGGCGACCCGGGAGCGGGCGGCGTACGCCTCGCTCAGGTAGGGCGACAGAACCGGGTACCAGTCCAGTCCGCGGCGACTGGTGTGGTCGAGGACGAGCAGCAGCAGCCGGCCGGGCTCCTCGGCTCTGCGGTGGGCGCGCAGATCGGCTGCCGTCAGATGCAGGGGGTGGGAGCCGTCGGCGTAGTGGCCCGGGCAGCGCAGCTCCTGGTACTTCGCCGCTTCCGTGGCCGTCGCGGTGAGGGAGAGGTCGCGGGTGGTGGTCGCCGTGGTGGTGCCGATCGGATGGCCGCGCGACGCCTTGGCCGCCGAGCGGTGGTGGGGCGGGCGCAGCGGGGCGGCCTCGCGTTCGTCGGGTAGGGCGTCCTCCGGGTAGGGGCCCGTCGCGTCGGGGGACAGGGGCTGGGCGGGCAGGGCCACGGAAGCATCGTCGCCGACCCGCACCTGCTGGGGGACGCGTGGACCGGGCGTGGGGAGGCCGTCGTCAGCGTGATCCTCCGCAAGGGCGGGGGCCGCAGCGGGCGCGGGGATGCCGGGTGCGGCGGGGGCAGGGGCGACGAGAGCCGTCAGGGCCGCCGCCTCGTCGACGTGGCGGGCCACGGCGGACGGCTCCCCGGCGAGGAACGCGAGCGCACGGGCGGTACGGGCGAGGGACAGGTCCCGGCGTGTGCCGGCCGCGGCCGGCGGGAGCAGGGCCACAACACGGTCGGCGGCGGCCTGAGAGAACGGCGGGAGCGGGGCGCCTGCGTGCGCCGCGGCGATGGCCCGCCGCCAGGCCGCGGGCGGGTCGTCCAGGATCCGGGTTCCGTCCGGTACGGGCGTCAGTCCGCCAGTGTCGATCCGCAGGGCGAACCGGTCGAGCAGGTGCCGTGACACCCGGGCCGTGCGGTGTGTGGGGCAGCCGCTGACCCAGCGGTCGCCGGGGACCCAGACCCTCTGCCGGCCGTCGCGCTCCAGATGGGCCACGGGGGCCCCGAGCGTCGTGACCGCGGCCCGTAACGTAGCCAGTCCGGCCCGGGATAGATCGGGCACCACGCAGACCACGGGCGTGCGATCGGCGGCGTGCAGCGGGCCCGGCGCCTGCCGGAACCCCCCGCGCCCGCCGACGACGGGAAGCACCGTGACCCACAGGTCGTCGTCGGTCCCGGCGGAAGGGAGGACGGTCGATGTGGCCGGCCCCGGCAGCAGCGCGGCCAGCCACGCGCCGAGCGGCGCGGTCAGCGCCGGGTCCAGGTCCAGCAGCAATACGCCCGCCAGACCGGGATCGACCGCCGCGCAGGCCAGGGCGGTGGAGACGCGGTCACGGACGTCCATGGACCGCCTCGCCCTGCCCGGCCCACGCGTCGTCGGTCCCGCCCGCCCCGATCTCCGCGACGACTCTGTCGAGCAGTTCGTCATCCTTTGTCTCCCAGCCGATGACGTCGCCGTAGGCGGCCTCCGGCCGACGGTGCATTAGAGCGTACGGCGCCACGAACGCGACGTCCCGCGTACTCACCTCGCTCCGGCCGTCGAGCGCGGCGACGGCGCGAGCGGCCTGCGCCATCACGATCTCGCCCCGATGGCCCGCGACGCCAAACGCGATGGCGATCCGCGCGCACAGCTCCGCCGCCCCCGCGCCCAGGACGACCTGCTGGGCGGCCCTCCGCGCTACCTCAATGCGGTCCCGGTGCGCCCGGTCCGCGGCGTCGCCGTCGCGCAGCCACCCGGACTCCGGCTTCCCGCGCTCGTCCTCGAAGCGCAGCACGGTGAGCAGGATGTCCCGCCGCACGGTGGCGTCCAGTTCGGTGCCGACCGGCACCATCAGACCGAATCGGTCGAGGAGTTGGGGGCGCAGCCCGCCTTCTTCGGGGTTCATGGTGCCGACCAGCGTGAACGACACGGGGATGCCGGACCGGTCCAGGCCCTCGCGCTGGACGACGAGGAGCCCGGTGGAGACCACGTCCAGGATGATGTTGACCACGTGGTCGTCGAGGAGGTTGACCTCGTCGACATAGAGAAGGCTCTGGTCAGCCTCCTCCAACAGCCCTTTCATCTCCTCGGGCTGGCCACGCAGCAGCGCATCCACCTGCCAACCGCCCAGGATGCGGTCGTCGGTGGCGTTGATCGGCAGCGTGACCGGCAGCCTGCCGTAGATCATCCGGGCAAACGCCCGGACCGTGGTCGACTTGGCCGTGCCGCGTTCGCCGCTGACCAGCACACCGCCGACCGACGGCATCACATGGGCAATCTCCAGGACCTTCTTGAGCTCGTCCTGCCCGACGACGCGGCTGAAGGGCAGGACGGGGAACGTCAGGTCCTCGCTGCGGCCATTCACTCCTGCGTCGGCTGATCGTCCTGCGGGGGCTCCGGGGCCTTCCAGCGCAGGATCACCTGAAGCTGTGCGCCGGCGGTCGTCTCGACGATCTGCGCGCCGATCTTCGCGTCCAGCTTGACCGCGAACTGCATCTCCAGTTCCTGCGGTTGCCGCTGCTGTGGCATGGCGGTGAAGCGGCCGTGGACCTCCTCGGCGCACGAACCGATCAGGTCAAGGGCCTCCGAGAAGAGCGGTCGCGCCAGTCGTACAACCTTATCCGTGACGCCCCGTGTCCTGCCGCTGTAGATGTCGTCCGCGTCACCCATGTCGTCCGCGGGAAGCTCCGCCACCTCGATCCGGATGGGTGCCCCCACGCGCTGTTCCACTTCGACCACTGACGTCAACACGGCCTCCTGTTCTGTCGCTTCCGACGCTCGCGATCAGTCTGGCGCAGCAGCTGCCTGTTCGGAGGGGAATTGCCGCAACTGCCGGTGTTGGAGCGGGGGAAGGCCCGCTGAAGTCCCGGCCCATCCGTCCGCAGCGTACCCACGACCGCTCGCCCACGGTTTCCAGAAGACGCACCGGACGCCCGCCAAGTTCCCGCGTCAGAACCGACCTAGGAAATGGCCACGCTCCTGAGACAGAAGCATGGCCCTCGGTGCGAGACAGAGCAGAGATCAGCAGGTCACAGCATTGGTGCATGCCGAGCACAATGAGATCCCACACCAGCGAACCGTGCCACAGGCCGCCCAGGACCGAGCCAAGTAGCCGTCTGCTTCCGGATACCCTCTGCTCAACTGGAGTCAGACACGCCAGACAACCGGCGCCTGGGGCGACTTCGGCAGGATGGCCCGAGAGCGTAGGGGGAGCAAATGACCGACGGGATCCCGCTCACCGAGATGCCCTGGAAGCTCGCCGCGGTGATGCCGGACCGCCTGTGCACGCGGTACATCGCCATGAAGACCTTTGAACGGAACGCCGCGTGAGCGCCCCTTTGGCCCCTGTACCCAGCCCCCAGCCGGAGCCGGTTACGCCATCGCTGCAGCGGATCGCGGTGGCGTTCCCGCCCGTTCTCAACGGCTTGGACTACCTCGACAGCGTAGTTAGCCACCTGTCCGACGACGAGGAACCCGACAGCAGAGATTCACGCCCGACGCCGCGCGACCTCAAGTACGCAGTCCTCCACCTCCAGGCGGCCACGGAAGTCCTACTCAAGGCCCGTCTTCAGCAGGAGCACTGGACGCTGGTGGTAAAGGATCCCGGCAGAGCCAGCCACCAGAAGTTCACCAGCGGGGATTTCCTTAGCTGTGGCATCGACGAGACCTTGGAACGCCTACGGAACATCGTCGGCCTCGAACTAAACGCGCAGCAGCTCGAAGCAGTCAGGAAGCTGGGCAAGACACGCAACGCCCTCCAGCATTACGGGCTCAGCCAGTCGGCGCACGCCGTGGAGGCCCAGGCAGCCGCCGTGCTGGACTTCCTCCTCACCTTCATCAACGTGCATCTTCGCCCGCATGTGCCTCCCGCTGAACAGGCTCTGGTCGACGCGGCTATGGAGGGCATCCGCCACCGGCTGCACACCATCACCCGGCTGATCGCCACACGGATGACCGGACTGCGGGAGACCCTGGACGCCTGCGCGGAGACCACGGTCCACTGCCCGGAGTGCGGGATGGCCGCCCTGGTCGCCGGCGCCCCGATCTCGTGCCGCTTCTGTTACCGGCAGTGGCCGGACGGCGAGGCAGCCGCCGAGGACTACGTCTGGGCCACCATGGTCCGCAATGTCACACAGGATCCCCACGACAATGAAACGCCACCGATCCGCTGGTGTCCGGCCTGCTCCGCCCCCGCCCTCGTCGAGGCCACCTGCCCCCTCACGGAGGCCCCGGAGTACGCGATCCACCTGTGCCTCGGCTGTGCGGCCGTCTTCGACCGGTTGGCCTACTGCCACTGTGGGGGACTGCTGGACAACCGCTTCGACGAACCCATCGACTTCTGCCTCGACTGCGCCAAGCGGATGGCAACGAAGTGCTGAGGCATGCCCAGGCAGCAATAAGGGAGCGGGCAATGCCGTACGGCACGGTCTTCGAGCGCGACCAGCGGCCCGCGCCCCCGAACACGCACGAAGACCTCTTCCAGTAGCTGGCTACGACCCGCGACCTCGGTCTGTACTCGCCGTCGAGCTGACGCCAGGAGCACACCTGTGGCGAGACCGTGCAGCCCAGGCACCGCGACGCACTCTGGCAGTCCGGACGACTGGGTTCGCTGTCAAGCGCCTCGATTGAATGACAAGGGACAACTACCACGCCTACTCGCTGCTGCCGCAGGTCCCTCCAGGCGGCGCCGAGTGCAGCGAGCCGTCCGCGCAGCACCTCCCACTGTTCTTCCAGGTCCTATGGGGTGGGCGAGAAGAGAAGGGCATTGTCCCGGCAGAGGCGGAACCCGATCCGCTCCCATCCGCGAGCGATCTTGGCGTTCACGCAGTTCTACTCGGCGCGGTCCTTGGTACGAGAACGCTGTTGCTGCGGCAGTGCGCCGCGCACCGAAGGGCTCGCGCTGGCGTTCGGTGCGGGGAATACCCTTACCGTCTCTGCGAATTGGCTGGGCTGACCAAGACTCTCAACAGCATGGCGATTATCTGCGGTGAGGACTCGATCATCGCGGCAGCCTGGCAGTCCTCGAGGCGACCGGCTCCCGTGCCGTCCAGTATGAGATGGCCCTTGGTGTCTGCGGCCGTCAGTATCGTGCCCGTCGTGTTGGTAGGAACCGAAGAGACTCGGCTGATCGTCCTGCGCGGCAACAGCGCCTCGGGGAAGTCGTCCATCGCGGCTCGCCTACGCGAGCAGTTCGGCCGCAACCTGCCCCTGGTCGGCCAGGACAACCTGCGCCGCGTCGTGCTGCGCGAACGCGACCGGCCCGGTGCAGCCAACATCGGCTTGATCGGCATAACAGCTCGCTACGCGCTGGACGCCGGATTCCACACGGTCGTCGAGGGAATCCTGTACGCCGACCGCTACGGCGCGATGCTTGAGGACCTCGTTCGCGACCACCGGGGCACCTCTCACTGTTACTACCTGGACGTGCCGCTCCAGGAGACGCTCGTTCGGCATGCCACGAAGCCCGATCCGGCATACCTGGCCCGGGTCACCGACCAGCACCTGCGTGACTGGTACCGCGAGCGGGACCTGCTGCCCGGCGGGATCGAGACCGTCATCGACACCGGCAGCACCCTGAGCGAGACCGTGGAGCGCATCATGCGCGAGACCGGCCTGGACCGGGTGCCGGCCATCGACCGCTGAGGTCATCGGATGCTGGTGCAGGGCGCCTCCAATTCCACGCCAGGAGGTGTGCGGTCCTGCCAGATGCTGGCTGCGGGCATGCCAAAACCCCCGAAATCGCGGGGATTCCGGGGGCCAGGTTCAGTGGGACAGGCGGGTCAGCCCTCGTCGGAGCAGTGGTCGTCGGAGTCGTCGGTGCGGCGTCGGCGAACGGCTACGACAGCGCCACCACCAGCAACGAGGAGCAGTCCGGCTCCACCGAGGAGCCACGGGGTGGCGTCAGCTCCGGTGTGCGCGAGGGATCCGTTGGGGACGGGAGCTGAGGTACTCGACGCGGTCTTGTCTGTGGTCGGCGTATGGCACGGGGTCTTCGACGGGGCCGAGGAGCTGTCGTCGCCGGGCTCGCCCGTCGTCGGCTTGTCGGCCGGCTCGTGCGTGGGCTTGGTAGTGGGCTTGTCCGAGGGGTCGGAGCTCGGCGGTGTGGTGTGGGTCTTGGCGTTCGTGAGGGTCACGGTAACCGGGTCGCCGGGCTTGGCCTTGAAGTTGATCTGGCCCTTGTAAAGGTCATATCCGGTCGGCGCCTTGATCTGCCTGACCCAGAAGTCCGTACCGATGCGGCTGGTGACGGGCAGCTTCGCGGTGGCTGTGCCCTCGGCGCCGGTGGTGAGCGTGAGGAGGGTCTTGTCACTGCTTCCGATGTTGACGGTGGCGCCGGGCAGCAGCTTGCCGGTCTTGTCGTCCTTGGCCTTGAGGGTGACCTGGACGGGCTTGAAGGGGTCGACGACGGTCACCTGGGCGGTGGCGCCGGGGGTAACGATCACGTCCTGATCGGCGACGACCTCGTGGAGCGGGCTGCCCGAGGCGGTCTCCTTGAGCCGGTAGATGCCGGGGGCGAGGCCGGTGAAGGTCAGCTTGCCGTGGGTGTCTGTCTTTCCCAGGCCCGCTTCCTGGCCCATGGCATCGAGCAGGAGGAACGTGGCTCCCCGCAGGACATCCCCGGCCGGATCCTTCTTGGTGATGGCAACGCTGCCGGCCTCGGGCTCGGGGCTCTCCGTGGGGGCGCTGAAGGTGGAGGGCGTCGGCTCGTCCGGCAAGGCGGACGCGGTGGGGGCTGAGGTGAGCGTGCCGGTCACAGCGGCGGCGATGGCGGTCGACCGGACGGCACTGCGGACGATACGGGCGTGCACGAGGGAGGTGGCTCCTTGATCGGTTGGAGAGCGAGGTCAGCGGTTCCGGCTCGGAGCCGAGCACGCCGGGGACGGGACCATGCGGGCGGTCCGAGCGGTAGCACGGACCGGCGCGGGCGGCGGCCAGGAGCCGGGGAACCAGACAGAGGCGTACTGCTCGATGGCGTCCCGCAGCCCGTTGGTGTGGGCGCCTTTCCACGGCACCCGGTCAGGGGCGTCCCTGTGCTCCTTGAACACGGCGTATCCGGACGTACTTGGCGTCCGGCCGTACGCCGAATCGCGGTGGTCGAAAGTCTTGTGGTCCGCGAACCGTAGGTGGACGACGTCGAGTTCGCCTCGGTCCTGGTGGATCGTGGCGAGCCGCAGGCCGTCGTACTCGCCTGCGCGGATGGTGGGGCTGAAGTCGATCCGCAGCCGCAGAGGCCCCTCGGCCGTGGGGGTAGCGTAGTAGGTGTTGCCGACGACGGTCGCGTCGGTGAAGGGAAGGTTCAGCTCGGCGAAGAACTCCCTGACATACATCGGCATGTGGGTCTCCGGGTGCTGGTCAGCGGCGGTGGCCCGGTAGGGCCGGGCGGCTGGTGGTGCTCCAGCGCGGAACGCTGGAGGCGGGGATGGCGGTCGGGCGACGGGCCGCGGCGCGCTGGACGTCGAGCGGCGTCGGGGCCGGTGGGCGCGGCGGGAGGATCGGTGTGAGGCGGGCCATGCTCTCGACGTAGCTGTGGGTGTCCCCGCGCCACCGGGGCAGCGGTGCGGGGTCGGAGACGCACTCGGTGACGGCCCGGACGAGGGCGACGGGGGTGTCGGTGCTGGCGGTGGCGTACCAGGCGGGGCGGTCGATGGAGGTGCCGGCCCACAGCTGCCAGCGGGCGTCGCGGGTGGTCAGCTCGGCTTCCGGGTCGAGGTCGTCGGTGGTGAACTCCAGCCCGGCGAGCCCGTCGGCGGAGCGGATGGCGAACACTCCCCAGCGGGGATGGTCGATCTGCCAGCCGCGGTTGATGAGCGGTACGACCGCGAGGAACGGGTCTCGGTCCTTGCTCCTGGGGTCGGGGGCGGCGAGGTAGGCGTCGGGCCCGTGCTCGTACGCCTCGGCGAGCGCGGTGGTGAAGGCGGTGACGAACTCCGTCGGACAGGAGTCGTTGAAGCAGACGCCCCAGGTCGGCGGCCCGAACGGGTCCTTGTAGGCGTTGATGCGCCACAGGCCGTCGTCCTCGCCTTCCGGGAGGTAGCCGAGGCGGACCTTGCGGTCGGGAGCGTTCAGGTAGGCGTTGCCGAGGTCGTCGTTTGCCAGTTCCCAGCCGAGGCCGCGGAGCGGGGCCAAGCCGGGGTCGCCGATCGCGGTGGCGCGGGCGAGGTAGCGCGGGGAGACGTGGACGTCCCCGTCGATGGTGTGAAGGTCGTCGTGGGGTGGCACGCGGCTCCTGAGGGTGGACGGGGATGGGTCAGCCGGTGGTGTGCAGGAGGGCTGTTTCGAGGGTCTCGGGCTGGCCGGTGTAGTGCAGGGCGCGCAGCCCCAGGCTCCGGGCGGCATGGCAGTTGTCGGCGCGGTCGTCGATGAACAGCACGCGCTGCGGGTCGCTGGCGCCGGTTGCGGCCAGGGCGTGCCGGTAGGCGTCCGAGGCGGGCTTGCAGGTCTCCAGCCGGGCCGAGTAGAGGGCGCGGGTGATCAGGTGGCGGCACCAGTCGGTGGTGTCGAGGACGTCGCTGAGGTGGTGCGGTGCGTTGGACAAGAGCACCATCGGCAGCCCTGCCTGATGGGTGCGGTGCAGGACGTCCAGGACGCGGTCGTCGGTGGCGGTCCACATGTCGGTGTCCGCAGCGCGCAGTTCGCGCAGCAGGCGGGGGCCGGGGTGGGCGCCGAGGATCTTGGCCCAGTACGCCATGTCGCTGAGCTGACCGGCGTCGTAGGGCTCGCGTGCGCTCCAAAAGGCGCGCTGGAAGCCGGTGAGGTCGTCCTCGGGCCAGGATGCGGTGCGCGCGAGGCGGAGCCACTGGCTGCGGGTGGGCTGGAGGCCGATGACGCCGTTGTAGTCGAGGATGACGGCGTCGAGGGCGGCGGTGTTCGGTCTCAAGGGGTGGGTTTCTCCAGGGCTCGGTGGGCGAGGGCGGCGACGGTGGCTGCGAGCAGGGCGGGCAGCAGCAGTGCCGTGGGCAGGGTGGTGATGCCGGCGATGGCGCCGATGAGGGCGGGCCCGGCGAGCAGGCCCAGGTAGCCGGTGACGGCGACCGTGGCGACGGCGCTCGGGCCGCCGACGCCGGCAGCGCTGATCAGGCAGGGAACCGTGGTGGACAGGCCGAGTCCGAAGAGTGCCCAGCCAGCCAGGGCCACGGAGGTGGTGGAGGCGAGGACGCCGGTGGTGAGCCCGGCCGCCGCGAGGACGGCGCCGGCCTGCACCACGGCAGCGGGTCCGAAGGCGGCGGTGAGCCGGTCGCCGGTCAGCCGTCCGATGGCCATGGCCGCGCTGTAGAGGGCGAAGGCGGCGGCGCTCACGGCGGCGGATGCGTCCAGGCTGTGCAGGTGGACGGCCGCCCAGTCGGCGGCTGCTCCTTCTCCCAGCAGGCTGGCGGCAGCCAGCGCCCCCAGCAGCCACAGCTGGGCGGACGGCAGCGACACTCCGGTCTCGTCCTGCTCCGTGGTGGCTGGTGGCTGGTCGGTGCCTGTCAGCGTCCGGGTTGCCGGGGCGGCGGCCAGCGCGGCGCCGGCCAGGATCAGGCCGGTCGTCAGGAAGAGGGTGCGGTGCGCGGTGTGGGCGGTGACTGCGGCCAGGGCGGCACCGGCGAGGGCGCCGAGAGAGTAGGCGGCGTGCAGGGACGACATGATGGGTCTGCCGTAGGCGTTCTGGCAGCGCACCGCCGCGGAGTTGGCGGCGACGTCCAGCACGCCATGGGTGATCCCGAAGGCGAGTGCGGCCATGAGCAGCGAAAGGAGGTCGTCACAGCGGCCGAGGAGGGCGAGGCAGCCGGCGAGGCTGGTCGCGCCGCAGGTGAGCAGTGTGGGCAGGCGCTCGGGGCGGGCGAGTCGTCCTCCGGCCTGCAGTCCCGCCACCATGCCGAGCGCGGCGGCCAGCAGGACCAGGGACAGTTGTGCGGTGCCCAGGTGGGCAGTCTGCTGGACGGCCGGCATGCGGGCGCCCCAGACGGCCGTGATCATCCCGAGGCCGAGGAAGTAGCCGGTCAGCAGGCAGCGGCTGCGGCGGGCGGAGATGGCTACGCGGTTCATGCGTTCGGGCCGCTGCGGGAGGTCTCGCCCGCGGCGCGGGGAGAGATCTGGATGCCGAGGGAGCGAACGGCCTGTTCAGCGCGGGACTGGGCGAGGTCTGCCGTGGGCGCTGTGGTGATCACGTAGCCGATGCGCGCGGTGAACATGTCGCCGCCGTCGCCGGGCAGGACCAGCTCGTCGCCCAGGTGGTGCTGGAAGTGGATGCGCTCCAGCCACCGCGGGCGGGGCCCGTCGAGGCGGAGGCGGGTGAGGGTGCCCGATGTGTCGGGGTAGATCAGGCGGATCGCGGCGGCGGAGGACCTGGTCGGGGTGAGGTCGGGGGCGCGGTCGCAGGCGATGTTGGCTGCGGCGAGCGGCAGGTCGATGCCGGTGGCGAGGCGGACCAGGTGGCCGATCATGTCCCCGGCCAGTCGGCCGTTGACCTCGACGAGCCGGGGTCGTCCGCCGACGAGGCGCATCTCGACGTGGCTGACGCCGTCGGTGATCCCCAGGGCGCGGATCGCGGCCCGCGCGACGGGTGCGACCTGGGCGAGGAGTGGGTCTGCGGCGTCGACGGAGTGCGCGAGTTCCTCGAAGTACGGCGGGTCGCTGACGGTCTTGCGGGTGACGGCGACGACGGTGGTCTGGCCGCGATAGGTGACGCACTCGGCCGAGACCTCGGGTCCGTCGAGGTACTCCTCGACCAGCGCGTCGGTGCTCTCCAGGCCCAGGCCGGCGGCCCGGTCGGCGAACGGGTAGGCGGCGGTGAGCTGGTCGGGGGTGTCGGCGCGGATCACGCCGATGCTGGCCGCGTGGGCGGCCGGCTTCAGGACGACCGGGTAGCCGATCCGCTCGGCCGCGGCCTGCGCCTCATAGAGAGTGCGGACGCTCACCGATGCGGCTGACGGAACACCGTGGCGGGCGAACAGGCTCCTCGCGGTCGCCTTGTTGCGGCATGCCTGCATCACCTCCGGGGCGGTGGTCGGCAGGCCGAGCTGGCGTGCGAGGCGGGCGACGGGGACGAGGTACCACTCGGTCCATGTGAACACCCCGGCGACATCGTGGCGTTCGGCCAAGAACCGGCCTGCGGCGGACAGTGCCGCCTGATCGGTCGGGTCGGGCACGACGATGCAGTCCCGGATGTACGGGACCTCCCACGACGGCTCCTCGCCGGTGATGAGGACGACGTCGTAGTCGGCAGCGACGCTTTCGAGGCAGTAGCCCCGGTAGCCTTCGGCTTCCATGTCGGCGGCAGCGACGAGCAGGACGACGGGACGGTCGGACAAGAACAGGCTCCTTGAGGATTCAGGGGCGGAGGGTGTCTGCGTGCGGCCGTTCATGGGCTGCGCCGGCGGCGGACCTCGATGGCGGAGGCCCACTCGGGGTGGGCGGCGAGCAGCCTGCGTGCGTACAGGGCCGTGTAGTTGTTGTTGAGGCCCTTGACTCCATGCAGGTGGTGCCAGCGCAGGGCCTCGACCAGGGCTTTCATCCCAACGCGCGTCGCGCCTGCGGCGAGCCGCTGCTCGACGAGCTGTTCCAGGGCCCGGTAGACCCATGGGTGCTGGGAGTCGAAGGCGTGGAACTGCTCGGTGATGGTCGGCCCCTGGGGGAGGCGAAGACCGGGCAGTCCGTCCTGGTCGATGGTGGACATGAGGCGCGGGGCTCCTCTCGTGCAGGGGGTCAGGGCGCTGGTGTCGGCGGGGCAGGCAGAGTGCGCAGCCGGATGAAGGCGGTTGCCAGCCCGGCGGCTTGGAGCAGCGCGGCGGCGGTGACGGCGTGCCCCAGCTGTGCGGATGGCAGGACAGCGACGAGCAGTCCGGCGGCGGGGAACGGCAGCAGGAGCAGCAGGATCGTCAGGCTGAGGGTGCTGCCGAAGACGTCGGCTGGGATCAGGTGGGAGCGCAGGGTGCGCAGGACGACCGTGAGGCCGCCTTCGCCGGCCATCAGGACGGCGATCAACAGCAGGTAACTCCGGTACGTGTCGGCCTGGGAGACGGCGAGGGTCGCTCCGGCAGCGAGAACGGCGGCGGCGGCGCCGACCGGCCACAGGCCCCAGCGGTCGATCGCCCGGCGGGCGGCGGTGATGGCGATCAGGGAGGCGACGGCGGCGGCGGACCAGATGAGTCCGGCGTCCGCGCTGGAGCGCCGCAGTTCGGTGACCACGATCACGGGCATGGCCGCCTGCAGGACGGCGATGGCTGTGTTGGAGACCACGAGGCCGCCGACCAGCCAGGCCAGGGCGGGCAGCGAGCGCAGTGTCGCCCATCCCGTCCGCAGCCCTCCCTTGGCCAACGCCGCGCTCGTCGGCGTGTTCCGCTCTCCGGATCCGAGGGCGGCGGCGAGCAGGGAGAAGGCCGCGAGCGTGCCGAGCATGGCGGTCGGCCCGCCGTGCTCCAGCAGCAGACCGGCAACCAGCGGTCCGGCGAGCATGGCTGTCTGGTCGATGCCCAGCAGCACGGACTGCACCCGGTGGGTCTGAGCGCCTGCGCTCCGGCTCGCGGCGCCGCCGGCGGTCTCGGCGGCCACGTAGCTGAACTCGGTGAGGATGCCGGTGGACGCGGCCAGCAGCATGACCGTGGCGGTCACCGCCGGCGACCCGGTGTCGAGCGCGGTCAGGACGCCGGCGGCGGCGAGCACGGCCACGGTCCGCGCGAGGCAGGCTGCTCGGAAGACGCGGGCCGTGCCGTGGCGGTCGACGATGGTGCCGGCCACGGTGAAGGCCGCGATGCGCGGAATCCATTCCAGTGCGAAGGCGAGGCCGGTCAGCGCTGCCGACCCGGTAGTAGCAAGGACGAGGAGGGGGATGCCGTGGGTGGCCATCGCGAAGGCGGCGCCGTCGGCACTGCGCGGCAAATAGATCCTGCGCAGGAGACTGGGGGCAGATGTCACGCGGCGACGCCGTAGGTGCTGCGGTTTCGCTGATGGGTGTGGACCCACTCGGCCAACAGCCGGTGGATGCGACCGAGTTCGGCGTCGTGCTCGTCGTCGGAATCCTGCGTGTCGGCTGCCGGCGTGGCCAGGAGGGCGAAGGTGTGATGGATCCGTTCGGCGAAGTGGCACAGCTGAGCGGGGTAGTTGTGCCGCCGGGCCCACCGCGCGGTCGCGTCGTACACGTCGGCGAGGTCCCGGCCGGCTGCCGACAGGCCCACGCTGCCGGAGGTGCGGGTGAGCAGTCCAAGGGCTACTGCCTGTTCGATGGCCTGGCGGATCTGGTGGGGGGAGAGGTCCGCGAGGGTGCGTTCCAGGCCGCGCACCGGTATCGCTCCATGGTCGTCGATCTCGCTGACCAGGCGGTTCAGGCCGGCGGAGGACAGCGCCGTGCACGTGTCGCGGAGCTGCTGATGGGAGAGGGCGGGGATCATCGGCGGACTCCCCCGGTCGGCAGGGCGGCCTTCACCCTGGCCGAGGTGGCGTGGGAGAACAGCTCGCTGGGCTGCCAGCCGGGGCGGCGTGCGGGCTGCGTCGGTACGGCGGGGGCAGGGGGGACGGCGGGGGCGGGGAGTCTGGACTGGTGGCTTGTCCAGGCAGGAGCAGGACTCGCAGGTCCGGGGGCGGGGCGCCCCCAGAGCGGATGCCGGGTGGCGTGGTCGAGTGGCCGTCCGACGGACCACATGGACAGGGCTCCGAAAACAGGGCCGAGCGCGTCGCCGGCCCGCGAGAGACGGTAGGGCTGCCCGTTGCCCGCGGTCTTCACCAGGCCGTCATCGATGAGTTGCCGCAGCGGCGGGTAGATGTTGCCCCAGTAGCCGTCGGGGATCACGATGCGGGCCAGGGCCCGAGCGCTCACCTCCTGCCGTGACTTGAGCGCCCAGAGGATGGCGGGGGCCTGGCGGCGGGTGAGGAGGGTGAGGCTGTCCTCGACCTGCTCGATCGCGGAAAGCGACTGCTCCGGCTGCTCCGGCTGCTCCAGGTGCTCCTCGGCCCAGGCAGCCATCATGGGGAGCACCGGCAGGAGTTGTCGGCCGCGGGTGGTGAGGCCGTAGGTGACGTGGCGCGCGGAGTGTTCGGTGCGCTCGGCCAGGCCGGCCTCGCACAGTGAGCGGATCTTGGGGTGCAGCTGGCCGCTCTGGAGGTACGGCAGTTTGGCCGCGATCTCCGTGTAGCGCTGGGGCGGCTGGTTCAGAGTCAGCAGGATCCGCACGTTCCAGCGCGGTGTGATCATCTGGAGGGCTTCGGTGACCCGGGCGACGTCGGCGTCGTCGGCGGGCGGCAGGCCGGTGGTGGCCAAGGGGGTGAACTCCTGGGTGCAGAGGGCCGGGTGCTGTCGGGTCAGCGGCTCGGGGCGGGGCTCGCGGCCGGTACGGGCGGAGCGGGAACGGATGCTGCCGCCGAGGCGGTGGGCGGCTCCGGTGCCGGAGCGCGGCCGAGGCTGCGCAGGACCGCGTCGGCGGTTGCGGCTTGTGTGTCGCGGACGGCGACGGCTTCGGCGAGGCGGCGGGCGCAGTCGAGGATGTGGGAGACCTCGTGGGCGCCAACCTGCCGCTCGGGGTGGGTCAGGTGCCGCAGCCGCTCTCGGTACACGGTGATGCTCTGCTCGGCGAACGCCAGAGTGTGGTGGCTGCCGAGGAGCGCGGCCAGCATGCCAGGAGCTTGGTCCTGGGCGTGGGCTGCGAGGCTGGGCAGTTCGGCGCCGTACAGGTCCTCGATCCGCGCGGCGATCTCAGCGGCGGTGGGATGGGTCAATCGGCGCTCATTGTCTTCGGCTGCGGGCCGCCCCGGCACGCGCGGATGCCGGAGCGGGGGCCGGGGGCAGGGTGGTGGTGACCGTCTGCTGGGCGAATCGGGTGGGGCCGGTCTGCTGATGGAGCGGGGGCATGGTGCGCAGCAGGTCGTCCAGCGCGGCGCGATAGCCGTCGCGGGCTGCCAGCGCTGACTCCAGCCACTGCGTGTCCATCCGCAGGTCGTCCGCGGACAGTTCGTCCATGTCGTGCTCGGGCGCCATCGCCTCGTGCACGCGGTCGCGGATCCGGGCGACCTGCTCCTCGGCCAGGGCGAGGAAGCTGCGCAGTTCCAGGGCCCGGGCGACGGCCGCGGAGGCGTCCGGGCCGACAACCTGTTCGCACAGGTCGGTGACCGGGGCGCCGAAAACCTCGTGAAGCCGGGCGTCCTGGGTGCAGGGCTTGTCGCGGACGCTCATCGCAGGACTCCCCGGCCGGTGACCGGCGCCGTCGCAGGCCGGGCCGGTGCACTGGTGGGCACGGCCGGGCCCTGTCGCCGGCCGCGGTCGAGGCGGGCCAGCCGGTCGGCGTCGGGACCCCGTTTGCCTGGTGCGTCGGGGTCGAGCAGCCACCGCACGACCATGGCCCGCCCGTCGCGGGCGGTAACGGCCGCGTTGACGCGGTGGGCGAGGTCCATCGTGGGGTCGTCGACCTCGCTGGGCTGCGTGTCCAGGGCCCGCAGCAGGTCGTTCTCCGCGCGCTCCAAAGCGGTCTGGGACTCGGTGAGCAGGCCGTGCCAGCGCACGACGTCGGTGGCCTGGCGATTAGCGTCAGGGGCGGCTGCGACGGCGGTCTTCAGCGCGCCAATGCTCATGCCGAAGCGTTGCTCGATCTGCTCGGTGAGCACGCCCACGACATCTTCTGCGCCGTCGGACACAGGGCTTTCCTTCCTGGGAGACACACGGATACAGGCAGGCGGAGTTCGAACGCTGGGTCAGTTCAGGCACATGCGGACGTCGCGGTAGACGTAGGTGCCGGAGACCCAGCCCTTCACGCCGGTGGTCGTGTCCGTGATGTAGTGCCAGTTCCCGCTGGTCTTGTGGACGGTGAAGTGGTGGCCGCGGTAGAGAATGCCGAGCCGGGTGGACTTGGCCGACGCCTTGGAGCGGATGACGACGGCCTGCGTGCCGACGACCCAGGGGCCGGGCCGGTCGCACGCCCGGGTGGCCGACATCGTGCTCGGCGCGGATGCCGGAGCTGCCGTGGCCGCCGTCGCGGAAACGATCGGCAGGGCGAGCGCGCCAAGCACGGCGGCGGACAGCGCTATTCGGGATGAGCGCATGCGGAAGTAACCTCCATACGGAAAAAGGGAAATGCAGAGAGAAGCGGACCGGGCATTCGCCCTGTCGGCCGCTACTAGAGTCCACGGATTCGCCGGTTTGGCTAACCGGCGATCGTCGTCTATATTTCCGTCCGCTTCACAGGCTTGACTTCAGCGGCTGCGGCCCACGGGACGTTGTGTGGGGGCCGGAAGGGAATAGTCCGATCGCGGGACGGACCGGGCTTTGGGCTGGACCGGTGGCAGAGGAGGAGCCTCGCCGCTGAGGGCGTCCTCGCACCACTGCAGGGCTTCTGCGTAGGTGGCAAAGCCGCCCTCGCGCAGGGTGTGGGTCCACGCGCCGGTGTCCACGCCCTCGTGCAGTACGCGAAACGGAGACGGGCTGCGCTCGTCGAGGGAGCGCAGGACCACGACAGTCACGGCGTTGTCGGGGTCGTCGTCGGTGTAGCTGTGCAGGAGAGCGAAGTGGTCGCCGTCGCTCATGAGCCGGTGTTCCAGCGCACGGGTCGTCTCGACCGCCGGGTCGGTTCCCATGCCGGGCGCCAGGCTGATCTCCTTGGGCGGGCAGCCGCGGTGGATGAGCCAGGACTGTGCCATCGCCGGCAGAGGCAGTCTCGCGTGAGCGAAGCGGAACGTCTTCGCCTCCAGGTCGCGCTGCAGGTGCAGGGCAACGAGCTGCGGCTCACCGGGGATGCCCCAGGTGACGGCACCGTTGTGGAGGACGTGGTAGCTCGCACCGTCGGGGGCGTGATGCCCGGCCAGCGGAGTGAGTTCGCTCTGCTCGATCTCGATCGCGCGCCGGAACGCTTCCTGGGTCTGCTCGTCGGCGGCTTCGAAGCCGTCCAGACGAAGGTCGAGTTCGGGTGGGTGCATAGGGCCTTTCGGTGAGCGGGGCTGGGGCTGGGGGCAGCGGCGGCTGCGTGGGGTGCAGGTGCCTCTTTAGATCAGCGGGCCTGGCTGTACGTGGGCGCCTGAGCCGGGCGGGGAGGTCCGGGCATCGCGGAGGGCAGCGGTCCGGGCTTCGGAATGGGCCCGCGGGTGGTGAGCTGCGGGGAACGGGAGCGGGCCGCATGGGTCCGGGCGCTGAGCGGCCGGCGGTTCATCCCCAGGCGCTTGCCGACGGTGTCGTAGACGTCGTTGCCGGCCCGAGGCCGTACCGCGACGACGTGGATCTCCCGTCGGTGTATGGACGTTTCGGGCGCTGGGTGGATGCCGTAGACGACGCGCCACTCTTTGCGGGAGTCCACGAACAGCTTCCGGTAGCCCTCCAGGTCGCCGGTGAGTCTCGTCCCGAAACGCTCGGCGTTCACGACTTCTTGCAGGTAGGCGAGGGTGAGGTCGCGGATGTCACTGGGGGCCTGGATCAGGTCGGTCAGGGCGCGCGGGTCGAAGCTGAGCCCGAAGGCCGGCTGCTGCCCGCCGCTCATGACGTCGACTCGCCCGGCATACCGGCATCCGAGGCGTTCGCCTTCTCCGTGCGGGCCGAGGGCGGCGGGCCGGGCAGGAGGCGGTGCGCGGGCCGGTCCGGTGAGGTCATGCACGCCGACAGCGGACCTCCCGGCCCTCTGACGGCGACCATGGCGTGGGTGAGGAAGTCGCGGTGCCACACGAGCAGACCGCTCAGCCCGGCCTCGGGGTCCTTGTGCTGCTGGAAGGCCAGCCAGAGCGCGTGCAGCCAGGCCACGACGTCGCTGTGCTCCTGCCACTGCAGGCACCACGGCATGGCCGTGGTGACCTCGGCCCCGTAGACGGGCAGCAGGAAGTCGTCCACCCAGTCCGACAGGGCGTCCAGTTCGTCCTCGTACTCCTCGCCCTCCAGCTCCAGGATCGGCCGAGGCTCCGGCGGCGCCGGCGGCGGCGGTCCGCCGAGTCCTGGCATGCCGAAGGCGGCGAACGGAGAGGAGCCCGTGCGCGGTGCGGGGGCGGAGGCGAGGTGGTCGAGCTGCTGGGCCTGCTGGGCGGACTGCTCCATCAGCTTCCGGACGCTGGCCTCGATCTCTTCGAGGTGGGGGTCGGGGATACGAACCGGTTCCAGCTCGCCCTCATCGGGCGGGTTTACGGGTTCAGACATGACGGGGCAGGGCCTCCTTACGCCGTGGTTGTCGAGGGAATGCGGCGCCAATGAGCCGGAGCTGCGGTGGTGTCAGCCGGTCAGGACGACGTCGTCCTGGGTCAGGGTCTGGCGTACGGTCTCGGTCAGCCGGTCGGCCGCGATGTCGGCATAGTGCTCGGTCTTCTCCACGCCGATGAAGTCGCGTCCCTCCAGCAGGGCAGCGACGCCCGTGGAGCCGGAGCCGGCGCAGAAGTCGAGCACCGTGCCGCCTTCGGGGCTGATCTTGACCAGCTCGCGCATCACCTCGACCGGCTTCTGCGTGATGTGCTGCCGCTTCGAGCCCGACGGCTGGGAGGCGGAGTACAGGCCGGGCAGGTAGACCGGGTTGCGGGAGCCGTCGATCGCGCCCTTCGATGCCCAGACGATGAACTCGCAGTTCTGGGTGAAGCGGCCCTTTTGCGGCCTGGCCTGCGGCTTGTGCCAGGTCAGCACCCCGCGCCACAGCCATCCGGCGGCCTGGATCGCGTCCGTGGTGATGGGCAGTTGGCGCCAGTCGGTGAACAGCAGGGCGGTCCCGCCGGTCTTCGTCAGCCGGTGGGCTTCGGTCATGATCTGGGTCAGCCAGAAGCCGTAGCTGCGCTGGTCCATGTTCTCGCCGGTGAAGTCCGGCAGGGTGTGCTTGGCGTCGGCGGAGGTGTATTTCTGCTTGGCCGAGCGGGACGTTCGCTCCTTGGCGGTCCTGCCGCCGGAGTTGTACGGCGGGTCGGTGATCACGGAGTCGACGCATTCGTCCGGCAGCGTGGCCAGCACGCGCAGGGCGTCGCCCTGATGAAGGGAAAAAGGCAAAGAGGTACCCCGATTCGGGTGGGAGGGATTCGAGGGAGCACCCCCTCGCGCATGAGAATCCGGTCAGGCTGGAAATCGGGCATGCAGAAGCCCGGGAAACCGCGAACCGGAGGGCGAGGGGAGTCCCAAAACTGTAGAGGCGAATTGGCCGCTCACCAAGAAGTACCCTGCCGGGGGGACGGATTCCGACCCCTCACGACGACTTTTTGGTCAACCGCCGATCTGGGCCTACTGTTTTCGAACCGCCCGGCGCACACCGCCGCTGGCACCTTCCCACCACACTCCGCGGAGGTACCCCCTGCCCCGGCACACCTAGCTACCCCGGCCCGCGGACCGAGCGGCAACTCGCCCGCAGGCCGGCGCCTCTCGATCGCCCACCTCGGCCGCCGCGCCCTTCCACCCGCCTCCACGCGTACGCGGCACGCCGGGCACCCTCTTTGAAGGAGACCTTCGTGACGTCTCGTCACCCGCCCCTGCCCGCATCCTCCATGGTGCGAGGAGGCCGGGCAGGTTGAAGGCGCTCGCCGCCGGCATCGGCGTCGTCGTCCTCTCCCCCTTCCTCCTCGGCGGCGCGGCCATGATGATGGCCACGTCCAGCGAAGCCGCCGCACAGAGCAGCGCGTTCTTCCAGTGCCTGCCCGCCCTGGACACCGACAAGGTCACCGAACAGGTCACCAAGATCCTCGATGGCGCGGACGCCTCCGACGTCGGCATCGAGGGTCTGGACCTGCCCGGTGAGCAGATCCCGAACGCACAGACCATCGTCGCCACCGGGATCAGCCTCCACGTGCCCAGGCGCGGGCAGATCATCGCTCTCGCCACCGCCATGCAGGAATCCCGGCTGCGCAACCTTGCCTACGGAGACCGCGACTCCCTCGGCCTGTTCCAGCAACGGCCCAGCCAGGGATGGGGCACGGCCGAGCAGATCCGCGATCCCGTCCACGCGTCCGAGAGGTTCTACAAGGCGCTCCTGCAGGTGAGCGGCTGGCAGCAGATGACCGTGACTCAGGCCGCCCAAGCCGTGCAGAAGTCCGGCTACCCGGACGCCTACGCCCAGTGGGAGCCGCTGGCGACCGCGCTGCAGAAGGCCGTCGCCGCCACCTTCCCCGGCGCCAGTGACGATGCCGGCCAGGAGACCGACGACGCACCCTCGCTGTCCGACTGCACCACGCAGGACGGCTCGTCCTTCGGGAAGATCCCGGAAGGCGCCGTCCCGAAGGGATACGAGATCCCCAGGGACGCCGACCCTCGCGCCCGTACGGCGATCGTCTGGGCGATGCATCAGCTCGGCACGATGTACCAGTGGGGCGGCACCTGCACCGCGCCGCACGGGCCGGACCCGATGGGCCGCTGCGACTGCAGCTCGCTGATGCAGCAGGCGTACGCCCAGGTCGGCATCCAGCTCACCCGCACCACGTACACGCAGGTCGACGAGGGCAAGGCCGTCTCCGTGAAGGCCATGAAGCCCGGTGACCTGATCTTCAGCCGCGGCACCGCCGTACGTCCCGAGCACGTCGGCATGTATCTAGGCGAGGGGCTCGTCATCGAGGCCCCGCGCACGGGCAAGCCCGTGCGCGTCACCCCGCTCAAGGACTGGGACGTCCTCGCCGTGCGCCGCGTCCTGTGACGCCCACCTCCGCCCGACCCGCCCCTTCCGCTTCCCGCTTCGGCCCCCTGGCCCGTGTACGCAAGGAGCATTGCCGCACCCATGACACCTCTCGCCGACCGGCTCTATCTCGCCTTCGACCCCGGGATCACCCCCAAGGGCGGTGGCCTTCCGGGGCTCTCCGTCCTGAAGAACGTCGTCAGCTCCATCAACATGTTCGGCATCATCGCCGTCGTCGGTGCCCTCGCCGTCAGCCTGGCGGTGTGGGCCTGGGGACACCACACCGGTGGCCACCAGGCCGAAGCAAACGGCAAGAAGGGCGCGACCGTGGCCGCGGGCGCCGCCCTCGGCCTCGGCGCCGCGAACGGCATCGTCGCCTTCTTCTCGGCCCTGGGGTCGCAGGTCCACTGATGAAGAAGCGCTTCTCCCTGTCGAACCACGGCATCGGCTGGTCGGCAAACCGCCGCATCCTCGTGATCGCCGTGGTCCTGGCGTCGCTGCTCACCCTGGCCGGCGTGACCGCCTACGTCACCGGCCGCACCGGGCAGCATCACCCTTCGGCCGGCCGGACGCCGTCGGCACCGCCCGGCCCGGCATCGTCGGCCCCCTCCTCCAAGGAACCGGGAGCCGAGACGGGGTCGGTGCCCCGGCCTCCGCGGATCTCCGATCCCGTCGCCTTCGCCAAGGCCGCAGCCGAGATGCTCTGGTCCTACGACACCCGCGACACCAGCCGCGAGCAGCAGCTCGCCGGCATGGAGGCGTGGATGACGACGGAGAGCGAGTACAGCGACTGGTCCTCGGTCTCCGCGCAGATGCCCGACCCGACCCTGTGGTCGCGCATGGCCGACCAGGAACAGCACGCCACCGCCACCGTCGCCGAGGCCCACTACCCGGCCGCGTTCAAGCAGGCCCTGGCCGAGGACCCTTCTGCGATCACCGAGGCGTACATCTACGCCGTGACCGTCACCGGCAAGCAGACCATCGCCTGGGCCAAGGGCGGCGGCGGGGCGGAGGACCGCTCCATCACCCTCGCCGTGCAATGCCGGCCCTCGGCCGACTGCTCGCTCGTCGCCATCGCCCCGAACGTCGCGCCCTGACCGGAAGGAGTCCCCATGGGGTTCTGTGACCTCCCCCTCGCAGGCACGGTCTGCGCGGTCGGCGAAGCCGTGGATTTCTTCTCCGATCCCGGCAAGGCGATCGGCGATTGGATGGCCAAGAGCGCCGGCGAACTCGCCGCCGCCTCGGCCGACCTCGCGGCCAGGGCGGTCGACTCCACCACCCGCGTCGACCTCAACGCGACCTGGTTCCGCGACAACTACGAGACAATCCTTCCGATCGCCCTGGTCGTTCTGGTGGCCACGTTCTGCGCCCAGCTCGTCCGCGCCGCGATCAGACGCGACGGCCAGGCCCTGATGCAGGCATTCACCGGCACGGCCTCCGGTGTGCTCTTCGCGTTCGCCGCCGTCGCCCTGACCACCGTCGCCATCGAAGTGGTCGATGCCCTGTCCTCCGGCCTGCTCAAGGCCGCGAACCTGAACATCGAGTCCGCCGTCCGCCGCATCGTCAAGGTCGGGCAGCTCGGCGCCGTCAGCAGCCTGGGCTGGCTCGTGATGGTGCTCGCCGCGCTCGGAGCCGCCATCGGAGCACTCCTCTACTGGTGCGTGATGATGGTCCGCAAGGTCGGCATCCTGGTCATGGTCACGCTGGCCGCGTTCGCCGGGGCCGGCGGCGGCTGGGAGGTCGCACGCCGGTGGCGCAAGGGCTGGATCGAGGCCACCGCCACCCCCGTCGTCTCCAAGCTGCTGATGACGATCATCTTCGTCCTCGGCGTCGCGGCCATGGGCAGGACCGAGGCCAAGGACGGCCTGGCCGCGCTCGCCGACGTCCTCGCGGGCATCGTGATCATGATCCTGGTGCTGCTCTGCCCCTACGCGACCTTCAAGTTCGTGCACTGGGCGGCCGAAGGATCCGACGGAGAAACGTTGCACCGTGCCGGCGGTGCCGGCGCGCAGCTCGCCAAACAGCACGCCGAACACACCGGGAGAAAGGCGGCCGCAATGGCGGCCACCGCCGGAACCGGCGGTGCGGCAGCCGGAGCGGGCGCAGCAGCCGGGGCCGCTCCGCAGGGGCCGGACTCGATCCCAGGTGGCGGCGGGTTTCCCGGCGACATCGCGCCCGGCCCGAGCGGCGGAGGCAGCGGCCAGGAGAGCGCGCAGTCCGGCGGCTCGGGCGTCTCGCCTGGCGGAGGCGCTGGCAAGTCCGGTCTGGAGAAGGCCGTGCAGCCCGCGCCGACCAACGTCACCGACGATACGAGCGGCCAGGTCGGCGGCGGTCCCGCCGGTGGCGGCTCACGGTCCGGATCCGGTTCCGCACCCGGTCAGGTCGGTGGCTGGAGTTCCACGCCGCCGTCCACCACGCCTCCGCCACAGGGCGCCCCGCCGCCCTCCGGCTCGCAGGCGGCTGGTGCCGGCAGCGGCGCGGCATTCCCTCCGCCTCCCCCGACCAGCCTCTGATCTCCCTGGCCATGCCCGGGAGCGGGACGGGCACCTCGCTCCCCGCACCCGGGCCCGCCAGCGCCCCTTGGACCAGCCCCTTGTCTGATCTCTCCATCGCCCCGGTCACGGTGAAGTTCCCGCACCGCTCCCGCCGCGGCATCCTCCTCGGTCTCTCCCTCCCCCAACTCGTCCTCGTCTCCTGCGCGCTGGCGCTGCTGCTGGTGACGGTGGTCTCCACCGGCCTGCTCGGCGCCGTGGCGCTGGCCCCGTTGTGGGCGGCCGTCGCCGCGCTGGTCGCGGTCCGCCGCCACGGCCGGTCTCTGATCGACTGGGCACCGATCGTCACCCGCTACGCGATCCGCCGCCACGCCGGGCACACGCTCTGGCTCGCCCGGCCGGTCAGCCGGCCGCGGCGGGACGGCATCCTGCACCTGCCCGGCACCGCCGCTTCCCTGAAGGTCGTCACCCCCGGCGACTCGGCCAACGGCGCCTCCGCCGTCCACGACCCGCACCAGCAGACTCTCACCGCCGTCGCCCGCGTCTCATCCCGCGCGTTCGCCCTGCTCGACCCGGCCGTGCAGAACGCGAACGTGAACGGATGGGGCCGTGCGCTGGCCGGCATCGCCCGCACCGGCCACGTCGCCACCGTGCAGGTCCTGGAACGCACCGTCCCCGACTCCGGCGACACCCTCTCCCGGCACTGGGCCCAGCACGGCCGCCCCGAGGCCCCGGTCGCCGGACAGATCTACTCCGAGCTCGTCGCCTCCGCAGGACCGGCAGCCGCCCCGCACGAGACCTACCTCGCCATATCCCTCGACCTGAAGGCCGCCAAGCGGCTCATCTCGCAGGCGGGCGGCGGACTTCCGGGCGCGTTCACGGCAATGGAGCAGACCACCTCCTCCATCGCCCAGGCCGCCCGCAACGCCGGCCTCATGGTCACCGGCTGGCTGTCCGCCCGGGAGATCGCCGCCGTCATCCGCACCGCCTACGACCCCAAGGCCCTCGCCGCCCTGCAGCAGTGGTCAGACACCGGCCGGGCAGAGGCCGACCCTGCCGCCGCCGGCCCCGTCGTCCAGGTCGAGGAATACGACCGACTCGCCACCGACACCGCGCGCCACACCACGTACTGGGTGGAGAACTGGCCCCGGACGGAGTCGCATGCCGGCTTCCTGCACGGGCTGATGTTCACCGCAGGCGTCCGCCGCAGCCTCTCCCTCATCTACGTCCCGCAGGGACTCGAGTCCGCGCTCCGCGACGTGCAGCGCCGCAAAGCGGCGATCATCGCCGACGCCAACGAACGCGCCCGCCGCGGCCAGGTCGACTCCGAGGAAGACTCCGTCGAATACGCCGACGTCAAGGCCCGCGAACGGCAGCTCATCGCCGGGCACGCCGACGTGGCCCTGACCGGCCTGGTCACCGTCACCGCCGAGACCGACGCCCTGCTCGACGCGGCCTGCGCACAGATCGAAACCGCCGCCGTCACCGCCGGCGTCGACCTGCGCCGCCTCAACTACCAGCAGCCCGACGCCTTCACCCTCGGCGCACACCCCCTCGCCCGCACCGCCCTGTGAACGACACCGTCCCCCGCCGGGACCATCCACCCACCCTGCCACCGGCCGGTGGGCAGGAAGGACCGCCCTCTTTGACCACCAGGCCCTCTCCCGACGACGCACACCCCTACCTCCGCGCCGCGAGCGCCGGAATCCGCCACCACCGAAAGATCGCACAGACCGAGCGCACGACGGTCGACCGCACGCACCTCGACGTGCTCCACGCCCACCTCACCGCCGTGCACCAACTCGTCGACCAGCTCGCCGACACAGCCCGACCCTCTCACCCCGCCGCAGGCCGGCACCTCGCCACCGCCCAAACCCGGCTCTGGCAGGCCACAGCAGAGATCCACTCCTCCTTCCACCTCCTGCCGGCAGCCCTCGCCCCGGCCAGCGCCCAGGCCACCGCGTGCCACCCCGAACGGCTCCCCGAGGGACCGCCGGTGCTGACCATCTGCCAGCGCCACCTGGCGGCCGGACACATCGTCCGCCGCAAGAACACCCCCACCGACCTCAACCGCCCGCCGCACACCACCGCGTGCATCCGATGAGCACCACCCGCCAATCCGAGAGCCCCCGATGAGCCACTGGCCCGCCCGCCACGCCCGGCGCGCCTCAGCCTCTCCCTTGTTCACCCCGCACGGCACCGACCGGGCCAGCCGCAAGGCAACCCGCCGCCAGCTCGCCGAAGCCGCCGCCAAGGCCCGCTCCGAGGCCGCCGTCCATGCCACAGGCACGACCCCCACCGAGCACGAGAACCCGGCCCCCCTCTACCCGCCCAGCGGACGCCCCGGCCCCGCCTCGGCCCGCGGGAACCGGCTCAGGCTCCCCGCCCACCGCATGACGACTGCCATCGCCGCCGGGGCGTATCCCTTCCTCGCCGAAGGCGGGCTCGGCGCCGAGGGGATCTACATCGGCCGCGACGTCCACGCGGAAGCGAGCTTCGTCTTCGACCCGTTCGCCCTGTACGGGAAGGTCGAGGGCTTCACCAACCCCAACGTCCTGTTGGCCGGGGTGATCGGGCAGGGCAAGAGCGCGCTGGCCAAGAGCTTCGCGCTCCGCTCCGTCGCCTTCGGCTACCGCGTCTACGTGCCCTGCGACCCCAAGGGCGAGTGGACGCCCGTGGCCGCCGCGCTCGGCGGCACGTCCGTCGCGCTCGGCCCCGGACTTCCCGGCAGGCTGAACCCGCTGGACGCCGCACCGCGCCCCGCCTCCATCTCGGAGACCGACTGGGCAGGGGAGATCCGCAAGCGCCGGCTGCTCCTGCTGGGCTCGCTGGCCCGCACCGTCCTGGGCCGGGACCTGCTCCCGATGGAGCACACCGCCCTCGACATCGCCCTCGACGCCGTCGTCGCCCGGGCTGCCGACTCAGGCCGGACGCCGCTCCTCGGCGACGTCGCCGCCGTCCTCAACAGCCCCGACCAGCTCGACGAGGCCGCCGGGCTCATGTCCGGACGGCTCGGGGACGCCGCACGCGACCTCGCCCACGCCATGCGCCGACTTGTCCACGGCGACCTCGCCGGCATGTTCGACGCCCCCAGCACGGTCGCCTTCGACCCCAACAGCTCGATGCTCACCATCGACCTCTCTCAGCTGGGCGGATCCGGCGACGACACCGCCCTCGTCCTCGCCATGACCTGCGCCTCCGCCTGGATGGAATCCGCCCTCACCGACCCGCGCGGCGGCCGGCGCTGGATCGTCTACGACGAAGCCTGGCGCCTGATGCGCCACCCCGGCCTCCTCCAGCGCATGCAGGCCCAGTGGAAACTCTCCCGCGGTCTCGGCATCGCCAACCTGATGGTCATCCACCGGCTGTCCGACCTGCTCACCGCCGGCGACGCCGGATCCCAGGGCCGCGCCCTGGCCGAAGGACTCCTCGCCGACTGCTCCACCCGCATCATCTACCGCCAGGAGACCGACCAGCTCCACGCCGCAGCCACCCTCCTCGGCCTCACCTCCGTCGAAGCCGAAGCCATCGCCCACCTCAACCGCGGGCGCGGCCTGTGGAAGGTCGCCGGCAGGAGCTTCATAGTCCAACACCTCCTCCACACTGACGAGTTGGCCCTGTTCGACACCGACGCCCGCATGCACTGAAAAGCCAGTGAGTTCACGGATACCGATCCGCGGTCTCGGCCGCTCATCTACACCGCGCCGCTGACGGTTCTTGCCCTGGTCGATCACTGCCCCTCTGCAACCAGGAGGCCCCACCTGTATCCACGCCACCCCGGCACCTTCGCCACAGCGCTCGCTTCACACCTGCCCGAGCAGTGGTACCGCAGGTACGCCGGATTCCCCCCGCCCGCAGGCCAGCCGCAGGTAGCCGACCGGATCTGGGACTGCGGTCCCGCCCACTCGGCCCTGCTCGACTGGCCCGACGCCCCCACGGCCTTCCTCGAAGGACCGGACGGCGAGCAGCTCTGTGTGCTGGAGCGCCCCCGCTATCCCCGCCAGTACCTGGTGGCGGCCGTGCAGCCCGACGGGTTCCGAGCACACCACTTCAGCGGGGTCGACGAGCCCAACGGGATCGCAGTCCCCGACGATCCGGTCCGCGCCGCAGCCGCCGTCAGCCGGCGGGTCCTGCCCCGGCTCCGGGATGCCCTGGCAGCCGTACGGCACAACACAGCCGTACAGCCCGAGCCGCCCCACCGGCCTCCGCCGCCGCAGGTGGCGCGCGTCGTCACCCTGACCTGGTACGAGGACGGCGCCCTCGGCACTCCGTACAAGAGCGTCCCCGAGGACGCCCGCACGGACCTGTACGGGCTCGGCTTCCAATACCACCCCCACCAGGCCGCGTTCCTGCTCCCCGCCACGTACGGCGAGGACGGCCGCGACCTGCGCCTGCGAGCGCTGGTCCACCAGCTCGCCCAGAAGGGCATCGGCGTGAACCTCCGCCACACCCCAACCCCCACAACTGCAGTCCCGCGTCCGGCCGCCCCCGTACCCACCGGCCCCTCGGTGACTGCCCACCGCCGGTGAGCTGGCCGCTCGCCGCGCCCTTTCCCGTTCCCAGCCAAGAGGAGCCTCCATCCGCCCCGCCCGCCGCACGCTGCCCCTGATCACTGCCGCTGTCTGTCTCGCTCTCGCCGCGACCGCCTGTTCCAGCGACATCGACGGCACCACCCCGACTCCCGCAGACCAGACGAAGTCGCCCGGCGCCGCACCGAAGCCGGCCCCCGCGCCCACCCCGGCCGAAGCCCGTGACGCCATCGCCTCCTACTCGAGGACGAACAACCTCGCGTACATCAAGCGCGACCGCGCGCTCCTCGACACCGTCGAGGGCGGCCCCCGGTATGCGATGTCGCTGGCCGACCTCAAGGAAGACGCCGCCCTGCCGCAGGCGGACCGAGAGCCGTACCGGCCGTGGTCGTACGACCTTGCCGCAACCAAGTTCTACATACCGCGTCTGCAGCACGGACAGCAGCGGTGGTTCGCCGCCGTCACCCGGGCCGGCAGCAAGAAGCAGTACGCCCGCGTCCTGGTCCTGGTCGAGAACGCGAAGTCGAAGCGGTGGGAGATGGTCGCCACTGTCGACCTCGACGGCCCCTCCCAGCTCCCGAAGATCGTGCTGGACAAGGACGGCTACGCCACGGCGGTCGACCCCGCTTCCAAGTCCCTGGCCGCTCCCGTCGGCCTGCTGCGCTCGGCCGTGATCGACAATTTCGCCACCGGAGGCGACCTCACCGGACGCAAGGTGCTTGCCCCCACCGAGGCCGCCAAGCGGCAGGTCAAGGTCCACAACGACACGGTCCACAAGTTCGGTACCCGAGGCACCACCCAGTTCGCGTCAGCGGCCACGCAGTTCCCCGACAGCTACGCCTTGAAGACCTCCACGGGCGCGCTCGTCGTCTTCTCCCATAACCACACCCAGCACGACGCCGTCGCCGCGCCGGGTCTGGTGATCGTGCCGGATAAGCAGGACCGCGCCTGGCTCGGCACCACGCCCCGCCCCGCCTTCACCTACACCTTCACCTGCTCCGACGTCGCCGCCGTCCCGACCGCGCCCGAGCCGTCCAGGCTGCTGGGTTACGGATGCCGCCGCACGGACGCCGATGCGAGCGGTCCCAGCACCGCCGTTTAGGAGACTCCGTGCACCATCCCGACTTCGAGCTGTACGACAACGTGGGCCGGGACTCCGACCAGATCGTCGCCGCCCGGTACGGCATCGCCACCCGCGACGACCTGCTGCGCTGGGCGAAGCGGGACGCCGAGCCCTTCTTGGCCGAACACCCGCTGCCGGACGAACCGCTGCCGAGCCCCGAGCTCGCTCCTATCTCGCCGCACTCGGCGCCGCCGAGACTCCTGCCGAGACCAGCACCGTCACCCAGCATCTACTCGACGCTGCCGAACCCGTGCTCCGCGCGGTGAGCGACTACCTCGTCGCCGCCGCCCAGTGGCGCGGCCAGAACCACGGAGCAGAGAAGGGCTCGCCGCCCAAGCTGCTGATGGAAGCGGCCAGCCGCAGCCTGTCCGTGCTGGCCATCGCGGACGAAGCCGACCTGACGATCCTGCGCGCCGAGTACGACCCCGCACCGGCACCGCCGAAGGCACCCACGTCCGGCCGACCCCAGACGCCGTCCGGTCTTCTCCCGAACCCACCGCCCACCCCGCGCACCGGCCCCACGCCCGGCCGGTAGCCCTTCGACACCCCGGAAGGCCCAACCAGTCGACCCGATCGTTCATCGCCCGCCCCACCGAGACCGGATACGCGGGCATCTATGTCCACTACCGCAAGCACCCGGACAGATGACCGCCCAGCACGGATACGACCAGCTGGAAACAACAATTCGGGAGCACGCCTGGCAGTACGGGCGCGCCCTCCGTTCCGCCGCCCAGCACCGGATGTCGGCCCATGGGTGACGCGCAGATCTTCCTCGCCTACGGCCGCGACACCGGATCGTCGCCATCGGCCACGGTGAGAGGTACAAGGCCGCCCACCAGGCGCTCGCCGCGTCCGGCTTCCGCCGTGGCGACGACTGGGTGTACCACCTGCCGAACGCGGACGAGGACGCCTCCCGTGCCACCGTGGTCGGCCTGGTCCGTCATGCCACGGCGCACGGGGTGGAAGTGACCACCGACAGCCGGCGGTTCATCGGCGAGACCGCCCGGGACATCGCCCGCCTGCTGCCCGGCCAGTGGGACGCACGCATCGAGCTTTACTCCCACCCCGTATGGCAAGAGGACCTGGTGCCATGGCTGTGGGACAGCGGCGAGCTCGTCCGCGTCGTACAGAGCGAGCGGATCCCCTACGCCGCCGCCCTCACCGACACAGCCGGGACGACCCTGCTGCTCGTCGAACGTCCCGGCCACCGACTCGACTATCTGGTCGGCGCCTTCGCGCCCGAACCGTTCGAGGAGGGGTACGGCGACCCGCACGCCCCGCGCAGCATCGCCCTGTCACCGTTCGCCGGCCGCGCGGCCCGGACCATCGTGGACCGGTTCCTGCCCGCCTACGAGCGCGCCGTCCACGCCCGCCGGATCGCAGCCGTCGCCGAGGCCCTCGACCGCATCCGCACCGAGCAGGACACCTGGGCCGCGACCGTCGCCTCGGGCCGGTACAGCGCCGCGCCCCCGCTCGGCGCCACCGCGCTCGGCGAGGCGGCCGAGACATTCCTGAACCGGGCCCGGGCCGAGTTCCTCACCGTCATACGGCATGCTCCCGCCCTTCTCGACCGGTGCCGCCCTGCGGCCACCAGCTGGCCGGAGGACGCCCGCATCCTCGCGCAGCTGGCCGACGCCCTCACCGATGCCGAGGGCCTGGACAGGGACGCGTCGCTCACGCGAACGGAGCGGGACACGCGACTCTGGGCGGCCCTGGGCACCTGGCTCACCCACAGCGAGCCGTTCCTCCGCCAGGCTCGCGCGGCAACTCCCCCTCGGCAACACACGGTCCCGGCCATCGCCCCACCACACCAGGCCCTCCCCCGTGGCCAACACACGCCCCGCCGCTGACCCCTCCCGCTTTCCACCGGAAGGAGATCTCCTCCTTGGATCCTGGCACGCACTTCGTCTTCGGCACCCACAAAGATCACGGCTTCGTCGCCTCCGCCACCTCCTCGATACCTGCCCGCCTGGCCCACTGGTTCCTGGTGCGCGAGCAGTTCGACCCCGTACCCGGCAAGCCGGGCCTCTTCCGGCTCACCGACCCCGAGCGGGACGGGCCGCGCCGCACCCGGCAGGCCGTGCAGGACCTGCGTCGTCACGGATACGCCGTGCACGCCGACGTGGGCCTCGACCCCGCGCAGACGGCCGCACCGCCCAGGCCGGCTCGCCCGAACGGGCTGGCCGAACGCCGCAGCCGCATCGCCTGGGCCGCCGCGTCTCTCTCCCCGCAGCACGGGCCGGCACCGAGCGCCTCACCCCCGTCCGCACGTCCCGTCCCGCCGAAACCCAACGCACCGACCGTCCACCTGACCGCTTCCGCCACCGGACGGTCCCGGTGACCCCCGACACCGAGCCGATCCGCATCACCCGCGGGCCAGGGGGCGAAGTCGAAATCGAAGGCCGCTTCGACCCCCTCGCCGCGGGCATCCTGCGCCACGCCGGATTCCTCTTCGAACCAGCCCTGCACGGCCACTGGATCCGGCTCCCCTTCGACATGGGACGCGACTGGGAGAACCAGCACGCGACCTGGGCCGCGGAGATGCTCACCTCCGCCCGCTACCCCGTACATCTCGCCCCCGACCTGTATGCAGGCGCCCCCAAGTCGTCGACGCCATCCACACCGGCCATGACGGCACAGGCTCCGCCCGGGCGACAGCCGCGCCGCTGACACCGAGCGCCAGGAGAACCCGGTCCCGGACACCACACAACTCGCCATCGGAGCACGTGGCTTTCCGGTTGCAGATGGCGGTCGTCGACCGGCAGACCAAGGCCGCGCTCGACGCGGTCCGCGAGCGCTACAGCCGATCCATCGACCACCACGCCGCAGCCGCCGCGCCCCGCCCCCGTCCCCGTCCCCGCCACACCGGGCCCCTGCGTCCGCACGCTGCCCGTAACACTCCCGAACCTAGGAGATCCCTTCATGGCTGTCCGCACACAGTGGACGATCACGCACGACTGCGGCCACGAGGTCGTCCACGACCTGTCCGACCGCCCCGCCGACAAGCGGGCCGGATTCGCCCGTTGGCTCGCGGCCAAGGACTGCACCGACTGCTGGAAGACCGCCCGCGACGCCGACACCGAATCCAAGGAGCAGTGGCTCGCCGCCAAGCGGGCCGAGGAACAGCAAGCCGCCGCCGAGTGGGCCGAGCGCTTCGACATGCCGCCGCTGGAAGGTCCCGAGAAGGCCCTCGACTGGGGTGAGCGCTCCCGCCACCAGTTGATGATCGCCGCGCACACCGCGCTGGTCGTCGAGGGCACCTGGGACGAGGCCGACTGGGCAGAGCTGGAGGAGAAGGCACGCGCGATCACCAGGACCGGATGGTGGATCGACCAGCGCGACGCGGAAGGCACTGACCTGCTCGAACTCCTCGACGCCGCCACGGAGTCGGACCGCGGAACCGAGAACCCCTACCGGTAAAAACGGCCCGGAACATAGCCGAGGATCGCCGGTTGGCCAAACCGGCGATCCTCCGGACCATTGATCCTCCCGCCGCCACCCGACCTGCGTGGATAGGACCTTCCGTGACCGAGCCCTGCCTGCCCCCGACCACTCCGGCCTTCGCGCCCACGCCCGACCCGCTCACCCCTGCCCGGGACGTCACCCACGCCCACTTTGCGGCCGGGGACCAGGTCGTCGTCCTCAAAGGAGTCGCTGGCGAAGAGCTGTGGGGAGACGCCATGCGGGTCGTCGCCCCTTCCTGGCACACGCCGACCGACGAGGACGGATGGCGGCTGCGCGACGCCACCGGGGGCGCGCAGACGTACGTCACCGGCCACCCGCGCTACCTCGTGCACCTCTCCCGCCGCTGCCCCGACTGCCTGATCTACCTGCGCGCCATGGAGGACCACCTCCTGCCGAAGTACGCCGGACAGGGCGTGCTGATCGACTGTGGCTGGTACACGACCACAGCCCTCGGCCAGCTCGTGCACATCGCCGACGCGCGAGGCGGCCGGTGACCCTCCCCGCCCGCCGCCCTGGCCGCGTCCTGGCTCTCCTCAAGGCCCGGGCCTGGGCCGCCGCGCATCCGGCCGCCCACCGACTCGTGCGCGCCTCTGACATCGAGGTCCCCTGCGACGAGTAGGACTGCCGCTGTATCGCCGTTCAGGGCCGGCCCAGACGCAGCCGTCCGGCTTCCTGCGACGGCTCTCGGATGAGGCCCGCCGCATCGAGCAGGACCTCCACCTCATCGCCCCCATCACCAGCCCTCCCAAGTGGCTGGCAATCGCCCAGCCCGTACCGACGGCGTCGGCACAGCTCGTGGCTGTTCTGTCACAGCTCACCGACGAGCGTTCCGGCCTTCTGTCCACGGTGCGCGGGCTCGCCGAGCACACCGCTCACCGGCTCACCCGGCAGCCAGTTTCCGCCGACCGCGACACCCCACGCCGCTTGGAGCTCCACAGCCGCCCGTCTGAACACCTCTCTGCAAACCGGCGTTGCCGCCGTCCCACCCGCTGCACGGCGCCCCCCACGACGATCACCATAGGAGATTCTCCCGTTGCTCCTGGCCGACCGATTCCTGGCCATCCGCCGCGACCCGCATTCCGACGAGGTTCTCGCCCGCGGCAGCGACCCCGAGGCCCACGGCATCCTCCAGCGCGCGGGGTTCGTCCCCGTCGTCCGGCTCCGCGAGACCTATCACCGCGCGCCCACCGACCTCACGGTGGACGAGGAGACCCACCTCGCCACCGAAGCCGTAGCCCGGCTGCGGGCCGTCGGCTACCACGTCGACTGCGACGAGGGCTTCAACACCGAGTGGCGCCCGCCTCGCTACCTGCCGCTGGGCGCCCAGGTCGCGCAGCTCGCCGAGCGCAGCCGCGAGGCCACCACCACCGACGAGGTGGCCGAGGTCCTCACCGAGCTGACCGCTTCCCACGACGGGATCCTCGCCGCGGTCGACGAGATCCTCCAGGCCACCGCGGAATTCCACGACGGCATGGACGACACGGCCGACCCACATGTCGCCCGTCGCCTGCGCTACCTCGCCGACGAGCGTCTGCACGTCATCCACACCGACCTCATCCACACCCGGAACAACCTCGCCGACCGGCACGCCCTACACCCCGGCCGCAGCACCTGCGCTGAAGAAGTCCCCGCCACCGAGCGTGAACGCCCCGCTGTGCGCGCCTGCCCGCCCCCTCCGCGCGCTGTGCCGGCATCGCCGCCACCCATCACTCCCGGGCCGCGCCGCTGATACCGCCCACCTGATCAAGGAAGACATGCACGACCACGACTCCGAGCGCCTCGCCACTTTCGCCGATGTCCTCGCCGGTGAGCTGCCCGATGGCTGGACCAGCCGTCACCACCCGGTTGCGGACGAGGACGACCTCGCCGAACTCACCGACCGCATCTGGGACATGGACCTCGTAGCCCAGGCCCTCGCCGAGCATCCGCTCCAGCAGGCAGCGGTCCTCACCCGCCAGGACGGTGCGCAGCTCGTCGTCCTCCACCGGCCCGAGCACGGCGGGTTCCTCATCGCCGCCGTCGCCCCCAGCGGCCTCCCCGCAGAGGCGTTCCGGGGCCTGCGCGAACCGGACGGGATCGCCCTGACCGACGACCCGTTCCACAGCGCGGAGCTGGTCGCCGGCGACCTCCTGGCCCGCTTCGACACGGCCCTCGCCCAGGCCCGCTACAACGCGGCAGACATCCAGCCGTCCCAGCCGGACCGGGTCGTCCTGACCTGGCAGCCGGACGGCAGCCTCGCCGCCGCCCCTGTCAGCGACACGGCCGCCGAAGTCCTGGCCGCCAACGGGTTCGTCCGGGACGACAGCGGCACCTACCGCCTCAGCGGCGACGACACCACCGCCCAGGCACGCGCCGTGCGGGCGATCGGACCGCAGCTCGATGCGCACGGCATCGCCGTCGCGCTCCAGCACCCCTCAGGCCGGATCGCGCCCACCGCCACCCCGCCGACGCCCATACCGGCCCCGGCTTCCACCAGGGCCTCGACCGGGAGAGGCCGCTGAAGCTCCGCGACAGCGAGCCCGAATTCCTGGCGATGGACTACATCACCATCACCCGGAACACCCGGACCTGTCTCGTCGTCGCCATCGGCGGCGACGAACAGGAAGCAGGCGTCCTGCAAGCGGCGAGTTTCACCCCCTGTTCCCGGACCGTGCGGGGGCTATCACCGGCTGCCCCATCACCTGCCGATCGCCCAGCAGCCCAGCCAGTCCCCGGCCGCCTCCCAGGCGCTTCTCTCGGCCGGATGCGCCGCCCACCACGACCCCCGCCGACCGCCATAGCCTCCACCAGCCCCACCCGACGCGCCCCGTGAACGCACGGCGGCCCCTCCCCGCCGGGCCACCCACTCCTGACACCGAACGGAGCACCCGCAGTACCCCGCACACCGCCACGGATCTCCCGCCGCCTCAAGCCCCGGCTCGCCGGCATCCTGTTCCGCCGCTACCTGCGCGCCTGCATCCCCACCGTCCCCGACCGCACCAGTCCGCCGGCCGATCCCCGGCGCGAGACGCCCCAGCCCACACAGATCGGCCACCGCCACCACCACTGACCTCGCTCCCCGCTCGGGAGGACCATGCCCCACACCGCCCCCTACCCGGTTCGGCTGGCCGACGAGATCGCGCGCCAGCTCGGCCGGCTCACCGACCATCTCTCTCAACTCCCCGCGCATGAGGCCACCCAGGTCATCGCACGGGTCCTCGAACCGCAGGACGGTGTCCTCGGTCGCGTCACCCACCTGGTGGCCACCGGCTCCCACTTCGCCAAGGACCAGGCCGAACGCGGCATCCTGCCGGCCGAGGTGTGGCTCACCCTCGGCCGGGCCGCGAACGAACTGCACGACATCGCCCTCGACCTCGACGAGCACACCGACGCACTCACCGAACTGACCACCCGCCCCGCAACCACTCCCGCACCGCCCCCGAACGCCGCACCGCTCGTCGTCCGGCGGCGCCGGTGAAGAAGCAGTGGGAGGGCTGGGGCCCCGGCGAGCAGGCCGAGCAGCACTACCTGGTCGAGCCCCGTGCCCTCGCAGGCGGCGGAGACATCCGCCACGTCTCCGAGTTCCTGCGCGCCTGCGGGTGGCGGGACCGGTCAAAACCCGGTGGCCCCCTGCTCATGGACAGCCCCGACCGCAGCATCCGCATCGCCTACGACCCTTTCGTCCAACCCGGCGGATGGACCATCCACGGCAAGGCCACCGCCCACCAGGAGGAATGGACAGCGATCCTGGGCCGGCAGGCACCGGTCGAAATCGTCGCCGGGCTCACCGACGCCCTCACCCGCCCCCGCTCCGCACACGCCCCCAACGTGTGGGCCCCGCTCCAGGAACAGAGCTGGCACACCCCACCCGGCGCCGGACACGTCACCGCGGTGAGCCCCGACGGCTCGGCCTGGATGCAGTTCCACCAGGACCCCGGCGGCGACGCCATGTGGTGGTCCGGAGCCCAGGACCAGCAAGGCAACGGCTGGACAGCCCAGTTCACCGCCACCACCCCGATGCACCTCGTGCAGAGCTACGCCGCCGCCCTCGCCAGCCCCGAGCCCGTCATGCGACCCCGCGGACGCGTCCCCCACAGCGCCCGGATCCGCACCACCTCCGTCTCGGTCCTCCCCTCGCAGCTCAGCGCCTGGCAGCAGGCCCGTGTCACCGCCGCCCGCGCCGCCACCTGGGCCCGAAACTCCAGGAAGACCAACCGGCCCCGCACCACCGCGCGCCCCCACGCCCCCCCAGCGCGGCGTCCGCGCCCACCGCTGACCCCTCCGCCCCCTTCCCCCAAGGAGTCCCGTGCCCGCACCCACCCCTGGCGACATCCACGCCGCCACCGACACCCTGGCCCGGCTCACCGAGTACCTGCGCGAGAATCCCGAGCCCGCCGAGGCGCTCGGCCTCATCGAGCCGCTGCTGGATGAATACACCGGTGTCCCCGTCCAGCTCGCCGACGTCCTGCGCGCCCTGGCCCGAGCCGTGCAGGAGCGCCCCGACACCCCCCGCACCATCGGAACCGACCTCCTGATCCAGGAGCTGCGTACCGCCGCGTGGGAGCAGGCCGACCAGCACACCCTCCACTACGCCCTGGACGACCTGCGCGGCCTGTACCGGAAGGCGCCCGAGACCATGCCGGAGTGCAGCCTGTGCCCGTGAGCGAACGGCAGCTGGCTGCCTTCGCCGACACCCACGCCTGGCACGTCCCGTTCGACACCAGCCCGCGCCACCTGGCCGGCCCCGGCGACGGCCGGCACGTCACCCACGGCCTGGCCGCGGCCGGATGGACACGCACGTCCGACCCGCTGAGCCCCGAGATCGTGCTGACGAGCCCGGACCACCGGCACAGCGTGCAGTTCGACCCGCAGTCCGCCACCGCCGCTCGGTGGCGGCTGCGGGCCGAGCCCACCGACACCGAACCAGGCTGGTACGCCGAGTTCGGCGAACTCGTGCCCGCCGAGGTCCTGGGCGCGGTCACCGATGCCCTCGTCATCCCCTCGGTCGCCGAGCCACGAGACCCCCTGGACGCGGCGGACGCCGCGGGATGGCTCATCGATGCGCGCGGTGCGGCCAGCTCGCCGGACGCGGCGTGCCGCGTCGAACGGCGCCCCGAACGGAACGCCGCCGTGTCCTGGCACGTGGAGGCGCACGAGCCCGGACACGAATCCCATGGCCTCCGGCTGTGGCACGCCTGGTTCGATGCCCAGACGCCCACCCGCCTGGTGGAAGCCTTCGTCACCACGCTCGCCGACCCCGCTCCGCTCCAGCGCGGCATGTTCGACCGCACCACTCACGGCGCCGTGCAGGAGCCGAGCCCCCTGTCCCCGCAGCACGTGGTCGACGCGCACGCCGAGCGCGTCCGCGCCCTTCGTGCCCGGGCCCGTGCCGCCCCGCGGCGCCCCCAGCCCGAGACGGCCAAGGCCCCCGCTCCGCCGCCATCCCCGCCTGCCTCCCTGCGGCGGTGACCGCCGGACGCGGGACTCCGAAACGTCACCGCTCTTCAAGGACCCGTCATTTCCGCCATCCCCGTCTCCCACCGCGCCGCGCTGAAGCGGCTCTTCGCCTTCCTGCGCGAGAGCGCCTACATCCTGGCCAACTGGGACTACTACTCCGAAGAGAACACCGACCTCGACGGCTGGCCGTTCGACGAGCACGCCTACGGTCTCCGACAGAGTCAGCGCGACCGCGAGACCGCCGAGGCGTTCGAGGCCGTTCGCCCCACCGCGCGGCACCTCCTCGCCACCGCGGAAGTACAACTCGCCCAGCTGCCCGCCCGCGCTGTCCAGACCCGCTGGGCCTGGCAGCTCGGCACCCTGCGCGACGCGCTCGACCGCCTGGACACCCTGCACCAGGAGTGGCAGCAGACCCGCGCCGACCTCCCCCTCACCGCGCGGCCCGGCACGCCGGCGTACGACGACGCGCTCGCCAGCCACGACGCCGAGGCGTGGAGCTACCTCGACGACTGGGCCACCCACGGCCACGCCGTCATCGACATCAACACCACTGCCCGCAGCACCCCGTCGCCCCTGGCCCCGCCGACAGCGAAGCCGGCGCCCGTCGCCGACCGGACCGCCCCGGTACGGAGGTAGTGGTGCCCCCGTCTCCCGAGACCGTAGAGGTCGAGTACATCACGCCACGCCACCTGGCCGGCGGCGGTGACCCCGCCTGGATCACCGTGCCCCTGCACCGCGCCTGCGGCTGGAGCCACGGCGACGACCCCTTGATGCCGCGCGTCATCCTCACCAGCCCCGACCAGAAGGCCCAACTCCGGCTGGATCCCGACCCCGCCGGACAGTGGTGGACCCTCCACCACGCTCCCGACCGCGGCCGGCCCGCCTGGTACGCGAGCTTCGGTGCCCACACCCCGGTCGAAATCATCGCCGGTTTCGTCGACGCCCTCACCAGTCCGCGCCTCACGCACGACGAGGAGGCTGACCCGTACGGCCCGCTCCGGCAAGCCGGTTGGGAGCCCGCCTGGGCCGAGAACGGCCTCGTCTCACCCCATGCGACGGCCTACGTCCAACGCCCTGTCGGCAAAGAGACCGGCCTCTGGGTCGCCACGGCCACGCCCGGTGAATCCCGCCCGGTCTGGCAGGCCCGCTTCGACCAACACACACCCCCGCATCTGATCGCCGCGTTCACCGCCGCCCTCGCCGCCCCGACCCCGGCCATCCGCACCGCCCCGGGACGCCTGCCGACCCTAGACCCGAACCGCATCACACGGACCGAGGCGAACGTGCCCGTCGACCTGATCGCCTTCGCCCTGGAGAACCGCATCCGCACACTCGCCGCCCGCCACGGCATACCGCCGGCGGCCCCGAGCGCCCCGCGACGCCCGCCTGCCCACCCGGGCCACACCCTCTGACCCACGCCGCCCGCCGCCGCCCGGAAGCACACCACCCCTTGCCCCCTTCCACCAACAAGCCCTCCGACGGCTACGACATCGCCTTCCGCCTCCTCCTCGGCGTGGCCGCCGTCGTCGTCCCCCTGTCCCACCTCGCCTGGCTCTCCGGCAACATCACCTCCTGGCTGACCGACCGGCCCTGGGCCGCATACGCGCCCACCACTGCGCTGCTCCACCCCGACCAGCTCTGGCCCCACACCGGAGAAACATCCCTGCTCATCGGGGCCCGCATCGTTCCCGTCGCCGCGCTGCTCGCGCTCGCCACCGCGGCCAGCGTCCTGTGGTCGCGCCACAAGACCGGTGGAGGACGGAAGAAGAAGATCGCCGGCATGGCCAAGCCCCGGGACATCGAGCCCCTGATGGCCAAGGCCATCACCGACAAGGCCCGCTCCCTGCGGCCGAGCCTGAAGACCGCCAAGCGCATCGACGCCAGGGACACCGGCATCCTCCTCGGCAACCTGCAGGGCACCAAGCACGAGGTCCGCATGGGGTACGAGGACGTCGCCGTCGCGATCATGGCCCCGCGCTCCGGCAAGACCACGTCGCTGGCGATCCCCTCGATCCTCAACGCGCCCGGCCCGGTCCTGCTGACCTCGAACAAGGCGGCGGGCGACGCGTACACCGCGACCATCGACGCCCGGGCCGCGGTGGGACAGGTGTGGTCGATGGACCCGCAGCAGATCGCCCACGCGTCCCTCGAGATGTGGTGGAACCCCCTCGCGGATGCCAAGACGCTGGATGGTGCCGGCCGCCTGGCCGGGCACTTCCTCGCCGCGAGCGTGGACGCCTCCCAGCAGGGCGACTTCTGGTCCAAGGCCGGATCCAACATCCTGTCCCAGCTCTTCCTCGCCGCCGCGCTCGATGACCGGCCCATCACCGACGTCATGCAGTGGCTCGCCTTCCCCGCCGACCGCACCCCGCTGGACATCCTCCGCGACCACGACTTCACCGCTGTCGCCGCCCAGCTCAAGGGCACCGTCGAGGGCCCGCCCGAGACCCGCGACGGCATCTACGAAACGGCCCGCCAGTACGCGGCCGCCCTGCTGAACTCCGAGATCGCCGCCTGGGTCACCCCGCAGAAGGACGTCCCCGAGTTCCGCCCGTCGCAGTTCGTCACCTCCACCGACACGCTCTACCTCCTGAGCAAGGACGGCGGAGGCGGAGCGAGCGCACTGATCGCGGCGTGCGCGGACTCCGTGATGCGGGCCGCGACCGCCCAAGCCGAGCGCGCCGGCGGGCGCCTCGACCCACCGATGCTCGCGATCCTCGACGAGGCCGCCAACGTCTGCAAGATCTCCGACCTGCCGGACCTGTACTCCCACCTCGGCAGCCGCGGGATCATCCCGATCACCATCCTGCAGTCCTACCGCCAGGGCCAGAAGGTCTGGGGCGACACGGGCATGGACGCCATGTGGTCCGCCTCCACCGTGAAGGTCATCGGCTCCGGCATCGACGACCCGGACTTCGCCGACAAGCTCTCCCGGCTGATCGGCGACCACGACGTCGAAACCACCTCCACCTCCCACTCCGAATCCGGCAAGTCCACCTCCGTGTCGATGCGGCAGGAACGGATCCTGCCCGCCGACGCCATCCGCGCCCTGCCCAAGGGCACCGCCCTGTGCTTCGCCACCGGCATGCGCGCCGCCATGCTCGACCTGCGCCCCTGGTACCTGGAGCCCAGCGCCGACGAACTGTCCGCGGCCTCCGCCCGCGCCTCAAAAGCCATCACTGCCCGCGCCGTCGCCAAGCACACACCCGCGCAGGACGGCTTCGGGCCTGCGGCCTGATCACAGCCCCCGCCACCTCCACTGGAGCCCATGGCCCTCACCGACCACCACGACGTCTTCATCGGGTCCACCGACGACGGATACACCTTCCTCGTCCTCAACCGCCGGCTGACCGACGCCGCTTCACCGCCCGTGCCCACCACGACCGCACCGTCTACCTGCTGCCGCCGGGAATCCCCCAGGACGCCCACGAGCGAGCCGGTCAAGCGATGTACGGGCTGCTGGAACGCACCCACGACCTCGTCGACCTCTCTTGGACAACCCGCTGGAGTCTGCACGGCCCACTGCCCGAGCCCGACCTGCGCATCCAGTTCACCGACGGCATCGTCACCGTGACCGCCAAGACCTCCGAGGCCCGCTCCCTCCTGGACCAGCACGACTTCACCCTTCACCAGACGGATCCTCACACCGGCCCCCGGCCGAGCTGGACGAGCGCGGCCTGCTCGGCGTCGTCGTGGGTGTCGAATCACACGCCTACGCCCACGGAGTCGCTGTCCGCGTCGGCCTCGGTATCGCGACCCCCACTGCGATCCCCGTCACCACACGCCGCACCACTTTCGCCACCGTCCCCACTGGCCCGGCTGCGAACCCGGCCCGGGGACGCACCCGCTGACCCCTACGCACCGGAGCCCCACCACCGCCATGCGCCAGATTGACCTGCTCGCGCAGATCGACCATCTCCGCAAGCTCGGTGCCGACTTCACCGCCCTGCACACCACCGTCACCGCCCTGAACGCCCAGCCGGGCAGCGAGATGCTGCAGCAGCTCGGCCCCAAAATCCTCGCCATCCACGAGCTGGTCGGCCGCGCCCTGGTACGCCTGTCCGCACTCGACGGCAGCCAGTACACGGCCATACCCGGCAGCCGTTCCTCCCTGGAAACACTCAGTGAGGTCGTCGCCTCCGCCTCTCTCGCCGCCTCGCAGCTGGCGAGAGCCGTGGCCGACAACCCGCTCGAAGCCGCCGCCTTCGCAGGAGGCCCACCAGTCGACGACGCTGCCTTGCGGCAAGCCCGACACGCCGAGGCCAGGCCCCTCCTGGCCGAGAGCCTGACCACGGCCGCCCACCACCTCGACCTGTGCGCGACGTGCTGCCAGTACACGGCGACCGGGATCGCCCGCGACCTGAAGGACCACCCAGAACACCGCCCGCTGCCGCAGTTGACCGACGCCCAGTACACGGCGCTCGACAAGATCGCCCAGGGCGGCGCCCGCCGCTACGAACGCCGCGGCGGAAGCAGGAGCGTCATGGCCGACGACGGCAGCAGCATCCACGCCACGCCCTTCGCCGTGCTGGAGAAACACCGCCTGGTCCGAATCGACACACAGCGCTCCGCCATCGTCGGTCAGGACATCACGGTCACGGCCGCCGGAAAGCTGGTGCTGGACACCCAGCGGCCCGGACCGACGCCCTCAGCGTCACCGGGCAAGGTACCCACGCCCGGCAAGCCGGGCGGAAGGCGCCGATGAACAGCCTTCGCCCCCACGAAGCGGGCGTCCTTGTCACCGCCGTCGCCCACGCGCTCCACGCGCAGCGCTGAGCAAGTCGGCCAACCTCCCTATCGTCTCACTGTCAGGACTCACCATTTCCCCCACTCCCCAGTTCCGCGCCATATCACTCGGCGCGGGAATCCAGTCCAGCGCCATGCTCGCGCTTTCCGCCGAAGGCATCCTCCCGAAGGTCGATTACGCCATCTTCGCCGATACAGGCTGGGAACCGGCTGCCGTATACGAGCATCTCGACCGCCTGGAGGCAGAGATATCCGCGCCTGCCGGGATCCCCGTGCTGCGCGTCTCCGCCGGAAACATTCGATCCGACGCGCTCGACCCGAATCACCGGTTCGCCTCCATGCCGCTCTACATCCTGAACCAGGACGGGAAGCAGGGCATGACCAGACGCCAGTGCACAGTTATCTGCACCTCTCCTCCTCGTTGGTCACAGTGACCAACAACTCGATCAAGGAGAGCGAAGTGGATCTACGTCACGAACTGATGGAGGGCCGGGCCCAACTGCCCCGAGCCGGCGCCGTGGTGGACACCGGTGAGGCGCACCCCCCATTCGTGGTCGTCAACGGCATCGGGCACGAAGTGGAGCCCGTGACCGCGTACCTGCGCGACCTGGCGCTGAGTGACAACAGCCCGTTGACCTCCCGAAGCTACGGATTCGGGATGCTGCGATGGTTCCGGCTCCTGTGGCTCCTCGATGTCGCCTGGGAACGGGCGACCGAGGCGGAGGCAGCTGTCCTGACCGGCTGGCTGCGTACGGCACCGAATCCTCAGCGTCGTCGGCGCAACCCTCAGTCGCCGCCCGCGGGGACGGTCAATCCGCGGACCGGAAAGCCGTATCTCAGCGCCGGATACGCCCCGACGACGATCAACCACGCATTGTCCGTGGTGAGCGGCTTCTACACGTTCCATGCGCACTACGGGCGCGGTCCGGTGGTGAACCCCGTCCCCGTTTCGCCGCAACGACGCCGGGCGTTGAGTCACCTGAGTCCGCTGGAGACTAAGCCAGTTCTGGGCCGGTCCAGGTTGCGCCAGAAGGTCGCACATCGGCCCCCTCGGTCCATTCCCGACCTCTTGTGGGACGAGCTGTTCACCGCGATGGGATGCGAGCGGGATCGGGCCCTGCTCGACTGCTACGTCACCAGCGGCGCCCGCGCGGAGGAACTGCTCGGTGTCGGTACGAACGATATTCACTGGGCCAAGCCGGGCCTCTACGTCATCTCCAAGGGCACCCGCGAGCGCGAACTCGTTCCGATCTCGCCGGAAGCCTGTGTCCGGCTGGCCCGCTACCTGGACAGCACCGGCACACCGCAGGCCGGTGATCCCGTCTGGCGGACTCGGCACGGGCAGGACCGCCCGCTGACCTACTGGGCGATGCGACGGGTGGTCCAGCGGGCTCAGCAGAACCTCGGCACCAACTGGACCTTGCACGATCTTCGCCACACGGCGGCCCACCGGATGGCCAACGGAGGCAAACTCACGCTGCCCGAGGTCCAGACCGTGCTCAGGCACGCCAACATCCAGACCACCAGTCGCTATCTGGCGGTGCGGGTCGAGGAGATCTTCGACGCGCTCCTGGAGCACTACAATCAGCCCCGGCCACAGACGAGTTACCCGACCGGCTACTCCACCGACGACATCGCGGCGGTGTTCGGTGCCTAAGACCGCCGCGAGCCCCACCACCGGCGTCAGCCGTCGGCACGGCCCGATCCCCGAGGGCCTCGACTATCCCAGCCGATTCGTCGGCGGCTCGATCGCGCCGCAGCCAGCCACCGCGGCCGCGCCGCCCCGCCCGTTCGGTGACCTCTCCACCACCAGCGCGATGTCGATCGCGAGGCTGGTCGTCGAGGTCTGGGAGGGGGGCGTGTCCACTCGGCAGCAGCGCGGCATGGCCGCCCGCGCTGTGCTGGACTACCTAGCCGGTTACCCCGGCCTGACCTGGCAGGAGCGGTGGGACGCCAGCCCGGTCGGGCAGGGGCTGGAGCACGTGAACGACCTGGAGTGCCGGCGCAGTCCCAGCATCAAGCTATCCACCGGCCTACGGGCGCTGATCTGCCTGCGGGTCATCGAGCCATCCCTGGTCGTCTTCCGGCGCCACCACATGTCCAGCTTCGCAACGATGTTCATCGCCGCCCAGGGCGACCCGCTGCTCGACGACTTCGTCAAGCAAGTCGAGGTCCACCAGCACTCCTATGCGCACCGCACCGAGGCGTTGTACGACCTCTGCGTGCTGCTGGCCTCCCAGGGCGTCGCACTGAGCGATGTAACGGCGCCCGCGCTGCTGCACTTCGCGCAGGAAAACCGGCGCGCGTGGGCGCTCGTGAATCCGGGGAACAAGGCCGGGAACCGGCTCCGCGGTCAAGGCGTATGGCATGTCCTGCACGCTGCGGGCCACCTGCCGCCGACCGTTCCACCAACCATGCGCGCTGCTCTCATGCGCGGCCAGAAGAGCGTCGAGGAACTCGTCGATCACTACCCCATCCGCAACCGGGCCGTCCGCGGCCTGCTGATCGAGTACTTCACCCGCCGCCGCGCGGACACCGACTACGGCACCCTGAAGAACCTGGTCCTGCACCTGGCTCACCACTTCTGGGAGAAGATCGAGCGCATCAGCCCTGACCAAGCCGACCTGCGCATCTCTCAGGAGACCTACGACGCCTGGCGAAAGATGATCGCAGTCAAGGACAACGGTGCTCCGCGCGCCGGGGCCGACGGACTGGTCATCTCGGTTCGCAGCTTCTACTACGACCTGCACACCTGGGCGGCTCAAGAACCCGAACGGTGGGCTACCTGGGTCGCCCCATGCCCGGTCCCTCCGTCTGACCTCCACGGGCTGGGAGCACGCCGTCGGCGGATCAACGAGCGCAGTGCCGACCGCACCCGACAGCGCCAGCCGCTGCTACCTGTACTCGTCGCGCACGTGGAGTCCCGCTACGACCACTCCCGTCAGCTCCTCAAACTCGCCGAGGAGACCGGCGAAGGAGAGACATTTACCTTCTCCGGCACCAGCTACACCCGGGTGCTGAGCGAATCCGATCGCAAGCTCAGCCGTCACAGCGCACCCATTCCACCCCGTCTACGGAACAACGACAGCGGCGAGATGGTCCACATCGCCGCCGAGGAGGAAACCGCATTCTGGGACTGGGCGGCGGTGGAGACGCTGCGGCACTCCGGCGTGCGCATCGAGGAGATGTGCGAGCTGACCCACCTCAGCATCCGGCAGTACCAGCGGCCCAACGGCGAAGTCATCGCGCTCCTGGTCATCGCGCCATCCAAGACCGACCGCGAGCGCGTCATCCCGATGTCCGCCGAGCTCTTCCACGTGATCGCCTCGATCATTCGTCGCCATGCCCGCACCGGCCGGCCGATCCCGCTCGTCACGCGCTACGACCCGCACGACAAGCTCTGGAGCCCTCCGATGCCGTTCCTGTTCCAACGGCAGAACGGCACAGTTCCCGCGATCTTCAACCCCGGCACGATCCAGAAGATGCTGGAGCGGCGCTGCCTCGCCCTCGCCGAAGTACACCCCGGATTCAAGGGACTGAAGTTCACTCCGCACGACTTCCGGCGGATCTTCATCACCGAACTCGTCAACAGCGGCCTGCCGATCCACATCGGCGCGGCCTTGCTCGGGCACCTGAATGTCCAGACCACTCGTGGCTACGTCGCGGTGTTCGACGAGGACGTCATCCGGCACTACCAGGAGCATCTGGCACATCGACGCCAGATTCGGCCCGAAGGCGAGTACCGGGACACTACCTCCGAGGAATGGACCGAGTTCGAGGAGCACTTCGATCGTCGCAAGGTCGAGCTCGGTTCCTGCGGCCGCCCTTACGGCACCCCCTGCCAGCACGAGCACGCTTGCGTCCGGTGCCCGATGCTGCACGTCAACCCCAAGATGCTGCCCCGTCTCTCGGAACTGGAAGAAGACCTCCTCGACCGCCGAGCACGCTCCGAAGCCGAGGGCTGGACCGGTGAGACCGAAGGCATCGACCTCACCCTCACCTTCCTCCGGGCCAAGCGCGACGAGACGCAACGCCGAGCCCAGCGACCACCCGTCGACCTCGGCATCCCCGTATGCCGCCGTCCGGAAGACCAGAAATGACCTTCCCCAGGCCGATGACGGTACTTTCGGCAGCGCTGAGGTCAGGAGCGCTGGATTCCAAGCTGGCTTGCGGCGGCGTTCACGGTCTGTGCGAGCAGGACAGCGATCGTCATCGGCCCAACACCGCCAGGCACCGGGGTGATCAGACGGGCGCGGGTGAGGGCGGTGTCGAAGTCCACGTCGCCGACGTTGCCCGGGTTGTATCCGGCATCGATCACAATCGCGCCGGGCTTGATGTCCTCACCCTGGATCAGCCTGGGGCGTCCCACAGCCGCCACCACGACATCCGCTTCACGGACGATCCCCGACAAGCCCGCCGTCCGGGAGTGGCAGTACGTCACCGTTGCGTCCTTGGCGAGCAGGAGCATCCCCACCGGCTTGCCGAGGATGGCGCTGCGGCCCACCACGACAGCGTGCTTGCCCGCGAGGTCGACGTCGTACGCCTCCAGCAGTCGCATGATCCCGCCCGGCGTGCAGGACACAAAGCTCGGCAGGCCAAAGCTCATCGCGGCGAAGGAATGCATCGTGACCCCATCGACATCCTTCTCCGGGGCGATCGCCTCGAACGCCGCGCGCTCGTCGATGTGCGGACCACAAGGATGCTGCAGAAGGATGCCGTGCACCTCCGGATCGGCGGACAGGCCAGCGAGGGTGTCGATCAGCTCAGCGGTCGTGGTCGTCGCGGGCAGAGCGATGTGCCGGGACTGGATACCTGCTTTTGCGCACCGCGCCCGCTTCATGCGGACGTACGTGACCGACGCGGGGTCCTCTCCCACCAATACGGTCGCCAGACACGGCGCAGTGCCCGTGCTCTGCGAAATCTCCGCCGCCTTGACAGCAGCCTCTTCGACGATGCGCTTGGCCAAGCTGGTGCCGTCCATGAGCTGGGCCATCTGAGTCGCGGACACGATTGTCCTCCAGGCGTTGCTGACTACTCGCCCAGGCGCACGGCAACGACGTCTCGTCAGACCGCTCCCCGGTGGTACTCCACCTCAGCGCCAGTCACGGCCCGCACCGCACTGTAGCCGACCGACTGCTCACACAGCGCAGCACCCTCACTCCTGACCCGCCCACGACCTGCTGGGCGGTCACCGATCATCCGACCCACCCCTATCCAACTCGGAGGCACTTTGACGAGTCACATACCCCCATTCACCCGTGAGAGTGAAGTGCAGAGAAGCACGGGCGAGTACAAGATCAAGCCGATCAAGAAGAAGGTCCGCGAACTCCTCGGATACCCCCACCCGCAGCGCATCCCGAAGGACGTGTACGTCGAGCAGTGGGTCGGCATTTCGACGGACGAATTCCATCGCGCCAAGGACGCCGACGTCCGCTACATGAAGAACGTCCACCCGTTGATCGAAATGGGCTGGTCCCGGAGCGACTGCATCCGCTACCTAACCTCACGCGGCGTCGCAGACACACCGAAATCATCGTGCCTCGGATGCCCTTTCCACGGAAACGCACAATGGCGCCACATCCGCGACACGAGCCCCGCAGAATGGCAGGACGTCGTCGCATTCGACGCCGCGATCCGCAAGGGGAACGCCCGCGCCAACGCCGCCGGCAACAAGCTGCTCGGCCAGGCGTTCCTCCACCGCTCACGCATGCCCCTCAGTGAGGCACCGATCGACCACGTCACCGCCGCCGAACGCGCCGCCCTCCAAGGCGAGCTAGCCGACGCGGAGGAGCTGGAGCACGGCGTGGTGGACGGCTGCTCTCCGTGGGCATGCCGCGGGGACGCGGACGCGCCGATGCAGGACGACTTCGGGCTTGCCTCTTGATCCTCGACCTCTTTGCCGGTTCAGGCGGCTGGAGCCACGCCCTGACGGTGCTAGGTGCTCGGGACGTCGGCCTGGAGTGGGACAAATGGGCCTGCAAAACCCGCGCCGTCGCCGGGCAGTTGACCATCCGGACCGACGTTGCCCTGTACCCGACATGGCCGTGGGTCGGCAGGACGCGGGGGCTGATCGCGAGCCCGCCGTGCCAGGCATGGTCGATGGCCGGCAAACGCCTCGGCCTGGTGGACCAGCCGCTCGTGCACGAAGCGGTCGCAGACCTCGCCGCCGGCCGAGACACACGTGACCGGATCCTTGCCGCCTGCCAGGATGATCGCTCACTTCTCGCGGCCGAACCGATGCGCTACCTCCACGCCCTGAACCTCGCCGGGGAGCCGGAATGGGTCGCCATGGAGGAAGTACCGGACGTTCTGCCCCTGTGGAAGCAGTACGCGGCCATCCTGCGGTCCTGGGGCTTCTCCGTATGGACCGGCATCCTCAACGCCGCCGACTACGGAGTCCCGCAGACGCGACGGCGGGCGATCCTGCTCGCCTCCCGCGTCCGCACCGCCGAACCGCCCCCACCGACCCACGCCCGAGAGGCAGAACCCGAGTCGCTGTTCGGGCCAGGCCGCGCCCGCTGGGTCAGCATGGCGGAAGCTCTGGGCTGGGGCGCAACCGACCGGCCCGTCCCAACAGTCTGCGCCGGCGGCGGGCCTGGAGGCGGGCCCGAGCCGTTTCCCTCCGGTTCCCGCCAGGCTCTAGCCAACGCTCGCGACCGCGGCCACTGGCAGCCCCAGCACGCCGGCGCACACGTGGTGCTCGAACCCCAGACCCGCGGTGCGGGCTGGACCGCCCGGCATGGTGCACGACCCGCCACTCCCGCCCACGAGCCAGCGCCCACGTTCACCAGCAAGGCCACCCACTGGAAGTGGTCCCTGCGCAGCAACAACCAGGCCAACGCCACCATCCGGCCAGCGACCGAGCCGGCAGGAACACTGTTCTTCGGACACCGCGCCAACGAGTGCACCTGGATCGCCGAGCCCGCCAGCACTCCACCACACGAGGAAGCCCACCCCAGGCCCGCTCCCATCCGGATCACCGCCCCGGAGGCCGGCATTCTGCAGAGCTTCCCCGCCAACTACCCCTGGCAGGGAAACAAGGGCCAGCAGTTCTCCCAGATCGGCAACGCCGTCCCCCCGTTGCTCGCCGCCCACCTCCTCGCACCGCACCTGCGCATGCCCCTCAACCCCGACGACTTCACTCTGGCCGCCTGATGCCCCACACCACCGACACTGACGAGGACGACCACCCCGACACTCATCCGCCGCAACCGGTGTACTACGCCGAACAGGCTCTCCTCGGCGCCCTTCTCCTTCAACCTCACCGCCTGAACGACATCACCGAGATCGAGCCCGACTCGTTCTCCCACCCCGCGCATCACGCCCTGTTCACCGCGATCCGCACCCTGGCAGCCCCCGACCCGGCCCAACATGCCAAGAACACAAAGTGGCTTGACGAGGTTCTCGCCACCGCGCGCGAGCACGCCCGAGGACTGACCGCCTCCTACCTGCACACGCTGATCCAAATCTGCCCCTCGCCCAGCCACGCATCCGCGTACGCACGGATGATCGAGACCGATCACGCCCGCCGCGCCCTGGAACACCACGCCCACCGCCTCACGCAGACCGCGACGGACGCCACCCTCTCCCAGCCCGTGGCAACGACTCTCGCCGCAGCCGACGCGCTTACGGCCTGCCTTGCCGATCTCGCCGCACGGTTCCCTCCACACCCCGGCGCCCTGCCTCGCACACCCGCGCCACCGCCGCCCCAGGCGCAGGACGCCGACGACGAAGCGGTCGACGAGGAACGGTTCCTGCTCGCGACCGCGACCGCCCACCCCGCTGAAACTGCGCAAATGCGGTGGTTGACCGTCCAGGACTTCACCCACCCTCTGCATGCCGGCCTGTGGCAGTGCCTGACCGCCCTGACCCGACGCGGCGCTCCCGTCGATCCGGTCACAGTCCTGTGGGAAGCCCAGCAGCGGGGCCTGCTCACCGCCGAAGTCGAGCCGGCCGGCCTGCTCAACCTCCTCACGGCAACGGCAGGTTCCCCGCAGTACTGGGGCGAGCGCATCCTCCAACGCTCCCTTCTCACGACCGCACACGAGACCGGTCGCCGCATCGAGGCATACACCGACGACCCAGCGACCACCCCGTACCAGCTCGTCATCGGCAGCCGCCGCGCCCTGGCCGACCTCAACACGCTCCGTACCCGCTGGGACCACGCCACCTCGCCGACACCCCCTGGCAGCCGTCCCACGCGCACCAGGGCCGCGACTCCGCCCCGGGCCGGACCGCCACGCACCGCCACGCCGCCTACCGCCCGCATCTCCCGCTGACCCCGACCGCCGATGGCCGGACTCCCGATGGCCCGGCCACCGGCAGAAGAGAGCGCCAACTTCGTGTCACCGCCTGTTGAAGACGCACACGTCCGCCTCGATATCCACCCCACGCACCCCAGCGCCGTGACCGCCGTCCTCACCGGCACCAACCAGGACCTGGCACGCAGTGTGCTGACCGCCTACGGCTTCGAATCCCTCGATGAGCACACCCTGGTCATGGCCCGCATCGACCACGAGGAGCCCTACTGGGCCGAGAAAGCCGCCCCGGCCCTCACCTCCCAGGGCATCACCACAGAGATAACCGCCCGGCTACGCGGAGCGATCGACGAAGAATGGGAATGGGCCAACTACCCCATGCCCTGGTGCTCACGAGAGGAGGTCCGCGAGGTCTCGACCGAAGCCCAGAAGATCTACGACGACATCCGCCACGGACGGCTCCTCATCCACGCCCACGCCGAAGACGGCCACACCATCGTCGCGGTCGGCACCTACCTCGACAGCGGCACGAGCGTCTACCTCCACGGCGAGAACCACCTGCGCCAGGTCGCCGACACCTTCGACTCACCCGCCCAGGCCCTGATGTCCTTCGAACGCGCCCACCAAGACACGATGCGCCCTGGCCCCGCACCGACGACCGACGCCGAGCGCCAGGCAGCCGAAGCCCGCACCTCGCTCACCACAACACCCCAACCCGAACCGGCCACCCCGGAGCCGGAGACTGTCCCGGCCTACACCGCAGATCCCGGCGACCACGACGCCGCCCTCGACCAGTTCCTCAACACCCACGGCGACTGGGAGAAGTGGCGGACCTGGTCCGACGCCACCACCCACGCTATCCACGAATCCCAGACCCTGCGCATCGAGCGCGTCCACGAAGCACATCCCCGCGAGGCCGCCTGGACCGTGGCCGCCTACGAGACCCCCGTCTCCGACCGCATGTGGCACCTCACCATGACCGGCACCACGCCCGCACCCATACTTCAGACCCTGCTGGACAGCCTCGCGGAAGGGGACGCATGGGAGAGGACGATCGGCAGCCCCACCACGGAGAAGACCGTCACCCAGGCCACCCGCGCCCTCACCGACGCCGGCTGGCGGCACACCGTGGACGGACGCTGGATTCGATGGGAGACCGCCCAGGGCGACGCAGGCGTCCAGTTCGACGCCTTCGCCGCCCAGAGCCCGCAGAGCACTCTCGCCACCTGGACCCTGTGGGCCGGACCCAGCATCAGCCACCCCGCCTGGGCCATCCACGCCTCTCCGTACACGCCCGCCCCGGTGATCGCCCGCCTGACCGAGGAACTCGCCCACGGCACCGGCACGCGTCAGTCCGCATCCGGCGCACGCCGGCAGCTGCCGCTCACCACACCACCGGTACCCACCGCTCGCTCCGCGTCCAGTACGGCGCCAAGAAGGTAACCACAGCATCACTCGTAACGGCGAATTGATACCAGGCGACTCAGGTTGCGCGCGTGGAGGTCGGCCGCTGCGACAGTGTCCGGGTGATTCCCGCAGACGTGAGTGATGCCCCGCCCCTAACCTACGCCGACAGCGTGGACGTGCCCGTGCTGTTCCGCAGCGGGCCAGCGAAGCGGCCCTACAAACAGTGGCGGACTGCCAAGCACCAACCGTGGACCTCACCGGGCGCGTTCCCGGCGAAGAACAGCTGGTACCTGCCGACGACCACGTGGCGGGAGATCGTCAAGGCTGCCACCGAAGTGGGCCGTGACGTCACACCTTGGCTGCACCAAGCGCAGCAGCTGGCCCGCGGCGAACTGGTCGCCCGCGTCGCCCCGCTGTACGCCTACCTCGGCATGCACGACGTCACCCCGAAGCATCCACTCCCGCACAGTGCCGGTCGGCGCCTGACCGTGAACGCCGTATACGAGCACGGCACCGAGCGCACCGCCAAGAGCATGCTCGGATACCGCCTGGGCATGACCATGGCCGAATGGGCCTGCCGCTCGCTGATGGGCCTCGGGCAGACTTGGCACCTGGAAGATGGTGGCCCCATCCCCTCCCTCGCCACTGACTTCAAAGATCCGGCCCGAACCCTTCCCGACCTGTGGGGTTTCCACGAGGCCGAGAACGCGTATTGGCTGATCGAGGCCAAGGGCGGCAACGTCCGCAAGAACCGGCTCGTCGAGGGATGGGAGCAGCTCGAAGAAGGCAGCAAAGTGCTGCACGCCTACGCACACCGCCGCATCCTGTGCGGCGCGTCCGTGCAGCCCCAAGGCGACCTGTTCATCACCATCGACCACGACCAGCACCCGGGCCAGCCACCGCAACCGGTCGGCGCCCACACCACCCCCGCGGCGCTGGGCGCCCCTGAGGACCGTCTCACTGACAGCGACGACGCCCTCCTGAGCACCGCCCGCACACAGATGCTGGCCTACCTTGTTTTGCGCTCCGCCCCGCCCTCGCAGCTGCGCACCGTCGGTCTGTCCGCAGACCGCTCCCCCCGCCGCCGCAGCGGACTCACCACGCCCCTGGAACGGGACCCCGCAACGCGTGCGCTACGGGCTCACGCCCGCGCCGAGACCACACAGGCCGATCCGGAGAGCCTTCGCCTGCACGCACGGACCATCGGCATGGACGACTTCCTCACCTGCCGCATCCCCGGCACCGAACTGCGCCTGGGCATGTCGCGCCGCCTGTTCGCCGCCTGCGAGCAACTGCACCGTGAAGATCGGCTGATCGCCGAACGCACCCCGGGCTTGCGTGCAGAGGACCAGCGCATCGCGGACGAGCCGGCCGACGAAGAGGCCGAGGAACAGCGCCGCCGCACCCAGCGGCGCATCTTCCGTGAGGAGTTGGAGCTGGGACGCCAACGCATCGAGCCACGGGTCCGCGATGCATACGAGCAGGCGACCACGCGCCAGTGGAGTGACCTCCTGTCCGGACATCCGGAGCCGCCACTGGACGTTGACGACCACCCTGGCCTTCTCGAAGCAGCCACCCCTGAGACCTATCTGGCGCTGCGCGCAGACGACCTCCCGCACCACCACCGCTGACTGACAGTTTCGCGCAGCCACCGCAGCGCAGACGCACGTGACCCCGCGGACGGGGGACACCGCAGGGTCACATTCGCAGGGTAGCGCGCAGGGTCACCTGTGGGCGTCCGCCGCGCAGAACTCCCCATGCATGGGCTCGGTCGGCAGAGCGGCGGGCAACGCACCGTGGGATTGCTGGTTGGCCAAACCGGCGATCCCGCGGATCATCAATGGCCCACTGCCGCTACCTATCCCAGCGTTGAAAGAATCCGCGGAGCTCCACCGCCGGCTGCCGAGCCGCTCAGGGCCTCTACGCCTCTCCGTCCTGCACACCTCATGCCGCCCCGTATGCGAGTCGGAACAGATCCTGAGCCCGACCCAGGTCCCGCTCGCCTCGCAGCTGGACCTCCAGGTCACCTGTGCCATGGTGTCCGAGACCCCTCACGTCCCGCGTGAATCCCGACACCAAGTCGACCTGCCTCGGGTCGGCCTTCAGAGGGCGTTAAGTCCGTTTCCGGTAGCGGCCGCGTCCGGGTTGTTCGAGGAGTCCCTGACGGACGAGTCGTCCCAGGCGGGAGCGGGTGACGTTGATCGAGGGCTCGTCGGTGGGCAGGCCGAGGTGCTCGTGCAGGTCGCGGACGCGGAACACCTTCTCGGGGCGCTCGTTGAAGGCAGTCGCGATGCGCTGGTAGACGGTACCGGTCTCCGCGGAGGCCGTTTCGTGGTCGGGCGGGGCGAGGCCATCGATGACCTTGCGGGTGGCGGTGAGCTCGGCCAGGCGGGCCTCGACCTCGGTGAGGGCGGTGGTGAGCTGCTCGATCTGCTCGCGCAGGTTGTCGGCTCGTTGGGCGGTCTCGTCGTGTTCGGTCTGCAGCAGCCGCAGGAGTTCGCAGACGTTCACGCGGCCAGCTCCACGTCGTCGCGCCAGGCGGGGGTGGGGGTGGTGAGGCGGCGGAGCATGCCGGCGGTGGAGGCCCAGTAGACGCGGGAGGCCGCGTTGTCGGGTCGGTGGTCGTAGTCGCGGGCGAGGCGCCGGTGCAGCATGAGGGTGCCGTTGACCTGCTCGACCACCCACCGCTTCGGTTGCGGGACGAAGCCCTTGCCTGCGTCGTCGGGGTTGCGTCGGACCACTTCGACGGTGATGTCCTTCACCGCCCCGTGGATGATCACGGCGTCCTTGAAGCCCTGGTCGACCAGGACTTTCTCCAGGCGCATCCCGCATCGTTCGGCCGCCTGGTCCAGCAGGGCGATGCCGGCCTCGTTGTCGTGCGCGCTCGCGGCCAGGACCACCACGCCGATGATCAGGCCCATGACGTCCACGGCGAGCCCACGCTTGCGGCCAGGCGTCTTTTTGTTCGCGTCCAGTCCCGTCGTTTTCTTCGGCACCCCGGCCGCCACGCGGACGGACTGGGTGTCGATGATCACGAGGGACGGGTCCTCTAATCGTCTGGACCGCTCCCGCACCTGGCAGCGCAGGATCTCCTGGATCCGCTGGTCAAGTCCGTCCTGGCGCCACAGGGTGAAGTAGTAGAACACCGCCGACCAGGCCGGGAGGTCGTGCGGCAGGAGCCGCCACTGACAGCCCGTCCGGTTCTGGTAGAGCAGCGCGTTCACGACCTCGCGCAGGTCGCAGGAGCCCGGGGCCCCGGTCGCCGACCGCGCCACCCGCTCCTGCTTCCACGCGGTGACCAGCGGCTCGATCAACCCCCACTGCTCGTCGGACAAGTCGGTTGAGTACGGCATCCGTTCCATGCCCGCGACTCCACCATGCACACGACATGACGCGAGGATGGAACCGTCCCATCACCCACGAACGGGCGACACCACATCACCAGGAACGGGACTTAACGCCCTCTCAGATAGACCAGAAGCTTGGTCTTCTGCGGCGGGCACACGCAGGCGAAATTCCGCAGACGCTGATACGCCCGGTAGTGCTTGCGCTGCACCCGGCTCACCCCGTCCCCGAGGCCGAGCAGCGTCTCGTCAACCGCCTGCGCAAGGCTCGCCAGCGCAGCGCCCTGTTCATCACCCACGGAACCGGCTGTCGGCGATTCCTGAAAACTTCGCGAAGCGTTGACACCGGCCGACTGCCGCGGCACCCGCCGTACGACCAGCGCACGCCCGCTGACGGACGCCACCGTCTCAAGGCCAAGCAAGTCTCTGCCGAAGAGCCGGTAGCGGACCAGGTCGATGCTGCGCCGGTGCTCGCGCACAGCGTGCACGTCGTAGCGGGTGAAGTCGCCAGCGATGCAGATCAGCCTCGGTGCGCTCCACAGCACCTGAGCCGCGACCGTAACCCCGAGCCGGTCGCGGACCAGGTGTTGGAACTCAGCACGGTGGTCCATCAACCAGCTGAGGTAGAAAAGACCCTGATTGATCACACCCGAGTCGACACCGCGCTTGTACTCGACAATGACGGGCGCCCCGTTCTCATCGAGACCGAGCGAGTCGATCCTTCCGCCGTGGACCGGCCCAGTGCTGTACTCACTCGCCAGGAACCGCACGCCGAGAAGCGCCTTCATATTTGTGAACGATCGCGTAATTCCCCAGGGCGAGCGTCACGTAATTCCCCAGGTCCTGGCCTTGTCTATGTCTACTTGATCGAGGGCTTGTTTGTCTTCTCGGTGCTGCCGCGAGGCCGCTTGTTGGGCCGGTAGCTCGGACCGTTCATGATCACCTGATGGCTGGTGTTGATCAGCCGGTCCAGGAGTGATTCCGCGACGACGGGGTTGGGGAAGAGCGGATACCAGTCACTCGGTGCCCGGTTGCTGGTCAGGATCAGCGACCGGCCCTGCCGCTCGGAGACGAGTTCGTAGAGGTCATCGGCCTGGGCGGCGGTGAGCTGGCGCATCGCGAAGTCGTCCAGGATGAGCACATCGGGCCGTACCAACTCGCGCAGCCGGCGGTCCCAGGTGCGGTCCGCGTGGCCGCCGGCCAGGTCTGCCAGGACGCGGCTGGTCTTGGCGAAGCGGACGTTCGCGCCCTGCCGGATCGCCAGGTGCCCGAGGGCCTGGGCGACGTGTGTCTTGCCGACGCCGACCGGCCCGAACAAAATTACGGACTCTCCGGTGTGCAGCCAGCGCAGTGCCGCGAGGTCGCGGATCTGGGCCGCAGGCAGTTTCGGGGAGGCGGAGAAGTCGAACTCCTCCAGGGTGACCTGCTGCTCGAACTTCGCCCGGGCAAGACGCCGTTGGAAGGCGACGGTTTCCCGGCGGGTGATCTCGTCCTGGCAGAGGATCTGGAGGAACTCCAGGTGCCCGAGCTCGCCGCCGTGGGCCTGGGCCAGACGGGCGTCGAGGGTTTCCAGCATGCCCGAGAGCTTCAGTGCGCGAAGCGCGTCCCGCAGGGCGGTGTCCATGATGCTCATCACGCCACTCCTTCTTCGTGACGGTGGTCATCACGGTCGTCGTTCGTCATGTCGGGGGTCGCGGCGGTCGCAAAGAGCCGCTGAGGTCCGTGCAAGAAGGCCGCGGCTCCGCCGTCGCCGGAGGTTTCGGGAGCCGGTTCACTCTCGGTGCCGGCGACGAGGATGCCCTTGATCGTGCGATAGGACGGGTCGCCGACCAGGGTCGCCTTGGCGCAGGCGGCCTCCAGCCGTGTCTCGCTGTACTTCTTGCGCAGGCCGAGGATCCCCTGGGCGGCGCGGAGCCGGTAGAGCGCGTTGACCTCCAGCAGTCCGTCGATCACCTGCTGGCAGGCGGCGCCGACCTGGACGGACTGCGTGCGGCACCAGGCCGGGGTCCGCATATGGAAGGCGATCTTCTCCGGCGGGTAGTCGCTGGAGTGCGTGCGTTTGCCCTGCTCAAGAGCCGCGTGGGTCTTGACCAGTTCACCGTCGTGGAAGATCTGCACGAACGCCGCCGTCGAGCGGACATCGACCCGCTTGCCGATCAGTTTCCACGGCACCGAGTAGAGAGTGCGGCCGACCTTGACGTGGATGTCCGGCCCCACCGTCGCTCTGGACCAACGAGCGAGCACGAACGGTGTCTTCGGCAGCGGCAGCAGCGTGGACGCTTCGACGGCATCGAACACTGAGGCCGGGGCGGCCCCGCCCAGCGGGCGGCACTGCCGCTGCCCGGCGACCTCCCGCGACCAGCGGACTGCCTCGGACTGCATCTGCTCGAGCGAGGCGAACTCCCGACCCCGCCAGAGCGAATCCCGGACATAAGGCATAGGGCGCTCGACCCTGGGCTTGTCCTTGGGCCGGCCAGCGCGGGCCGGATCTACCAACGCGCCGTAGTGACGGGCGAGTTCGGCATACGCTTTGTTGATTTTGGGGTCGTAGAGGTCGGGCTTGTCGACCCCGGTCCGCAGGTTGTCGGGCACCAGCCGGCGCGGGACACCGCCGAAGAAATGAAACGCTTCGACGTGGGCTTCGGTCCAAGAGTGCTGGTCCAGATGGATCACCGGACGGACGAACATGTGCCGTGAGCATGGCAGCACCATCACGAACGCCCAGATCCGGTGTCGCTTCCCGCTGCGCGGGTTGATCCACGGGCCGAGGAAACCGTAGTCGATCTGGGCCTCCAGGCCCGGCTCGACCTCGTCGCGCAGGACGGTGACCTGCGATCGCTTGGTCTCCTCGGGCAGTGTCGCCGCTATCCACCGCCGCAAGCTGGACACCGACACCGTGAGCCCGTGCTCGTCCCGCAGGCGTTGGTGGATCGTGGAGACGGTCACCGTCCCCAGCAGGCTCTTGATGTAATCACCGTGCTTGTCGATCTCGGGCCAGGTCACCTGCCGCAGCCGCCTGTCGGCGAGCTCGGGGAACCAGCCCTTGATCAGCCCGGCCCAGTCCTGCTCGGTCATCGCCGGGCCGCCCGGGGTCATCCCGGCGGCCTCCGCCGGGGCCAGGTACTTCCTGATCGTCTTACGGTCCAGTCCCAGCGACGCGGCCAGCTCGCTCTTGGAGCGGCCCGCATACCAGTGGACGTAGATCTCGGTCACATCGACCACGTTGAACGTTCTCCTTGCCATCGTGCGCTTCCCTCGACCTCGAACCACTGATCGAGGAAGCGTCCGTCTTCTCGACGGCCAGGACTATGACCCCCACCACCCGCGATCCCCCTGGGGAATTACGTGACGGCGGGGGTGGGGAATTACGTGACGCGGAACCCGTCCCACCTGGGGAATTTCGTGATCGCCGACAATATTCGATTCCACCAGTCCCTGCACATCCGCCTCGGCCTCAGCAAGACGCGGCGTGACCTCCGTCACGCCGCTGCCTGTCGTCTGGAACAGCCTCAGGCTCGACACCTTCCCCTCCCCGGCTCGAAGATCACCAACACCGAGTAGGTACGGGAATGTTTCCGTCAACGGCCCCCAGGCCGTGAAGATGATGTGAAACCCGGCCTGTACGTCCAATCGGACACTCGCCGTCCACGTACGCATCCTGACCGTCAGCGAATGCCGGCGGCTCGCTTGAATGCAGCCGTCCGCTCCTTCTCGGCGGCAGTCCTGCTGTGTCCGTGCAGAGTGCGCCGCAGTGCCGTGGCAACGTGAGGAGCGGGCCGTACGGCGTGTCCAAGTGCGGTCGCAGTGGGAACAGTCGCGTTCCGCAGCACAGGGGAGATCTCGTCCGCGAGGTTGCGGGGCGCGGTGTCAGGGGCGTGTGTGAAAAGCGCTGCGATGACGGGGCTGATGCGTTCAGTCGTGCTCTGGCCCTGCGAAAGGGCCGCCACGAGGGCCTTCCAAAGGCGTTCGGGGTCGGGGCAGGCTGTGGCCATTAGGATGGCATGCTCTTCGGACCATTCGCGTCCCGTGATGGCGTCATCGAGGTAGTCAGTGATGGCCTGGGTAGCCTGCGGGCTCGAGGAGATGAGTGTGAGCAGCGCCGGAAGAGCGGTGCTGCTTGCTGTGCCCAGCGCTGTGATGAGGGTGTCTGTCGATGCCTGGGCTGCTTGATCGGCGAGGGCGGGGCAGCGGCCGTCTGCGGCTACGAGCAAGGCCGCTTGGCGGTCTTGGCTGATCGCGGGCCACAGACTTGTGGCGTACTGCCACAGTGCTGCGTCGTTGGTGGCCAGGAGGTGCTGGACGAGCAGTTCAGGTAGTTCGTTGCTCTGTGCCAGCTCCGGGCGGTGTGCCGCGGCCATGGCCAGCGAGCGCTCGTGTTCCGGAATGCCAGTCCAATGCTGGGCGATCCAAGTAAGCCATTGGGGGCTCACGGCTTGATCTGCTGCGTAGTGGGCGGCGAAGGCCGCGTTCTCAGCCGGCTGTGTACCCATCCGGTTGTACATCTGTTGCAGCACCTGACCGAGCCGGGCGGCACGGGTTGCAGGATCGTTCAGCAGGACGTGCAAGCTGGAGAATAGGTCCGGGCCGAGGGGCAGATGGTTTTGACCGAAGTGTGGGGTGAACTCGTCGATCAATGCCGTGCCCGCCTCCCGACCAGCGTCGGTACTCATGACGGCGGCAAGGTGTCCGCGAGCGAAGGCGCCTTGCTCGCCGTCGGCGGTGAGGCCGGCAGTCAGTGCCGTCCGGCAGTTGCGCGCGGCTTCCTGGGTTGTGGGGTCGTTGGTCGTGACACGCATGAAGGTTAGGAGAGCTTCCGCAAGCGCATTGGCCACGGTGCTGTCGGAAGCAGCCAGCGGTCCAAGGTGACCGGCTATGGCAACGGCGCAGGTGGCCGCGTCCTGTTGCTGCAAGTCAGCCAGAATTCCGGCTGCCGCCATAGCGAGTTCCTGACAGGTGTGCGCCGTTTGAGCAAGCGCGTCGGCGACAACCACGCTCACTTGGCGACCGCTGGGGGCTGTGCGGTCACCGAAGATCCGCAGCCAGTGGTGAAGAAGCGCAGCCGTCTGCTCGGAACTTGCGGCATCGTCGTCGTCGATGAGGAAAGCAGCCGCGTGCTCCAGCAGTTCGGTGGCAAGCGTCGCACCGAACTCAGCATTCGAAGCCGTGGCGCTCCCCCATCCGTCGTCGGGAACCGTGCGCTGACGCAGGAGTTCCACCGCGTGCACGCGCAGCGCATCGTCGTCCGAGGTCAGCCATTCCAGAATCCCGTGCACGACCGGTCGTTGCCACTGGTGATGTTCGGATGCCTGCTCGACGGCCTGACGCACCTCCGCTGCCGTAGCAGCCTTGTCTGTAACGCGGGCGGTCATTGCCAGCAGGGCGTGGTACGCGCCGGCGGGCCACAGGGCGCGTTGCACCGCGGACGCTTCAGCATGGCTAACGAGCCAGGCTTTCAACTCCTCGGTGCCGCCCGTGCGGACAAGGATGCGGAAGTACTTCTCCAGGGCGGGACGCAGTTGGCGGCCGTGATCATTTGCAGGCAGGGGAATCAGGGCCTGGGCCCAGGCGAAAGCAGGCTGTTCTGCCGAGGGTACATTTCCTGGCTCCTGGGCAGGCGGGGCGCTGAGGCTGACGTAGAGGGAAGGCAGGTGGGCGGGTGGCACGAGGTCGAGGATGCCAATGAGGTGATGGGCTGCAACGGGGGTACCAGTCTGCGTCCGCCGGCTCGCGACGCGGTCCGTCAGGGTGAGCAGAGCGCGGCCGACTGGGTCGGCGTCGGAGCCGAGATGGTCGGCGAGGCCAGGCATCCGCGCAAGGGCTTCCACGGTCGCTGCCATCGTGTTGTCGAGATCCTGACCGGGTCGTGCTGACTCCAGGGAGTGGATTGCGGCGAGCAGTACTCGTTCGCGCATGTCAGCTACCTTGAGGCGGTCGCGGAAGGCGTCGGCATCGCGTTGGAGGAGTTCACGTTGGACGGCCGCGGCTTGGTCACTGCCCAGAGCCCGACTGGCAGGGGTGGAACCCAGAGTGAGGAGCGGCATCAGGTGTGCGGGACGGCCTGCCCGCATCCTGAAGGCTGTAGCCCGCAGATAACGCAATCCGGGGTGCGCTGCAGTGTCGAGACGGGGCAGGACACCAACGTCCTTGGACCCTTCTGCCGTACTGTTCCCCTCTTCGCTGTCGTCCTCGGAGCTGTCTACTGGGCTGCTGTCCTCATTGTCCTTGCTCGCGGTGTAGGGGGCGAGCAGAGGATCACGCAGCGCACTGGCGGAGCCCAGCAGGGCGTCGTCCAGGAGCGCGAGCAGGTCGTGCTCGGCGCGGATGTCGTCGTACAGGGCACGGAAGTCGTGCCGTAGCACGGTCAGCCGCGCCAGGGTGATGGGGTAACCGGTGACTTCGCCGTGTGCGATCCACGCACGCGTCCCGTGCTCGCGTCGGATTGCGAGACCGTAGTCGGCAAGGAAGGCGTTGAGAAGGCGAATGGCATGCCGGGGATCACGGACCTCTGGGTGGATCAACGTTTCAACTACGTCGCGCACCGCCGAGATGCCACCCAAACGGGCCACCACCTGGTGGGGCTCGGGATAGGAGAGGAGGTGCTCGATGTATTGCCTGAGGTCTGCGTCGTGATGCGCGGGCAGGACCAGGCGGACAGTGAACAGTTTGTTCAAGTACTCCTGAGCGGCCTCTTCTGTCGCCTTGCGTTCGGCGGCCCTGGTGGGAGCAGGAAGACTACCGCGGTGTGCCTGATGCGCCGGCCGGTGGGCCAGGCCGGGACGTACCCCGACGATCGCCTCGCGAACGATGTCTTCGTCGCAGGAGAGCAGGAAAACTGGCGGGTGCCTGTGATACGTGCCGGTGAGCAGGAGGCTACGGACGGTGGTGAGCGCTTCGAGTACCTCACTTGCCGCCAGACGGTCGATGTCGTCGATGGCAATGACCAGTCGGCGGTCAATGGCGTCAATCAGACCGGAGAACACCTGCTCCAAGTCGTCGGTGGATTCCGGGCGTGGTGAGGTGAGGGTGATCTCGTTTCTCTTCAGAGCGGACAGTGCCCCGTCCCTGGCGGTGCCCAGTACACACGCCACGACCGCTGCGCCCGACAGGGCAGTAGTCAGTGGGCGGGCGCCGGCAGCGGCGAACCAGGTCCAGGCCGGCACGTCGCCTCCGATACCGCTAAGGTGGCCGACCGCGACAGCGGCTACGCCGAGCAGCCAGATCGTGACCAGGGAGGCGAGAAGCCATCCCAGAGCCGCGCCAGCCGCGATGGGGTAGCTGTACCAGGAGCGCTTTCCCGGCTTGGCGGACTCAGCGGTAGCGCGCGGTGCGGTGCGCTGTCGGCCGCCATCCAGACATGCTCGTTCGGACTGCCACTGCTCGCGGCTGATGAGGCGCTGCCGCAAGGCTTCGTCAAGCAGTCCGTACAACAGCCCTCTTGCTCGCGCTGAGCCGCTGTGCCGTTCAGCGCTCAGGTGCAAGATCGCCCACTGCCGGTCGTCCTTCAGATCCGCTGCCAGCAGACGCACGACGGAGGACTTGCCACTGCCGAACGGCCCCAGCAATCCAATCGCCAGCGGTTGGGTGGCACCACGGACAATGTCAAGAAGTTCACGGCCCACTGATTGATGGTCAAAACGATCCTGCTCACGTGAGGCAATCGCACAGTCCTCGATGATCCACGGACGCTGTCGTGCCATGTCGTACCGCTCCGCTCCGAACCTGTTCCACACGGGTGAACGGATGATAGGAGCCAGCACTGACAACCGGCGCCCAGAACGTTGACTGAGCAGCAGACATGCATGCCGGACACAGCCAAGGTGCGGCACAGAGGCAGCGGGGACACCGGCGCCCGACTCGTAGGTGACAGCGTTACAGTGCGAGCTGCACGGGAGACCCAGGTGTACCAGCCGCGCAAGGACCGTAAGCTCGGCCCCGTCTGCATCGGCCCAAGCCAGAACACGACTGGCACCCACCCCGTAACCGCCTGGGTTCGCTTTCTACCTCGGCAGATACGGGCTCGCCTTGCCGTGCCAGCTGATGCGCAGGGTGTCGCGGGCGCGAGTGGCTGCCACGAAGAGCAGGGAGCGGGCCTTGAGTTCCTCGCGGGCGAGGCGGTTGGGGTCTGTGTCGCGGTAGCGCTGGATGAGGGACGTGCGGGGGATGACGCCGTCCCGGGCACCGACGATGGCGAGTTTCTGGTATTCGAGGCCTTTGAAGCGGTGCATGGTGCCCACGTGGATGTCGCCGTCGCCCTTGACGCCGTCCTTGGTCAGCTCGGCGACGGTGAGGCCGGCCTCGGTCGCCAGGTAGTACATGACCTGGTTGACGGCTTCGCGGTCGGCGACGCAGACGGCGATGTTGCCCCGCGGGTCGCGGGGTTTGCCGTCGGCTCCGCCGGTGGCGAGTTCTTCGCGCCAGGTCCGAAGTGTGGTGGCCAGCTGGGTGAGTTCGTCGTCCCAGGAGTCGCAGGGGACGAGTTCCGGGGCCGGGCCGCGGAGGACCGAGCGGTAGCCGTCGAGGGTGTCGGTGCCGTCGTCGAGGTCGTCGAAGGTGATCTGGGCGCTCTTGGGGTTCACCACCTCCATGGCGCGGTTCAAGATCTCGCGGGTGGTGCGGTAGCTGAGGGTGAGGCGGGCGGCGCGGCCTCGGATCTGGACACCGACGGTACCCAGGGTCACCTGCTGGTCGTAGATGCGCTGGTGGGTGTCGCCGGCGATGAACATGTCGTCGTCGCCGGGGGCGACCATGGCGCGCAGCATCTTCCAGTGGGCGGGGCGGAGATCCTGTGCCTCGTCGACGACGACGTGCTGGTAGCGGTGGCCGAGGTAGTACATGCCGGAGCTGTCGTCGCGGTGGATGAGGTCCTTGCCGCCGACCTCTTCCTTGTGTTCCTGACGAGCCTTGATCTTCGAAGCGCGCTGCATCTCGAAGCGGGCGGCGCGTTCGGCGGCCTGGCCCCAGGTCTCGCGGTTGTCCTTGTCGAGGCGGGTGGTGAACTGCTCGAGGATCTTCCAGATCTGGGCGCGGTCGGGGCGGCTGAGGGAGCGCCCGCGTCCTGCGCGGCGGGCGTCGAAGTACGCCTTTCGGGTGCCGAGGGACTGACCGAGGATCACCTGTTCCCATTCCTCGTAGAGGAATTCGGCGTCCCAGCGCTTCTCGTCGAGTTCGAGGAGGATCTGGCGGAGGGTGTTCAGAGCGACGCTGTCGTAGATGCGCTGCTTTCCGGCGCCGGAGAGATTGTTCTCGTTGAGGACACGGGCGGCGAGCTGGTCGATGTGCGTGATGTCGACGCGGGCGAGCTGCTCGGGTTCGAGGAGGGAGGCGAGGCGGGCGCGCAGGTCGGTGGTGAGGTTCTTGGTGAAGGTGGTGAGCAGGATCGGCTTGCTGTGGCCGGGGGTCAGCTGTTCGGCGAGGTGCTTGACGCGGTGCAGGGCGACGATGGTCTTGCCTGTGCCGGGGCCGCCGGAGACGCGGAAGGGGCCGCTGTAGCGGCGGTCGACGAGCTTGGCCTGGGCGGGGTGGAGGAAGACCTTCCAGGCGCGGAAGTCGCCCTCTTCGAGGATGTCCTTGAGGGCGTCGTCGACGGTGGTGACGGCGGTGCGGGCGAGCGCCGCGTCCAGGTCCTGCCGCTCGGACTCGTCGAGTTCGACCTCGACGGGGGCGGTGATCTCCTTGCGGACGTCGTCGAGGGACAGCCCGGCGGCGAGGCCGTACAGGATGTCCTTGGTGAGGAGGGGGGCGCCGGAGACGAGGGCGTCGAGCTCGTCGCTCCCGGTGACCGCGAGGGCGAGGTCGATGAGCTGCTCGGCAACACCGAGTCCACGGAGGTCGTCCGCAGTGAAGCTGGCCAGGAGCGGCTCGGCCGTGTCCGGTACAGGGGTCGGCGTCTCCGGTTCGTCTCCGGCTTCGGGCTGCTCGGCCGGGGTGAGCGTCATTCCGGCCCGCTGGAGAACGCTCTGGCCGACCACGGACAGGTCGACGAACTCGATCTCTCCCGTGATGCGGTTGATCGCGACGGAGAGTTCTTCGTAGACGTGCTTGCGGTGCCGTACGGCGACGACGAGCCACTTCTGGTGGCCGCGGCCGTCGATGCCGATCTTGGCGAGGAGCGCCCGGTAGGACTGGTCGATCTTGGCCCGGTAGACGCGGCCGTCGCCCTTGAGCGGCTTGAGGTCGAGACCGGGGTGGTCGGGGTTCTCCCGGAAGCGGTGGCAGAAGTCGTAGAACTTGCCCTTGACCGAGCGGTCGAGCTTGTACAGCTCCTGTTCGGCCTTCTCGTACAGGCTGAGCCGGGCGGTCATCGGTGCGTCGGGCCTTCCGTGTCGGGGAGCAGGGTGAGCAGGGTGTCGAGGTGGTCGAGCCAGTCGGCGGCCGTGCGCAGGGTCCAGCCGTCGGCGGTGTACGCGGCGTCCCGCTTGCGGAGTTCCTCGCTGTCGTGTCCGTCGGGGTTGACGACCACCGCGACCTTGATGCCGGAGCCGGACCAGGCGAAGTCGGCCTGCCAGCCGCGCTCGTCGAGTTCGTGGCCGAAAGCGGGGGCTTTCTTGCCCCGTTCGGCCAGCTTCCTGGCAAGCCGGGTCAGGTCGGAGTCGGGTTCGTCCTCTTCGAGGATTTCGAGGATGTCCTCGTCCCAGGCCGCGTCCCGGAGCAGGTCTTCGAGTGCCTGCTCGGCGACAGAGGACGACGAGGATGCCGAGGACGAGGTGGTCGAAGACCGATCGGTCTCTGCCGTCTCCGCCGGAGCTGTCGGGCCGTCCTCCACCTCGTCCGCCACGTCTGCCGTGGCCGTCTCAGGGTGCAGCTGGGTGATGAGCGTCTCCAGTTCGCCGAGGCCGCCTCCGACGCGGAGGACGTCCACCTCGAAGTCGGCGGCCCGGCTGCTGGCGAGTTGTACGCCGTCGCCGCCGGTGAAGGCGAGGAACTGGAGCAGGTTGGACCAGTAGAGCCAGGACCGCCAGCGGAGCCTGTGCTCGGCGGTGCCGAGCCGGTCACCGTCGTGGTCGTCGAGTACGGCGATGGCGCACCAGCCGAACCCGCCCGTCACCTCCGGTCCGCCGGTGGGGTCGACGGTGTGGAGCAGCGGCAGGGCGTGCTCGTCGGTGGCGAGGAGGACGAGGATCTCCCCGTTTCCGGTGACGGGTTCGACGTCGGCCGCCGGGTTCCCGCCCTTCGCGAGGGAGCGGAGGGCGCTTCGCAGCGTGTCGCGGGCCTGCGCGCGGTCGACGTTCTGTGCCAGTGGTTCGGGGGCGCTGAGGAGGCCGCCGACCAGGGCCGCGGCCCGTCGTCCCCACCGGGTGCGGGAGGGGTCGCGGAGGTAACGGAGGAGAGTGTCGATGGGGTTGGTGAAGACGGCGCCAGCGAGGTTGGCGCGGTCGCCGCCGAACTGCTCGTACCAGTCCTTGGCGGTGTCCTGTCCGGTGCGCCGGTAGGGCGGCCACACCGGGCGGGCTTTGGCGCGTTCGCCCTTCTCGAAGAGGAGAAGGTCGTCCCAGGTGATCTGGAAGACGAGGGCTCCGCCGGCCCGCAGCTCGTCCCGCTTCCTGCCGTCGGCGGCGATGCGGTTGTGCTCGCGGGTGGCGTGGTAGCGGTGGCCGTCGAGGAAGACGTGCACCTTCTGGGGGGTGCCGTTGGTCCTCTCGAAGGTGAAGTCGGTACGGGTGAACTCCTCGTCGCGCTGGGCGGTCAGCCGCCATGCCGTGGAGCCGGCGAAGCGGAGGTGGCCGCTGTGCGCGCCGCTCTCCTCCAGGGCGGTGTCGTCCTGGTCGGTGCTCCAGGTGCGCAGGGCGGCGAGGAAGCGGGCCTCGAAGTCGGACTCGACCTGCCGGTCCAGGCCGATCGCCTCAGTCGTGGGGACTTCCTCGACCTGCCAGTGGTCGACGGCGTTGCCCTCGTCGTCGGTCGGGGGGCGGCCGTTCTCGTCGACGGGGCCGAGGAGGCTGTTGATGATCTCCAGGGCCGAGCGGCGCGAGACCTCGTCCTGGTGGCGCTCCTCGGCGTAGCGGTGGAGGCAGCGGTGGCAGGCGCGGCGCCCCTCGTCCTTGCAGGGACACTTGAGCAGCATCTCGCGCGCCTCGGCGAGGGTGTCGCGGAAGGCGGCGGGCCGGGTGAGCCGGTCAAGGTAGCCGGTGCCGCCGGGGAGGCGGTCGTACAAGACGAGGAAGTGCCGTTTCTCGCCGGTGGCCCTGTCGGGCATCTTGGCGAGGGTGGTGTCCAGGTGGGCGGGGTCGCCGCCGAAGTGCCGGTCGACGCCGAGGCGCAGTGCGGCCCGGAAGGAGTGGATCTTCTCGTCGACGAGCACGGTCGCGGCCGGGAGCAGGATGCGCAGGGCCTCGGTGGTGAGCTGGTGGGCGAGGAGCACCGGTTCCTGCTTCGGTGCGTCCGGGCCCCTCTTGCCCCGGCGCAGCGGGCACCAGGGCTGGTGGTGCTTGACGGCCGGGTTGCGTACGGCGGAGGTGTCGAGGGCGTCGGTGTCGTGGTCGAAGACGGGTCTGCCATCGGCGGTGGCCGCTCCGCAGGCGGTGCACACGTGGAAGGGTGCCATCCGGACGTCGTGTCCGGCGAGCTCGTCCTCGGGGCGTGCGTCGAACCGGAGCGGGCCGACGTTGATCTTCCGGATGACGGCCTTGCGGGAGTAGTCGACGCCGAAGGTCTCGCGGGTGTGCCGCCAGGACGCTCCGGGCTCGATGTGCTCGGCCGGGATGTCGACTGCGTCGACGACGGTGTAGAAGCGCTGTTCGCGGTCGTCCTTGTCGTCGCCGATGCGGGCGTCGTCGCGCTTGTCGCGGGAGGTGACGACGGTGGGTTCGATCACCTGGTGCAGGCAGGAGCCGTCGTCGGCGATGGCGGTGCTGTGGCAGCGGGGGCACGGACTGCGGTCGTCGGCGGCGTTCTCGGTGCGGACGTAGCCGCACTCCCGGCAGAAGCGCCAGGGGGTCCAGTCGGGTCGGGTGGAGCTGCCGATCTCGATGCCGGTGATCTGGTGCTTGTAGCCGTTGACGTAGAACGTGTTGCCGGGCGCGAGTTCGGACAGCGCGTAGCGCTGGGGGCGGTCGTAGGGGCGCATCTTGGAGTTGAAGCGCTCCCGCCCGGTCTTCGGGTCGGGGCCTTCGGGCCAGTACAGGGTGGCGTTGAGGGTGGTGACGGCGTCGATGAGGGCGTAGTTCGGCAGCAGGCCGAGGTCGCAGAGGGCCTGCTGGGCGGTGGTGAGGCCGCGTTTCATCAGGCGTTTGCCGACGGCCCGGTGTTCCGCTTCGAGTTCGGCCTTGCGGCTGCGCTGTTCGTCGTCGTTCTCGTGGAGTTCGCGGATGGCCTCGTCGATGAACTTCAGCCTGCGCCGCAGTTCCTCCTCGCCGCGCTTCCACTGCCGTCCGGCTTCCTCGACGGCGCCGCGCAGCCCGCGTCCGGCGTAGGCGCGCAGGTCGTCGGCGGCCTTGGGACTGACGCCGGTGGGGAACAGGTCGAGGAACGTCTCGACGAGTTCGGCGGCGCCGCCGAGCGCGGCCTCCACGAGGTCGGCGAGGTAGCCGGAGGGGCCGAACAGGGCGGGCGCTTCGTGCGGGATCGCGGCGAGCGGCTTCCCGTCGGCGCGCTTGAGCCGGCCCTGCGCGGCGAGGTCGAGGAGGTGGGCGAGGTACTGGCGGCGCAGGATCTCGATGGCGGACAGGTGGCTGCCGGGCGGCACGATCTGCCCGGCGATCATCTCGCGGGGCTGGTCGAGGTAGTACAGGTCGCGGCGGCTGCGGTCGGGGATGGTGAGGAGGAAGGCGTTGCCGGTGCGCCGGCCGGCGCGGCCGACCTGCTGGACGTAGTTGGCGGCGCGGCGGGGCAGCGCGGCGAGCACGACGGCCGACAGGTCGCCGATGTCGATGCCCATCTCCAGCGTGGGGGTGCAGGAGAGAACGTTGGGGTCCTTGAACCCGCTGCCGTCGCGGAACGCCGCCTCCACCCGTTCGCGTTCCGGCCGGGTGAGCATGCCGGTGTGCTCGGCGGTGATCACCTGGTACGTGCCGGCCTTGCGGTAGAGCCTGCGGTAGTAGTCCTCGCGGTGGTCGCGGTCGCGCCGGTGCCGGCCGAGCCCCTCGGGCCGGTTCCCGGCGACGAGGCGGCCGGTGCGGCAGCGGTACGCAGGGCACTTCTGGCCGTCCCACTGGGGCAGCAGGCCGGGGTGGACGGTCTGTTCCCAGAAGCAGGAGGGGCAGCGGACGAACGCCTCGTTGACCTCGCTGTCCTTCAGGAGCTGCACGTCGACGGCGCCCGGCTTGAGCCCGTAGATCCGCAGACTGCTGTCCTCCGGGGTGCGTACGGCGAGCAGTCCGGCGGCGACGAGTTCGGGCAGCAGCCGGGACCAGAACTCTGCGGCCTGCTCGCGCGGCAGCCCGAGGCTGCGCTGAGCCCACCGCTCGTACCAGGAGAGCCGTCCGGTGGCGAAGTCGAACTCACTCCTGGTCTTCGGCGCGCTCAGCAGGAACACGGGTGCGGCGATGCCCTTAGGGAAGGCGCGCATGCCGGGGGTCCGCCCGCCCCATATGAAGTACCGGCTGGTGCCGGCCTCCTTCAGGTACCCCTCCAGCCAGCGGTGGCCGATGGCGCCCCGGGTCCGCAGCCGTTCCAGGAAGATCCGCAGGAAGCCGAGGTAGCGCTCGTCGTCGAGTGCGTCGGGGACGGGCAGTTGGCCGCCCTTCCCGTACGGCGCGGTGTGCGCGGATCGGACGAGGTCAAGCGCGGCCTCGGGGTCGGCGATGCGCACCTGGGCGGCGGCGGTGCGGGTGAGTTCCAGGGTGCGGCCGTTGCGGGACCGGAACCCGAACTCCATCAGCGCCTCGAAGGCGAACCGCTCCCCGATCAGCTCCCAAGTCTTGCGGTCCCCGCCGCGTCCCTCGCCGGACAGCAGTCGCTTGACGCCCTTGAAGTCGTGAAGGTCGGTGGGGACGACGGCGGCGAGGGTCGCACGGTCGGTGGTCGCGGCGACCACGTCGGCGATCAGGTCGTTCAGCGCGGTCGGAGCGTCTTCGGACAGGTGGCTCTTGAACAGGGCGCGCAGCGAGAAGGTGTAGGAGCGGCTCGCCACGAACCCGGCCCGGTGCGCGGCGTCCTGCACCGAGTCGTTGAACATCAAGGTCTTCGTCTCGCCTTGCTTCTCGTCGAGCTCCCCGCCGGTGAACAGCTGGGTGACGGAGGCGGCGGCAAGGGCGGCGGCGCCGGTGCCGAGGAAGCGGATCGTGTTGCGCGAGCCGCAGGCCGGGCACCAGTCCTCCTCGGCGGCGGTGGTCGCGGTCTCCCCCAGGAACACGAGCACGAACGCGGAGTCGGAGCCGGCCAGCCGGGGGCTGCCGGTCTCCTGGTCATAGTCGGCGACCGGGTCGGGCAGACGAAGCCTGCGCTTGGGGCCGTCCAGGACACGGAGCTGTCCGGCGCCGGTCACGCTGAGGGCGTTCGCGTCGGCCCGTCCGGCGGCGCGGCCTGCCCCCTCCATGGGCGCGGCTCCGGAGCCCTCCCTCGCCTCGCCGTCTGTGGCGGCGATCAGGTTGCGGACCCGCATCTTGTCCTGGCTGACCGACGCCCGCCGGATCTTGTGCGTGTCGACCTCGACGTCCAGGTCGTCGGACTCCGGGGTGAACACCGCCCAGCCGGAACGGCCGCAGTCACGGCAGTACACCGCGGGCAGGAACAGGTTCGCGGCCTGTCCGGCGGTGGCCGTGGTCACCGGAGCGGTGCGCGCCGTCTCCCCCTCGGCGGTCTCCGGTGCGCCAGCCGTGTCCCACTGGAACTCGGCCTTCGGCCAGGGCAGCACACCACGTACGAGACGGGACACCGACCGCGCCCACTGGTGGACCTCGACCTGTACGAAGGGGCGCGGCTTCTCCGGAGTGGAAGCAGGATCGCGGGCCACCGAGAGCAGCGCGACGAAGCGGGCAAGCGCTTTTGCCGCGACCTCGGGCCGCAGCGTGATGGTGCGGCCCCAGGCCTGTGCGCCGCTGCGCCACATCAGGTCGAGGACCTCGGGCACGGGACGCACCTGCCCGTCCAGGGCGTGCAGCACGGCCGAGGTCAGCGGGTGCTTCTTGAGGACCCGGCCGAGCGCGTACGGATCGGTGTCTCGGCTACCGGTGACGGCCTCGGCGAGCGCGGCGAACTGCTCCTCGCCGAGGGTGGGGTCGGGCAGGGCCGCCAACTCGTCGGGGGTCGGCGCGGGGACGAGTGGGTCGAAGTCGTCGCGCGGGACGAACTCGTCAACGGTCAGCCGCTGTTCGCCGACGACCGCGTCGGGATGGAACTCGGTGCCGAACACCTGGGTCGCCACGTCGAGCAGTTGCCGTACTCCATCGGCGTCCGCCCCCGAGGCGAGGGTCGCCGAGGTGGCGACCGGGCAGATGCGGCCCAGCGGGCGCCCCTTCTCCGAGGCCCCGACGGCGGAGGCGAGCCGGCGCAGCAGCATCGCCACGTCGGTGCCCTGCGCGCCGTCGTAGGTGTGGAACTCGTCGACGACGACGTAGCGGATGTCGGAGTCCGCCCACAGCGGGGCGTCGGCGGCGCGCTGGAGCAGCAGGTCCAGCATCTTGTAGTTGGTGATCAGGATGTCCGGCGGCGTCACCTGCATGTCGGACCGGTCGGTGAACACCCGCCCGTACCGGGTGGCCGCCCGATCGCCGATGTAGAGCCCGGCCCGCACCTTGCTCAGTTCGGGGTGCTCGGTGAGCAGCCCGTTGATGCGCTGTGCCTGGTCGGTAGCGAGGGCGTTCATCGGGTACAGGAACACAGCCTTGACCCCGCCGCGGCCTGCTGCCCGCTCGCGCGCGCAGTGGTCGAGAACAGGGTAAAGGAACGACTCCGTCTTGCCGGATCCGGTACCGGTGGTGACGAGCGTCGGCCGGGGCGTCCGCCCGCCTGCCGACGACAGCCGCTCGAAGGCGACGGCCTGATGCGCGTACGGCGTCCAGCCGTCCGTACGCCGCCAGTCCAGGTACTGCTCCCACGTCCCTGGGGCGGCCGTTACGAACGGCGTCCGCAGCCGCAGGAATGGCCCCCGGAACATGCCGGTGTTGTCGTCCCCCAGGAACCGGTGCAGCGCCTTCCGCGCGCCCTCGTCGGTCAGCGCGTACGTGGTGGACAGGTACTGGAGCAGACTCTCCTTGAGCCCCTCGGCTTCGAGCGTGGGCCTCACGGCTTCGGCACCTCCTGCTTGACCGGGTCCCACTCGCCGGCGGCCACTGCGTCGTCGAGCCGCTTCTGGAAGTAGGCGTGCGCTTCCCGCATCTCGGTCTCGCGGTCGGCCTTGTAGAAGGGGGCGGTGTAGCCGTCGGGGACGGGGGTTTGGGGGGCGGGGTTGGTGGCGGGGTCTTGCTTGTGGGCCTTGAAAGCCGGGTCGGCCTGGTACTTCTCGAACTGCTTCCAGTGGTCCTTGTCCTGGCCGTGGCCGAACGTGTACCGGTCACCGGCGATCTTGCGTTCGGCGGCGTCGAACCAGGTCACCCGGTCGAAGTCCTGCATGATCGGGAAACGGGCACGGTACATGGTGATGAGCGTGTCGGCGTCGATGCCGAGCCACACCGCCACGAGGGCGTCGATCTCCACGAGGGCGGCGCGGCGGGCGTACTCGGTACGCAGGGGGGTGTCACGCTGCCAGGTGGGGGTGGTCTCGTGGAGTTTGGTGGACATCAGAGGCCAGGAGTACGCCCAGGGCTCGTATCCGGCCCACTTGGGGTCGTGGAGTTCCTTCCAGAGGTCGGCATAGGCGGTGGTAAGGCAGTTGAGGCGGAGGGTGCGGAGGAGGAGGGCGGGGGCGAGGGGATGATCGGCCTGGGGTGCAGGCAGCGACTTCGACCGCGTCTCGTGCAAATGCGAGGCATTGATCGTACGAAGGAAATAGTCCAGTGGAAGCGCCGACCACATGCCGCTGGCAAGGACCGTTTCGACCTTCCTTGCCACCATAGCGCTCCGCAAGCCACCCACGTGCCCTGGCTTGGGCGGGAGCAGGGAGACGTAGAGAGCACGCTCAGTGTCCGGCGCGATCTGATTTCTCCATGCCATACGGTAGAACTCCGTGTACGGCTTCGTTGCACGCGCCACAAAGACCTTGTCAACCGAGTCGTACGGAACCTCCCTCGGCAGACACCCCAGCCCCTCCGCTAGCGTCCCCTTCACCGCCCGAATTTCTTCGTCCGAAGCCCGTAGCCATTCCAGCTCCTCGTAGTCCAACCACCGGTCTTGCGCATCCCGATACGTGACCTCGTCCGCGACCCTCCGGTACTCCGACTCCGGGACCGCGTTCGACGGCAGCTCCAGGTGATTGAGTCCGCGTACCTCGCCGCCACCCTGGCTGGGCTGCTTGAACAACGGGTTGGCCACACCGATCTGCGGGCCCTTGAGGACGACGTCCTCCCAGGTGTCCGCCTGGTAGTCGTCCCTGTCCTTGAGATCCTTGTTGTAGTCGATCAGCGGCGTGTCCTCATTGGGACCATGGACAGACTTCTTAGCTCCGCTCTCGTCGAATCCGCGCGTGATCTGTGGAGAAAGCGCACCAAGCCGCAGCGGATACCCCGCGAGCGCGTCGATGGCTGGGTCCTCGGCCGTACTCACCGGAGTCAGCAGACGCGCTCGTTCGACGGGGACGTCCTGCTCCCCCGAAAGCCTCTGCCAACGCGCCAGGGTGTCCGTGGTGACCTGAACGACACGCTTGCTGTGCGGCCGCTCGTCCCAGTCCCCGTCGAACTTCACACCCGGCGCGTCGCCCTTGCCGTCGTGTGTGGCGGACAGCCGCAGCACATCAACGGAGAAAAGCCAGGACAGGTGCTGGAAATCGATCTCGCCCTTCGTGCCGTAGATGTGCACCCCGAAGTGGCTGGACCGGCCGACGGGCGGCGGGAAGAACCGGTTGCCCGCGTTGACGAAGTCCCCGTGCATCCGCAGCCTGCGGTAGGTGGCCTCACGGAGCGCGGCCTCCTTGTCCCCGTTGAAGTGGGTATCGGGGTGAACCAATCCTGTGCTGCCGAACGCCGCCGTGTGGTCCCACACCTGACACATGAAGGCGCGGTAAAGGTCGGGCTGGCTGCCCGAGATCAGCGGATACACCTGCGGTGCCGCCAGATAGTCGGCCAGCGTGACCGTGGTCGTCACCTCCCGCAGGGTGTACGCCGCCACTTCCTCCCTGGCCAGCTCAGCCATGCGCCGCCGCTGCTTCTCCGCCGCCGAAGGCTTCTCGGTCAGCATGAACCACGGCTCGAACTCCGCTACGACGGCGTTCTCCTTCCACTCCGGCCGCACCCACGGCGGGTTCCCCACCTGCAGGTCGAACCCCCCGCTCTCCGTAAACGCGAGCGCGAAGTCCAACTCCCAATGCAGGAAGCCCTGTTCGGTCGCAATGTCCCGTACGACGCGCATCCAAGGAAAGCGGTCCTCAGGGTTACCCAGGTCCATGCCCATGAGACGTGGCAGCTTCTGCTCGAAATCTTGAAGCGCTTCGAGATTCTCGAACTCGCTAAGCAGGTTCGCCTCGGCCACCGAGAACGTTCCCAACATAGCTTCGAGGAAGTCGAGCCAGTCATCGAGTGTCTGCAACGGGATGACCTGGCGGCGTTCGGCCTGACGCTCTGCCTCCTTCTCAGCGTTCTGCTGCTTCCTGCGCTCATTCTTGGCAGCGCGTTCTTCCTTCTTGCGTGCGGCTTCCTCGTCCAAGTACAGCTTCTTGTCGAACAAGCCGCCCTTGCCGTCCTCTTGCTGCTGGACGTCGCTTCTGGACACCTCCGGTGCCGGGCCTTCGTGCTGCCCTGTGGTGCCCAGAAGAGCGCTAAGTCCCTCCACTACGTCGGTGCCGCTCACCGGCGTGGTGTACTCACTGTCCGTACCGTCCAGCAGCCCTGCCTGGTGCGACGGCCAGAACCACAGTGCGCACCAGGCATCCATGACGTTCTTCAGTCGCCAATACGGGGTGTCGATGGCCTCGAAGAGGTCCCTGTACACCTTCTCCTTCGACAGCCGAGCGCCGCTGCCCTCTGTCGCGCTCTCCCGCTCACGGCGCAGGAAGGCGTACTCCTCGTCCCCGACCGGATCGGCTCCCCAGACGTCGATGCTGCGGGCGATCTCCCGTTCCGACAGTTCCATCCGCTTGACGACGAGCTTCCACAGAAACTCCACGCGCCGCGCTGCGTCCCGCAGCCTGGTGTACTGGGAGGCGACTTCGTCACCGGTCTTCCGGTCGATCCTCGGCGTACCAGCCTGGGTGTATTTCCGCTCCGGCTTCTTGAGGATGCCCTTCTTCCACTCCTTCAGCTGCTCGACGTTGTCGCCCGCCAACAGCCCCAGCAGCTTCTTCGCATCGCCACTCGCCCCCGTCACGGCTGCCCACCCCGGCGTCGGCAGCAGGAACTGGTGCACCGCCCCGTCTGGCAGCGACTGCCACTGCCCGCCCGCCTCGTTGTCCCTGAACGGCAGCGGGGTCGGGGCCTGGGTGTCCTTGGCGTTCAGCCACAGGGCCTTGCCCTTCCCCGGCGCGACGTCCTCCGCCGCGTACACCGCCCGCTTCCCGCCGATCAGCGAGTTGCCCCGCCGCAGGTGGAGCCCAAACCAGGGCGCCCGCATCCCCGGGTGCATGGTGTTGAGCCACAGCGAGACCTCGGCGAGCTCGACGCCCGTGGAGTTGAGGTCCACGCCGTACGCGTTGTGCAGCGCGATGTATGCCTTGACCTTCTGCTTCTCCGTCAGGGCCTCGGAGGTCGGGATCGACCTGCCCACCTCGTCCTGCCGTCGCCGCAGGTACTCCTCGGCGACCTGGTTGATCGCCTCGTTGAGGAACGCCCCGGAGCCGAGCGCCGGCTCGCAGATGCGGTACTTCAGCAGCTCGGAAGCGCGGGTCTTGACGACGTTCCCCGCCTCGTCCTTCTCCTGGTCGAGGCGGTGCTTGAGGGCCAGTTCGACGGTGACCTGGGTCAGCGACTCGGGGGTGTAGTAGGACGCCGAGGTCTCCCGGTCACGGCCCGCGAGGCGGTAGACGAAGGTCCCCGCGGGGTACTTCCTCGGTCCGCGCAGGCCCTTCTCCTCGCGGTCCCGCTCGTCGTACTCGACCCAGGTGTTCTCCGGGTACTCCTTGAGCCGGTGCGAGGGGACCAGCCAGGAGCCCTTCTCGGGGTCGCCTCCCTTGGCGACCTCGCACAGCTCCTCCTCGGCGATGATGCCGGTGTAGGACATCAGGCCCTCGTAGACCGCGCCGAGCTGGTTGATGCCGAGGTTGCGGTACGAGATGAAGCCGCCGCGTTCGCCGCGCCGCTTGGCCTTCTTCATGGTGAGCAGGCGCAGCACCTCGTGCAGGGCGCTGTTGCGCAGGCGCAGGTCGAGCCAGGCCGGGCCGTAGGGGCCTTCCTCGTCGGCGCGCGGGTCGCGGGTGCCGAGGCCGATGAGTTTCACCGACGCCGGTTCGAAGAGTTCGCTGCGAAGGGGCTCGAAGCGCAGGCCGCGGCCCTCGCTGCGCTGCTTGGCCTTCTTCTTGCGGGTCTCCGTGTCGTCGCCGGGTCGCTCGTCCCACGGCTCGGTGCCGTACGCCCGGTGGCCGTGGTTGACCTTGTTGAACAGGACGTCGAGGGATGCGTGCAGGTGGAATCCGTTGCGGGCCCTCTCGTCCGTCAGCTGGGTGTCCCGTTCGACGAGTTCGCGCAGGCGGGCCACCGAGTAGCCGGCCTCGTAGGTGCCGTCGTCGGCCGGGAGGATGCCCAGTTCGGGGCGGGCCTCGGCGTAGAGGAGGAACAGGATGCGGTAGAGGTAGCGCAGTGCCTCGCGGGTGAGCTGGCGGGCGAAGGGGTCACCGGGGGTTTCGAGGTCGCGTGGTTCGAGGCCGGCCTGCTCCAGGCGGGCCAGGACCTCGTTGGCGATGATCTCGACGGACTTCTGCAGGCCCTGGCGCAGCTCGCCGGAGACGCCGACCGCGTTGTCGCGTGACGCCTTGACGAGGGCGTCGAGGGCGGGGCCCTTGCCGTCTTCGGCCGGGGCGAGCGCGTCGTGGCTGAACAGTCCGGCGATCGTGGCGAGTTCGCCGTACTGCCTGCGGTCGTAGCGCTCCAGGGCGGCGTCGAGGTTGGCGGCCAGGTAGCGGCCCTCGCCCCATACCTGCCGGTCGGCGAGGACGATCACGCCGCCGCAGAGCAGCAGGACGAAGCGCGGCGCGCTGCCGCCCTCGCCTCCCAGCTCGCTCTGGAACAGCCAGGTGGCGAGCGCGTGGCCCGACTCGTAGGTCTCGCCGCTGCCGACCGTCCGCACCGGGTGGAGCAGACGGCCGTAGGCGTCGGCGTCCAGGGCGGTGTCGTTGCTCGCGGACCAGCCGCAGTCGACGGCGACGATGTTGTCGCCGTGCCAGGCGACCTGGACGGTGTGGTCGCGTCCGGCCCGGTGGACGGTCAGTTCGCGCGGGCCGGGGGCTGCGTCGGCCTCCGGGTAGCCGAGGGCGGCGAGGACCTTGCGGTGCCAGTCGGCGACGCGTTCGCGCCACTCCTCGTCCTCGTAGGTGTTGAGGCGCTTCTCGAAGTCCTCCTTCTCGGGGTACTCGTCGTCCTCGGCGTCGGCCTTGGCCTGCTCGGCGAAGAACCCGCGGTACTTCTCGTCGAGGTAGACGGACCGCAGGCCTCGCAGGGCGACGCGCGGGGTGGGATGCGTGACGTTCTCGTCGGACTCGCGGTCCGCCCAGGTGGCGAAGACGCCCTTCTTCAGGCCGTCGGCGAGCTGCTCGGCGAAGTAGTGCGCGGAGAGGTACTCGCCGCGGTTGGAGAAGGAGTCGAAGTCGGTGCTCATCGGGCGCTCGTCTCTCCGGCGTCGGGCAGGGCGGTCGCGGCGGGCAGGGCGGTGGGCGGCGGTACGGGGGTGGCGGTGAGCGGTTCGAGGACGGCGAGGAGCCGCAGCAGCGGGGCGCCGGAGGTCCGCAGGGAGCGGATCAGCGTCCTGCGCCGGTCGGCCGTGAGGTTCACGTCGTTCTTCGCCTTCTGCGAGCGGCGGGCCGCGGCGGTGAAGAGCGCGGTCTGCTTCCACTCCGTCACGCGCTTCTCGTACGGCGCGAGGACCGCGTCGATCTGCTGCGCGTACTCGGCCTCGCGATCGGTCAGGAACCGCCGAGCCTGTTCAACCGCGGCCGGCACCAGCGACTGGAGGTGTGCGAGGTTCACGGGCGCGGCCCGGCCGGGCATGGCGGGGCCGACCCGGCAGGCGGCCAGGAACGCGTCGTCGATCCGGTGGACGCGGGGGGCGTCGGGCAGACCGGTGACGGCCATCCACTCGACGACGGTCGGGCGGCCGGCCTTGTTCGAGTAGATGCCCTGGAGGAGGTACACGGGGCCGTCGAGGGCGGCGGGCAGTGCCGGGTCGATGTCGGCCGCCTTATCGGCGTCGGGGTCGAAGGCGAGCACGAACGCCTCGTCGTGGCGGAGCGCCGCGAGCGCCTTGTCGGTGACCCAGTCCAGCACGGGGTGCACGTCGGAGACGTGACTGACGTTGGGCCACTGGCTCTCGGAGTCCTCACGGGCCACCTTCAGGCGCTTGGCGGCGAGGCCCTTGTCGAAGGTGAGGCGGATGCGCGCTTCCTTGTTGGCCGTGGGGAGGATCTGCTGCTCGGTGAGGTACGACTTGGGCAGGGCCTTCAGACGGTGGAGAAGGTCCGGCGGGGGCTCGAAGGCGATGGTGCCGTCCTTCTCGCGCCGCAGCTTGAGGGCGATGTCCGGGCTGATGGGGTGGCAGACCTGGCGGAGGGCCTCGTCGAAGTAGTCGGCGGTCGCCGCCGTACCGCCGCCACCGCCGCCCGTGCCGAACAGGCTGGGCACGGTGGCACGCGGTACATCGTCCGTCGGCTTCTTCGCCCCGACGTTGCCCAGCAGCCGGCCGAGCATGGCCTTGGCACCGCCGCCCGCCGCCGAAGACTGCTTGATCGACTCCTCGACAGTGCGGCCGGCGATGAGGTCGCGGGTGAGGCGGTCCTCTTCCTCCTTCGCCCGGTAGATGCCGGTGACCGCCTCCGCGGTGCCCTCGATGCGGTGGGCCTCCTCCTCCCTGGCGAGGAGCTTGGCTCCGACCAGGCGGTCGTCCAGCGGCAGGGACTCGCCGGTCTCGGCGTCGGTGCGCCACTCCACATCCCCGGTGAGCACCAGAGCCCGGAACTGCGGGTTCTTCTCCTGCCCGTAGCGGTCGATACGGCCGTTGCGCTGCTCGATGCGAATCAGCGACCAGGGCAGGTCGTAGTGGATCAGCTGGTGGCACTGCTGGTGCAGGTTGACGCCCTCGGAGGCGACGTCGCCAGTGAACAGGAGCCGGACGGGCGCGGTGCGCAGGCCGAACTCCTCGACGATGCGCTTCTGCTCGTCCTCACCGGTCGCGTCGCCGTGCATGACCTCGACGACCCCGCCGTACGCCTTCCACGGACGGGACTTCCTCTCACTCGGCTCCAGCTGCTTCGCCGCGGAGAAGCCGAGCCGGGCCGGAACGGTCTCGGCCAGCCACTTCAGGGTGGGAACGCGCTCGGAGAAGACCACGACCCGGGTGTCCGAGCCGGGGCCGACGCCGATCTCCTTCAACGCCTCGACCAGGGCGTCGAGCTTGCACGAGTCGTCGTCGCCGATGTCGTCCGCGAGGCGGGCCAGGTCGACGATCGCCTTCCGCTCGATCTGCCGCGCAGCCTCCAGCTTGGCCGGATCCTGGTTCCTGCGGCCCTTCAGGGGCTTGGCGAGGGTCTTGGTCCGGGCGGCGATCGAGTCCTGCAGCGCCCGGTGGGAGGAGAGGAACCCCTTCAGCAGGTTGTAGGCGACCATCGGGTCCGCACACACGGAGGAGGCCGCCGGGTCGCGCGGGATCCAGCGCGCGGCAAGCTCCTCCAGGACGGCCTGCTCCTTCGCGGTGGCCTTGGCGACCACCGGCCGGGACGGGCCTCGGTCCGCCCAGGCGCCCTGGAGGGAGTCGCGTACCTCGGGGTCGGTCTTGGTGCGCCGGATGTAGAGGTGGCCCAGGTCCTTCACGTCGTAGTCGGAGGTGTCCGCGATCGCCGCCTCGTCGAGCATGCCGATCAGCTCGGCGAAGGACTCCCCGTCGCCGTTGTGCGGGGTGGCCGAGGCCAGGACGAGGGCGTCGGTGCGGCGGGCGAGGAGGCGGGCCAGGGTGTTGTTCTTCGTGCCCCGGTTGACCAGGTTGTGCGACTCGTCGATGACGACGGCGTCCCAGTCGGTGTTCTCCAGGTGGTGGGCGTAGACGTCGCTCTTGAGGGTGTCCACGGAGATGATCGCCCGCTTGAAGTAGGCGAACGGGTTCCGGCCGGCCGGGATGTCCTGCTGGATTCGCTGAATGCCGGTGGAGTCGAGGCGGACCAGGGGGATGGAGAAGCGGGTCCACAGTTCGCGCTGGAACTGCTCCAGGACGTGCGCCGGCGTCACCACGAGGATGCGCTCGCCGCGGCCCCGGCGGATCAGCTCGGCGAGGAGGATGCCGATCTCCAGGGTCTTGCCGAGACCCACCACGTCCGCGACCAGGATGCGGGGCTGCGGGTTCTCCATGGACAGGGCCAACTGGGCGGGGCGGAGCTGGTGCGTCTGCTGGTCCATGAGGAAGTTGTCGGCCAGCGCGAGCCCGTGCTCCGTCTGCGGCAGGGCGGTCTTGCGGATGACGGCCTCCAGGTAGAGGCGCGCCGTGCGGTGGTTCGGGGAGGAGTCGGGGACCAGACGGGTCTTGTCCGGGTCGAGCGGCTCGATCTGGTCGAGCCGCTCGTAGAAGACGGCGTCCTTGCCTCGCACCAGGGAGGAGACGCCGGTGACCTCGACCATCCAGCCGTCGTACGTCGTGTCGGCGACCCTCTTCACCAGCCACTGCTCGTCGCGCACCAGGACCTGGGAGCCCGGGGCGAACCGGGGGCGGCGCGAGCGCGTCGCCGCACCGGCCGGGGCGTCGGCGGAAGCGTCGGCCGCGGCCTGCTCGCGGTCCGCCGCGTCAAGGGTCCCCTGGACCGTGGCCGCGCCACCGGCCTCCCCCGAACCGTCCACGAACCGCTCCGTCCCCTTGTCGTCCCTGATGTCCCGCATACCGCTCCCACCGTTTCTTTCCAGACACTTCTCGCCCGCCACGGGCCGTGACGCGGCGGCGCCTGTCACCTTGTCGCTGTCTGCCCCGTCTGCCTGGCGCACGACTCGGACGGCACGCCGGTGCCGTCCGCTCGCTTCCCGTTCACAAGGCCGGTTGCATCGCGTACCTGGCCCTCAGGTCCTCGGCCACCTTCTGCGAGGCTGGCTTCCGGCCGGGCCTGCGGGGAGGCTCAGGCGGTGTCCGGTCCGTGGGGCGGGACGTCGTCCGCTCACCGTCGTCCCGGTCCTTGCCCGGCTGTGCGACGACGGGTTCGGCGTCAGGGCTCTGCGCTCCCGCCGGGGCCAGAGGCGGCAGCTGCTCCTCACCCTCGCCCTCGTCCTCGGCCAGGTCGGGGCGGGCAGGACGGTCCAGCGGGCTATCGTGACCTTCCTCATCCACGACCAGGGTGTGCACATCGGGCGCGTCACCGTACTGAGCGACGATGCGTTCCCACACCGTCGGCGAAGGCCCCGTCCGGCCGTGCTCCTCGGTCTTTCCGCCGGGCAGGGCCGAGACGTCGATCAGGGCGTGCCGCGCCTCGACCGGTGTAAGGCCCGCGGCCTTTATCAGCGCCACGCACTGACCGGTGACCTCGTCGAGCGTGGGCCGGTCCTCCGGAGCGTGGGAGAGCATCGCCGTGACCAGCGGGGTGAGCGCCCCGGGCAGCCCGGAGAGGTCCGGCGGGTGGGTCTCGTCGGTCACCTGGGCGACGATCGCCGGCCAGCCGTTGCCCTCGTACGGGTAGTGGCCGGTCGCCGCGTACAGCAGGGCCGTGCCCAGGCCGTACACGTCGGCCGGGGCCTTCACCCGGGAACGGCCGAGCGCCTGCTCCGGCGGCATGCAGCGCACCGTGCCGACGATCATGCCTTCCTGGGTGAGCGTGTCCTTGCCCGCGTCCATGAACGCGCCGAGCCCGAAGTCGATCAGGATCGGGCCGTACTCGCCGAGCATGACGTTCTGCGGCTTGAGGTCGCGGTGCAGCAGATCGACGGCATGCACCGCCTCCAGGCCCTCGGCAAGCAGCGCGCCGAGGCTGGCGACCAGCGGCACCGGCAGGGTTCCGGCGTGCTCCACCTGCTCTTGGACGGTCCGGCCGGGCACGTACTCGACGGCCATCCACGGCTGGTCTGCATACGGGTCGGCGTCGAGGAAACGGGCCACCCTGTTGGTCCCGACGACCGTCCGGGCGATCAGAGCCTCTTTCTCGAAGCGCGCTCTGGTCGCCTGGTCGAGCCTGTCGTTCCTGATCACCTTCACGGCGACCGGGTCACCACCGGGTGAGTAGGCCAGATAGACCTGCCCCATGCCCCCCGCGCCCAGCTCGCGCTCGACCGTGTACCGGCCGATGTGCGTGGGCACCTCACTCATGTCTTCTGCGTCACCCTCTCGTGCCGGGCTGTCCGGGCACGTCACACTTTCACCGGAGGTTCACCCTATCGCTGCGGTTGGAGTGCCGTCAGGGGCCTGCATCGCTTGACATGCGCGATCGCAAGGAGCGTCGGCCCTGACGACCGGATCCCGACCGATGCTCACCGTACGCAGTCCCGTAACCGCCGGGCGAAGGACATCAGCTCCCGCATATCCCCCGGCGGCAGCAGGTCCTCGTCGAAGTGAGTGATCCGATTCCTGATCGCCTGCACCCGCTGGAAGTGATGGAGGAACTCGCCGTGGTCCAGCGACGGACGGCCGGGGCAGCCCAGTTCGCGTCCGCGCCCTGGGCCAGGGCGGTTTCCTCTGCTGAGCACCAAAAGCGGAGCAAGCTCAGTGCTGAGCGTCTCCAGCAGTAAGGGAAGTAGCAGGTCAACAGGGATTTCGCCCTACCCGGCTGGGATTCTCCCCCGTACGATGCACGTCACCGGAGAGATCTTGGACTGCTCGCGGAGGGGCTCGCAGCGAATGATGGGGGCGGACGACACTGTCGAGGCATTGGTCGAGGTATTTCGCACCGACCGTGAGCGCTTGCGGAACGCCCTGTCGAGGCTCGCGGCCAGCCAGGTGACGTGGCAGGAGGGAAGAGCGCTGCGTCATCCGGAACTGCGGGCGCTGCGCCAGGGAGCACTGGCGTACCTTCAGGCCGAAGCCCGTGGGGCCGAACTCGTCGGGATCCTGGGTAAGCAGAACCGGGACGAGCGTCGCGTGCTCGAAGCCAGGCTCCGCTCGCTCCGGAAACTGAGTAGTACGCCGCTTCCGCATGTGGATGCTGGAGAGCCGCGGCCTTTGAGGCTGTCCCTGGCGCATCGCGTCTTCGCCCAAGTGTGCGGCCCGGCTGTCGGACAGGAGCTTGCAGCGATGGGCCAGGAGAACGGTCTCGGCCTCGCGGCGTTCACGCCGCCGTCTCAGGACCTGTGGCGCTGGGCCGCGGACAACGGTTGGGTAAAGAACTCCCTGCCGCCCCGCGCAAGCCGTTTGCGCACCATTCCGACAGAAGATTTTCTCCAGGAAGCTCTCCAGGACGCGGACTCGCCGCACCTCAGCATGATGCACCCCGCCGTGGTGGAGCGCAGGGTCGCAGCATCCCGCAGGGCGACCGAAGTTCGCAGCGCCGTCGTCCAAGAGGCATTCCAGGAGGCCAGGCGACTGCTCCGTGCAAGAGCCGATCGTCATCAGGTCCAACAGGCCGTGACGGAGCTGCGCCGCGCCACTACGGCTCTCGCTCGAGTGGTGGAGCGCAACGCCGAGGCGCTCATGCTGTACCGGGACTTCAAAGCGCAGTTCGACGAGTCCGGCACCATGCCGTCGACTCCGTACCAACAAGCCTGGCACGCTTGTGTGCCCAAGGCCATCGCCTGGGCCACCGGCCGCGAACCGGGACTGTGGCAGCGCGTCCAAGCCGCTGCAGCCACTCATAGCCAGCGGACTGGGCACATAAGCAGAGAATCCTGTCATCAGTGTGTTCCGTCGGTCGTGGCCATCCTGTCGGAGCCAAAGCGGACCGCCAGAACTCCACCAGTATCGGGCGGTGCCAAAGCCCAGGCCGAGCCATCGCGGACGCTGTCACCTGAACCGGACGAGCGGCTGGTGGTGGCCTCTGGCGTCTACCGGGCAGACTGCGAGGCAGCGGGCGTGGCGTGGGTGTGCGACGACGGCCGCAAGGGCAGCCGCCAAATCAACGCCAGCTCGCACATCGACGCTGAGATCCTGGCCATAGTCGAAGCCGTGACAGTCCTGGCTTCCGGAGGGCCGCTGTTCATCGCAAGCGGCGAGCCACTCGCCGTTCGTGCCGTTGGACTGGTCCTGAGGTCCGGCCGTCTACCCATGGACAGGACCTACCGGAAAGTGTCCTCTGTCGCCCGTCAACGGCTGGCCGGCCTCGCCGGGGCGACAGCCGAGGTCCGCGTAGCGCACACCGGCTCCCGATGGAAGCCGGAACGAAAGGCAGCCGGCCGTTCCGCGCGGGCTGTCCTCCCGCCCCTGCCCACGGCCAAGAACAACAAGACAGCCACGACTGCCGAGGTCCATGCCTCAGACCCGACGATACTGCTCGGCGCCGACGCGGACCTCGGACAGCCCTACGGCCTGAACGTCAAGGAGGATCAGATCACCTGGTCCCAACCAGTGACAGCACAGCACCTCTCCGAAGGCTGGGTGCCGATGCCCGGGCATGTCGGCGGCGTGTTCGACGACCTGACGCAGTTCGCAGACAAGATCAAGCTGCGTGTCCACCACGACGGCCTCGCGCTGAGGACCATCCCCGGGCAGCAGCGAGTCCAATTGCAGACCACCCCGAGGGGCCGGCGCCTGTCCAATGTCTCCTGGCCGAGCAACCTCGGCCCCGGGACGCTCCTGCACTGTACGTGGCGTCGGGGCAGCTGGGAGCTGAAATTCGCTACCAAGGCGTTGAAGCTCCCGATCGGTGCGGACGGGAACTGGCTCACCCACGAGTACGACCTTCAGGTACTCACCCGAGACGGCCTCGGCGTCACCGCTTTGGACGGCCTGTCCCAGCGGCAGTTGGTGATACGCACACTGCGAGGGCTCGGCTACCTCGATGAACATGGCCGAGCACTCCTGACCCAGGAAGACCTGGTCCGAAACGTCCTGAACGACGTCATGGCACGCCGTCAGAAAACGACGGTGCAGGCGGTGGAGGGGGCCATCCAGGACCTTCTCGGCAGCGGTCGACTGACCAAGGTCCAGGGCAGCCGGAATCGCATCGGACACCTCAGGTATCCACCGCGCGCCGGCGAACCCAAGGTAAACCTGCTGTGCTGGACCCCATCAGCGCCACGGCCGCATCACGACGAGCCAGAGAGCGAAGGAGGACTCCCGGAACACCTGCTCGGCAGACACGGCGTTCGGGGGCACCTGAGGAAGATCGACGGTGATGCGTCCCCGGAAGCAGTCGATGCCTTCCGACGCGACTACGACCTCACCCGTCTCGTCGGCAGCAATGTCCTGCCCGCCGGAACGACCTACGTCCGTCGGCACGAACGAGGCAAGTGAGGGGCACATCCGGATCTCCTCCGAGTTGCCCCGTGAGCTTGCGTCGCCACAGATGACCCGCGTACGAGCTGGAGGAGAAACTCGTGAATCTCCACCGCTCCATGCGCCCCAAGCCCCGGTTCGTCTGGGACTCCGACGCGTGCGCCGACGTCGAGCGCGAGTGATGTGACCTGGGCGAGCACATGGAGTTCAGCACGTGGTGGGACCAGGTGACCCGGTACACCTGGCGGAGCACCACTTCCGGCTCCGCTCCGTCCCCCCTCTCGCGGCTCGGATAGCTTCTACGGCTCCGGCAGCTACATGCCCGACGACTTCGGACCCCATTCCTGGCGTCAGGCAGACCGGAACGGGTCCCCGACGCGCCCGACGCGCGCTGCGCGCCCTCCCATGCCGGGTCCTCCTCGTAGATGGGGGTTGAGACTGGTGAGCTCGCATGTTGAGGTGTCGCGTATGCGGCGTGCGTGTTCGGCGACTGATTTCTGACTGTCGCCGGTAACGGTGGTCCAGCGCGGGTCGATGCGGCCCAACCAGGCCTCCTGGCCGTCTGCCAGTGGCTGCTTCAGAGGAAGTGGGAGGAACCGGCAAGCGAAGATGAGACCGGCGTCGTCTCCGTCGCCGTGGACGTGGTGCTCCCAGGCATTGGGGGTGTCTGCGGGCACCTGGAGGTAGAAGAAGCTGGTTCGTCGTGGCTGTCCCGTGTCGGGGTGAGGCTTGTCCTCCACGGCGATCTGCCGGAGCACGGTGGCTGTCTGCAGACCGGTCTCCTCGGTGACCTCTCGAAGGACCGCTTCTTCGAGTTCTTCCCCTAGGTTGACTCCTCCCGCAGGAACTTGGGTGCCAGCTTCCGGCATACCGATGTGGTCGAACGTCAGGAGCTCGGGAACGACGCGGTGCCGGATCACGTATGCGGCGACACGGATTCTGGGTCGGGTCATCCCGATATTGTCAGTCATCGGCGCCCTTCATGATCACCGGGAGCGTATCGGCTCCAGTTCCGCCGGCTTGAGTGACCAGCCGATGGCAGGGTCCCTCGCACCCGCTGGGCGTGCTCTCCGGCTCCAGGGCGATACTCACTGCGGCGGCACGTGATCGACGGCGGGCGGCACCAACGCAACGCCAGCAGCGCCGGAGGCGGCATGTGCTAAATCCAGCTAGCCAGAGACGATTCGGACCCGTGCGGGTCTTCCGTGCGGGTGTGCTCGTCTGACAGGCTCTCTTCGTTTTCGTCTGCTGCGCACTGCTGGAGCGTTTATGAAGAGCCCCTATGGATCTGTGTTCAATCTCTTTGGAAACACGTTCGGCAAGTGTTCCGGCTGTCAAGGCGAGCATCCACTCTGGCCTGCACGTAAGTATCACCTCGACTGGAATGCCACGGGTCACGACCCAGACGCTGTCAGGGCAGCTCTGGAGGTCTTGGCAGCTGCCGCGGACGGATCGCCTGAGTGTAACGTTCCGCTCCTCACGGTCCAGGTGTGGGCCGTCTACCAGACGATGACTGACATGCGTATGGGACCGATAGCTCGGCGGTCGTACCGCAAGCGGCGTGAGAGCGGGAAAGATTCAATGCTCGCGCAGGAGACCATATTGTTTGCTTTCTTCGCGATGACGCTGCAATGGTCGTTCCAGTACGCAGAGCGTTTGGGTAAACGTCCGGACGAGGTGTTGGAGTACATTACGGACATAGCAAATGCGACCGCAGCGTCCCTCCCGGATCTTCACCGGAAAGCTGCTGAATCAATGCTAGTAGCCGCGGTGCAAAATGCCTCCGAGCACGGTGAGGGGCTTGACGGCCTGGTCTCTGCTCTAGGGCTCAGTTGCCGGATGTTGGAGAAACTGTCACTGCGCTTGCCTGGCGACCGCAACAGTAACCAAGTCGGCATCCTGCTGGCGGCGGGAAACTACGCACTGTGCGCTGGCGCGCTTCTCTCCAGACTCGACGAGACCTGACCGCTTACCTTTCCAACTCCGGGGGGATGACTGAGACTGCGAGCAGACGGCACAAGCGCGAGTATGCTCAATCTTAACCACTGCGGCGAGGTGGCAGCAGCCGCGTGCGGGACGGCGTGGGGGCTGCCTGTCAGGGGCGCATTCCCAACTTGAGGGACGCTTCTCGGGCCTTCTCGTCGGCCATTGCCACGAGCCTCCTCCGCATGCCGTGGGTTTGGAAGTCCGCCTGCGACTTGCGAAGGAGGCTCGTGGCCTGTTCCGCTAGCTTGTGTGCCGTCTCCAGAGCCTTAATGGTGTCCTTGGTGTATCGGTTGGACGGCAGAGCCCGACGTTCATTCGTGCGTGCAAGAATGCGGCGGATCTGTTTGTGCACGGTCTCTCGTTGGGCCGCTAGGTCGGCCGCGCGCTGGAGAGTGCGCGTGTCGGGCGCTGAGCTCCACCCGGACGTGGCGCCTAGACGAGCCGACAGGTTTCGGGCCGTCGTGTTCAGCGGAAGGATATCGCCGGATGGCAAGATGGAGAACAATGCAATGTCTCTCTCTTCGGCGAATTCGCACGCTTTGTCCGTGTAGCCGCCAGATGAATAGAAGAGTAGGTGCTGGCCCAAATCCGCTACTCCCCGTAGTTCTCTCACCGGGCCGACGCTGATCGGCTGGCTGTGGTGCTTTACCTGTGCGACGGCGTGGTCGGCGATAACGTCAATACCCCCGTCAGCACCAGCGGCTGTCGTCCGGGCATCAAAGAAGCCCATACTGCGCATATGGTCGACGGCAGCGAGTTCGGCGTCCTGCCAGGTCTGGATGCTTCTTGGCCGGAATCCGCTTTCTTGTACGCGCATCGGCTCCGCGGGCGGAGGAAGGCGTGTCCGCATGCTTCCCGTCGATTCTTCTCCAGGAGTCGCAGACTCGTCGCTGTGCGGTCCATGCATGTGAATAGTTGGGGCGTCGCCGTCTCCCTTCGAGGTGGCGTCTATCAGCGTGCGAGCCACACGGGCGGACAAGGACTTGAGTTCAATCGGACCTTCGGGACCAGCCAGGACGACCGTCTCCGCAAGATTCCCGTGACGCCCAAGAAGCAGAAGAGGGCGTCGTAGTTCCAGGTGTGTCATCTTGAAGGTGCCTCGCCACAGGAAGAGTCGCTGGCGGGTCAGCGCGCCCTGGTACCGGAGCGTGGTGAAGAGAAGATCGACCTGCTCGCCGGGCGCCAAGTACGTAAGCAACTGGTCGCCCTGCGGCGATTTGGCCAGCCAACCGCTGCCGGAGAGTGCAACAGACGTACGAGGGTCGTGACGGAGACTGTTCACGAAATCATTCTGGCATCAACACTCCACGCTAGTAAGCCATTTGTCGGGACACTGATCGGTTCCACCGAAGTGGTCCACCTCGGACGGCCCGCAGGCGGCCCCGTATCACTACGCAAGTTTCATAGGTGGTGAGGTCACAGGCGGCCCATCCAAACCCGTGTGGCATCCGGTCCAGGACCCCCGCAGCACCGTCAGCTGGAGCCACTCCCCGAGCCTGGACACGCCCCACGTAGCCACTGCCCACCACGGTGCAGCGGCACCACACCGGCAGCCCCCAGCACCCCGACCATGAGCCCGACCGCAGCAGATCACGGCGTTGCGCAGCAAGTTGAGCCCTCCAGTGCCGGTTACTGAGGTTGAACTCGTGATGTCGTGCCGTTGCTCAGGCGGGTGTGATGGGCAGCCCAGTTTCGGCGAGGCAGCCGTCTATGAGGTCGCTGCGCTTCTGGATGTGCCGTAAGCCGCGTCGGATGCGCTGGACGAGGTGTTCAGGGGTGCCGAAGGCGACGTTGGAGAGCCAGCCGCGCCGCAGGAGCGACCAGATCCCTTCGACGGGGTTGAGATCGGGTGCGTAGGGCGGCAGGTAGTAGATGGTCAGCCAGTCCCGGGAGGCGGCAACTCCTGTAGGCCGCCGGCGTTGTGGACGTTGAGCCCAGATGAGCACCATCGGGCCGCCGAGCTGTTAGTGTGCGGCGATCAGCTGGTCCCGGTAGTCGCGCCAGGAGAAGCTTTTGCGGCCGTCGCGGCGTCCGTCGTCCCGGCGCGGCCTGTAGATCAGCCGGGACCGGTGGCCAGGTTTGTAGCAGGTCAGCGACGCGATGGGTACCCTGAGCTGCCCCGAGTTTCGTGGAGTCCGGTGATCTTGTCTCAGGCGGAATGCGGGGCGGCTTCCTGTTGTCGCCACCAGTCGCGTTCGTACTCGGCGAGCGGTACATAGTCGAGGGCGGAGTGGAGTCGTTCCTCGTTGTACCAGGTGACCCACTGGAAGATCGCCCGCTCGACCTGGTCGACGTCCCTCCAGGGGCCCTGCATCTCGATCAGCTCGGCTGTGAAGGTGCCGTTCAGGGCCTCGGCCATCGCGTTGTCATAGCTGTCGAGCGACCAAGCCGACCGAGGCCGAAGCCCCGATGTCGGACAGCCTCTCGGTATGCCGAATTGATACGTATCGCGACCCACGGACGCTGTGATGAATGAGACCGGAGTCCTTCTTGATCCGGCGTCTCCACAACGCCATCTCCAGGGCATCCAACGGCAGTTCGGTCCGCATGTGGTTCGCGACCTGCCAGCCGACGATCATCCGCGAGTACACGTCCAGGACGAACGCCACGTACGCCCAGCCGGACCAGGTGCGCACATACGTCATGTCCGCCACCCACAGCTGATCCGGCCGCGAGGCGGTGAAGTCGCGGTCGACCAGGTCGGGCGGGCGGTGCGCCGACGGCTCCGACACGGTGGTCCGCCGCCGCTGCCCGCGGATGACGCCCTCCAGGCCCAGCTCGCCCATCAGCCGCTCGACGGTACAGCGGGCCACGACGACGCCCTTGCGCCGCAGGGCGCGGGTGATCCACCGGGCCCCATAGGTGCCGCCCGACTCGGCGTGAACCTGCTCGATCAGCCGCATGAGCTGCTCGTCCCGCAGCCGGCGCGCGGACTTCGGCCGCTTCTTGCGGGCGTGGTAGGCGGACTCGGACCAGTCGAGCACCCGGCATACGGGCCCGACCCCGAAGCCGTCTTCCTTCAGGCTGTCGATCACCTGATCGGCCTCGTCCAGGGACGGTCGAGGCCCTGGGCAAAAAGCGCACTCGCCGCTTTGAGATCTCGTTCGCCCGCCTCAACGCCCCTACCCTTTTGCGAAGTTGCTTCAACTCCTCGTGCTCCGCGGTGGTGAGCCGGTCATCGCGTTCCCCGGCGTCCGCCTCGGCCTGGCGGACCCAGCCGCGCAGGGCCTCCTTATGAACGCCCAGGTCCTTGGCGACATGGGCGATCGGACGGCCGGTGGTGCGGACCTCGCGGACAGCCCGCTCACGGAGCTCGTCCGGGTACTTACGTGGTGCTGGCACTGCTCGTGGTTCTCCTTCGCGCCAGGATCATAAGCCTGGCTTCAGGGACTCCACGAAACCGGGGTCAGCTCAGTCCCGCAGTACCCACTCACGCAGAGTGGCCCGGTTGATGCCCAGGTCAGCGGCGATGCTCTTGTACGTCGCCCCGGGCGTGGACTCGTACAAGGCCACGGCATCGGCCTTGAACTCGTCCGAGTAGTCCTTCATCGCCATCGGCGGTGTCTCGCTTCCTCCGGATCAAGCAGATCCAGTATCAGCGTGTCCACCACTCAGGGGGAGGCTCCCCCTCCATGACGGGGAGGCTGCCCAGTTCGGCTACCGCGTCTCCGTCGAGACCGGGGCAAGGCGGAAGACGCACTGGACCGTGTTGAACTCAACCACCTCGGCGACGAAGCGGAACTTGTCGCCAACTGCAACGGTGGCAGGGACCTGCTTGCCGGTCAGGTGCAGGTTGCCGGTGTTGACGTCCTCGTACTTGAAGTTCGGGCCGTCCGTCGTCTGCGGTCCCTTGTCGCCCGGGCCGAGAAGGAAGTCGTAGCGGGTCCGGTCATCCCCGTAGGACGCCATGTGCCTGATTGACCCGTCGAAGGCGACCACCTGCCCCTCGTGCTTGGTTGCGAAGTTCACGTTCGCCTCGTCGCACGGGTCCGCCTTCAACAACGCTGCGAACTCCGGATTGTTCTGCGCCGTGATCACCTCAGCGGCAGTCTGCTCGTCTGCGGTCGGCGTAGCGGAAGGCTTCTCGCTCGTAGCCGTCGAACTGGCTGCCGCGTCCTTCTCCTCGTCGCCGTCGCTGAGCGCAACGCCGGTGCCGATGATGGCGGCCAAGACCACGAGGACGGCAGCACCCGCCCCGATCAGACGCCACGGCAGGGGCTTCTTCGGCCGACGGAAGTTGAGGGTGGTGCGAAGTCTGCCCGGGAGCTGTTCCACGAGCTCCCAACCGTCCTTCTGCATCTTCGAGATCACCAAACCGTCGGTCCCCCGAACCGTCTGCAGGGTCTTGTACTCGTACTTGATCTCATCGGCCATGCGGCTCCCCGCCCCCTGAAACGAACTGGTCATATCAACTGGGCGCGAGCATAGGTGACTCCGCGAGAAGCCCGGCATCACGAACTGGCGGCTCATCACCGAGACCTGTCGCGACAAACTCGACCAGGAGCAGCGAAACGCCCTCCGACAGCTGGGCCTCGACTGGGCGGGACCGGCACCGGCCGCCCAGGCCGCCCCGGACCAACCCGCCCCCTTCCGCGCCCTGAAGCGTCGGCAGGGGGCGTCATGGGTTCATGATGCATCGACGCCGACATCGCCTACGGGCAACTCCTGCGCCGTATGACCAGCGAGTCACCGGACATACGGTACGTACTGATCGCGCCGACCTCCTCGGTCAAGGCCGCGGAGCGCGTCCCGGCGCATGTTAGACGTCTGCTGCGCGTCGACCTCTACGAGGTGACAGACGACAATCTGGTGCGTCAACTGCCGCAATAACCAGCCCCGTGCCGTCTCGTGAGCAGTTGAGACTGCGGCGATGGTGGATTCGGTGCTGCAGACCCGGCCATGCCGTCGAGCCCGTCACCTCAGGGCACCGCCGCATCATCCATGTAGCGATTACGCATCGAAATTGTGGCGTAGGTGTGATGAGCTGTGGTTTTCAGCAAAATCGATGCCAAGTGGTTCGCTGAGGTGCGGATCAGGGGGACGGGAGCGGCGTGCATGGCGGGTACCCGGCGTCGTGCGGTCATCGCGCAGGAACAGAGGGGCGTGGACTACGCGTACGCGTGCCTCGAGCAGCGGCAGTCACAGGACGCGGCGACCGCTGCCGTCTACCACGCGCACAACGAAATGCCGGCACCGGGCGCGTCAGGCGGACAAGCCAATGCCCGGGCACGAGGCGGTGAGCCGCTGGTGATCATGCGGGTCAGCGTTCGCGGCGGCGAGTCGTTCCTCATCGGGCGACAGCCTGTGTGGAACGACGAACGCGACCTGGTGGTCGTCTCATCCGCTGCGCAGCAGGCCATCGAGTGGCGATTGGCGACCAAGGAAGATCCCGGCGACCTGCTGCTGCGGCGAAAACTGGCCTTCCAGCGCCGCAAGCCGCAGACCGTGACCGACTACCTCGACCAGCTCGTACTGCGCCAGTACGACGTCGATCTGGACGATGGAGCGGCGACCGAGGAACCCGCACAAGTCGACGTGTCGGACGTCCCGGCCGAGGAAGGACCGGGTTCCGCAGCCGGAGCGTACCCGGAGGAGGGTGCCGCGGCTCCGTCCCTGGAGGCGCTGCTCCTGGACGACCTGGACCTGCCTCGCGACGGGGCCATGCGGGACATCGTAGACACGGTGCAGCGCGAGCAACTGCTGCTGGTGGCCCATCAACGGCCCGGCGCTCTGGTCATCCAGGGCGGCCCGGGGACCGGCAAGACCGCAGTGGGCCTCTACCGCGTGATGTGGCTCCTGGACAACCAGCACTGCTCGGCCCAGGACGTCCTCGTCGTGGGGCCGCACCAGGGCTTCCTCGCTTATGCCGGACAGGTCCTGCCGGCACTCGGCGGAGGAGACGTCACCACCCTCACCCTCGACCGCCTCCTGGCCGGCGACCGTCCCACATCCGCGACGGGCACCGACTCCCCCGAGGCGGCCTTCCTCAAAGGTGACGACCGGATGGCTGACGTGCTGCGGCGGGCCGCGGAGGCGCACTGCCGACCCCACCGTGCCCGCGTCTCGCCGCTGCTGACGGCCGGTGAGGACGACGAGGCGATCTTCCGCTTCGTATGTAACGGCCGCACCTACGAAGCCGACGCCGATGCCCTGCTCGCCATCGCCCGCGAGGCGCTGCGTGAGTCCGGCCCCTTCAACGTGCGCCAGGCCAACTTCCGTCTTCGCCTGGCGGGCAAACTCCTTCTCTCCGTTCCCGGCGCCACACCGGAGAACATCCTGTCGAGCCAGGAGGTCGCCGCCTTCATCCAACGCGTTTGGCCTCGGCTGAACCCTACAGACGTGTACACGCGCCTCCTGGACAGCCCCAAGACGCTGGAAGCGGCAGCAACACTGCTCACTGCCGACGAGCGGTCCGCGCTGCGGCGATCGAAGCCCGGCAAGGCCGTGTGGACCGCCGCTGATCTTGTGTGCCTGGACGAGCTGGAATGGCTGCTCAACGGCTCGCACCAACGGCGTACCTACGCCCACATCGTCGTCGACGAGGCCCAGGACCTGACCCCGATGGAGGCACGAGCCCTGGCACGCCGATGCCCTTCGGGCTCCATGACTATCCTCGGCGACCTGGCCCAGGCCACTGGACCGCACGAGTATCACTCCTGGCGCGAGCTGGCAGGACTGCTGACCGGAGGCTCGGCGTGGACGGTCGAGGTCCTCCAGGCCGGCTTCCGGCTCCCGCCCGAGGCTGCGGAGTTCGTCGAACCTCTGGCCCGGGCTGCCGCACCCCGCGTGCCCGTCGCCCGATCCGTCCGGCCGGCCCGCGGGCACGCGGTGCACGTGCAGGGAGCAAGCAGCCTGGAACACTTGATAGAAGCTGTCGCCGGACGCGTCACAGAGCTCACCTCAGCACGGGACGGGCGGTCCACAGCAGTCATCGTCCCGGCCGATCAGACCCTTCAAGACAGGCTCCGCACCGAACTCGGCACCATCCACGGCAGCACCGTACCGATCCTCCAGCCACACGAAGCCAAAGGCATCGAGTTCGACCACGTCGTAGTCGTGGAGCCCACCGCCATCGCGGGTGAAACACAGTCGGGAATGCGTGGCCTGTATGTCGCTCTGACGCGCTGCACGCAGTCGCTCAGCATCGTCCACCACGCCGCGTTGCCTGCGCCCATCGACGGGGACGCGACCTCGGCACCACCCTCTACGTCCCAGGAGACCCTTTCCACCGTGTCCTCGGCATCGACTACCGCTTCATCTCCCGCACCCTCCCCAAACTTCGAGGGCTTTCTGCAGACCGCAGTGGCGTCCGACAGGCAGCAGCCCATCCACGAACGACTCCGTCACCGGCTCCTGGCACAGCTCTGGGAAACCGGAGCCCCAGAGGACGGAAACATCGCGGACATCATCCAGTCCGGTGAGAGCGGCACTCTTCTCTTCGAGGTGCTGCACTCCGAGGAGCCCACCTACTCCGATCTCCGCGCAGCAGCCACGCGTACCGCCGAGATCCGCTTCGCCCTCGGCCGCCCCATTGACCGGATCTTCCTCGTCTGCGCTGCTGAGCCGTCCGAGCCCTGGGCGGTCTCCACCATTGAAGCCGTGTTCGGGGTCTCGGTGATCTGGTGGGAGAACGGGGCATGGCACGGAGCCGACGTGGATACCGCGATGCCGCCGTCGAGCAGCACGTGAGCGCGAGCCCTTGCTCAGGGCAAGGTCTCGGGAGCAGGGGACCGCAATCGACATCAATCTGGTGCTGATTGCCGAACTCTTGGCGCGTTTGTACATCCGGGCGATCTGCACCGGTCCATGGACTGAGTTGGCCTGGGCACGCGCCCGCCCGCTCAGCACCGCCCGGGCCGCGTTCTGGGCGTCGAGCGGGTCCGACTTGCCGCGCCGGCGACGGTCGGTCCGGTCCGGACGGTTCACGTCGAACACTTCCACGCCCTGGGCCAGCAGGTAGCGGGACAGGGCCGCCCCGAAGGAGCCGGAGTCCCGATCCGCCCTCCCCCACCCCGGGGACGTGACGGGGCCACTGGGCGCGCCAATCCGCGTTGCGTTCCTCCCTGGCGGATTTCTTCTTGAACCGTTCCGGGTTCGATAGGGACTCCTCCGGAGTGCCCCGGCACATTGCGCAGATGCGCGGCGTTGACCAGCCAGCAGGTCAGCCAGCCCTCCAGCGCCGTGAACACCGGCTTCCAGTAGACCCCGGGATGGCGGGTGATCCTGCAGACCTTTCCACAAACGGCATCCGAACCTGCAGCCCAGGGCCCTGTCGCATCAGGTCAGTCTTCGTCGCCTCCCGCGATCGTAGGCATGTGATGGATGTCGTCCAGAGCGTCCTCCCCCCACGCACCATCGCTCGTGACAGCCGGTGCCCAAACCATGTCGGCGACGGCTCACCCGTCGACGACAAACCACTCGCTGTTCGTCATAACCGCTGTTCACCCACCCTCTTCGAGGTGTCAGCCACATCACAGAGGAGAGTCATCGGAAACAGGTGCGGCTCGCAATTCGTCTCTGGTGACTGCTGCCCTTCGTCGCAGTGCTGAGAAATGGCGTCATGTCCTGGACGCTGACCGCTCCTCCCCTGCATCGTTCGTCACGCCGTCAGAGAGGGCTCTCTACGAACGGGCGGTGCAACATAGCCCCGAATCGCCGGTTGGCCAAACCGGCAATAGCGCGGAGTATTGATGGTCCCCCCGATCACCTGCGCGTGCGACGTCCATAGGCCCGGCACGGGGTACCCGCCGCCAAGACGAAAGAACCCGGAATGCACACAAAGATCGACGAGACTCTGGGTCCTCGCTATAGCCCTGCTCACATCCGCGCCACCTGGCACGGAACGGGGAGCGTGGAGGACGCCTCAAGGGCGCTTGGATTCTCACGAGCGAAGGGATACGACCTAATCCGCAGCGGGCAGTTTCCGTGCCGTGTGCTACGCATCGGCCGTAACACGCGTGTAGTCACGGCGTCCCTGCTCCGTGTGCTCGAAAGCGGAGATCCGGAGTACAACGATGCCCGCATCGGATGCCGCCCGACGTCCTAGGCCAGTTACGACGAGGCCCCGCCGGACTCCCGGCGGGGCCTCGTCGTCTCACGCACGCCCTCACACTGCCTCTATTTCGGGGGCTGGGTCATTCGTCCCCCAACTCGCTACTCCCGAGCACGCAGGGTAAAACCTTTCGCGATCTTCCGTCGACGGTTTGGGCACCGCCTCCTGACAGCGCTCTGAAGGCCCACTGGCCTGTCGAGGGACTAGATTCGTTCGCTGAGGCAAAGCAATTCCGCGAGCTGGGAGCGAACGACGTGCCGTGGGGTCGCCTGGGCCTCGTTACGACCCGCACCCTGGCCCCCAGTGCTCCGGAGCGGGGAGTCCGCGTACGTCGGTTCCTGTGCCGGACGCCGCACCACGTCATAGCCCGCTCCGTGCAGAAGCCGCGCGGGGTGGTTCCCGACGGGGCTCGGCCTTATCACCCGCTATCACAGACGCCCCTATAACGCAGGGGTGCGGGAAACCGGTCTGACCAGGTTGAAGACCTCGCGGGCCGCATATCGCTTGAGGCATCGGACGATCTCACGTCGGGTCTTGCCCTCCTGCGTGCGGCGTTCGTATTACGCCCTGGGTGCGCGGATCGTGGCGCAGCCGGGTGAAGACGATGCGGTGCAGAGCGGCGTTGGCCTGCCGGTCGCCGCCGTAGTTGAGCCGGCGCGTGCACCGACGGCCCGACGAATACTCGATGGGGCTGACTCCGCAAAGGGCAGCAAAGGACGCCTCGGTGTTCAGCCGCTCGGGGTTGTCCCCCATGGTGATCAGGAGAGTGACGGCGCTGTCCGGACCGATGCCCACCGGTACGAGCAGCTGTGGGGCGTGACGTTCGACGAGCCGGGTCAGGCGTTGGTTCAGCTCATTGATCTGTCCGGTGAGCTGTTCGATGCGTTCGGCGAGCATGCGCAACGTCATGTGGGTGGCCTGGGCCACCGCGTCCTCGTCTCCCCCACCATCGGGCGGGCTGAGGGTCGCGCAGGTGCGGAACAGCTCGGCATTGCCCAAGCTCGACAACCGCTCGCGCAGGGCGGGGTCGGCGATGACCAGGACGGCCTTGAGCTGGTTGATCGCCTGGGTACGGGCCTTGACCGCGGAGTCCTTGGCGAGTTTGTAGATCCGGGCGCTGTGCACGGGTCCGTCGCCGGATTTGGCCTGGGCTCGGGCGCGACCGCTGAGCACGGCTCGCGCTGCGGCCTGCGCATCGAGCGGGTCCGACTTGCCGAGCAACCGGCGGGCCGACCGGTCGGGCCGGTTCACTTCGAACACCTGGATCTGCTGGGTCACCAGGTAGCGGGACAGGCCCGCGCCGAAGGTGCCGGTGCCCTCCACGCCGGCCCGGCGCACCGTCCCCCGCTTGCGGGCCCACACGAGCAGCTGCCGATAGCCGGCCGCCGTGGCCGGAAACGACTCGTTACCCAGGACCTTCCCCAGCGGGGAGATCACGGCGGCGACATGCATCTCGCCGTGCGTGTCCACGCCCAGTACGACCTCTCTCCGCACGGGCGGGTCCGTGTTCGAGGAGGTGCTGCGCTGTCTGGTCGTCATGGTGGTTCGCCTCCCGCGTGGTGACGTGCTGGGTGGATGGCACCGGCCCGCATGGGCGGTCTGAACCGTGATGGCGCCTGAACTCGGCAAGGCCCCTATTGGGACACGCCCTGTGGCTCGGTGGCAGGCAGCATCCCGCAACGACAGTCGACAGGTCTGTGACTGGACACTTCGGTCATAGATCTCACGAGTCAGACCTCCGCCTGGGACGGCACTGCACAACCGTCCCATCGATCCCGGTACAGCGGCATGACTCGATCACTGCCGGATGACTTCGACCGAACCGATGCTCAACATGACTGAGCGCGCTGACAAGGCGTTGACTACCGCCCACTCCTGACCGATATTTCATGGCCGGCAGCGCCCAGGTCAGCACCGGCTACAACGGAATTCCTACGCCTGATCCGGTCCATCGACCCAGGGAAACTTGGTGTGTCAGCGCAGCCCTCTACGCTGGGATCCGACACGCGCGCAGTGGGGCGGCAGAACGGTCAGAGGACAGCAGTGGCATCGAACGACAGCAGGGCACACAACTGGCAGAGCATCCGTGAATGGGACGGAAGCCAGCATCGCGCGTTCGAGGAACTCTGCTTCCAGCTCCGCACGCCGGCGCCTCCGCGCTGGGAGACGATCAAGACTGCTGCTCCGGACGGCGGCGTCGAGTGGTATGACCAGGCGCCCGACGGCAGCGCTGCGCACGGATACCAGGTCAAGTTCGTCCACAACATCGACGATCTCATCCCTCAGGCGAAGAAAAGCGCCAAGACAGTCGGTGAGAACATCGCGAACCGGAAGATTGTCCGGCTTGAGTTCCTCGCCCCCTTCGACCTCTCCGACCCCACCCCTGTCACCCCGCGCGGGAACGCGCGTACCGGTGCGAGGGAGCGGTGGAACAACAACGTCGCCCAGTGGAAGAAGGACCTGCCCGGTCTTGCTGGCGTGGACATCCGCTACGTCGGTGGCGGTGAGCTGTTGGAGCGGCTGACCCGCCCTGGAAATGAGGGACGTCAGTGGTTCTTCTTCGAGCGGCGGGCGCTGGGCAGCGAGTGGTTCAGGGAACAGGTCACGCTTGCTGAGCGTCTGGCCGAGGCACGGTACACACCCGAGCATCATGTGACATTGCCCCTTGCGCGCGTGGCGGACGCGTGCGCCCTGCCGCAGGAGTTTTTGCGGCAGGGCGTCCAGCGATCCCGGGATCTGCAGGCCGCTGTGGTGACACTCCTTTCCGAGATGACGCGCTGGCACGACAGCTATCCCGCGCCGGACAGCAGCCCCGACCATCAGGCGCTGTCACGGTGGGTGCACGCGTGGACGCCCGCATTGCGGGAAGGCGTCAACGCCTTGGTCCACGACCTGTCGACTGCATCCGCGACGTCCGGTTTCCCTGCCGAGCAGAGCTCTGCTGTGGCGGAGGACATGCTGGAGCGGCTGGGTGAGTTCAAGGACCTGGCTGGCCGGTTCGCGGAGAAAGAGCGTGAAAGCGACGACGCCACATCTGCCACCGGACGGGGCGCAAAGGCTCCAGTGACCGCGGTGCAGAGCGCGCAATGGGTGTGCGAGCGCGCTCTGGCTCGTGCCCTCGACGCCTGCGAGCGCCTGGTCGGCTTGTTGCGGAGTCCCGCTGCCCAGGCAGCGGAGAAGAAGACCTGGCTGCTCCTGGGAGAGGCGGGGCAGGGCAAGACGCATTTGCTGGTCGACGCCGCGCGACGGGCCGTAGACGAGGGCCGTCCGGCGCTGGTGGTGTTGGGGCAGGAGCTCACCGGGCACAACGCGTTGAGTGAGATCGCGCAGAAGCGTGGCCTGGGGCCGCTTGCCGAGCGAGACCTCCTGCAGGCGATGGACGCCGCTGGCGCGGCCAGCGGCTGCCGCTTCCTGTTGATCATCGATGCACTCAATGACTCCGACGATGCCGGGAATTGGAAGAGCGAACTGCTCGCGCTACAGGTGCGTCTGGCCGGGTACCGGCACATCGCTTTGTTGGTGTCCTGCCGCTCGACCTTCAAGTCGATCGTCGTGCCTGATCGTTTCGATGGGCCGGCCTCCGCGCACCCCGGCTTTGCAGGACGGGAGATGGAAGGGCTGGAGAGCTACTTGAGGGGTGTGGCGGCGGTTCTTCCCAACACTCCCCTGCTGGCCTCGGTCTTCACCAACCCTTTGTTCGTAAAGCTGTACGCGGACAGTCTGAGCAAGAGCCTGAAGCGTGGCGGCTCGGGCGGCCATCCGCGTGACCGGAGCGCGGTGTTCGACGCCTATGTCGACCACCGTGCGGAGACCATCTGCTCCCGGCTCGGACTCGATCCTCTGGAGCGGCCCGTGCACCGTGCAGTGGACGCCCTGGCGTCGCGCATGGCCGCCGCACGGCGTTCCGTGCTGCCGCGTGAGGAAGCCCGCGCTCTTGTCGACGCGTACGCTCCGGCGGCCACAACGTGGCCGGACACGATGCTCGGGCAGCTCCTCGCCCAGGGCCTGGTGTCCAACGAGCGGACCTACAAGACCGACCAGGCAACCGGTATCGGTTTCCCCTACCAGGCGTTCGGCGACGACCGCGTTGTACGGTCGGTCTTCGCTGCCCACCAGGACGAGATCGACGCGCTACGCGAAGGACAACCACTGACCGCCGATTCCGCGCTGCGAAGCTGGCTGAGGCAGGCTGCCCCGAACTACCAGGAAGCAGCGTCGATTCTCCTGCCCGAACAAACCGGGACGGAACTCATCGACCTGCTGGCCGCCTCTCCCACATCTGCAGAGGCCACAGCTGGCCCCGGCAGACGCGCGGACGCACGAGGCTACCGGCTGGCCCGCAGCTTTCTGGAAACGCTTCCGCTGCGCAGCACACGCAGCGTCAACGAACGCACCATCGAGCTCCTCAACGAGACCGCCGCACGCCACGGACGCAATTCCGACGTGCTAGAGGCCGCGGTAGCGGTCACCGCCGAGCCGGGGCATCTGCTGAACGCCGACCGTCTCCACCGGGTGCTGCTGCGAAAACCGCGGCCCGAGCGCGACGCGTGGTGGGGCGTAGAGACCTACTCCTTGCTGTGGGACGTCACGGCACTGCACCGGCTGCTGCGCTGGGCCGAGCAGTACCCCACCCCGCGCCATCTCCACCCTGCATCCCTCACGGTCCGGCCTCGGCTCGGGGACCGGACCCGCCGACCGGTGCAGACGGCCGGAGTCGACCACGAGGAAGTCGTCCGGCTGGCCGCCACGACACTGGTGTGGACCCTCACGTCCTCCAACCGGTTCCTGCGCGACCGGGCCACCAAGGCCCTGGTGCAGCTGCTTCTGGGGCACGGAGACGTTCTCGTCTCCCTCCTGGACAGATTCCTCCACGAGGACGCGGAGAAGATCGATGATCCCTACCTCTTCGAGCGTCTGGTGTGGGTTGCTTATGGAGTCCTGGCCCGTCGCAGCGAGGACGACGGCAAGCACGACCTCCTCGGGACAGTCGCCCGGCGGCTCCTCACGTACTCCTACGGCGCGGTTGATTCGCCCGCGCACGCCTCACGGAACGGGCTGCTGTGCGAAGCGGCTACACGCGTTGTCACCTTGGCGCACCGTGCTGGAGCCGTCACCGGCGAGGAAGCAAACGCGGTCAGGCATCCACACGCCTGCCCTCCGATCGGGCAGGCTCCTGCGGAGGAGGACCTCGACGTGCTCTTCCCGCGGCGGGAGCAGAACAAGTCGCTGTGGGGATCGCTCCGCTCGTCCCTTTCACCCCTGGGAGACTTTGCGGACTACCAGGTCCGGCCAGCCGTGCGTCACTTCAGTTTGCTGCCGCTGTCGACCGATTATCCCCGTCGGCCGGCGTGGCAGCGCGCCGACGATCCTGTCGTAGTCGACCCCGCCCGTATTCCGGCCTTCGCGCAAAGCCTTCCGGAGTCCGTCCGGCCCGCCTTGAGCACACCGGCTGCCGTTGAACAACTCCTCACCGGGAGGAAGGCGAGGGACGTCCTCGACCCGGACCAGTACGCGCTGCTGCGGGCCTGCCGAGTGCCCCCGGCCGACGACGAACGCCTCGCCGCTGCCCACGTCGACGCACAGTGGGCCGCACGCTGGGTCCTCGCCCGCGTCGCCGGCCTGGGCTGGACACCTGAACTCTTCGCCGAATTCGACAACATGCGTTCCCGCCACTCTGGCTCCCGCCAGTCACACAAGGGCGAACGGATCGGCAAGAAGTACCAGTGGATGGCCCTCCACGAGCTCGTGGAACGCCTGGCGAACCACCGGCACCCCCACCGGCAGACCGAGCACGACGCCGCCGAATACCCCGGAGCGGCACGACTGTCGCTGCTCGACATCGACCCCTCCCTTCCTCCGGCCCGACACCCCTTCTCCGACACCGACGACGACAACAGTCCAGACGAAGCCGACCACGCCACTTTCGCGACCGCCGACCCCGCACACCCGCTGGCACCACCTGTCCCCGACCTGCCCGACGACGAGGGCGTCGACGAATGGATCTGCCGTCCGGACAACCTGCCCGACCTCGACGAACTGGGCATCCGCACCGACAGCGACGGCAGGCAGTGGATCGTCCTTTACGAACAGGCCATGGACGACCACGACGGCCGAGGATGGAACGTCACCCGTGGCCAGGGAGAGCAATGGCACCGCATCCACAGCTGGCTCGTGCCTGCCCCCCAACTCACCAGCCTGCTCACATGGCTTAAGGGACGTTCGTTCACAAACCGGCTGATGCCCGAAGGGCCCGATCGCCACAGCCTTCTCCTGGCCGACTTCCCCACCGTCCCCAGCCCCTGGACCGATCCGGAACCCGAGTCCTGGCATGTGAGTACCTTTCAGTACGACGAATCCGATCACGGTGAGGACGACTCCCCTGTCCCAGAGGACGATGATCTCTCCTCTCCGGAGCCAGCCCCTGGGCCACCGGCATCGGAGAGGAGCGTCGCCATCGCCATCTGGCGGGAGCGCAGGGAGAAGCGTCGGGAAGAGCTGCTCCTGGAGCTCGCAGAGCAGTGGGCGGACGGTCCGATGGAAGATGACGAGGACGACTGGCTGGAGCGCACCCTCGCCGCACAGCCGCAGGGCCGGATGGTGTTCGCCACAGACCCCGATGGGGAACCCGTCACCGCTATTCCGACCGACCAGACCTACAACTGGAATGGTCAGAGCCTGGACTGCTCCCTCGACGCATCCGTCTCCGTGACGCTGCTCAGTGACCCACTCCTGAGAGACAGCAGGCTGCGGCGCGACCCGGACCGCCCCTTCTGGTACGACACCGACCGGCAACTGCAGGTGCAGTACCTGACATGGGACCGCCCGAGCGGCAGGGCTTACAGTCTCCTCGCGTCCAGAGAGTGGCTCGAGCACCGCCTCGAGCGCAGCGGCCATTGCCTGGTCCAGGACATGACCGGTGAACGGCAGCCTGTGACCGCCGAGCACCCCCGTGTCTGGAGAGAGTTCGGCCAGAGCGCTGGCCGCACGGCACAGGGCCCAGGCAAGGTTGGGACCATCGTGACCGAAGTCAAGAGAAGCATCCGGTAGCAGGCCGTCGCCGGACTTGGCCCCGGGCCGGGTCATTCGTCCTCTTCCCTGCGGCCGGGCACAATGCCACTGACATCAAGGAGGCAAGCACCTGTTCGACATCGCCGTAGGCTCATGACATGAAATCCGTCATCACGGCCATCGACGAGGTGTCGCCGGACAACCAGCTCAGGTGCAGCATGCACACCCGACCGAGTCCTCACTGCAGCGGCCCGGTCGTTGCCGTGGTGACGTTCGACGACGCGGGCGGCAAGGACAACCACTGGAACGTATGCCGCTGGTGGCTCACCAACCATCCCGACGCGGTCGCCTTCCAAGGCCAGTGACCGGCTAACAGAACGCCACTGAGCTTGCTGCCTGGCTCGTTCGCCGGTGATCTCCATTGGAAGAATGTGCCTACCGGCCGCCGTGCCTCGGTCTTCACCCTCACCGCCGCCGGGCGCGAACAGTTCGCCACCTGGACATCCGCCCAAGGTGTCCGGTAGACGCGGCGCTCACCGCCCTCGGCCAGGATTCCCGCACCGCCATCGCGAACGCACCAAAAGAGAGCCACAGGAGCCAGCTGCCCGGATCGGTGACCACCTGCACGTTCACGCCGTGTCGGCGGTGCTTGTGGGAGTCGGCGCGTCCGTCGCCGCCGCGGTCGCACTCAGCAAGCCTGCCGTCGAGCAGGAGGAAGTCCGGGTCTGCCTCGCGCAGGGTTTTGAGCAGGCCGGGCGCTCGTTCGGCGAGCAGGCCGACGATCGCGGTGGTGTAAGCCTGGGCGGTGGACTCGCTGATTCCGAACCCGGCGGCAATCTTCGCCCGGGTGGTGTGCTCACGCAGGTACACCACTGCCACCAGCGCACGTTGGGACGGACGGGGCTTGCAGCAGCGGTCGCCCTCACGGGTGACCACGAGCATCGTGACCCACTCCACGAGTGCATTCGGCAGGTCGAGTCCGCAGGTGGGGTTTCCTCGTTTGTGGACGTCTCTTGAGGATCGGATCGTGGGGTCCGAGATGGAGGTGTCGCCATGGCTGCACAGCGGTATTTCGGAGGAGTTCAAGCGGTCGCTCTGGTGGAGTCCACGGGCTGCTCGATCAACTCGGGTAGCCTGAGCTTGGTTGCATAGTTCGCAGATGTCCAAATAGCGGAGCAAAGCCCACCACGTACTGAACCCGATCACTGCAACAACACCTCAACCCGGATAGGGCTGCCGCTCAGGATCGCACAGCGAACATGGGCCGCGTCGTCGTCCTCACCGCCGGCACCCATGTCTCACGCTGGTGCGGGTGGCGGAAAGTGCGTGGCGCGGAACTCGGCGAGGGTCTGCTCCACACCGGCGATGGTCAGACGCCAGAAATCCCAGCCGTCGATCTTGTTGCTGCCGGTCGCGGCCCTGGCGGCGGTGGTCGGGGTACGCCAGGGGCGGCCCAGGACGTTGATCTGGCCCTCGTGGTTCAGGACTGCCTGGTGGACCTTCTTCTCGTGCCGGCCGGTGAGGGTGATGCCGGCCTTCAGGTCGTCCGGGTCCAGATGTTGCAGCAGGTCTTGCAGGTCGACTCGGGAGCGTGCCGGGTCGACGGCGGGTGTGGGCGTCGTTGCGGTGGTGGGCGCGGCGGCGGGCCGGTCGCAGGCGCGATGCAGGGCCAGGGCCATGGCGGCTGCCGAGCTGTATGGCGCCTTGGGTCCCACTTTGTCGTCGATCAGCTGCTGGATGTCGGTCTTGTCACCGTAGCGGGCGAGCACGCCGACCTCCCGCATGAGGCGGCTGCGGAGCGGGACGAGGTGGGAGTCGTTAAGCGCGAGGATCCGTATGGTTTCGTCGGCGCGGCACAGGCCGCGTTTCGTTTCGGCCAGCGAGTAGGGGGTGTTGCTGCGCCGGGCGTAGCCGGCGCTGTCGAAGCCGAGCAGGTCGGGGTCGCTGTGGTGGGCTGGGTCCAGGAGCAGCGGTTGTTCGCGGTCCAGGTCGTCGGCTGCCGTGCGGGCGCGGGTTCCGCCTATGAGGGGGAACTGGCTGCCCTTGGCGCGGCCTTCCCGGACGCCGTTGTAGCGGGCTCCGCCGCTGTTGCAGTGTCTGCAGGCGATGCGGTAGTTCGACATGTCGTAGGCCAGCCACCAGTAACCCGGGTGGCCGGGCACGTCGAGTACTTCGGATTTCGGCCGGTAGTGGTCGACGGTGATGTCCGCGCGCACGATGAGGGTCTCGCAGTACCAGCACTTGTCGCCGACGAGTTCGAGGAGCAGGTTGCGTACGGCGTCCTCGGTCCAGTGCATGGTGAATGTGCGCTTGGTGCCGGCGGCGACGGCGGCTCTGACCGCGTCGAGGCTGCGTTTGGCCTTGGTTGCCCAGGCCGGCGGGGCGGTGAGCCCTTGCATGTTCACGTGTCTCATCGGTGTCAGATCACCGACGAGAAGCGCTCGTGGAACAGCTCGGCGACCAGGGCCTGCAGTCGTTCGGGCGAGGGCGGGTTGGGGCCTTGCGCGGCCTCGAGGAGCGCGAGGCGTCTGCGGTGGAGCTCGGCGAGGAAGGCCGCTACGAGCGGATCACGGTCGGAGTTGGGAAAGTCCATGGTCTCCAGCTGGGCGGTGACGTCGCGCAGTGCGGCCTGTTTGACCGGGTCGCCTTCCGCCTCGGGGAGCAGCGCGTACTGGCGGTCGATCAGCTCCTGGGTGTGCTCATCGAGTTGGGTGGGCAGGTCGAACAGGTCGGTGGTCAGCAGGCCGCCGGCGCCTTGTCCGCGCGGGTTGGCCCGGGGTATCACCGCGGTGGCCTGGCCCTCCACGTCGGTGGTGACGACGCGGATCTGCTCACGGGTCATGTTGGCCACCAGGAGCGGTTCGTGGGTGGCGGTGAGGAACTGCGAGTGCTGATGCGGTCCCAGCACGCTGCGCACGGAGGAGTACCAGCGCCGGCTCCACTCCGGGTGGAAGTGGGAGTCGGGCTCGTCCAGAAGGAACAGCGACTCATGTGTCCGCTGCAGTCGCAGCAGGCCCAAAATGGTGAGGAGTTGCTGCTCCCCGGAGCTCAGGTCGTCCAGGCCGACGGTGAGCGCGCCGGGTTTGTCCAGGCGGACGTCGACGGTGAGGTAGCCGGCGTCCAGCAGGGTGGCGAGCAGGCCGAACATCGACAGGTCGCTGTCGAAGAGGTTACGGAAGGCGCGGACGTCCTCCGCGGTGCCCAGGTCGATCTGGAACCCTTCGGCGGGGCTGCCGGCTCCGTCCACCGGGTCGGCGTCGGGGATGAGACCGAATCGCCCCGATTCGGCGGCGGCCGCGAACAGGGTGCGGGCGGGTCCGCCCAGGCCCCAGTACGGGAGGGCAGCCAGGTGCGGGGCGCGTGCGGCGCGTGGCGCGCGGATCCGCAGGACCGCGGAGGCCACCCGCTGGAGGTAGGAGTGGCGGCGCAGGTAGGTGCCGAACGAGTCGGACCAGTGGGTGGTCTGCGCGAGGAGCAGGAGCGGCAGGTGCGCGGGCGTGCACAGGAACACCGGCGTGTACAGGGGGCAGTTGATGGGCAGGGTGAGCTGCTCGGTCCACAGCTCTGCCTCGTCCGGCGTGTGGTGTGCGCGCCAGTGGTCGAAGTCCTTCATCCACTGCCGCCGCCATTGGCCGATGCGACGGGCGGCGAAGCGGCGGTGCTGCTCGAACTCGCTGGTCCAGGGGGCCTGGGCATGCGCCTGGTAGCCGAAGACGTGATCGGGCAGATGCTGCGCCCACACCGCGCGGGCCACCCGGACCGGCCGGCCCAATGAGGTGCTCACGGTCAGCTCGGGAGAGCTATCGGGGGAGGTCTGAACGACCCGGACCGTCCTGTCGTGGACCTCGTAGTCGAGCTCGAAGGCGAACCCCGCACGGCGCCCGGGCCGGTGCAGGGCGCCGAAGATCTCGGCGAGCGCGTGCAGGGCTCGGGACTTGCCGCCGCCGTTGGGGCCGATCAGGGTGGCGATGGCATGGCCGCCGTCGAGGGCGTCCGTGAGGTCCAGCTCGAAGTGGTGCAGGCCCCGGTAGGAGGGAAGGCTCAGTCGCAGCAGCCGCACGGCATCCCCCCGGTCGTGGCGCCCCTGGTCGCCATCACCGCTCCGCCTCACCATCTGGGCTGTCGGCGTGCACGCCGTAGGGGCGCAGCGCTTCGGTCAGGGAGGCGAACTCGGCCAGGGCGGCGCCCAGTTCAGCGGTGATCTCCTGGGCCATGCGGTGTAGGTCGGCCTCGGACTCTTCCAGCGTGAAGGGCCCGGGCGGGGGTTCGGCGATCTGAAGGTCCAGGTTGACGCCGCTCCTGGCGAGCAGCTCCTGGACCGCGAAGGACCGGAAGCGGGGTGTCTCGACTCGTTCGCTGCGGGGCCGGCCGGGCCGGTAGGCGGACACGAAGTCACCGTAGTCGGGGCTGGCCTCCGTCATGGGCTTGGCCGTCGCCGTGTGCGGGGAGCGCAGGTCGTACACCCACAGCCGTGTCGTGGACGGGCTGCCGTCGGGGCGCGGGTCGGGCTTGTCGAAGAACAGGACGCTGGCCTTGAGGCCGCCGGCGTAGAAGATGCCCGTGGGAAGCCGCAGCAGGGTGTGCACGTCACAGGCGGACAGCAGGCGGCGCCGGATCAGCTCACCGGGCCCGCCTTCGAACAGCACGCTGTCGGGCACCACGACAGCGGCGCGGCCGTCGGTCTCCAGCAGGCTGTGGATGTGCTGGAGGAAGTTGAGCTGCCGGTTGGTGGTGAGGGTCCAGAAGTCCCCCCGGTAGGGCTCATCGCTGGTGGAGCGGCGGCCGAACGGAGGGTTGGTGAGCACCAGCGTCGCCCGCTTGACCGGCGGGCGGGCCAGCGCGTCCCCGACGGTGATGCACGGGTGGGCCTCGTCGGCCCGGGTGACGCCGTGTAGGACCAGGTTCGTCGTGGCCAGCCGTGCGGTTGCGTCGACGAGTTCGGTGCCGAAGAAGGCGCCCTGGTCGAGCCGCTTGCGCTGGGCCGCGGTGACACCTGAAGGAAAGTGGTCGACCAGGTAGTCGAAGGCTTTGATCAGGAAACCGCCGGTGCCGCAGGCCGGGTCGGCGACGGTGTCGTCGATGCCGGGCTGGACGCACTGCACGATCGCCTCGATCAGCGGCCGAGGGGTGAAGTACTGGCCGGCACCGGTCTTCGTGTCCGTGCTCATGCGGACCAGCAGCGCCTCGAAGACGGCACCGATGTCGCCTGCGGACCACTGGTGGCGGTCCACCACGTCGACGATCAATCGGTGCAGGAGGGCAGGGTCCGGGATGCGGTTTTGTGCCCGTCGAAAGAGCAGCCCGAGCGTTCCGGGCCGGGCGGCGAGCAGGTTCAGGATCTGCTCGTAGACCGGGATCAGGTGGTCGCGCTCGGTCGAGGTGAGCTGCGCCCAGGCGTCGAAACCGAGTACGTCCTGCCCGTTGAGGGGGCGTTGGCGTTGTTCGTGGGCGCGCTTGAGGACGATCAGGCTGGCCAGCTGCTCGATGTACTCCAGGCCCGAGGTGCCGTTGTCGCGCAGCACATTGCCGAAGTTCCACAGCCGGTCCACCAGGGCCTGGCCGTATCCGGGGCGGGAGGAGACGGTGGGGTTCACAGCACAGACTCCTGTTGCCCGGACGGGGAAAGCGGAGGGGACAGGTGACCGGTGAAGGCGCGTTCCAGGAGGTTACGCCGCAGCCGTCCGGCCACCACGAGAGCGCGTTCGGCGGCCGCGGAGGCCGCGTTCAGGGCCGTGGTGTGCGCCTGGACCACCGCGACCAGATGGTGCTGCTCGTCTACGGGAGCGACGGGCACCGGCATGAGCCGGATCCTGGTCAGGCTGATGGACGCCGGCCCCACGGTCTGGTTGGCGTTGTGTTTGCACCACTGGCGGCCGAAGCCGTTGGCGTGCCAGGCCAGCAGGACGGGGTGGAGCTGATGGGCGGCGATCCGGACACGGAAGAGGTGGCTGTGGGGGACGCAGTGGGGCAGTTGCTCCTCCCAGATCCAGCCGCGGCCCAGGCTGTCGCTCGATCCGCCGCCCGTCAGCAGCACATCGCCCGCCCGCAGCCGAGCTGCCTGGGCCCGTGGTGGGGGCAGCCGGATCGTGCGGACGTCGTCCAGGTCCAGGCGGCCGCGCTGCACGTTGGCGACCCGCAGGCAGGAGACGTCCACATCGGCGGGATTCCACTCCTGCTTGCCGGGCGGGGTGATGCCGCGGGTGACCTCGGCGACATCGTCAAGGCGGGTCCATCGCCAGCGTTCGGGCAGGCCGGGCAGTGTCCCGTCACCAACACCCGACACCCGGGGCAGGTCCGCGGGAATCCGAGCGGCTTCGGCGAGAGCCCCGCGCCCTGCCCGCGCGGTCAGAGTACGGCTCAGGACGTCGGCCTGGTCGAGGGCGCCGTTGGTGCGGATCGTGGTGGCGTCGATGCGGGCGAGGTGGTCCTCCAACAGGCCGACAATCCGGCGCTGTTCCACCACAGGGGGCAGCGGCAGCAGGACGTCGGCCAGATCACGCTGATTGATCCGCCAGATCGCTGCGCCGCCCTGGCGGGCACGTGCCTCGATCTGACGCCGCATGACCGGCGACTTCCACAGATGTGCGAGGTAGCGCGGATCGAGGGCATCCGGGCGTACGCGCACTCGGATCATGGTGTCGGGGATGGCCGTCGGGGCCGGGGGGCCGTCCACCAGGGCGCCCTCGCCGACCAGGGAATGTGAACCGTTGACCCGGCCGACCAGCACATCCCCGTGTTCAGCGAGCAGTATCGCGCGGCCGTCGTCACTGCGGTCGCTGCTCTTGGACTGGGTGAAGTCCACAGTCGCTGCCCGAAGCGCCGTCATGCGCAGTACGGGCAATCCGCCCTCGCCGGGGCGCGGAGACCGTCCGTTGACCAGCGGTTCGCTCAGCACGTCGGCCAGCCGGACGATCCTCCAGCCGGCAGGCACCTCATTCATCACGCCAGGGCCCTGCCCAGTTCGTCCAGGAGGTCGATCGCGGCGTCGGGCCCGAAGGCGTCAAGGAAGCCGTCCGTGCCGCCGCGCGCCGAGAAGGGGACGCCGTCCAGATACGCCGGGGCGAAGCGGGTCTCGGTCGCCACCACGTCCGCGATCTTCTCGATCCACCACAGCTGGGCGGAGCTGAAGGGTCCGGCCCGCTCAATGAACTCGGCCAGACGCCCGCGCACCGTCTCCGCTTCTCGGCGACGCCGGCTCGATGCCGCCACCCGCAAAGGGGCTGGCCGGTCGTACAGGCCAAGGAGCGCCTCTTGGAGTTCGGGGTTCTCGGCGAGCGGGAAAAGGGCCGCCCGCCGCTCGTCCTCGACGGCTCTCTTGCCTCCCGCCTGGCGCAGTGGTGCCAGGTGATCCGAGTCGACGGAGTCGAGGAGACGGGTCACCAGCTCCTGCAGGGACTGGCCCGCCAGTTTCCGGATCTCGGCGCCGTCGGCGTCACTGAGCGCGGGGATGAGCCGGGCGAGCCTGATGGCGAGTTCGGCCGTCTCCTGCGGCGTCACCAGCCCGTCAGCGGCACGGCTCAGCAGGCGCTCCAAGGCGGCCCGCCCCGCCTGCCCGGATGCATCCGTCACATTCACCAGCGGCTGGAGGTGACGCGAAGCGCCCACCGCGTCGACGACCACGAGCTGCGTCTTGGCAATCGCCCCCGGGGTGACGGCGCGCAGCTCCGCGGACGCGATGGTCTGGGTTCCCATGGCCAGCAGCTGCTCGTAGTAGGCGGCGGAGCGCACCTCGCGCAGGATCAGCAGGCACTCGAGCGCCCGCATGTCGCTGAACCCGGAGATCAGATCCGTCACGACCGCGATCCGGAACTGCGGTGTTGTGCGGAACTCCCGCAGCAGGTGCACCGCATGAGCGTCGCGGTGCGTGATCCGTCGGCAGAAGACGTCCCCGGCGCCGAACACGTCGCGGATGCGCTCCACGACCTCGTCCGCATGCGATCCGTCCTGCGCCAGCACCACGGCCTTGGGGACCACGCCGAGCGCGCCGCTCTGCTGCGTCCGGTCGGGGAACAAGGTCGGCAGCGCGTCGCGGAAAGCCGTCACCACCGCGGCCAGGTGCTCGGAGGGGACAGCTCGCGCCGGGCCCTGCCCCGCAGTGGAAGCCAGCTCCTCGTCCAGGTCCTCGTAGCGGGCGCGGCGCGAGCTGTTGGCTTTCACACCGACAGCGTCGACGGGGGTGGCGAACGCCGGCTGCCGGTCGTCGGCGACCCGGATCTCGTAGACGGAGTAGTCCACGGCGACGCCGTCGGCGACGGCCTGTTCGTAAGTGTAGGAGTCGACCAGGTTGCCCTTGAAAAATCCGAGAGCGGTAGCGGTCGGCGTCGCGCTGAAGCCGACGATGGGAGCGTCGAAGTATTCAAGAAGGGCACGACGCTGTCCGTAGAGCGCGCGGTGGCAGTCGTCGACGATGACGAGATCGAACGCGTCGGGCGGCAGCGCCTCGCAGTAGGTCACTTCTAGGGGTGTGGCATCGGGATGCGCTTGCCGTTCGGCGGTCTCGTACGCCGACACGCGGTCGGAGCCGTCCTCGGGTGCCGGCGTGCCGGCGAGCATGGCCGACAGCCGCTGCACCGTGGCCACGGCCACGGAAGCCGACGGGTCCAGGCCGTCCGCGGTCAGCTCCTGCACGTGGTACACGTCATCGAGACGGCGCCCTCCGTCCGGCATGCTGAACTGGCGCAGCTGAGCGATCAGTTGGTGCACGGCCAGCTTTCGGTCGGCCACGAACAGGACCCGGCCCGCGCGCGCGTAGCGGAGCTGCCGGTAGGCGGTGAACACCCCGGTGAAACTCCGCCCGGAGCCGGTGGCCATGTGCACCAGCGCCCGCCGCTGACCGGCCGCAAGGGCCTGCTCGATGGCCCGCAGCGCCCCGTGCTGGGGGTTGCGGAGCTGGTCGAGTCCCTCGTCCTGCCGCAGCAGGTAGGCGGCCTGTCGGGCCCGGTAGGTCGGCGCCGCGCTGTCCGCCTCCGCCTCGCGCTGCCAGCGGGCCAGCGTGCGGGGCTGGTGGAAGCCGCTGACGAGGCGAGCGTGCGGATCGGGGTCATTGGCGTCGCAGAACAGCAGACGCCGGCCATCGCTCACATACCGGTACGGCAGCGGCGAGTGCCACACGGGCCACGGCAAGGAGCCCGCCGGGGCCTCGGCCAGTGCGCCCGCCTGCTCCATGGCGTTGGTGAGATCGGCACCGTCCCGCTTGCACTCGACGATCCCGACCACCTGTCCGCCGACCGTCAGCAGCATGTCGGCGCGCCGTCCTCCAGCCAGGCGGGGCTCCACCAGGACGCAGCCCAGGGAGCGGTTGAGCTGAGTCTCCTCACCAGCGCCCAGCACGTCCCAACCCACCTTGGCGAGCCTGCGCTGCACTTCCGCGGCAATGTCGGATTCGCGCAGCGGCTCATAGGCGGCATCGCGCGCGCTGACGATCAGCTGTTCACGTTCGGCGACCGCCAGGGTCACCGGCGAGACGCGCAGGTCGAATTCGCGGCGCAGACGGGGCAGGTCCTCTTCCAGCGCAGCGACCCGCTGCGCCAGAACACTCAGATCGGACGCAGCGGCGTGGACGAAGTTCATCGACTCCGCGTCGCCGGTCAGGGCACGGAAGAACCAGGCGGCCAGCATGAAGCAGCGCTCGACCAGATGCGCCGCCGCCTCCCGCCCCTCGCGTGTACCGCCGTCGAAGCGGTGAAGGTCGTTGAACGCGTCCAGGACCTGCGGCACGAGCACCCCGGCGCGAGACAGGATGTCCAGACGGGCCGGCTGATCACCCGCGGGCAGGCGCACCCCGGTCCGGTGGCCGACCTCAGCGGCGAGAACCTCACCAAACTGGCGTGCCGCCGCCACCGCATCAGCGGGAGCAGTAGCCGCGCGGGCCTCACAGGATGCGCCGTGAAGAACAAGAAGAGGCTCGTAGGGAAGCAGGAACCCGAAATTGGCTGACGCGAGAGCCAGGTCCATGAACCGGCTTTCGAGCGCGCTCGGCTCCAGAGCCACGCCGACCCTCCCTACCTGCACTGCGGCGCCGCGGAATCCGCTACAGAACGGCTTTCTCACCCTACCGTCCGCCCCCTGCCCACAACACTGACGCTTTGCCAGGTTTAGCGGGTTGCGTACCGGGTTCGGTGGATCAGCCCGCTCGATGCGCTCGGAGAAGCCGCGCGTGAACCGAAGCCTCCATACCAGCCAGTGGGCTGGCCGTGCCCGCCCGTCCGGTCCCGCGTTCAGGAGGGGCGCGGCCATCTCGGCGGGAGGGACCGGCGGGCGCGGAGGGCAGGGACGGCCTGATGTGCGCGGAGCCGGGCTCGCGGTCCACCCGGGCCGCCTGGTTCTGCTTCCGGCCGACCCGCGGCGACCGACGCTGCTTTCGCGAGAAGCGACTGGCCGCGATGGTGCTTCAGGCGGCGACGCCGAGTTCTTTGCGGGTGCGGTGGATGAACTCGCGGACGGCCGGCTCGCGCCGCCAGGAGCCTACTGTTCTCCGTCTAACCGGCTTCCAGCCACGTCAGCCCGATCGTTCGAGCGAATTGACTCGAACCGCCCGTCGCCGACGAACAGAAACTGGCACCATGCCGCCGTAGTACGTCGCTTCGAGTCGAGGGCGGGCCGCTGCTCAGCCCGCGGGCACGCCGGGGCAGAGCTCTCCGCGACCTCCCCGTCATGACACCCGCCTATCAGCTGACATCGAACTCGACCGTGTGCTCCCACGTCCGTGCCGACTCGCCGAGATCGACACTTCTATGGCTACCACCTTCAGATGGTCGGAGTGAGGAACCCAGCGCTCTTCGTGCCCTGCGGTAGGCAACGCGCCTTGGCGACCGCGAGCAAGCTGGTCACCGCCATGACAAGCACACGACGGCTGCGGAGGGTGTGGGCGGTATGCACGAGCCATGGGGACTTGCGTCGGAGGTGCAACGAATCCAAGGGCATGCCGAGCGTGCCCTTGTCGAGGTACAGCGGGCAGATACGAAAGCAACGGCGTTGTGTGGAATAGCCGGTGGTTTGCTGGCGGCAGGGGTTGCCGTGCTGTCGAGCGCAGATGGCATGCCCCTGCTCGCGATCATCTCCCTAGTACTGATGTGCCTGCTACTGATTGCCGCGATTGGGGCTGCGTTGCTCACCCTGCGACCCGTAGTCCCGAGGTCGGGGTTACGCGCCGAGCTGATGAGCGAGGCGGTCGTCAGTGACCGGGTCGGTGTGAGTGCTGCCGCGCGTGGGGAGCTTGAACGGCATGTCGAGGCCCACCGGCTGCAGGTGCTTGCCTGGCTGGCGGACAGGAAGCTGCGAGCGGCCCGCCTGGCCGTGGATTTTGCCCTAGCAGCTCTCTCGATGGCTGGAATATGCCTATTGAGCAATATTCTGGCTAGTTGAGACGATCACCTAAGTATGTCGGGGCCGCACAGCAGGGGGACGCGTGTATCAGCCGCATGCCACGGTGATCGGTGACGAGTTATGGGCACGACTGAAGGCGCTCGCGCCGCAGCGCATCAGGCCCGCTCGGAGTGTGCTACTCCGCCAGGGGGATCCAGCAACACACGTGATTGTGCTGGAATCCGGGTCAACGCTGATCACTCTTGCGGGGGACTGCGGGGGAAGAACACTCCTTGCCGTGCGCGGCGCCGGCGAGTTACTCGGAGAGCTGGCCGTGTTGGACTCCCAGCCACGCACCGCCACAGTCATCGCCGCGGAGACCTGCCACATCCGCATCATCCCTGCCGCCGCTTTCCTCACGTTCGTCGAGGAGCATGATCTGCTCGCCCCTCTGCTGCGCCATGCCATTGCCCGAGTCAGGGAATCGGAAGCCGTCCGGCTCGAACTGGCCACCGCCTCTGTGCCACTACGCCTGGCATCAGCCCTGTCCCGACTGGTCGAAGCCGCATCCAGTTCAGCGTCGGATCTCGCCGTACGGCTGACACAGACAGAGCTGTCTCAGATGATCGGCGCCTCCCGCAATGCGGTGGTCAACGCCCTCAAGCCCTGGCGCGAGCAGGACTGGGTTCGCACCACTTCAGGTGGAGGGCTCCTCGTTCGCGACATCCATTCGATTCAGTCGCACGCGCGTACGCAGGCGTGACAGGCCGCACTTCGTGCGTGCCCACTGCTGGGCAGCGGTGGGCACGCCTCCCGATCAGCATGGGCACTCTCCCGACCGCCTGCGCTGAAAGGACGGTGCCCGATGAATGCGCCGCTGCATGCAGAGCCCTTGGACGTGCCCGCTGAACTCGCCCTCGTGGCGATCGACATGGAGAAGTACAGCCAGATCGCCGAAGCGAAGATGGCCGCCGCCCGTTGCGACGTGGACGACATCGTGGCAACCGTGCTCGCCGAATGTCAGCTGCCCGACCCGAAGGAACTGCCTGGCGGCTACAAGGACAGCGGCGACGGGGCGGTCCTGCTGTTCCCGCCCTCGGTGCTGGCACGGCTCGTGGACCCGCTGCTGGGCCGACTCAACGCAGCGTTGGTGCGCTACGAACAGCAGCGGCTGGCCAGTAGTCCGCTCCTGCGACTGCGGGCCAGCGTGCACGTAGGCCCTCTGTCCGTCCCCGACCACCGCGGTAACGCCATCAACGAGACCGCCCGGCTACTCGACAGTCAGGCAACCCGCCAGGCACTGTCCGCCGCGAAGGACAGCGGTGCCTTCCTTGCAGCCGCGCTCTCCGAGGTCGTCTACCAGCGCACCGTGCACGCGGGACGCACGCCGGATCTGGGTCAGCACCACTTCCTCGGGGCAGTTGCCCGCGTCATCGACAAGCCCGGCTTCGAGCAGCCCTGCCGGATTCATGTGCCGGGTCTGACCGGCCCGGCCGTACGTCCCTACCTCACCGATGCCGCGCCGCCGGCGTCTACTCCCCCCTCTACCGCGCAGCCGAGCGATGCGCCGGCAACACCGGCTGTCAGCAGCGGCGGCACCATCCAGTTCCACGGTCAGGTCAGTGACCCCACGATCGCCAATCGCATCAAGAACGTGCGGATCGACCGTCGCCAGCGGTGAGGCGCCCAGCCTCCCGCTCTGCCGCTCATCCCTCACCCACCCTGGAGTTCCCGAATGCCTGACGTACCGTTCGACCCCACCCGCTCCGACACCAACCCGCCGTCCAGCGAGGCCGGCGAGAACCAGTCCAACGGCTCCGGCAGCTGGCTGCCGCGCCGATGGCGACCCGCCACCGGGGCTCCCGATCAGCCGGACGCGGGCCTCGGCAGCCCAAGCCCGTCCCCCGCTTCTCCATCGACGGATGCCGTCCAGGCCGCGCCGCGCCTGCACGAAACCGCCGGCGCAGCGACACACCTGTACGGGGATGCCGACGTCGTCGCCAACGTCATCGAAGAGCTGATCCTGGAGACCCGTAAGCGCGACTTACTGGAAGGCGTTGAACAAAGTCGCGAGCAGCTGCTCGATCAGCCGTTCGTTCGCAGCTCGCACTGGGACACGGTCTGGCAGCAGATCATCAATCCTGTCACCAGCCGCCCTCACCAACCGGTGACGATCATTGTGGCGCCCCGCTCATGCGGCTCGACAACCCTCGCTCTGCGGCTGCTGGCCGAGCACACCGCTAACAACATCACCGTGGTCAAGCTGGACGCGGACTGGCAGACCCCCACCAAGGGCCGCCTGCCGCTGGAGAAGGCGCACGCCTACCAGCTTGACCTCAAACACCCCGAGAACGACCAGGTATCGGCCGACTTCCTGAACGCGCTGTCGCAACACGCCACCCACCTCCGCGACTGCCGCTCCTACCTGGTACTGACCGTGGCACAGGACCTGTGGAAGGATCACCGCCTCAGCGATCGTGATGGCATCCAAGTGGTTCGTCTGCACGAGGCGCCCGATGCCCAGGACGTTGTCGAAGCGCATCTGAACGGCTACGGCTACAGCCAGCTGGTCACATCCCTGCGGTCCCTCCCCAAGGCCACCGCCTCCTTGCGCGGACTGACGGCGGTGGCCGCAGTTCGAGCCGCACACACCGTCGCGATGGCCTGGAAGGAACACACCCACACAACCTCCCAGCAGTCGCTCGCACAGGCCGACGGCGCGAGTGAAACCCAGGGAACTCTGGAAGAACGCGTTATCGCGGCGCTGACCGATTGGCGCGGTGAACTCGACAGCCTGTTCGGCGAGACGAACAGCTTGCACACCCACGACAACCCCTCACTCACAGTGGAGGACCGTTGTCTGCTGCTGGCCCTGGCCGTGCAGCAGTCCGCACCCATGCCCGTCGTCGCGCACAGTGCAGCCGTTCTGCTGGAAGCCATCGGGCGCAGTACCGACGCTCCTGGCGCAGCACCAGGATCCTCACCGACCATCAGTGCCCTGGCCGGACGGGGCATGCGTCGGCGTATCCAGGATGTCGGAGGCCGAGTCGACATGCAGGACACGGTGGTCTTCGACCGGCCCGCCTACGGACGCGCGATCCTGGAATACGTCTGGGACAACTACGACCTCATGCGCAAGCCCTTGCTGACCTGGCTGGTCGCGACAGCCCGGAGCGCCGATTTGGAAGACCACGCAGTGGCCGCGCTGGCCGAGCTCACTGTACGGCACGGAACGGTGGACTACCTCACGACACTGAGCGAACTCGTCGGCGGCAGTCACCCACAGGTGCTCGGTGCGGTCATGGAAAGCGCCGTGCGCAACGAACATGTCGGACGCCTGGCGTGGGAGGCGCTCTACGGGTGGGCGGAGCAGAAAAGCTACGCGCCCGCCGTGATTGCACTGTGCCGACGCATCCTGGAGGACTCCTCCGTCGACACATCTCTGGCCAAGCGAGCGATGGTGCGCTTGCGCCGCGTCGCGCACAAGAACAACGACGATGCCGTAGTCAGCCAAGTCCTCGATGCCTTTGACGCTCTGGTCCAGCACCCCACCGTGGCCCAGCGACTGGCCGGTGAGGTCCACGGCTGGCAACAGGGCAAGGTCTCCGCACGCAGCGGCGCACTGGCCTTCCTCGCATTGATGACCGTACGCCGCGACGGCACGTCATGGCTCGTGTGCTCCCCTCCCCCAGACATCGACGTACAGCGAGCCGTCCACGACCTGCTCTCCTCTGCGGACACCGCTGCCCAGGTCATCTCGCGTCTGACGCACTGGATCCGCTCCTGCGCCGGCGACCCCGGCGCCTACACGCAGTTGCGCGAACAACTTCTGCCGGCGCTACGCGGCCACAACATGTTCGAGGCCGGCATGAAGCTCATGAACGAGCTGCGTGGCATTTCCACAGCTGAAGGCGTCAGCGTGGCTGACGACTTCTACAACCACCTCGTCGACAGCCGTCTGCGCACGGTCTTCCCGCTCGAAGAGAACATCGCATGAGGCGGCCGTGGCACCGCGCCGTCCGTACGAGTACATCCGTCCAGCCGCGCCTCCTGCCCAGCGCCACCGACGGCATCTCCTTCGAGGCCGTGTACACGATCACCTGGCGACCACGCCGACGCGTACCTCCCAACGTGGAGGAGACAGTACGCACCGCAGTGCATGCCATGGCCACCGAGGCAGCGGCGCGTCTAGGAGCCTCGGACGTGCCCGCCGCACAGGACGCCGTCAACGCCGCCCTAGGCCAGTTGCCTCGCCGTGCGCCGCGCTACTGCCTGCTGACCATCCACGCAGTTCTCGGTTTGCCCACCGCAGCACAGGAGTTACTGGCACAGCGGACGGCGGACGAGCAACGCATCCGCCGCCTCCGCTTCTTGAAGGAGAACCTCTACGACCACCCCGACCTCGTCGTCCTGGACCAATTGGAGCACCACACCCCAGGCGCGCTGGGCGACGATCACGTTGCCGAACTCCAGCGCCTCGCTCGTATGATCTGCTCCTGCGACCGATGGTGGTTCCCACTCCTGCAGCAGTGGGAGCAGGTCGGCCAAGGGTTTACGGACATCGAGAAGCGACAGCAGGCCATGCTCGTACTGTCTGACTCCCTCAAGGCTCTCAACGGCGGCAGTCTCCCCAACAGCATCGCGCCAGTGGACATGTCCGGGTCTGAAGGAGCATCCCGAAGGGCGCACCCATGAAGCTCGCCCTGTGGCGGATACTGTTGGCCCCCCTGACGAGCCTACGAGCCCTGCTTATTCAACGGCGCAGCGCAGCCCCTCTGTCTTACGACGTCGCCTGGCGCCAGGCCCGCCTGGACCGTTGTCCTGACGAAATGGTCTATCGACTCCACGGCCACCAAGCCACCACACCCGACCAAATATCCGGGGCTGAGTCGCCCGTGGCCCCGCCCAGGCTGGACGAGCCGACCGACCGACGCCCCTGACCCCAAGGTTTCCACAAGCACACAGACGCCTTCGCCCTGTCCATGAGGACAGGACGAAGGGAGTCCTCGGCGGGAAGGTGCGACACGACCTTCACACGGTCGAGCCGGGCGGCACGGGCCTCGGACTGCACGTGCGCGACGAGCAGTCGTCCAATGCCCCGTCCTTGCGCTTCGTCAGCGACGAACAGCGGGTCGAGTTCCGGTACAGCGAGGACCGGTCTCTATCGGTTGGACCGTCATGTCTCCCCTGGTAGCGGGTGTGTCCTGGGGATTCAAGAGGTTGGTCGGTCGCGTTCGATGCTGGCGGCGAACGCCGCGGCCTGACGGACGCAGTCGTCGGCATCTTTGATGATCTCCGAGCCGCTGAAGCGGACGATCCGCCAGCCGTCGAGTTCGAGTTCGCGCTGCCTGGCCCGGTCTCGGGTGAAGGCTTCGGGACTGGAGTGCCACGCGTACCCATCGAGTTCGATGCCGATCTTCTGTTTGGGCAAAGCGAAGTCAATGCGGTACCGACCGCCGAAGACTGGGTGCTGAGCCCTCAGGCCGTTCAACTCACGTGGCATCTGTTGCACGTAGGCCCCCCAGAATGCCTGCTCGATAGGGGACTCGAGATCGGGGGATAGGCGCACGACCTCCTTGAGGGCTTCAAGGGGAGTCGCGGCGGCGATGGTGCTTGAGGCACAAGAGAAGGCGAACCACAGATCGTTGGTGGCGCTGTCCGCGATCCCGATACCAACCTCGTTGGCCTCCGACAACCATCCGAAGGTCTGGGGTGTCTCGGGTGCTGCGATGACAATGGTCTTGCCGCGTCCCTTGGCGTAGCCGATCTCGACGAGCGTGCCGTAGGCGGTGAGGTCGTCGAGCCAGGCGAACACGATGTCTGCTGTGTCGATGGCCGAGAGGCAGAGTTCCCGTACCCGATTCCTCTTGGGCAGGTTTTCGTAGGTGAAACAGGGAACAGCGCCGTCCTTGCCGCAACCGTGGGTATTGGGGCCGTGGCCACAGCCGTGGTCGTCGCTGACGAAGTACGGGCCAACGTAGTCGAAGAAGCCAAGAACGCCGCGCTTCAGGACGGGCCACGGCTCGGAGGGGTGGTCATCGTCTACCTCCCAGGCGCCGCGGAGCCGGTAGCCGATCAGGTCGTAACGCCAGTCGCCTGGGCCGATCTTTCCGGCGAGATAGATGGACGGCACTGGAGCTCCTGGGCGAGTTGACGCTGTTCTGTGGTGTGACGGTACGACAGGGGTGGTCTGTCCGTCCGGGGTTTGATCACGTCCGTTACCGGATGGCGTGGCTGTCGCGATGGTGCAGGCCGACGTCGACGTATTGCCTGCACCCGATCCTTGAAGCTCTCGCGCTGCTGGGCCTCGTCAACAGATGGCGGGGAGCACGATCTGACCCTGCTGCTCGACCTGCACGACGGCCCGCACATGGGCGATAGGCCGGCGTCGGCTTCGATGATCTCCACGAAGGTTTGCGCGGCATAGTTCGGGCCAGGGCGAGAAGACAGCCACTTGCCACGCGGCGGCGCCCACCGCTGCGGCGACTCGCTCCTCACCGCAGCGACAGGAAGAGCGTGTGGCCCAGGTCGCTATCGAAGTAAGGGGCAACTGGCACGACAAGATCAAAACCGCCATGCAAACCCAGCTCGCCGACGACCACCTCGCCGCGCTGGGCACCGCAACGGCATCTACCTGATCGCCTTCTTCACCACCGACCAGTGGCTGGCGAAGGAACGCAAGCCCCCAGCTGCAGGGCAGACACCTGTCGGCCTGAAGGAGACCTACGATGCCCAGGCCGCTCAGTTCAACGAGAGTAGGAACCTGAACGTCCGAGCGTTCGTCCTCGACTGCACCATCCGCAGCTCAGCACAACGGAACACCTGACGAAACCGGCGTCTTAGGCGTATAGGCGAGTGCAATCGCAAAGTAGGCGCACCCCAAAAGCGTCACAGGGACAGGCCGCATGAGGCACCGACCACATCGCGCCCGACAGCGCAGCCGCACTCACTACGAAGCCGCACCGGAGAGCTCCAGTGCGGCTTCGTCGTCTCACGGCTCCGCGCGCAGGCCCCATCAGGATGGTCCTCGGCGGGGCCTCGCCGTATCACCCGTCTATCACATAGCGATCACCAACTGGGCAGCCGCTCCCGGACCAGGAAGCCCTGACCTGCGGTTTCATGCCCGCGCTGGACTGGCATAGACATCCCTGGACGGTCTCTACAACCTGTGCCA